>NZ_SRTH01000004.1:0-548806 GCF_004792065.1 Mesorhizobium sp. M8A.F.Ca.ET.165.01.1.1 | reverse complement strand
TCGAAAATCTGCTTGGTGTCGGACAACAGCCGACCGATCAACGTCGACTTACCATCATCGACCGAACCGCAGGTCAGGAAGCGCAGCAGCGACTTCTTCTCTTGCGCCGCCAGATAGTCGCGGACGCCGTCCGTTGGAGCGAGGCTCTTTGCCATGATGTGGCGCATGGTCAGAAATACCCCTCGCGCTTCTTCTTCTCCATCGAACCGGCTTCATCGCGGTCGATCAGCCGACCCTGCCGTTCGGACGTGCGTGCCGTCAGCATCTCGCCAACGATGGCTTCGAGTGTGTCGGCGTCGGATTCGATGGCGCCGGTCAGCGGATAACAGCCAAGCGTACGGAACCGCACCAGGCGGTCCTCCACGACCTCGCCGGGGAGCAGCTTCATGCGATCATCGTCCTTGAGGATCAACATGCCATTGCGTTCGACGACCGGCCGCCGCTTGGCGAAATAGAGCGGCACGATCGGAATGTTTTCCTGCAGAATGTACTGCCAGATGTCGAGCTCGGTCCAATTCGACAAGGGGAAGACGCGGATCGATTCACCCTGCGCGATACGCGTGTTGAAAATCTTCCACATTTCGGGCCGCTGGTTCTTCGGATCCCACACATGCTGGGCATTGCGGAAGGAGAAGATGCGCTCCTTGGCGCGCGACTTTTCCTCATCGCGACGGGCGCCGCCAAAGGCGGCATCGAAGCCATATTTGTCGAGCGCCTGGCGCAACGCCACGGTCTTCATCACATGGGTGTGGGTGTTCGAACCGTGATCGAACGGATTGATGTTGTCGCGCACGCCGTCTTCGTTGACATGAACCAGAAGGTCAAAACCCAGCTTCTGGGCCATCTGATCGCGAAATGCGATCATCTCGCGAAATTTCCAGGTGGTGTCGACGTGAAGAAAGGGGAATGGCGGCTTGGCCGGATAGAACGCCTTCATCGCCAGATGCATCAGCACCGACGAATCCTTGCCGACGGAATAAAGCATGACCGGCTTGGTGAAGGCAGCCGCGACCTCGCGGAATATGTGGATGGACTCGGCTTCAAGCCGCTGCAGATGCGTAAGCGCTGATATCATGGACCGTGAGCGTTCTCTCGTGCCTTGCAACAGAAGATCCTACGTCAAAACATCGAGCCTTTTACGCCCGGTTCAAGCTTCGCTTCTGGACAAAGTGTTTCGTGCGGGCGTTCTAGCAGATCGTAACGGCCCAGAACAATGCAGGAGGAGCCCGGCAGCGGTTCGTTCGGGAATGAATTTTCCATGCTTGTGGCAAAACCCGGAAATTTCTGCTTGTACGGCCTCCGGTCGGGAAAAGGCAGGAAAAATATTGCCTGTGAGAGAGTTGTGCGGGGACGCTGCAGGAGTCAACGGTCCCCAACTGCCGGATTTCGGCGGCGATCGATCCGGGCGCACTATCGAAGCAGCGACCCAGCCGCTATACGCTTTTCGAGAGCGGGCAAGTGCGTGATGGAGCATGGGCAATTTCGAAGCGAGCACATTCGGTTTCACCAAACATGATGTGCCGCATAAAATTTCTCAAGAATAGCAGGTCCGAAAATTGAACCGGCTTTCATTCATAAGGCAGCAGTTCACGCCTTCGCGGATCAATATCTACTTCTCCATTCTCTGTTTCTTTTCTCCCCCGGTCCTGGGGTCGGTGGTCAGCTTCGTGTTCAATGGCGGTGGCCTGTGGTCCGTCCTGTTGATCGCCTTGAAGAGAAGACGCTTCAATGTCGACCGGGCGATGATGGCGCTGACGATCGCGATTTATGCCTATTGCGCAAGCAACGTCCTGGCGTCCCTCGTCAACCACGTGATCGTCACGGACGCGCGGCATCTTGTTCCGCTGATCACCTTTCTGTTTTTTCCCATCTCCTATTCGACCTGGAGCATTACGCAAAAGACAACGCTCGTCCGCATCATTGTGGTGGCCAGCATGGCTGCCTGTTTTGGAGCGCTGCTGCTGGCGGTCTATCAGCAATATCGGCTTGGCATACGCGCCGAGGGCGGGGCCGGGAATGCGATCGTGTTCGCTGAGGTCCTCTGCCTTGCAGTGGTGACCTGCGTGGCCGCTGCCCTGTCCGGCATAGAGCGATACAGGATCGCCCTTATCTGCGCTGCACTCGGCGGAACGATCGCCATCATCTACTCCGGTACCCGCATCGTCTGGCTGGCACTGCTGATTACCGGTATCGCCGTTCTGCTGATCAACCAGCAGAAGCTGAGAGGGAGAAATGCCGTTCGCGTACTTTTGCTGCTGGCCGCGATCGCAGCCACGATCGCGGTTTTCGGGTCCCAGACGATAGCGGGGCGTGTCGCATTTCTGCACTCGGACTGGGATGCGCTGACCCGTGGTGACCACACGACAGCTTTGGGATCGCGCGTCGCACTTTGGGATATCGGGCTGAAGGCATTTCGGGAGATGCCATTTTTCGGACATGGCGTGGGTACCACCCGGCTCTTGATCAAGCAGGGTTTTCAGGATCAGTTCGGGATGGATGAAGGTTTCAATCATTTCCACAACGGCTTCCTGACCGCCTTGGTGCAAGCGGGAATCCTGGGTGCGGTGACGCTGGCGGCGATCTTCGTGGTTGCCGCCAGAAATGCCGCCCGGGTCCTTCGCGACAGCGCCGATCCGGTCGAGCGGTTCGGCGCCACCATGATCGTCGCCCTCGTGATCACCTATCTGACCGCCGGAATGACGGGCATCCTGATCGGCCATGACATTCTGGACTCGGTTTTTATGATCTTCCTGGTGTCGGGAACATATCTTGCCTGTGGCCGCCAAGCTGCGTTGGTGGAAGACCAAGCCCTTCCACCGCTGGTGGAAAGGCAAGCCCTTCCACCAGCGGTGGAAAGCCTGGCCCCCCCGCCAGTCGTCCAGTAACCGGTGCGGGCAAGACAATGAAAGTCCTGGTTACGGGCGCGACGGGCTTCATCGGCCGCCAGGTGGTCCATCGGCTTCGTCAGGCCGGTGTCGAGCTTCGCCTCGCCTCCCGCCAGCCGGAGAGACTTGATGCGGGCTCCGACGCCATGCCGATGCCGGCGTTCGATGCACCTGCCCCGGCTTTCCTGGCGCTGACCAGGGATGTTACGGATATCGTCCATTGCGCGGGTCTGAACAATGACCAGGGCAACGCCACCGAAGGCGACTTTCTGGCAGCCAATGCGCAATTGAGCGCGCGCCTGGCGCATGCCGCCGCCGCGCAGGCAAGCGGACGGTTCATCCATCTTTCCTCGATCCGGGCCGTGATCGGTGCGCGTGCCAGCGCAACGATCGACGAAGACACAGTCCCCGAACCGCAGGACGCCTACGGGCGCTCGAAACGCGAAGCAGAAATTGCCTTATTGGGCACCTATGCCTCGCACGGCCGTGCCGACGCCGCCGCCATATTGCGGCTGCCTCCGGTCTACGGGATCGGCATGAAAGGAAACCTGGCGACGCTGATGCGGCTCGCCGATACGGCTCTGCCGATGCCGACAGGCGCGCTGACGGCAAACCGCTCGCTGCTGTCATCGCAATCGGCGGCGGGGGCGGTGTGGCATCTGCTTTGCCATTCGCAGCCGCTTCGTCCGATCTATACCGCCAGCGACGTGCCGCCGGTTTCCGTCGCTGCCATCATCGGTGCCTTTCGCCGCGGTTTCGGCAGACCGAAGCGCCTGGTGACAATGCCGGCCGGACCGATGCGGGCGGCCGCCATACTGCTCGGCAAGCGGACGTTCTGGGACAGCCTGACCGCGACCCAGATATGCGACCCTTCGCTCCTTGCCTCGGAAGGCTGGGCGCCTGAAACCGAGACATTGGAGCGGCTGGCCGAGATGGCGCGGTTCCGAAGGCCCCGGCTTCCTGTCTGACCCTGATCCAAGGACCGGCCTCTGCTTCCGGAGCAGGCCTGCTCAGCCGCGATAGAGTGTCCCAAACAGGATGCGAAGGTCGAGCCAGAACGACGCGGTCCTGAGATAGATGGCATCGGTGTCGGCCAGAAGTCGCGGGTTCGACATGTCGATGCCCCTGATCTGGGCCAAGCCCGTCATTCCGGGCAGAGCCTGCAAAACCCCCAGCCGCCTGCGGCATTCGATCAGTTCCGTCTGGGTCGGCAGGCAGGGACGCGGCCCGACCAGGCTCATTTCGCCGCAAAGGACGTTCCAGAGCTGCGGCAATTCGTCGAGCTTGAATTTCCGCAAGCTCTTTCCAACCGATGTCACGGCGCTCGCGGGGGTTTCGTGCGAGGGCAAGGATGGCGTTCCCTGGTACATCGTCCTTAATTTGTGGCAGCGAAAAAGCGCGCCTTCGCGGCCAATCCGCGTTTGGGAAAAAATCACCGGACCGGGCGATGATGCGCGGACGGCAAGAATGGCGAGCAACAGGATGGGAGAGGTTGCCACCAGCAGCACAGCCGCACCGGCGAGATCGAAGATTTTCTTGGCTGTCGTCATGAGTGGCCGATGGGCTCCCTGCCAGGGCTTCACGCGGCAACCACGAGCGAAGCCCATCAATCCGGTCGACGTAGCATGAGGTCGCCTTGCTGACCAAGCGCGCCAAGCGGTCTCCCGATATTCAGATACGACCCAGCACAAAGGCGAGATAGAGCCCAAGGGTCCCGGCAAAAGTCTGTCGATAGACGCCGCTTTTGCGCAGCGCGCCCAGGCGTTGGAAAAGGCTACTTTGCCGACCGTTCGCGAACAGGTCGAGGCACGCCAGTGCGTCCTTCGTAAGGAGATCGCGATTGACGGCGAGGCCGGCAAGATTGAGATCGGTCCAGTCCGCGAACTGGCCCTTGAACAGGCGGCCGAGCCGCGAGAGCCGCGCCTGCCACGATACATTGGCGCCGACCAGATTCGCCGCATGCTGGCGGTAGCGTACCAGTGGCCGCGGATCGTAGCGGACGACACCGCCGGCACCAGTGACAATCAGATAGGCCCACCAATCGTGGCTGACGAAACCGGTGCGGGTGGAGGCCCTGGCCAACAGATCGCGCGCGGCGCGGTTGAGCAGGATGGTGTTGCCGCCGGCAATGCTCTGGACGAGCGCGTTGCGGAAGGACGGCGGACGGCTGAACAGCGGCGAATGGCCGACCAGGCTTCCGGTTTCGGTCATGGTCGCGGTTCGCGAGCAGGACATCAGCGGTTGCGCCGCGTCAAATGCCTGCATCCAGACAAGGGCGCTTTCCAGCCTGTCGGGCTCCCAGACATCGTCCTGATCGCTGAAGGCGTAGCAATCCGCATCGATGCGCGGGTCGAGGATCATTGACCGGAAGTTGGCGGCAAAGCCCTGCCGCGGGCCCTCCACGAGATTTATCCGACCTTTTGTCCAACGAGGCTTCCAGGCTTCGATGATGGCAACCGTGCCATCGACGGAGCCGTCGTCGGATATCCAAAGGTCGATCAGAGGATACGACTGCGCGAGCAGCGACCGCAGCTGCTCGTCGATGAAGGCGGCGCCATCCTTCGTGGCCATCAGGACGGCAATGCGCAGATCTGTCTTACTCACCGATGTCAAACGCCTTACCGCGCGAGGAAACCGCTGCGCACTTTTCCTGGAATTGCTCATCTTTGCCTTCACGCAATTCCGGACGGAAAACCGCTGCGCACTTTTCCTGGAATTGCTCATCTTTGCCTTCACGCAATTCCGGACGGAAAACCGCTGCGCACTTTTCCTGGAATTGCTTTAGCTCGCCTGCCCGGCCGTCTTCGGGACCGCGTCGTGCTGCGCGTTCGCCCTTGTCTTCGTCGTGCGGTCGAGATCGGCCAGGATGGTGAGCGAGGCCGCCTTGTCCTGGCTCTTCATGGATTGCTGCAGCGCTGCAAGCGCTGCCTGGACATCCGACCACTGCGCGACATCGGTGCTCAGGCCAAAAATCTTGGCGATGCTGAGCTCAACCAGTTCCTCGTCTTCGCCGTGAAGGGTCTCGTGGAGCTTTTCACCCGGCCGGATGCCCGTGAAGCGGATCGGGACGTCCGTATAGGGGCTTTTTCCCGCCATGCGGATCATCGTTTCGGCCACTTCGAGGATCGGCACGGGCTTGCCCATGTCGAGCATGTAGACGGCGTAGTCCTGGCCGGCCGGCCGCGACGCGGCATCGGCCGCCGACATGATGACGAGATCGACGGCCTCGGCGACCGTCATGAAATAGCGCGTCATGCGCCGGTCGGTTATGGTGACCGGCCCGCCGGCCTCGATCTGGGCCTGGAATATGGTCGCCACCGAGCCATTGCTGCCGAAGACGTTGCCGAAGCGCACCGCGATGAACTTGGTGGCGGGGCGGCGCCCGCCCGGTTCGCCGGCCGGTGTCCCATGCAGGGCGCTGACGATCTGTTCGGCGGCCCGCTTGGTCATGCCGAGCACGGACGTCGGATCGACGGCCTTGTCGCTCGAGACCATGACGAATTGCGCCACGCCGCACCTGGCGGCGACCTCGGCGCAGACAAGCGTGCCGAAGACGTTGGTCTGGATAGCCGATTCCCAGTTCTCCTCCAGCAGCGGAACGTGCTTCAACGCGGCGGCATGGAAGAGGATGTCGGGTTTGAACTCGGTGACGACACGCGTCATCTGGCGCCGGTCCGCGACATCGACGATGCGGACCTTGAGGCGGTCATGGTGCTTCTCGTCGATATACTGGCTCAACTGGAAGATGCCGAATTCGGAATTGTCGGCGACCAGCACGGCGTCGGCCCCAAGCTCCAGCGACCGCTTGACCAGCGTTCGGCCGATGGAGCCGGCGCCTCCCGTGACCAGGACGCGCTTGCCGCCGACGAAGGCGCCGATGCGCTCGATGTCGGACGCCACCGTCGGGCGGCGCAGGATCGTCTCCATCTCGACGGCATCGAGAACGAGCTTTCCCTCCTGGCCCAGCTGCGAAAGCCCCGCGAACTGCACGACCCCGATGTCGCCGTGACGCGCGACGCGGACAAGCTCCGAATATTCCTCGATCTCATGCTCGGCGCCGCTGCCGAAGATCAGGAGATCGAGGCTCTTGGTGCCGGTCGCATAGTCCTCCAGCACATCGATCAGGCGCGGCCGGGTCGCCACCACCGGCACCCCTTGAATGCGCGTGCCGAGCGGTGCGCCGTGCTCGGTCGCCATGATGCCGACGATGGAATGGCCGGCGGGCTGCGCCGTGCGCGTGAAACGAATGATCAGGTCGGCCTCGCTCAGCCTCCCGACGAACAGGGCCTGTTTGGCGCGCGCCGTGTCGGCCTTGCCGTTCAGGACGCCCCAGCTCGCGCCGTCGCGCAGGAAGCGGTAGAACAGCCGGGGCGCCGAGATGATGGTGAAGGAGACGAGCAGGAAGACGATGAACTGGCGCTCGTTGAGGCCCGCGACAGGCTGGAAGAAGCGCACGACCAGCGAGACGGCGTAAAGCACGAATGTCAGGATCGCGCAGCTCTTCAGGATGTTGAAGAAATCAGGCGTCGAGGCGAAGCGCCAGACCGTGGTGTAGAGGCCGCAATATCTGAACAGAAGATGGCTGATGAGAACGATGCCGGCCCAGGTGACAAGGCCCTCAGTGGAGAGCGCCCCGAACGAAAGATCCGACCGCGACAGGACAAGGCTGAGCGCCACGGCGACCAGGACCATGACCACGTCCTGGACCATGATGAAGGCGCGCCGCACCTGTGGCCTGAGCCCGAACACAGCTTCCAGGGAAGTATTCATTAGGCAGTACTAAACTCCAGGCTGTCGGCATGACTACCTGCAAAGTGTCAGCACGAGAACCATTCGTGACCGTCACACTTCCAAGTAGCATTTCCGGCCCCCGCCTGCTGTATCGCATACTGCGGGCCGCGGGGCATAGCCAGATGTTTTTTTGGGGAGAACGAGTGATCTTTGGGAAGCGTGAGGCCCGGTTCGCGGAAAATTTGCGAAGCCACAGTTAAATATTGCTCATTAACCGCCGCACCCTCGTCAGCATATGTCCGGTTTTGCCGCAGTTGACTCTGCGCTGGACCTCGCTACGACGCAATGCGTTGCCATATGCCCGCCGAAATGTCTATTAGAGACGGGCTTGGTGGTTCGCTATGGCCAGCGAAGGATAATGCGCCGAAACAACAGATTGCGATACTCCCAGCTATGATTGCGGCACTAAACGGCGCTTTTGACGACATCTCAAAAGCCATGAAATTACACCGGGTCTGGGTAGCGCTTGCCCATGAAGACATCGGCGACCAGCACAGGCGCACGACCCTCGGCCCGCTTTGGCTTCTGGTCAACTACGTTGCCTTCGTAGGCACGTTCGTTTTCGTGTTCCAGCCCGCAGGCAAGGACGCCGCGGGGTATTCCGCCTATGTCGCGATCGGCCTTCTGGTATGGTTCTACCTGATGGAAGTAATGTCCATGAGCGTCGCGCTCTTCCAACGCGAAGAAAGCTTCATCGAAGGCACGACGCTGCCCTTGTTTGTGTATGTGATGCGACTGGCGTTGCAGTCCATCATCAGGGCGGGCTATGCGATCGTAGGTTGCGTCGTCATTCTAATATTCAGCGGCTCCGCCGTCGGCATGCCATGGCTGTGGTCATTGGCAGGATTGCTGCTGATCTTGTTCGCCACTCCGCCTCTCATCACTGTCTTCGCATTTCTTGGAGCCTTCTTCCCTGACAGCCAGTTCATCGTTGGCAACCTGCTACGCGTCGGCATGTTCTTCACGCCTGTCTTCTGGATGAACAATGGCCAAGACCCTATCCAGAAATACGCCTACGAATGGAATCCGTTCACTTATTTCCTGGAGATCGTCCGTCTGCCGATCATAAATGGAGAATTTCCGGCCCATGCTTTCGCAGTAACCATCATGGCATCCCTGGTTACCTGGGCGATAGCATTGCTGCTGCTCGGCCGATATCGCAAACAAGTCGTCTTCCTCATCTGAGTTTTTCCATGGTCTCTATCAAGCTGGATAATGTCAGCCTTGTTTACAAGCTGCACGACAAGCTGACTCTGTCCGCGCCGGATCGGCGCGTGGGTGGACCTGGCGGTAGAATCGAGGGCTCCGGCAGAAAGCAGTTCGTGCAGGCGCTCGACGGCGTCAGTTTCGAACTCAGGGCGGGCGACCGGCTAGGCCTGGTCGGCCCGAACGGAGCCGGCAAAACGACCCTTCTCAAGGTGCTCTATGGAATCTACGAACCCTCCGGGGGGAATGTAGCGATCGAAGGCAAGGTCGACGCTCTCTTCAACATCAACATAGGCTTCCGCCGGGAAGCCACCGGGCGCCGGAATATCGTGCTGCGCGGGTTGATCAGCGGATGGACGGAAGCCGAGATCGAAGAGAAGATGGAAGACATCATCGCCTTCAGTGAGCTTGGAGATTTCATCGACCTGCCGTTCAAGGCCTACAGCCAGGGCATGGCCGCGAGACTGGCCTTTTCGGCGGCGACCGCGCTCGATCCCGAGATTCTGTTGATGGATGAGTGGATCGGCGCCGGCGACGCCTCCTTCCAAGAGAAAGCCAAAAGGCGCATGGATGAACTGGCGGAAAAGGCCGGCATCATCGTGTTGGCCAGCCACAGCGAAGCGCTCATACAAAGCGTCTGCACGAGGAAATTGACGCTCAAGAGCGGCCGGATAGAATCGCTCACGACAGAGCCAGTCAAGCATGCTGGAAAGGTGGTTAGGTAGTAAATTCGGTTTGCGGCAACCAGACCGAGGTTCATTTTGAACAATAAGCTCTGATCGCCTCTAGGGTTGCGATCCTCCGATACAGCAACCAGACGCGTAATTTAAAATTGTCCATAAAGGGATTTATCGCCGTGAATGCATTTGGCATTGGTCAGAATGGAACCCTCATTAAACATGGGGGAATATTTTATACTAAGATGATAGAAATTCTTGGGACATCCCTCAATCCCCAGGCATATTTCGAGATTGGCACCGATGCCGGGATCTCCCTGAAGGCAATGAAATGCGCCAGTGTGGCCGTCGATCCTCAATTCAGGCTTACCGAGGACGTAATTGGCTCGAAGCCTTCTTTGCATATGTTCCAGATGCCGAGCGATGATTTTTTTCGTGACCACTCTCCGATTGACTACTTAAAACGTCCCATTGAACTCGCATTCCTCGATGGAATGCATCGATTCGAATACCTTCTGAGAGATTTCGCCAACACGGAAAGATATTGCAGGAAGAATTCCATTATCCTGCTGCATGACTGCCTCCCTACCACAACCGAGATGATGAGCCGTGCACACGCCCATGGGGCCTGGACGGGAGATGTCTGGAAGGTCCTTCCTGCCTTGCGGAAGTACAGATCCGACCTGCAGATAACGTATCTGGATTGTCCTCCAACCGGCTTGGTGGCTATTACGAATCTAGATCCAAATTCGTCAACCATTTCCGATAGCTACTTCTCTATCGTAAGGGAGTTCGTGGGGGTTGACGGCAAGGCGCTCAGGGAACTTTACTCGCGGCTGGCGCTAACGAAGAGCGGCGACCTTCAATCTCACGAAGAACTCACCAAGCTATTTTGGCTGTAGGGATGAACGGGAACCGAAATCTTGTGAACGGGACCTCATCCGCTTGATCGCTTTATTGATTGCCGATACCAAGAATCGGGGGATAGGCGACAGGAGCGGACATGATCATCGGCCCAGACTTTATCTGGCTTCATTTCCCCAAATGTGCTGGAACCACCTTGGAGTTAGCGCTGCGCGACCTCCTAAAGGGCAGGCCGGCCATTGAGTTCGATGATATCGATGATACGACTGGTCGCTGGCACCATACTATAGCCGAACGCCAAAAGGCCGACCCAAGTTTCGACCCATCTGGCAAGCGGGTGTTCGCTTGTATTCGACGCCTGCCGTCATGGATTGTGAGCATGGCGACCTTTGAGGCGACGCGCAACGAACACTTAGTTGCTACGCGTGAGATGATTGTCCGAGGTCGATGCTTCGATGGAACTTACGTCAATTGCGCCGATGATTACATGGATCTCTTCAATATGGACGTCCACCACTGGATTCGTACAGAGTACCTAGCTGGCGACGTGGCGAAGGCGTTCGACCTGCCACAAGCCGACGTTGCCGACGCCTTATTACGATACAAATCCAATGTCACGCCACCCTATGTCAGAAACACTGGATTCTGGTTTACGGACGAGGATCTTGATACCCTCTACTCTAACAACCCGCTCTGGGCTTCGGTCGAGGACCGGGTATATGGTGGTCACACCCCTTCCTCCTTGCGGCAGAGTTTGGCCGGCCCCGTCGATGCCATGAATATGACTGAACAACGGATGGCTTAGGAGACAGTCGCGGCCGCATAGACCGAAATCTATAGTTTGACCTTCTGCGCACCAGGGACGCCCGTGTCTAGAATATTGCATTTCATTCGAGGACGCCGTTCTCCCTCTGTCATGCCCAGCGCGCCCGCTGTTTTTGACGAATCGTCACCCGTCCAGTCGGCGTTTCATCATGATCTGGAGCCCGGCTATCGCACGATTGCTTATGCTACGGTGACAGAGACGGTTTTCGACAAAGCCACAATGACGTACAAGGGGGCGGTATATGATAGCGCTGGAGCTCTCGTTTTTCATTCCCTGCGACCAGCGTCACCTCTGTATACCTACCGACCCGATATCCCGGTTTCCCGAAACCTTGAGCCGACAGTTGATCCCTTGCAACTCGAAGAGGCGATTTATGGTGGGCACTTCTTTTACGCTTGGGGCCATTTCCTGATCGAAACGCTGTCGAGCGCTGCGGTCGCCAATGAACTTCCGAAGGTTCCGGTCGTCTTCTCGCCATGGGAGATTACCGCACAGAACGAATGGACAACGGGCTATGAAAGACACGTCGCGCCCATACTGAACGCAGCGGGATGGGGTAAGCGCCGAATAATAGTCACCGCTAGGCCTGTCTTGGCTAAGTCTCTCTACGTGCCCCAGCGATTGACTGCATTTGGGACTGCGAGTCCCTCAATCCACCCGGCGATATCCAGCGTATACGATAGAATCCGCTCCACCTTTAACCAGAGCAGCCACGACGAAACGGTGCTGGTCATGAGATCGGAAGATCATAGGCGGTGGCATCCTTCAGAAAGAGCGGTGTATGAGGCGCTCGCCGACCGAGGGGTTCTGGCCATTCTCCCTCAAAATATGACAGCGAAGGCCCAAGTTGCGGCAATCTCGAGGGCAAAAACGCTGATCGGCTTTACCGGGAGCGTGTTGCACAATTCAGTTTTCATGGAGAAACAGACGCGAGTAATTGAGATCGGCGATCAGCCCGAAAAGAGTGTCGCTGACAGAATTCAGTCCGAGCTTTGCGGAATTTGCAGCCAAGACCTTGTTTTTGTCCCTGGATTTAAAGGAGCGCCGCGCTCTGCAAATGCCCTTTCATCCTCTATTCTTGATGCCGCTGGCTTGTCGCGATGAGAATCGTCGTGGTTCTTCGTCCCCGCGCGTCGATATACGACATGGGTAAATTCTTGCTTCAGTAGCAATGTGGACTAAGCCGGCCTTTGTCCGGAATCACGAAATTGCACGATTTGGCCCTGTCGCCAGCGATAGGTGAGTGCGATCCCCTCATCGAGCGTACAGGTCGGACGCCAGCCAAGTTCGCGTCCGATCTTCTGTATATCGAGAACGTTCCTGCGAACGTCGACCCCACGGGCGGGAGCATAGACGAGTTTCGCCGGAACGCGAAGAATGGCGGATATTCTCTTCACCAGATCGATCACGCTTGTGCCTAGCCCGGAACCGACATTGTAGATTTCGCCGGCCCGTCCGCCAAGGCCCAGCGAAATCAGGGCCTGTGCAACGTCGTCGATATAGACATAGTCGCGCACATTCTCGCCATCTCCCCAAATGTTCACCGGCGTTCGGCTTGCGATCCTGTCAAACAGAGCCGCAATCAACCCTTGCCCCTTTGCCGCCGACTGATGCGGACCAAAAGGATTCGAAATCCTTGCTATCACGCTGTCGATGCCATGCAGGGCCCGGTAAAGGCTGTAATATCGCTCGATGGCTAGTTTGACCGTGCCATAGGACGATATCGGGACATTCGCGTGTTCCTCGGAAATCTGCAAAGCATCGGTCTGGCCGTAGACCGTGCCGCCTGACGAAGAAAAAACCCATCGGCAGTCCGAGCTCTTGGTCGCCTCCAGCAACGCCACTGTGGCAATCAGGTTGGCCTCGATCTCCGCAACGGCCATCTCGGTTGCTGCCGTGGGCCGCGTGGAACTAGCGAGATGAAAAACCAGGGAGCCCTCCATCGCCGCAAGGAGTTGGCGCGGGGGAGCGGCCAGGTCACCAAGAACAATGCTGCTACCGTCAGGCCAGTGCTCGGACGCATGGCGGGCAAAGCAAACGATCTCAAAGCCCTGCTGTGCCATGGCGCGTGCGAGGTTTATGCCTATGAAACCGGAGGCGCCAAGGATAACGGCCTTCCTGCGTCTATCGCCGAGTGGCGGGCACTCCTGCGTCATGCCGCATCCGAACCTTTGACACCGAGATAGGTGCGAACGTGCTGTAGCCAGGCATCGGCCTTCCGGCGCGTTTCAGCCGAGACTGACACTAGGGAACGCGCCGCCTCCTGCACCCGCCGCACTTCGTCCAGATGGCGCTCCGCCAGTTCGGACTGTGTCACGCCTTGCGCGTGACGTCGGTGCCAGTTGAGCTGCTTCGCGCGGAATCGCATCTTTCCCTGCAGCAATACCCTGAGATAGACGAGCCAATCCCCCGCTATGCGGTAACTGAACAACTCGTCGCCGATTTCGGCGATCGCCTTACTGATGGCAAGGCGCTTGAACAGGACCGCACTGACGTTCGGAATCGTATTCTTGACGCTCATCGCCTCGCTGATTTCGCCTTGGCCATCCCTGGTATAATCGGACAACCAATCATCAGAGATGTCACGGGTGTAGTCGATATAATCTTCCGCGAGTACGCGGCCTTTGCCGTCCAACTGCCCCGATTGGCTATACGCAAGCACAAGCGACGGATCAGCGAAGGCCGGCACAAGCTCCTCGAGAAGGCGAGGCTCGGCGAAATCATCCGCTTCCGCAATCCAGACCAGATCGCCACGGCTGTGGCCGACGCCCTTCGCCCATTGATGGAAAGCCGATCCCGAATTCTGGCTGTTGATGAACAGTTCCGCACCCAATTCGCTGTGCTCGGCGCGGAAAGAGTTGATGGTCTCGACACTTCGGTCCGTCGATGCGTCGTCCAGCACAATAAGTTCATAGATCGGATAAGTTTGGTTCGCGATACTCCTGAGCCGCTGCAGCAGGTGGTCAGCATAGTTGTAGTTCGGAACGACAACCGATACGCGCTGGAATCCTGTCGCGTAGTGCAGAATATCCATCAGATAGCGCCGTATTGATCCAACTGTGGCGAGGTCTTGCCGGCGAGGGCCGTCCAGAACTTCCTTTAGCTGGATGGCGAAATCTTTAACATCGAGCCTCTTGGCGAGCCTTCCTCCATTTTCAACAATAAAGTCGGCTGCGCCGGTTGCCTCCTGGAAGGCCACGACCGGAACGCCGACCTCAGCGGACTCCAACACGACATTCGGAAATGGATCCTCGCGGGACGTCAATGCGTACACAGACGCTCCCGCATAGTAGGCCATAGGGTCCTGGACAAACCCGACGAACTTGACGCTGTCCGCCAGCCCCTTGCGAGCGAGAAGCGCCTCGATCGTTTCCTTCATGCCCTGGTCGAAATGGCCGATCCAGATGAACGCCGTACCGGGATGCGAGCGAAGAACTTCTTCTGCCACTTCGACGAAAAGATCAGGCCCTTTTCGGTGATCCACAAAGGCCACTGCAAGAACGTATCGGGTATCCGGTGCAAAGCCATGCTGACTGCAAACAATTCGACGCGCTTCCGCGGACCGGCCTTTGAACGGGTTTTTCCGCACGAGCCCCTGAGGACGGATCAACGCTTGCCTTAGCGGCGCACCCAGGAAGCGCTCGAATCCAGATTGGACGACAGGCGCCGCAAAAACGATCTTATCGGCGTGCTGGGCGATGGCGGCGGCGTGTCTATTCAGGCTGTAGGACTCCAACACGCCCGGCAGTTCATGAACCAACGAAACGGTGCGGAAGCCTGCTTCCTTCAGGATGGGAACAATCAGTCCCGATACCGTGGTGTTAACAATGGCGACCTCGGCACCCGCTGTCCGTATCGTCTCCAATTTCCGACGCACCGATTCCGGCGGTTCACTGTCGAGAGCAATGTGATGCAGAGATGCAACTTCGGCAAAGCGAGCCATCATAGGTCCGTCGCCAAGGACAATCATATCCACATCGTATTGCAACTCCCCAAATTCGCGAGCCATTGCCAGTGCCAGCAGCTGCGCGCCGTGCGGATGGGCGTCGTGGGATACAATCACTATGCGGGGTTTGCATTTCCCGCCCGCCGTCTCCAAAGCGTCGCGGGTCGCCTGGAGATAGGCATAGCCGTTTGCAGTATCGGGCTCCAGGTGCGCGCCTTCCGCCCACTCATTCCAGGCATTGACGAAGACCAGCCGCTCGGACGGCTCTTTGACGTGAGCCAGTGTATCCCTGATGGCGTTGTCGAGCCATTTGCGATAGAGCACGGGGGTGTTGTTGATGAAGACAGTGCCACCGCGCTTGCGGCGCGCCGTGTTGTCCCAGCCGGGGCAAACCGATCGGAAAAGCTTGTATTTGCGGGGCGGATAATTCTCGCTGCGCCGCAGGAAAACCGACCAGTCGTAGACGGTTGCGGCAAAATTCTCGTGAAGCGGCATCACGGTGTGTGTGATGTTTGGCGGCGCAGAATTGTTTGGCGGAAATTCGACAGCAGCATCGAAACCGTAGCGGTCGGGGGACACGGATTCGAAGGACTGGGTATAGGCGAGGAAAATTTCGCCGATGCCGTTCTCCCGGCACCATGTCCGCCAACGCCGGGCTGTGTCCGCCGCCGCCGGAAGCAAGCTTGGGCGGTACACAAGGAGCAGCGGCTTGCCGTCGATGCGGATGTAGCGAGAGTCGCGAAGGTATGGCGCCACTTCGGCGATAAAAGCCAGATCATCCCGAGGAGAGTGGTCTTGGCCGATAAGTATTTCCTGATCCATGCCATCCCAGCGGCGTGACCAGTTTTCATTGGCCCAGCAGAGACAGAACGGCATATCGAGGCTCTTGTCCTCAAGCCAGTTTTCGAGCGGCGTTTCCAGGAGCCGCTTGCCGCCAAACCAATAGAAATAGAAGCAAAAACCTTCCACGCCATAGAGCTTCGCCAGTTCGATCTGCTGACGCTGGATCGCGGTATCGCGCAAATCATAGTAGCCAAGCGCATCCGGCACATGCGGCTGGTGATGGCCGACAAACTGCGGCTGAGCGGGCCTGACATTGGTCCACTCAGTAAAGCCCTGTCCCCACCATTCATCATTTTCCGGTATCGGGTGGAATTGTGGCAAGTAGAATGCGATCACCCGCACCGGCTTTTGAAGCAATGGCGGGGCCTCGATACGCGGCAGGTAGACCGGTTCTGGTGCGAGACTCGGGCCAGACCTGAACAAAACTGCCTGCGAGCCTGCGCCGCCCGGGGAAGCATCGGGCGTCTCAAGGCTTCTCCAGGCGCGATAGGCGTTCGTCATGCCAAACAGCGAGGGAAACCTCGAGAAAACCGTGCTCTTCAACTTTCTCTTAGCACCAAGAGGCAGCGGCAGATTGCGCCAACAGCGGTAAGCGGCGCGAGCCATGATGCGGCGCATTCCGGCGGGCGCCTTACCGATGGCGCGGGCGCGGTTGCCAAGCCCTCGCAATGGCCCTGTGAGTTGCCAGGACGTGCTTGCATAAACGGCGTCGAGAACACCATGCAACCGAGCTTGCTCAGAGCGCGCATCTTCCCGATCTGCAAGCAAAACTCCAGTCATTTCTTGCATGGCCGACAATTCTTTTTCTAAAATCTGCGCCTCTTGAACCCGGGCGACGATTAGCGCCTTCGCTTGTTCAAGTTCATCTTCGCAATCCCTAACAAGTTTACGCATTTCGGTCAGTTCGCTGGAGAAAGCCTCGATTTGCGTTCCCTGCCGCTCAACCAACTCTCTGTTGGTCTCGATTTCTTGTTCCATGGTGACCGACTTCAAAGACCATGGATTCTCGGCTTGATCGATCGCCTCATTCTCGGTGCCGTCGAGCGGAATCATGCTCCCATCGGCGATGGCGATCCTACCTTGCACCCTGCGCGGCCCAAGGACGTTTTCCCGAATCGGTTGCTTCGTTACGATGCAGAGTGAGTTCAGGAATTCGACGGAATGGATCGACGCAAGAGCGGCATCGTCGAAGGCAATCTTATGTTTTTCGGCGAAGATGGCCAAAGCCTCCATTCGACTGCGGTTCAGCCCCCAATGTTCATGATTGACCACATCAAGAAGACGTTTGAAAAATGACATTGAGGAAAGAGGATCATAGAGACCACCTTCAAACTCTTTCCAATAGCTGCAATGCAAATCTTCCGCTATATACATTCCTCCCTCTGAAAGGTGAGGAAAATAGCGAGCGAACGAACGTATTATGTCGGACGACGTATGCGATCCGTCGTCTATAATAATATCAAATTCCCTAGAAATCGTAGTAATATTATCTTCTATCTCGTCTGTGTTTGCATCACCGACAATGACAGCGATTTTATCGTCGTCAAAAACCAGATTGCCGCACGCCACATTGATATCGCAGCCGAGAACGATCCCCGCCTTGGTGAAATATTGCCGCCAGATCTCAAGTGAGCCGCCGTTCTGAACCCCAATTTCCAGAATTCGAACAGGCCTGCCTCGGTATTGCGCGAAAACTCGGTCATATGTTTCGAGATAGATCGACCATTTGTCTGAAACCTTGCCACTATGGGCTTGGTATAGGTCGCGAAGTGACCTGTCCCGTGCTCTAACTCGCTTGGGCTCTATCCCAGCGCTAGGTCCGCTCTCACCAATAGCCTGACGCCCAGGCAAAGGACGCTTGCTCATGCGGTCATCGCCTGTCTCGTCTCGCCCGCCACCAGCCGGCGCACCACCTCTTCCGCAGACTCCCGCCAGTCCGGCGCCGTCCATGCGAACACATCAGCGAATTTCGCGCTCGATAGCCGGGAATTGGCGGGGCGGCGCGCCTTGGTCGGGTAGTCCATCGTCGTGATATCCCGTACCCGCGCCCAGGGACCACCAGACTTCAAGCTTGTGTCGAGGATATGACGGGCAAAGCCGCTCCAGTTGGTCTCGCCCGTGCCGGCCAGATGATAGGTGCCGAACGCGGCGACATCCTTGTCGCGGTGCAGCGTGGTGGCCGCATGCAGGATCGCGTCGGCGATATCCAGTGCGGATGTGGGATTTCCGCATTGATCTGATACCACCGAAATCTCGTCGCGGTCGGCGGCGAGCCTCAGCATGGTTTTCACGAAATTCTTTCCGAACGGGCTGTAGACCCAGGCGGTGCGCAGGATCAGGTGGCGCGGATTGGCGGCGGCCACCGCCTGCTCGCCGGCGAGCTTGGAGGCACCGTAGACACCGAGCGGCGCCGTCGGGTCGGTTTCGACATAGGCGCGGGGAGCGCTGCCGTCGAAGACATAATCGGTCGAAAGATGGATGATTGGAACGCCGAGCCGCGCCGCGGCCTCCGCCACCTTGCCCGCGCCCGTCGCGTTCACCGCGAAGGCCAGATCGGGCTCGTCCTCGGCCTGGTCGACGGCCGTATAGGCGGCGGCCGACACGACGATGTCGGGCCTGGCGGCGGTGATGGCGTCGATGACGGTATCGGGTCTTGCCAGGTCGAGCTCCGGGCGGCCGATGGCAACGACCTCGACGCCCGCGCGCGCCTGGCCGGCCTCGAGCAGGCTCGCCGCGACCTGGCCGTCGCGTCCGGTGACGAGGAGCCTCACGCGCCCACCCTGCGCGCTTCGCCCAGTCTTTCGCCGGCATAGCGCTGTTCGCGGATCGGCCCCCACCACCATTTGTTGTCGAGGAACCAATCCACGGTTCTGGCAAGGCCGCTGTCGAAATTCTCCCTGGGCGTCCAGCCGAGCTCGCGGCTTATCTTGGTGGCGTCGATGGCGTATCGGCGGTCGTGGCCGGGACGGTCGGTGACAAAGGAGATCAGCTCGCGATAGCGCCTGCCGCCGGCGCGCGGACGCCTGGTGTCGAGCAGGTCGCAGATCGTCTCGACGACGGCGAGGTTGGTGCGTTCCGAATTGCCGCCGACATTGTAGCTCTCGCCCGGATGCCCCTTCGTGGCGACGAGTTCCAGGGCGCGCGCGTGATCCTCGACGAACAGCCAGTCGCGCACATTGGCGCCGGCGCCATAGACAGGCAGCGGCTTTTCATCGAGCGCGTTGAGGATGACGAGCGGGATCAGCTTCTCGGGGAAATGATAGGGGCCGTAATTGTTCGAACAGTTGGAAAGCACGACCGGCAGGCCGTAGGTCTCGTGCCAGGCGCGCACCAGATGGTCCGAAGCCGCTTTCGAGGCGGAATAGGGCGAGGACGGCGCGTAGGGCGTCTCCTCGACGAACATGCCGCCGTCGAAAGGCAGGTCGCCGAACACCTCGTCGGTGGAGACGTGATGGAAGCGGAAGCGGCCTTTCCTGTCGTCGGACAGGCCGCGCCAGTATTCGAGCGCGGCGTTGAGGATCTTGTAGGTGCCGACGATGTTGGTCTCGATGAAGGCGCCCGGCCCATCGATCGAGCGGTCGACATGGCTCTCGGCGGCGAGGTTCATGACGATGTCGATATCGTCGCGGCGCAGTATGTCGAGCACCGCCCTTTCGTCACAGATATCGGCCTGGGCGAAGCTGTAATTGTGGGCATTCTCGATCGGCCGCAACGAGGCCAGGTTGCCCGCATAGGTCAGCTTGTCGAGATTGGTCACCCGGTAGGCCGGATTGGCGCACAGATGCCGGCATACCGCCGAACCGATGAAGCCGGCACCGCCCGTCACCAGAAAATTCATCCCGCCGTCCTTATGCACCACATGCTCCATCAGGCGAACACCTCGGCCGTAGCCAGCGTCGGCGCCTTGAGGTCCTTGTCCGAAAGCTGGAACCCGCCGGCCAGCGACGGCCATTCTATGCCGATGGCGGGATCGTCGAAACGGATCGACCGATCATGCTCGGGCGAATAGGTGTCGGTCACCTTGTACAGCACCTCGGTGTCGGGCACGAGCGTGACGAAGCCATGCGCGAAACCCTTCGGCACCAGGATCTGGTTGCCTTTTTCGGCCGACACTTCGAGGGCGACCCATTTTCCGAAGGTTTTCGAGGCGCGGCGGATATCGACAGCGATGTCGAGAATGCTGCCCCGGATAACGCGCAGCAGCTTGTCCTGGGCACGCGGCGCAAGCTGGTAGTGAAGCCCGCGCAGAACGCCCGGGGCAGCGGAATAGGAATGGTTGTCCTGCACGAAAGTCAGGTCGATGCCGGCCTGCGAAAAGCGCTCGGCATTGTAGGTTTCCATGAAGAAACCGCGTGCGTCGCCATGGCGCTTCGGGACGATTTCCAGCACCCCGTCGATGCCCAGGGATCTCACCTCCAGCATCTTAACCCTCCGAAAGATCGACGACGCGCCGGCGCAGATAGGCGGCGTATTCGTTCTTTCCCAGCCGGGTTGCGCGCTCCAGCACCATGTCCGCCGTCAGCCATCCCTGTTCGAAGGCGATTTCCTCCGGACAGGCGACCTTGATGCCCTGGCGATGTTCGATCGTGCGCACGAAGGACGAGGCTTCGTGCAGGCTGTCATGCGTACCGGTGTCGAGCCAGGCATAGCCGCGTCCCAGCCGGTGAACATGGAGCTGGCCGCGCTCGAGATAGACATTGTTGATGGCCGTGATCTCGATCTCGCCGCGCGCCGAAGGACGGATGGTCGGGGCGATGTCGACGACGTCATTGTCGTAGAAGTAGAGACCGGTGACGGCCCAGTTGGACTTCGGCTTTTGCGGCTTTTCCTCGATCGTCAGCGCGGTTCCGGTCGCCTTGTCGAAAGACACCACGCCATAGCGTTCAGGATCCTCGACATGGTAGGCGAACACCGAGGCACCCCTCTGGCGCGATGCCGCGACGCGGCAAAGCTGCGATAGCCCGTCGCCAAAATAGATGTTGTCGCCCAGGATCATCGACACGCTGTCCTTGCCGATGAAATCGCGGCCGATGATGAAGGCTTCCGCGAGTCCATTGGGCTGCGGCTGCTCGGCGTAAGACAGGGCCAGCCCGAACTCCGACCCGTCGCCGAGCAAACCACGAAAAGCCGGCAGATCACGGGGCGTCGAAATGATCAGAACCTCTCGTATTCCCGCGAGCATCAGCACGCTCAGCGGATAATAGATCATCGGCTTGTCGTAAATGGGAAGAATTTGCTTAGAGACTGCTAATGTTAGTGGATAAAGACGCGTTCCACTGCCTCCAGCAAGGATAATTCCTTTCAAGAAGCTCTCCTCGACATGCCAAAGCCCCCCGGCCCTGTGTGCCTGTGCTTAGGTTTCATGCATTGGCTTGTCAATGCGGCATACGACAAACGCGTTGGCCATGGTGGATACCCGGTCACCGAGGCCGAGGCCCTGACCGCGGATCGCACTTTCGGTCTTGTCGAGGGCGGGGTAGCGGCCATTGCGCAGGGTGGACGTTCCAGCATTCAGGCCGCGGCCACGATCACATGTGCCTGGATTTTGGCGGCAACTTCGCCACTGCCATGTCTGTCGGCAATGGCTGATGCCGCGTAGTCGGTCGCGGCGTCCAGTTTTCCAGCGTCCCTGGCCTCGATTTCGGTGCGAAGGACGGTGCCCTGACAATAAGCGACGGCCGGAAGCCGTGGCGAGGATGCGCGGCTTTGTTCGGCTCTGGTCTCGATCGCGACATCGGAGAAACCCGCGTCCTCCAGGTCGCGACGGATCAGCGCCTTGTCGTGATAGCCGTGCGGCGTGCGTGCCAGGAAGCGCGGCGGATCGTCGGGAAAAATCCGCGCGAGGGCATTGGTCACGTCATCGGCGAACACATTCTCCTCGATGCGATCCCATACGTTGAACAGGAACCGGCCTCCCGGCTTCAGGACCCGCCTAGCTTCGCGGTAGGCGGAGGCGCGGTTTGGAAAGAACATCGCACCGAACTGACAACAGACGAGATCGAAGGCCGCATCCTCGAACGGCAGCGCCATCGCATCCGCCTGGCGCCATGTGATGCGGCTGTCGGGTGTCTGTCGCGAGGCGGCGTAGTCGAGCATCGGCTGGTTCAGGTCGGTCACGACATAGCTTGCGCCAGGGGCCAGTCTTGGCGCCAATGCGCGGGTGACGACCCCGGTGCCCGCGGCGATTTCCAGGACAGCCCCCGGCGACAGGGCCGCGGCTCGGCGCGCGATATCCGCGGCGAACGGCTCGAAAATCAAAGGCACCATGTAACGGTCGTAGTTTTCAGGAATCGAGCCGGCGAACAGTTTGTCCGTTTCCAACATGGCAATCCCCACCGTCTGATGACTTGGGGAGACTAGCACATATTTTTGTTCCTGGTCTTTTTCGACCGAGAGCAGGTCTTTACGTGGCCAAGAACGCGTTCATCACGCTCAACGCGGCCCAAAATAACCCAGGTACCACTCGACGAACCGCCCTACCCCCTCCGTGACGGAGGTCCGGGGGCGGTAGCCGACCGCCGCTTGCAGTGCCGAAGTGTCGGCGAAGGTGTCGGGCACGTCGCCGGCCTGCAGCGGCAGGAGTTCGATCACGGCCTTGCGGCCAAGCGCGTTTTCCAGCGCCTCGACATAGGCGGTCAGCTTCACCGGATTGTTGTTGCCGATGTTGAAGATGCGCCAGGGCGCGCTGCTGGTCGCCGAATCCGGATGGCTGGAATCCCAGGCCGGGTTGGCCGCGGCGGGGCTGTCGCTGGCGCGGATCACGCCTTCGGCGATGTCCTCGACATAGGTGAAGTCGCGCGTGTGGTTGCCGTTGTTGAACAGCTTGATCGGCTCGCCGGCCAGGATGCTCCTGGTGAACAGGAACAGCGCCATGTCCGGGCGCCCCCAGGGACCGTACACGGTGAAGAAACGCAGCCCCGTGGTGGGCAGGCCGAACAGATGGCTGTAGCTGTGCGCCATCAGTTCGTTGGCGCGCTTGGTGGCGGCGTAGAACTGCAAGGGATGGTCGGCTGGGCGATGCTCGGAAAACGGCATGTCGGTGTTGGCGCCATAGACACTGGAGGTGCTGGCATAGGTCAGGTGCCCGACACGGCTGCCGCGGCAGGCCTCGAGCATGTTGGTGAAAGCAACGATGTTGCTTTCGACATAGGCGTGTGGGTTTTCCAGGCTGTAGCGCACGCCTGCCTGCGCGGCCAGGTGGATCACCCGGTCGAAGGCGTGGTCGGCAAAGCAGCCGTCGACCACGCTGCGGTCGGCGAGATTGCCATGGATGAAATGATAGCCGGCATTGGTGCCGCGGCCCGCCTCGGCCAGCAGCCGCAGCCGCGCCTCCTTGATCTCAGGGTCGTAGTAGTCGTTGATGCTGTCGATGCCGACAACCTCGTCACCGCGCTCCAGGAGCCGCCTGGCGACATGATAGCCTATGAAGCCGGCAGCGCCGGTGACCAGAACCTTCATCAGAAACGCCCGTCCGTGACATGGCTGGGAAACAGGCCCGGCTCATCGCAGGCCAAGCTCCGGCCCGAAGTGATCCGGGCCGGATGTTCTCAAATCAGGAGCGCTTCAGCAATGACCAGACGGCCGGCACGAGGCTGGCCGCGAGAGCTACCTTGATCAGGTCGCCGACGATGAACGGCACGACGCCGAACTGCCAGGATTTTTCCGGGCCGATGAGCAGCGCCAGCCAGGCAAAACCCATTGCCATCATCACCACTTCGGCAACCAGCATGGCGTTGAAGAGCTTGATCGGATGACGGTCCCAGCCGCGGTCGGCGGCCCAGCCGACAATCGCCGCCATGACCACGAAGCCGGCGAGATAGCCGCCGGTCGAACCGAGCATATAGGCGATGCCGACGCCTTTTTCCGGCGTGCCCTGGAAGACCGGGAAGCCCATCGCGCCTTCCGCCATGTAGAGCAGCAAAGTGGCGACGCCGAGCCGCATGCCGAAGGCGGCGGCGATCAGGAAGACGGCGAGCGTCTGCATCGAGATATCGACAGGCCCGAGCACTACCCTGGTCTTGGCCGAAAGGGTCAACAGCAGTGTCCCGGCAATCGCCAGGAAAAACTGCGTCGCCAGCCGCGCGGCACCATCTTGCGGCAAGGCCAGAAAAACAAGCGGGCGCGTCGTCGTTGCGGTTGTCATGATCTTCCCCAATTCAATCTTGCCGCGAACCAGAAATCGCGGTCTTGCGTTTTTCTATATTGGCTTGCGTGCTATGCGGCAATCGGTTTTGCCGTTCCGGGAACAATGTGCCGACATGGCTCTCAAATTCGATACCAGCTTCGACCCCGCTTATGGCCAAGGCGTAAGCGTGGCCCCCGACGTGCAACGTGTCACCGCCCGCAATCCCAGTCCCTTCACCTTTCATGGCACCAACAGCTATGTCGTGGGACGTGACACGCTGGCGGTGATCGATCCCGGACCGGATGACGAGGGGCATCTGCGGACCTTGCTCGACGTGATCGCCGGACGGCCGGTCAGCCACATTTTCGTCAGCCACACGCATCGCGACCATTCCCCGCTGGCGGCCCGGTTGAAGGAGCGCACCGGCGCCCAGGTGCTGGCGGAGGGACCGCACCGGCCGGCGAGACCCTTGCATATCGGCGAAACCAATGCGCTCGACGCCAGCGCCGACACCGCTTTCATCCCCGACATCGCGTTGCCGGACGGCGAACTGGTCAGCGGCGACGGCTGGACGATCCGAACGGTGCTGACGCCCGGCCACACCGCCAATCACGCGGCATTCGCGCTGGAAGGCACCGGAATCCTGTTTTCAGCCGATCATGTCATGAGCTGGGCAACCTCCATCGTCGCGCCGCCGGACGGGGCAATGGCCGATTACATGGCATCGCTCGACCGGCTGATCGAGCGCGGCGATCGCCTGCTGCTGCCTGGCCATGGCGGACCAGTGACTGCGCCGCGCGCTTACATGCGTGGACTGAAGACGCATCGCAAGATGCGCGAACGGGCCATACTGGAGCGGATCAGAGCCGGCGACAGGACAATCCCCGACATGGTCAGGGCGATCTACAGGGATACCGATCCACGGCTGCACGGCGCCGCCGGCCTGTCGGTGCTTGCCCATCTGGAGGATTTGGTGGCGCGCGGCGTCGTGGCGACAAACGCCGCCCCAGCCATAGATGGCATTTTCACGCCGGTCCGATAGGCCTGCCCCCAAGCGTTCACCCTACCGTCGTCGCAGGCGCGAATTCGCGCGGAAATGGCTACTCGGCCGGCGCCGCGCCGACCTGGCCGGCGACTTCCTGATCCAGTTCCGCCAGGAAATCGGTGATGCGCGCGGCATTGTCGCCAAGGTCATGGCGGCCGTAACGCGAGGCCGAGCGCATGTCGACGATGACCGTGTCGCCGTCATCCATGACGCGAATGGCGACGTCGGCGGGAAGGCCGAGAACGAAGCTCGAGGCAATGGCGGTGATGGTCACCTCTGTCTGTCCGGCGAGTTCGGGATAAGGCTCCGAAAGGTCCCAGCCGCGCCGGTCGAGCACGGTTTCAACGGCGTTGACGATGGTCTCAAATGGCAGGTCGTAGCTGCGTGCGGTGACCAATGGATAGCTGTCGGTCTGCAAACTCTGCTCACCCGGCGTCGGCGGAGACAGCACGTTCATGTCCTTGGTCCGGTCACCGACATCGAGCGCGGGCGGTTCATCGAAATCGGTCGAGATGTCCCGCAGCGGCGGATAGATCGTCGCCCAGTAGGCGGCAACGCCATAGGGGGTGAGCACCAGCAGCGCCAGCACGGCGCCGACGGTGAGATCGCGGCCACCACGGTCACCAAAATTCCACAGCCTCGCAAAGGCCAGGCCGGCAAACAACAGCGCCAGCGCCGCCAGCAGGGCGACAATGCCCAACACCCACAGGAACACCGGCGTTTGAACGAGGCCGAAGCGATGGCCGACAAAGTTCGTCAGCAAAAGCACCGCCGAAAAGGCGGCCGTGCGCCGCGACCAGCTGGCAGCCTTCGACGTTTGCCGTTCGGGAATGCTAACCATTATTCTCTGCTGCCCCAACCCGGACGGAGGTTTAGTGCCTTTTTGCGGCGGCTTGAAGCCGAAACACGCAACATCCCCTCAATCCGTCGGCAAGCGATAGTCCCTGAACTGCTGACGCAAGGTGATCTTCTGGATCTTGCCGGTGGCGGTGTGCGGTATCTCACCGACGAAAGCGACGTCGTCCGGCATCCACCATTTGGCCACCTTGCCATCCATGAAATCGAGAATCTCGGCCTTGGTCGGTTCCTTGCCCGGCTTGGCGACGACGACCAGCAAGGGCCGCTCGCCCCATTTCGAATGCTGGACGCCGATGGCCGCCGCTTCCGCTACATCGGGGTGGCCGACGGCCAGATTCTCCAGGTCGATGGTCGAAATCCATTCGCCGCCGGACTTGATGACGTCCTTGGCGCGGTCGGTGATCTGCATGTAGCCCCCGGCATCGATATGAGCGACGTCTCCGGTATCGAACCAGCCATCCTCATCGAACTGCTCCGCGCCCACACCGCCATAATAGGCGCGAGCGACTGCCGGACCGCGTACCTTGAGCCGGCCAAACGTCTTGCCGTCCCAGGGCTGCGCGTTGTCGTCGTCGTCGGTCACCTTCATTTCGACGCCGAAGGGCGGGTAACCCTGCTTGCTCTGGACGTCGAGCCGAGCCTCGCCGTCAAGGTCTGCATAGTCCGGCTTCAAGGTGCACAGCGTGCCGAGCGGCGACATTTCGGTCATGCCCCAGGCGTGGATGACCTGGACACCGTAATTGTTCTGGAACTTCGTCATGATCGCGCGCGGGCACGACGAGCCGCCGATCACGACCTTGTTGAGATGGGGAAGTGTCTTGCCGGTCTCCTCCAGATATTGGAGCAACATCATCCACACGGTCGGCACGGCGGCGCTGAATGTGACCTTCTCCTGGTCGAGCAACTCATAGATCGAGGCACCGTCCATCTTGCAGCCAGGCATGACCAGCTTGGAGCCCATCATCGGGCCGCTCTGGCCAAGGCCCCAGGCATTGGCGTGGAACATCGGCACCACCGGCAGGATCGTGTCGCGCGCCGACAGGCCCATGGCGTCGGGCATGGCCGCGATCATGGCATGAAGCACGTTCGAGCGATGGCTGTAGACGACGCCCTTGGGGTCACCCGTCGTGCCGGACGTATAGCACATGCCGGCGGCGGTGCCTTCGTCGAAGGTCTTCCAGGTGAAGTCGCCATCGACCTCATCGAGCCAGTCCTCGTAGGCTACGACACCGGGCAAGGTCGTTTGCGGCATGTGCGCCTTGTCGGTGAGCACGATCACCTTCTTCAGCGATTTGACGGCACCAGCGATCTTCTCGAGCAACGGGATGAAGGTGATGTCGACGAAAACGGCCTTGTCCTCGGCGTGGTTCATGATCCAGACGATCTGTTCGGGAAACAGGCGCGGATTGAGGGTGTGGTAGATAGCGCCGATGCCCATGGTGCCATACCAGGCCTCGATGTGGCGGGCAGTGTTCCAGGCCAGCGTCGCGATGCGGTCGCCCAAGGCAAAACCGTCGCGCTCCAAGCGCTGGGCGACCTTGAGGGAACGACGATGGATGTCGGCGTAGGTGGTGCGCACGATCGGCCCCTCGATCGAACGCGACACGATCTCGCGCACACCATGCTGCCTTTCAGCGTTGTCGATCAGCTTGTGGCACAGCAGCGGCCATTCCTGCATCAATCCCAGCATGCCGTTCCCTCCCTCACGCTTTTCGCCCCCGAGCTTTTCGCTTCACCCTTTTGATCGCATTGTGAAGCGAACCCGGGAATTGTCCAGCCATCCAAGAGCGCAGCGGACGAAATTCGGAGTTCGACCCGTATTGGCAAACGATTGAATCCGGACGCTTTTTGAGTCCATTTGGCTGGTCCTGCCGCCAGTCGAATGTCAGGGGCTTCAAATACGTTGCATCGAGGTAAACTCCGGTGATCGGACCGACAGCAAAAAGCGCCACAATCCGGCCATCGTCGGTGTTAAGTTTCGTTAACGGGCAAAGGGGTGCGATTGGCGACTGAAAGAGGTTCGCATGGACACGCTCGACGATAAGGTTCTCGAGAGTACACTTGCCGAAAGCCTGGCCGATCTGGTGCCGGACGAAAAGACTGTTTCCGAAGACGAGTTCGTCGAAGTTGTCGGCGGCGCGCTCGAAGCGGTCGGCGGCACGCTGCTGTTCAAGATGTGCGTCCAGAACGAAGGGGAAGGCCAGCACGTCGCGGCGGCATCCGTCGGCGATGGCGGCAATCGCCAGTTCCTCCTGCTCACCTTGCCAACCGGCGGCGGGGCGCTGAAAGTCGAGACCATTTCGAGAAGCAGCAACCCGGTGGCGGGCATCGCGGCCGCCTATGCCGGGCTGATGGACGCCTTCAAAACCGCCGCCTGAATTTCCGCGGCAACCCGAAGGCTATCTTGCGCCACGCACGAGCGCATGGCGTCTGTTTTGTTTGCGACTACGGGCTTGCGCAATCCGGCCGTCCACCACACTTAAGGTCGGGGCAAGAGGAACCAACATGGACAAGATCGCCAACCCGGCACCCGGCTTTCAGCGCAATCCCGACAAGATCATCACGATAGAGCCCTATTCCGGCACCGTCACGGTCCGCGCCGGCGATACGGTCATCGCTTCGTCCGCGAAGGCGAAGGTGCTGACGGAGGCCCCTTACCCCGCCGCCTTCTACATTCCGTTCGCCGACATCGATTTCGACAAGCTCAGCCGAACGGACCACTCGACCCACTGCCCCTACAAGGGTGACGCCAGCTATTGGAGCGTGCTGCCGGCGGGCGAAGCGGGCAAGGATGCGATGTGGGCCTACCGCCAACCGTTCGACGAGATGACCGACATCCGCGACCACGGCGCGTTCTACGCCAGCAAGGTCACCATCGAAGCCAAGCCGGACTGAACGCTTCAGCGCGAAGGCACTTGAGAGTGCATTGAGGTTCAGATCCGACCCTCGCCGCCGACGAGAGGGCTGGCACCCTCTCCCGGCGGTCCATTCTCGACCCTTCGGCAACGAAAGTCATAAGACAAGCAATTCCAGGAAAAGTGCGCAGCGGTTTTCCCGGGAGAAGCGCGTAGCGCTTCCCCTCGGGAATTGCGTAAAAACAAGAAGTTAGAGCGGGTCAGACATTCTATCGAACACTGAACCGCTCTCGATCGGTTTTGAGCCGTTCTACTCCGTGGTGCCGTGATTGCCCGTCCCGTCGGCGTCGTCGAGCCGCACGAAGGTCATGCCCTTGTCCTTGAGCGCCAGCAGGCCCTGGACAACGCCCTCGCCGGCGGCATGGGTCGGCTGGTTGATATGAGCGATGATGACGTCGCCATCCTTGGCCGCGGCGATACGCTTGGCCGTCTCCTTGGCGCCGAGCAGCGAGCCGCCATCGCCATTGATCGAGAAGCCGGCAATCTTGAAGCCGAGCTTGCGGATCATTGCAATGGCCGAGGGGCTATATTCGGCGGTTGCGCCGCGGAACCATTTCGGCGCCGGCTCGCCGGTCCCGGCAAGTGCGGCGGCGCCCGACTCGACCTCGGCCGCTACCGCTTCGGGACTGCCGGCGCTGCGTATGCCATAGATTTTCTGTGGCGTGTCGACCGCCGGAACATGGCGGCCGCCGTGATTTTCCAGTTCGAACAGGTCGGGATGTGCCCGCATGATCGCGACGGCCTCGGCGTTGCGCTTCAGCCAGATGCCGGTGACGAAAATGGTGGCCGGTATCCTGTTGTCCACCAGCGCCGAGAGAATGCGCGTGTCGGTCTTGCCGCCGCAGGCATCGAGCGTGAGCGCGACGCGACCGGTTCCGCTTGCAGCCGGCTTGATGTGCAGCGTGGGTTCGACCAGCGGCGCGGCATGGGCGCTGGATAGCAGCGCCATCGACATGGCGATCATGCAGAGATTTTTTTGCAGCAGACGCATCGAACCCGAATTCCTGACCGGCGATTTCAAGCCGGTAACCCAAAACCCGCATGAAGGCGGAAATCGGGACGATGGATAGCAGAAAAACGCCTGGCGCGGCAATTTGACCGACTGAGAACGAGCTGTTGGACGACAGCCTTGCCGATCGATCACCGCTCAGACAGCGCGTTCCTGTTTCATCTCGGTGCGCGCCAGAACCTCGCGCGCCGCTTCGACGACCGGCTTCACCTCCAGGCGCCAAACGCAGCACGCCTTGCTGGGGTCGGTCCGGCGGCACAGATCCTTGGCCACGCAATCACATGGCATTGACGGCCGAAGCGCGATGCTGGGCACGCCGACAGGTCCCCAGCGCGACGGATTGGTCAGGCCGAAAAGGCCGACAACCGGGGTACCCGCGGCAGCGGCCATGTGCATCGGGCCGCTTTCGTTGCCAAGAAACATCCGGGCCTGTTCCAGGACCGCCAGCAGGCTCTCGAGCGACAGCTCTCCAACCAGGTCGACCACCTGCGTCGCCGTCCCGGCGACGATCCGCGCGGCGGTTTCACGTTCGTCTGGCCCCCCGACCAGGACGACACCCAGTGCGGTTTCGGCCGCGATCTCGTCAATCGCCTCCGCGAACCGTTCGGGCTGCCATTGCCGGCCCTTGAAACTGGCGCCCGCATGCACGGCGATGAAGGCGTTCGGGTGGATATGGTGCCTGCCCAGGAGCGCCAAGGCTTTCTCGGCCTCGAATGGCAGCGGCTTGATGCTCGGTACCGTGGCGTGCAGATCGATGCCGAGTGCTTCAAGAGGGGAGAGATAGCGATAGACAAAATGCTGGCCGCCAAACCCGAATGGCTTGGCAAACACATTGGCGGGCTGCCGCTCCAACAGCTTCAGCGGCCTCTCGGAAGGATTGTAGCCGACGCGTGTCCTAGCGTTGACCAACCCGCTGACGAGCCGAGAGGTCTTGGAATCGGTCAGGTCGATCGTCAGGTCGAAGCGAAAGCCACGCAGCGCCCGCACCACGGCATAGAGCTCTTTTGCGCGTTGCAGCAGGGTACCCCGCATGCTGGCCCGCCTGAACGCAACCACCTCGGAAGCGATGCCATGCGCAACCACGAAGCTCTCGAAATGTGCTTCGCAGAGGAACACGATCCTGGCGCCGGGGAATTCGAGCTGCAGGTTCCTGGCGAGTGTCGAGGCGAGGACGATATCGCCTACGAACTTCGTTTGAATGATCAGGATCGAGCGGATCGGAGCGGGTGATATCTGCAACATCTGTTTCCGGAAGCAATTGGCGGTCATCCGTAAATTGGTCGAGAACAGTGTCGAGATTACGCTATGTCGCCAGCACGTTCACGTGAATTTTCCTACAAACCTTAAGCTCCGTACCAGTCTATCCACGCCCCGTCTTCGCTGCCTGCACCGCGGCCTGGGCTGCCGCCAGCCTGGCGATCGGCACGCGGTAGGGCGAGCAGGAGACGTAGTCGAGCCCGACCTCCTCGCAGAAGCGGATCGACGAGGGATCACCGCCATGCTCGCCGCAAATGCCAAGCTTGATGCCGGGCCGCGTCGCCCTGCCCTTTTGCGCCGCCATGCGTACCAGTTCACCGACACCGTCAATGTCGAGCGAGACGAACGGATCCTGCTCGATGATGCCCTTCTGGCGGTAGGTTTCCAGGAAGGACGCCGCATCGTCGCGCGAGATGCCGAAGGTGGTCTGGGTGAGGTCGTTGGTGCCGAAGGAGAAGAACTCGGCCGACTCGGCGATGACATGGGCGCGGATCGCCGCGCGGGGGAGCTCAATCATGGTTCCAGTGAGGTAGTCGATCTTGACGCCGCTCTCATCCATGACGCTCTTGGCGACCGCATCGATGCGCGCCTTCACATAATCGAGTTCCTTCACCAGGCCGACCAGCGGCACCATGATCTCGGGCACCACCAGCGCGCCGGCTTTCTCCCCGGCCTCGACAGCGGCCTCGAAAATGGCGCGCGCCTGCATCTCGGCGATCTCCGGGTAAGAGACGGCGAGCCGACAGCCGCGATGGCCGAGCATCGGATTGAATTCGTGCAGCGCCTCGGTGCGCTGCCTGAGCTTGTCGGGCGACACGTTCATGGCGACCGCGACCTCGGCGAGTTCGGCTTCGGTCTTGGGCAGGAATTCGTGCAGCGGCGGATCGAGCAGGCGGATCGTCACCGGCAGGCCGGCCATGATTTCGAACAGTTCCAGAAAATCCGAGCGCTGCATGGGCAGAAGCTTGGCCAGCGCGGCGCGCCGGTCCTTCTCGGTGTCGGCCAGGATCATCTCGCGCATGGCGACGATGCGCGCGCCGTCGAAGAACATGTGTTCGGTCCGGCAAAGCCCGATGCCTTCGGCGCCGAAGGAGCGCGCCATGCGGGCATCGAGAGGCGTTTCGGCGTTGGTGCGCACCTTCATGCGGCGAACCGCGTCCGCCCACTCCATGATGGCCGCGAAATCGCCTGACAATTCCGGCTGCAGCATCGCCACGGAGCCCTTGAGCACCTGGCCGTTACCGCCGTCGATGGTGATGATGTCGCCCTTGCGGAAGGTCTGGCCCATCGAGAGCAGCGTGCCGGCCCTGTAGTCGACGCGTAGCGAGCCGGCGCCGGACACACAAGGCTTGCCCATGCCGCGCGCGACAACCGCCGCGTGGCTGGTCATGCCGCCGCGCGTGGTCAGGATACCTTCGGCCGCGTGCATGCCGTGGATATCTTCCGGACTGGTCTCTATGCGCACCAGGATCGCCTTGCGCCCTTGCGTCTTCAGGTCCTCGGCATCGCCGGAGGAAAAGACGATCTCACCGGTGGCGGCCCCGGGGGACGCCGGCAGGCCGACGCCAATGACGTCGCGCGCGGCTTTCGGGTCGATGGTCGGGTGCAGCAACTGGTCAAGCGAAGCCGGATCAATGCGCGCGACCGCTTCCTCCTTGGTGATCAGTCCGTCCCTAGCCATTTCGACGGCAATCCTGAGCGCCGCCTTGGCGGTACGCTTGCCGGAACGGGTCTGCAGCATCCACAACTTGCCGCGCTCGATGGTGAATTCGAGATCCTGCATGTCGCGATAGTGCTTTTCCAGGCTGTCGGAAATGGTGACGAACGACTGGAAGGCGTCCGGCATCAGCTTCTGCAGTGACGGCTTGTCGGAACCCGCCGCGATGCGCGCCGCCTCGGTGATGTTCTGCGGCGTGCGGATGCCGGCAACGACATCCTCGCCCTGCGCGTTGACCAGGAACTCGCCATAGAGCTGCTTTTCGCCGGTCGACGGGTTGCGGGTGAAGGCAACGCCGGTGGCCGAGGTCTCGCCCATATTGCCGAACACCATGGCCTGAACATTGACCGCCGTGCCCCAGCTTTCGGGAATATCGTGCAGGCGCCGGTAGGTGATGGCGCGGTTGTTCATCCAGCTCGAAAACACGGCGCCGATCGCGCCCCAGAGCTGCTCGTGCGGATCCTGCGGGAACGGCCGGCCGAGCTCTTCCTCGACCTTGGCTTTGTAGAGCGCGATGACGCCTTGCCATTCGATGGCCGTCAGCTCGGTGTCGAGTTCATGGCCGAGGCTGGCTTTCTGGTCTTCCAGGATTTCCTCGAACACCTCGTGATCGAGGCCCATGACGACATCGGAATACATCTGGATGAAACGGCGGTAGCTGTCATAGGCAAAGCGCGCATCGCCGGAATCGGAGGCCAGGGCCTCGACCGTCTCGTCGTTCAATCCGAGATTGAGCACCGTGTCCATCATGCCGGGCATCGACGCCCGGGCGCCGGAACGCACCGAAACCAGGAGCAGCTTCGAAGGGTCGCCGAACCGGCGGCCGGTCAGCCGGCCGATATGGTCGAGCGCGACAGCGACGTCGGCTTCCAATCCCGCCGGGTAGGTACGGCCATTGGCATAGTAGGCATTGCAGACCTCGGTGGTGATCGTAAAGCCCGGCGGCACCGGCAGGCCCAGGCTGCACATCTCGGCCAGATTGGCGCCCTTGCCGCCCAGCAGATTCTTGTCGCCGGCACGGCCTTCCGCCGCACCATCGCCAAAGGTGAAAACCCATTTGGTCATGCTTTGCTCTCCGGTTGCAGGAGATTGGAAAGATTGGCGAAACGGAAAGCTCCGCCCGTGTCCGACTTTGGAGCGATATGATGCTGCAGTGCGAAAGGCAAGCGCCGGCCAAAGCCGTCGGGTCGCTACAATCGATTAAGAAAAAGCCATGCCCCCGGATGCGTCAAAAAGACTTGCCACCTCAATGTTCGATGTCTAGAACATAAAGGGAACAAAGAGGTGTCCCATGAAACGGCCTGGAAAACTGGACTATCTGGAAATGCCGGCGACCGGCGGCACGCTGGACCGGCTGAAGGGCTTCTACAGCGCTGCCTTTGGATGGTCGTTCACCGACTATGGACCAACCTATTCGGCCTTTGCCGAGGGGCTGGAAGGAGGTTTTCAGGCTGATGCAGGGGAAGCGCCGGCCAAGCCGCTGCCTGTGCTTTACAGTGAGAATCTGGAAGAAACCCTTCGCGCGGTCGAAAGCGCCGGCGGAACGATCGTCAAGCCGATATTCCCATTCCCCGGCGGCCGACGCTTCCACTTCGTCGACCCAGCCGGCAACGAGTTGGCCGTGTGGTCCGTATAGTCCGTTTGTGGATCATCTGGAGGCAATCGCACTGCTGGTCAGGCGAGTGCCTTCGCGGCTGCTCATAAGCATTGTGCTTTTCGGCTGCTCTGCTAATAACGCGCCGCACAGCGACTCTGACGGCTATTGGGGCGTCGCCAAGTGGTAAGGCATCGGTTTTTGGTACCGACATTCCCAGGTTCGAATCCTGGCGCCCCAGCCAAGCGCAGCACGCACCGAATCGGCCCTGCTCAAAAACGCCGCGCCAAGCGCACTTTATTTGCAGGCATGCGTACTCATCAGGATATTGTCAGAACAAGCGTCCTGTTGGCCATCTCCGTATCCTGTCTCGGTGTTTCAAGTTTCAATACCGGCACTTGGTCCCCACCAGCGTCTCAAATGTGTGCCATTTTTGCTACATTCTTTGGCCGTCTGTCTGGATTCTGTGATTTAGTCACAGCTTAATAATGAAACGCTCACGGTAATTTGCAAGATAGTCAACAAGGCCAGGCGCCAAGCCCGGCTGGGGCGCTCTTAACAAAGCGCGGGGAAACGTGGGTGGGAAAATGAAGACGACAGGTCTGTCGACCAAGGTCATGAGCGTTGGTCTCTTGATGACGGCTACCATGCTGAGTTGCTGGAGCGCGCATGCACTGACACTCAAGGAGGCCATGGCGGTTGCGGTGGAATCCAATCCGGAAATCGGCCAGGCCATCGAAAACCGTGAGGCGATCGAGTTCGAACTGAGACAGGCAAAAGGGCTTTATCTCCCAAGCGTCGATGTCGAGGCATCCGCTGGTGCTCGCCGTCTGGACAACTCCTCCCGCCGCGCGCTCTCCATCGAGCACGACGCTCTTTATCCCGCGGAGACCGACCTGACAGTTTCGCAAACGCTTTATGATAGTGGCGCAAGGCGAGCCGAACTCAACCGTCAGGCCTCGCGGGTCGATGGCGCCTCGTTCCGCGTGCTGGAGCGATCCGAGTTCATCGGGCTGTCGGTTGTCCAGGATTACCTGGAATACATGCTTCAGGCCTCGATCGTGGCAGAGGCAAAGAAGAATCTGGGCTTTCACCAAGCGATTCTCCACGACATCAGGGAAGGCATAGCAGGCGGCGGGTTGAACGAAGCCGACCGGCAACAGGCGGAGGAGCGCTTGTTCGCGGCCAAGGCCCGCATGCAGGAAGCCGCCGAGGAACTCGAGGCCTCGAGGATCCGCTTCTTCAAGACCGTTGGGAAGCCGCTGACCAATGCATCGCGGCCAGGCGATGTTTCCTCTGCGCTGCCAAGGTCGCTGGACGACGCACTGGGCATTGCGCGGGAGAACAATCCGCGCGTCCACATGGCCAATAGCGATATTTCCGCCGCCGCCTCGCAGGTTGACGCCGCGCGGGCGAAATACGGCCCTTCGGTCGTCGCCGAAGGCGTTGCCCGGGCCGGATACGACATTGACGGCGACAATGGAGACACGTCCGATCTGCAAGCACGGGTGGTGCTGCGGTGGAATCTGTACCGGGGCGGCATCGACAAAGCCAATGAGCAGGAGCAGATCCGCCGCGCCAGCGAGCAGCGGCTTGGGCTGCATCAGGTTCTGCGGGAGATCGAAGAAGCCGTTCGCACGTCGTGGGATCGCCGCTTCCGGCAAGCCGATCTGGCAAAGACCCTGAAGCTGCAAGCCGCTACCAACGAGAAGCTGGTTGCTTCTTATCGCGAGCAGTTCAAGGTCGGACAGCGCTCGCTGCTCGATGTGCTGGATGCGCAGAATACGCGGTTCAACACAGCGACGCTGGCGGACACCGCGTCCTACGCATCGCTCTTTGCGCAATATCGGCTTCTGGCAGCGACCGGGCAGTTGCTGAAAACGATGGACATCCATCCGCCGAAGCAGGCCACGGCCTACGCCAAAGATGAATTTGCGGTTCCGGAGACCGCGGACACCGAAACCTATGCACGGACCCCGTCGGAACAGACGAACGATATACCCTTCGACATCCTTGCCCCGGTCAGGAAGAAGTGAGCCGGTGTAAGGGAGGTTGAGGGTCCTGGCGGGCGGATCGTGAATCAGCAGCCACATATTCTGTCGCCCAAGGAGGCGTTCAAGGCCTGCTTTTCGGCGATTGCGGCCTATCTCGGCAGGCCGAGTGCGGAGACCGTGCTGTTTGCCGGGGTGCCGATTTCGGACACGCGCATCGAGGTCACCGAGATCCGGCATCTTGCCGAACGCATCGGTCTCGAGACCCACGAATTCAATCATCGCGACTTCCTGCGCGGTCGCGTCGATCTTCCGGCAATTATCTTCCGTGTCAGCCAGTTGCCGATCGCCCTGCTGGCCGAAATCGATGGCGACGGGTATCTCACGGCGCCGCAGGAAGACGGGCGCACGACTATCGGCAAATCCGAGCTGGCCGCGAGTTACATCAGTGGCGGCGTATCCTTCTCGATCACCTATGCCAACGCCACCGAAGGCATGAAGGTCGGGTCGGCGCAGCAGATCGAACGGCGCCATTGGCTGACGGGAACGATGGGCGCTTTCTGGCGCACCTATTCGAAGGTCGTGCTGTCGGCGATTTTCATCAACCTGCTGGCCATCGCCTCGCCGATCTTCACCATGAACGTCTATGACCGTATATTGCCTAACAAGGCGATATCGACGCTCTGGGTGCTGGCGATCGGAATCGGTGCCGTCATTCTCTTCGACCTGCTTCTGAAGACGGCCCGCGCCTCGCTGATCGACTATGCCGGGCGCAAGGCGGACCTGCGGATATCGTATCTGCTGTTCGAGAAGGTGCTGAATTCATCCTTGTCCGCGCGCCCTGGTTCGACCGGCGAATATGCCAACCGTGTCACTCAATATGAGTTCGTCAGGGAGTTTTTCACCTCCAACACCATCAGCGTCTTCATCGACACGGCCTTTGTCTTCATCTTCCTGCTGGTCATCTACGCGATCGGCGATTGGTTGGTCGTCATACCGGCCCTGGCATTTGTGGCGTCGGTAATCGTCGGCCTCGTCACGCAACGCCGCATCGGCAAACGGGTCGCCGCCTCGATGAACGAAGCATCCCAGCGCCAGGCCTTGCTGGTCGAGTCCATCTCGACGCTGGAAACAATCAAGTCGCTGCGCGCCGAAGCCTATTTGCTGAGGAAGTGGGGCGAGCATTCGAAGAATGCGGCCAACACCTCCGAGAAGATCAAGCAGCTCTCGGCTGCGGCCGGCAACATCACCCAGGCCATCCAGCAGCTTGTGACGGTCGCCCTGGTCGTGGCCGGAGCCTATGCCTTTTCGGAAGGGCATGTTTCGACAGGAGCCATTATCGGCACGGTGATGCTGGCGAGCCGGGCCGTGGCTCCGCTCGGCCAGATCGCGATCACCTTGTCGAGATTTCGCCAGGCCATGCTCTCCTTGAGAATGGTGAATTCCATCATGTCCCAGCCGGAGGACCGGCCGGACACGGTGGGCTTTGTCAATCGCCCGATCCGCAATGGAGCGATGACGTTCAAGAATGTCGGCTTCGTTTACCCCGGATCGGAAAACGAGGTTCTGTCCGGCCTGAACTTCTCGGTGAAGCCGGGCGAGCGCATCGGCATCATCGGCCGCATCGGGTCGGGCAAGACGACGATGGGACGCCTGATCGGCAGGCTTTTCCTGCCGAGCTCGGGCGAGTTGCTGCTGGATGGCATCGACATCCGCCAGTATCACCCGTCGGAGGTGCGCGCCGCCGTCGGCATCGTCGCGCAAGCTGGCGATCTGTTTTCGGGAACCGTGAAGGAGAACCTGCTCATGGCATCTCCGGAGGCGACCGACGAGCAGATCATCGAAGCCGCAAAAGCCGCCGGCGTCGACGAGTTCGTCTCTCGCCATCCACGCGGCTACGACATGAATGTCGGCGAGCGAGGCACCAATCTTTCCGGCGGGCAGAGACAGACGGTGGCGATTGCCCGGCTGCTTTTGACCAAGCCGAAGATCGTCTTTCTGGATGAACCGTCCGGCTCGATGGACCTGGCTTCGGAACGACAGCTGATCAAGCAACTGAAGACAGCTTTTGACCGCAATACGACGCTGATCGTCTCGACGCATCGCTTCAGCATGCTCGAACTGGCTGATCGCCTTATTGTTGTCGAACAAGGAAAGATCGTTGCTGACGGGCCAAAAGAACAAGTCATTCAGGCGCTGCAGAGAACCAATTCCTGAATGAACAAATTATATCGGGCTAAACCCGATATAATAACGGGGCGTAGGAAATGCTTGCCAGAGAAGACCGCCCGCCGCTTTTCGCGACGGCGTCCATATTCATCATAGCGGCGCTCTTCGTCGCCTTTGTCGCTTGGTCATCATTCGCCGAGGTCGACGAGATCGCGCGTGGCGATGGCAAGGTCATACCGGCCTCCAAGACCCAGGTCATCCAGGCCAGCGAGCCGGGCGTCGTTCAGGAAATCGCCGTGAAGGTGGGGCAGGTCGTCAGGAAGAACGACCTTATCATTCGTCTCGACAATACTTTGAACACGTCCAGCCTCGGCGAACAGCAAGCCAAGGCGCGGGCCCTGCAAACACGCATCGCCAGGCTCAAATACGAACAGAGCGGCAGCATCAGCGGATCGTTTCCATGTCCGCAGGACATTCAGGCGGTGGCGCCGGAAATCTGCGACAACGAGCAAAATCTCCTCGTTGCCCGACGCGAAAACTTCGACAACAAGCTGTCGGTGCTCAAGTCGCGCCTCGACCAGCGCGAAAAGGAACTCGACGAAGCGAACGCCAATCTCGACCGATTGACAAAAAACCTGGCTGTGAGCGACCAACAGGCGACGCTGGTCGAGGCGATGGTCAAGAAGGGTCTGATGGCAAGGACCGAGCAGCTCAAGGTCGAGCAGGAGCAAACCGAACTCAACGGCCAATTGAACCTGGCCGGCGAGACGATAAAGAAAGCCAAGTCGGCGATCACCGAGGCGCAGCTCCAGGTCGAGGAACTCGGGCTGCAACTGAAGCAGGAAGCACTCGATGACCTGACGCAGGCCTTGGCCGATCTTTCGGTGGTGGACGAAACCATTCGCGGCGCGACCGACAAGGTCGCGCGAACGGATATCCGCTCGCCGGTGGACGGTATCGTCAACACGATGGAACTGAACACCGTCGGCGCCTTCGTCCAGCCCGGTACTGTCGTAGCCGGCATCGTGCCTACTTCCGAGACATTGCTGGTAGAAGCACGTGTTTCGCCCCGCGATGTCGCCTTTATCCGCCCCGATCAGGATGCCTTGATAAAAGTCACGGCTTACGACTTCTCGATCTTTGGCGGCATCGAAGGCAAGGTTTCCAACATTACCGCGGACAGCCTGGTCGATCAGAAGACGGGCGAACCCTATTATCAGGTGCGTGTTGCAACCGAGAAATCGACACTGGTGCGAGACGGAAAGGCATATTCGATCATCCCCGGCATGATCTGTTCCGTGGATATCAAGACCGGGCGCAAGACGATCCTGAGCTACCTGCTGAAGCCGATCAACAAGGCACGTCAGGAGGCAATGAGTGAGCGATAACGCCATCTCTCCCCGGACCTTGAAAGACCGTTTGCTTCTGCCGCTCCCGACAGAAGATTTCGAGCTCGAGTTCCGCGTCGTGGCGCGCGGCGGCGTAAGGCGCGGCATCCGTCTTGAGAGGGCTTTCTGGGTTTCGCTGAAGCAGATGGCCGAGAGCCGCAAATGCACGATCGGCATGCTGGTCGACGAGATCGCCGAAAGTCACGCGGAAAAAGGAAACCTGACCTCGGCAATTCGGGTCGCCTGCATACGCGAATCGGGGAACGAGAACCTGAACCTGCGCAAGCTTGCGTCGATCAGGACGGTAAACGCCATTCTGCTTGCCTGTCCGTCGCCGGCTTTCGCCTTGGCATCGACGAAGAAGATCGTGACGTTCAATGCGTCGTTCCAGCAACTGGTCAAACGGCAGTTGCCGACAGCATTCGACCAGGACACGCGGCAGGACCTGAAGCTGGCGCTGGATCTCAACGTGGCGGATATATTCGCGCGCCTTGACACCAATGGCGACGTTGCCGTTGCGAGCGGATTTGTGATCGGTGCCGGCGAGCGCCGCTACCGGGGCCAGCTGAACGTGGTGCGCGCGCCGGTGCAGGACCTGGAATTGCTGATGGCTTTTGTCTTCAACGGATAGAGCGGCTCATCCTTTCGCGGAAACCGTTCCATCTCCTTGTTTTCACGGCAATTCCCAATGGCAAAGTGCTGCGCACTTTTCCCGGAATTGCTCTGGGCATTGAGCCGGGACAGGAAGCGACCACCTTGCCTTTACTTGACTTCCAGCAGCGCGCCTTCGCCAGGCGCGACGGTTTCGAAACCGCCCTTGACGTCGGCCATCTGCGCGGCCCCCGGTTTGGACCCGTGGATCCATGCCCGGTCGGTGCTGAACGAATACAGTGGCTGATAGTCCGGGAGCGCGCTGTCCTTGAGCACCGTGTTGTTGAGACTGTCGAGAATGTAAGCGCCGCCGGCAGTGCTCACCGAAAGCACGGCGTGGAAGAAACCTCGCTTGCGGTCCTGGAGAACGACGAGCGACATGCTGCGTGCCGGAATGCCGGCCCTCAGCAACGCCGTCATCTTGAGGATGGCGAAGTCCTCGCAGTCACCGGCGCGATTGGCGAGGATTTCCGAAGGTTTCGCCCAGTAGTCGAGCTTGCCGTAAACGACGCTGTCCTTCTTGTAGGCGATCAGGTGGTTGATGCCGCTGTTGATGAATGACAGTTTTTCGACAAAGCCCTTGCCTTGGGCGGCCGAGACCATGGCCGCGAAGGCCGGGCTCTTGTGGTCACAGGGACTGCCCGCGGTGCAACCGGTTATGGCCTGGTAGACCGGTGCCCAGCGCGCCGAAACGGGAAAATTGCGCATGGACAATGCAACCGACCCGAACACGCCCGGGATAATCGACGCAGTCTGCATCGGGTCGACCCCCCTGCCTTCTTGCGCGGTCGAGGCGCTGGAGCCGTCTTGCGCTGGAACGGGACTGTAGCCGTTCAGGACAAGGCTGATCTGGTAGGGGGCGCCCGGCTGCCAGGGCTGGTACCTTTGCAGCGAAATACCGCCGAGACCATGCGGCGCCTGGACCGTCCCAAGCAGCGCTGTTTCGGGCAGGAAATCCCTGACGACCGGCCCGGCAAGGGCTGGTTGCGCCGAGCCGGCCATCCCCACTGCCAGCAGAAGCAGCTTGAGCTTGCTCTTCCCCGGAGCATTCTTTTGTTTTTTCATGACGCCCACCTTTGACCGTGGACGCTACCAATCTTGTCTCAAATTACTGGAAAGGAAGGTGGATAACTTTCCTATATAATCGTCTTGCTAATTTGAGTAAAATTTTACACGTATTTATACTTCTATTTACCGGATTGTTCGCTTCGCTCGCGGCGAAGCGCCATGCGTCCAAGACAACATATAACTGATTATATGTTCACAGTTTACCAAGCGTAAAAAAAGTTATCGCAGGCATATCCAAATATATAGAATGGATTGATGGACCGTTGCAAAGTCGAGGCGCCACCTGTCTCTTTCCGGGAAATGCCGGAGGGGTTTAAGCTATGGCGACCAGTATTGAATTGGACAACGTTTCGAACTCGTGGGACGAGCATTCCGTCTCCAACGATCACCAGGACCTGACAGCGCCGATCCAGTTGGTGGCGCAGGCCGCACCGGCCGAGCAGGCGGCGGCACCGGCCCAAACGGCGCCGGCTTCGGCCGAACCCGTGCCCGTCGATGTCGGCGGCGGTGCGCCAGCGGCTGCTCCGCCAGCGGCAAATGCCCCACACGAATATGTCGCCGACGCAAGCAACGTCGTCAGACTTCCCGCCAATGTCTCGATCGACAACATCAAGGTCGACGGGCACAACCTCGTGCTCGAGCAGGCGGACGGCTCGGTCATCGTCATCAAGGACGGCGCCCTGAATGTGCCGACCTTCATCATCGGCGAAGTCGAAGTGCCGCGCGTGGCCTTGATCGCCGCGCTGGAAGCGAGCCATGTCGATGTCGCGTTTGGCACGGATGGTTCCATCTCGGCGGGCCCGGGAGGTTCGGCCTCGAGCGCCGGCGGCAATTTCGAACAGCCTGCCGGCGGGATCGGCGACGGCTTCGGCCTTTCGGCATTGCTGCCGCCGACTGACCTGCATTTTGGGCAGCTGGATCATCGCGAGCTGTTCCCTTCCTTGGTCGACAGGGGCGTCTCCGTAGTGGCCATGTCCCTGACCGACCCTGGCCAGGCGGCCAGCGAAACCGGTCTCGATGGCGGCCCGCAACAATCGCCGGGCAGCGACGCACCAAGCAACTCCGAAACCTCCGGCGTCGGGACGATCAGCATCGACGCACCCGATGGCATCGGCTCGATCGTCATCAACGGCACCACCGTGACCGGCGTTAACCAGCAAATCGCGGGCGAGTTCGGCTACATCACGATCCTGTCGTTCGATCCTGGCACGGGTGCCATCCAGTATGACTACACGGTCACCGAATCGGTCACGCATCCCGTTCACACGACCGGATACGACGCCAACGACACGGTTCCCGACACTTTCAGCATCACCGTCACGGATGTCGACGGCGACACGGCGAGCACGACCTTCACTGTTGCCATCGTCGACGACGTGCCGACGGCGGTTGCCGACACGGACAGCGTCACGGAAGGCGGCACGGCGAACGGCAACGTGATTACCGGCGTCGGCAGCGACGGCAATGCGGCCGGCGCCGATACCAAGGGCGCAGACGGCGCCGCGGTGAGCGGCGTGACGGGTTCTGGGGCAACGACGGTGGTGGGCGGCGACTTCCATGTCGTCGGCCAGTACGGCACGCTGACACTGAGCCCCGACGGCACCTATAGCTACGTGGCCAATTCCAACATCAGCAACGCCTCTCCAGTGACCGATACCTTCACCTACACGCTGAAGGACGGCGACGGCGACACCTCGCAGACCACGCTGACTATCACCATCAATGACGGGGCCAACCCGTCGGTGGTCACCAACGCGGTCATCGCGGTGGACGAGGAAGGGCTCGGCACCGCCAATGCGACCGGCAGCGCGCCCGTGACCAACGTCGAGGACGGCAGCGGAACGGTGACGTTCCATGCCGGTTCCGACAACATCACCGGGGTGGCCTTCACATCGGTCGCCGGGATCACGGCGGACGTCAACGGAGTTGCCGGCGCCGACATCGTCTGGACGCTGGCCGGGCCGACCCAGATCACCGGCTCGATCAACGGCATCGACGCCATCCATATCGACCTGGTCGCATCGTCGCTGCCAATCCTGGCTGGCACCAACGGCTCGGCGACAGTCAATGTGACGCTGCTCGACAATTTCCCGCATCCCGACGCGGGTGGACAGAATGTCATCAACCTGACCGGCATCAATGTGGTCGCTACCGATTCGGACGGAGACCAGGCGAGCGCGACGGTTCAGGTCAATGTTACTGACGACGTGCCGACGCTAGGCTCCTTCACTTCCGCCACGATCCCCAACGAAATCGGCACCGTAAATGGTACGTTCAACGTCAGCTTCGGGGCCGATGGCCACTCCACTAACAATGCGTTCGACATCACCGGGCCGGTCATCGATGGAATCCATTACACCGAAACCGATCTTGGTAATGGAACGACACGGCTTCTCGCCGAGGACTCAAACGGCACGGATATCTTCGCGCTGACCGTCAAGGCCGATGCGACCTATACCTTTGAGCTGATCACACCCGGCGCGGCGACCACAGAACAGATTTCGTTCGCTCAACTTGGTGCTGGAGGCCCCGGTTTCCGCGAGCTGGCCGATGATCCAAATACTCCGGTCAATGAATTGGGTCGGGTCGAATTTCAAAGCAACGGCAACGGAGTCAACGCCAGCAACCAGGGTTTCGGCGTCAGCAATCAATGGACCGACTACGGCGAATGGTTCGAGATGGAGTTCCACAAGCCCGGAGTCGCTGGCAACGATGCCGCGAGCTCCAATCCAGACCTTCTTGAATCCGTTACCATAAACATCCAGCAGATTCAGCAGGGCCCTGTAACAATACGATGGACCGCAACAAATCCAGTAAACGGGGATACAGAAACCCACGACATCACTGTATCCTCAACAGGTCCTCTAACCATCGATCCGACGATTCAATTCAGCGTCCTCAAGATCGAAAATATAGACACTGTAGGAACAGGAAGTTTGCGTATCGGGACGGATGTCAGCGTTTCGCATACCATTCTGCCTCCCGATCAAAGTCTAGATTTCCACATCGTCGCCCGTGATGGTGACGGCGACCTCTCGTCAAGCTCCACCCTCAGCATCAACGTTGAAACAGCTGGGACTGGCGGCAATTTCACGCTTACCGGTACGGCCGGCAACGATGTGATCGCCGCAAGCACGCATACCGACACAATGACAGGAGGAGCCGGCGCCGACACGTTCGTGATCGGGTCGGGTGAATCGACACCCGTCATCGGCGGATCAGGCAATGCAGGCACGATCACCGGATATGACATCATCACCGACTTCGTCGCCGGCACCGACAAGTTGACACTGCCCGGCAGTCTGGTGGCCGCCACCGCGGGCAACGTCAATGGCGGGGACTCCACGTTGACGATCGGCGGTGACACGGTTCAGTCCCATTCGGTCACGAACGGCATCGCCAGTTTCTTTGGAACCGACACCTTTACCGCGCCATTGGCGGTCACGTCCGCCGCAAGCCTGGCGGCGGTTGTCCAGTATCTTAACGCCACAGACATCGGCGACGCCGGGGCGACGCTCGCCTTCACGGCAACGATCTCAGGGGTAAACCACACCTACGTCTATACCCAGACAACCACGAATGCCGGCGTGGGAGCACTGGTCGATCTCCAGGGCGTCACCATATCGAACCTGAACAACCTCATCGGAGGCTCGGTCGACCCCATCATTCTCGACCTGAACCACAATGGGTTCGCCTTCTCCGACGTCAGCCACGGTGTCCAGTTCGACATGAACGGCGATGGCACCAAGGAACAGCTCGCCTGGAACACATCCCATGACGGCATGCTGGCGGTCGACCTCAACCATGACGGCAAGATCGACGATGGCACGGAGCTGTTCACGCCGAACTTCAACGGCGGCCATTTCGACAGCGGCGCGGCAGCGCTGGCTTCGCTCGACAGCAACCATGACGGCGTCATCGACCACAACGACGCGGCGTTCAGCAGCCTGGTGATCTGGCAGGACGCCAATGCCAACGGCATCAGCGACACCGGGGAATTGTCGCACCTCGCCGACAACGGTATTGTCTCCATCAGCACGGCAGCGAACGCGGCTGTCGGCGAAATCGACGGGCAGACCGTGACCGGCAACGGCACTTTCCAGATGGCCGACGGCACGAGCGGCAACTATGTCGAGGTAGAACTCGATACATCGCTGGTTGCCTCGACGCAGCCGTCGGTGGCCATGGACGGCACTTCGGGAGCCGACACGTTCAAGATCGACAATCTCAACATCAAGGATCTGATCGTCGACTACCATGGCGACGAAGGGGATAAGATCGACCTGACGGCGCTTTTCGACAAGGCGCCGGCTGGCAACATCGCCGACTATGTGCATTACAACAGCGCGACCAGCACAGTAAGCGTCGATACCAGCGGCTCGGGCAACGCGGCAAACTTCGTGGATGTGGCCGTACTGCAGAACGCACCCGCAGCCGGTACGATCAACATCCTCTATGACGACGCAACACATACGCAGCAGCATGTCACGATTTAACACTTCTGCGCGCTTGTGCTCCCATGCTATGCATTAGCGGAACATGAAATGGCAATTTGGAGAGGGGCTTACATGAAAATTCGTTCAAGATTGCTGGGCACGGCCGCGGCGCTGCTCTTGGCTGGATCCACCGGCTTTGCCGCCGACATCATCGAAGGTCCGACGGCCGACTATTGCCGCACCGTTGGAACCTCCAATCTCGTGCTGACCGAAAACACGGTCGACCTCACGAAACAGGTCGTGAAGCTGATGGATGAGTCGATCGCCGTCGCCAAGAGCCCGGAATGGATCAACTCGTCGCGGCCGGTCTTCGTCTGGGCATCGGAAGCCAAGGTCGCCTGCGGCATGGCTTACGGCTACCTGAAGACGAACTACAAGGACGAAGACACGCTCAACAAGTGCGAGTGTTTTCACGACCGTATGGTCGAGTACATGAACTGACCGCAACAGCGAGAGCGCGCCGGCAGAAAATGGTATCTGACCGGCAGGTCCACAGCTTGCGAACGTGCGTGGTCGCTTGCGCGCTGGCAATGTCGTTGCTCGGCTGCCAATCGAAAGGCGCGGTGTCAGACGCGCTCGACCCCGCTGCCATCCAGGCCCCCAATCAGCCGGCTGCTGTTGCTGTCGCCAACGCAAGCATGGCAACGCAGTCTCTCGGCACCGGCCCCACAAAAGTCGCCATGCTGCTGCCCCTCTCCGCCTCCGGATCCGCAGGCGAAAACGGCAGAAAGATGCTCGACGCCGCCAAGCTCGCGATGACGGATCTCGGCAACCCGCTGCTGACGCTTACCGTCGAGGATACGAAGGGAGACGCGACCTACTCGCAGCAACTGGCGGTAAAGGCCATAACTTCGGGAGCGAAAGTGGTCATCGGTCCGACCGAACTGCCGGCGGCCCAGCATGTCGCGAAACTGTCCGGCGCAAACCGGCCGGTGGTTCTGGCTCTTGCGGACAATTTTGCCGGTGGCCCGGGCGTCTATGCGGTATGTCTCAGCGAGGCAGACAGCGCCGCTGCAGGCGCCGGCGCGATTGCGGCCAAGGGCGGCAAGAAGTTCGTCCTGCTGGTGCCGGCGGGCGCGAGTGCCGACATCGTCGAAAAGCGGGTTGCCAACAGCCTCAGCGTGTACGGAGCCGCACTTGCGATCACCATACCCTATACGAGCGCCGACAGCGCGACAAAGGCGGTGACGGACATGGGCTCGCTGGTGGACGCCCCCGATGCAGTGGTCGTCGCCAGCGGCGACAGCAATCCGTCGCCAATCCTGATCGCCCTGAAGGCAAAAGGCATTCCGGGAAAATCGACCTCGGTGGTTGGCACGAACCGTTGGCTGGAGTACCCGGCCAGTCCACTATTCGAAGGTGCCTATATCGCGACCCTCGACCAACACGAAACAGGCCCCATTTCGGATCGTTTCAAGACAACCTTCAACTATCAGGCCGACGTCAATGTCGCCTATGCCTATGACATGGTCGCCCTGACCGCGGGCATCGCGAGCGCTGCCGGACCGACCGGCTTCAACAGGCAGGTTTTCGAGAACCCGAACGGATTTCGCGGATCGACCGGCTTGTTCAGGTTCCGCGCGGATGGATCCAGCGAACGCTCGATGCCGTTTTACCGGATTGAAAAAGGTGCGCTCAAACTGGTTGCCAAATCGACGTCCAGCTTCTAGCGAATTGGGCGCGGGCGGTCCGGGGGGACAAGCGGGGCGCCTTCGCGTGATGATCGCGGTCGCAAGCCTCGAGCTTCTCGTCGGCATCCTGCTGCTGGTCAAGGCAGCGACCCTGTTCCCTGTCGAGCGGACCGTCACCGACCCGGCCCCGGACGTCAGCGACGACGTCGCGCAGCACCCGGTTCGATCGATCGTCAATTCAGCCCGCAAGATTGCCGAAGATCTCATCGCACCGCCGCAGGTCGTGGGGTCAGAAGTGGAGCGGGTGGAACCTCGCTTGCCCCTTGGCGACCTCGGCCTCGCCTCACAACCCAAGCCATCGATGCCCAGGGATTGGCGGGAAACACCGCTGTATCATCCGGTGGCCACGTCCTCGGCTGGTTTCGACTCCATGGGGCGAAAACTGTTCATCAGTGGAACCCAGAGCGTCGAAGCCGACAGGATCTGCCTGTTTCACGAGAGTGCCTGGCCTTGTGGACAGCGGGCGCGTGCGGCTTTCAACAACTGGATGCGCGGGCGGGCGCTGAATTGTTTCGTGCCTGCGTCGGTCGACCGCTTCCCTGTCGCGGCGACATGCAGGCTGGGCAAACAGGATGTCGGAGCCTGGCTCGTGTCGAATGGCTGGGCGTTGGCCTTGCCGGGCGGTATCTATGGCAAGGCCGAAGCAACAGCCAGGACGGCGGAGATGGGAATCTTCGGCTCCCCATAGGCGGCAGCAACCGGAGTCGCCGCAAAGGCCGGCATCGCCTCCAGAAAGCTGAGCGATCTATCCCGACGCCTCAAATTGTATTGTTCTTTGAAACCGAAATCCTAACTTGCCGGTCTTATGCTTGGCGATCCAACGGAGATCGATCATGTCCAACGCAGCAGCTGATGTCCCGGCCCATCACGAATGGAGGAGCGTCGGCTGGTTGGCTTTCCTTGGAACCATCGGCAGCCTTTGCGTCTCCCTGAGCCTGAACTATCTGCTGTTGTTCAGCGAGACGCTGACGCCTTTCGGGCGCGGCATGATCACCGCAACGCTTTTGCCTTTGGTGATCTGCCTGCCGCTTTTTGTGTTCATAGGCCTGAAACTGGCAGAGATCCGTCGCTACCGGCGGGAACTCAACAGGGCCGCTACCTTCGATACGCTGACCGGTTGCCTGAACGGCAGGGTCTTCACGTCGCTGATCGAGAGACGGGCAATCAGGCCTTCCGTTCCAGGCGAGCGATCGGGCGCCTTCCTGGTCATTCATCCTGAGCATCTGAACGCCATCAACTTGCGCTTCGGCCTGAGCTGGGGCGACGAAGCCTTGCGTCTCATAGCCTCAACCATCCGGTCTTGCGTGCGCTCGCAAGACGTCATCGGCCGCATAGGCGCGTCGATGTTCGGCGTCTTCCTTCCCGGAACGAGCGAGGCCGAAGCCAGGATGGTTGGCGAGCGTATCCGCGCCAGTGTCTCGCAGGTCTATTTTTCCCCTCGGGGCGCCGTGGAGATCCTGGCCGTGACCGTCGGAGGCGTGGTTTTCGAGGAGGACCTCGACTTCGAGGATATGTTCCGGCCGGCGGAACAGAGCTTGTCGGGCAAAGGCGGTTTTGAACTGTCGCGTATTCAACGCGCTTCAGCCTGACGTCCTCCAAGACCGGTTCAGTTTGCCGCGACTTTTGCGATTATCGGGAAAGTCGATGCCAAAATCCGTGGCTTATCGCCCGCGATCCCTTCGCTACGATCCTTGGAGATCATCAGACAGGGATAGCCAAGGACATGCTGACGGACAAGCAGGCACGCGAGGCGGTGGAGCAGTACCGCGAGGAGGGATACGCGGTCGTTCGACAATTCGTCGACGGCGACGAGATGGTCCGGCTGAAGAAGGAAACGGATGCCGTCTACGCCGAAGGGCTCAAGCATCACGCTACTTTCCGGGACGGCAATCTCAACTTCCAGATCCTGCCCGAGTCGGATTTCGGCCAACGCTACGTGCTGCAGGCCTACTGGTTTTCCTGGATCAATTCCTATTTCGAGCAATTCCGGCGCAATCCCAATTACCTGAAACTGCTCGAAGGCTTGATCGGGCGTGACATCAAGCAAATCGCCCAGCAGCTGCATTGGAAGCCACCCGGGGCCAATGTCACTGGTTATCGCTTCCATCAGGATCTGCGCTTCCGCAACCAGGCCGCCTTCGACAATGTCGCCGATGCGACAGTGACGACGGGCCTCGCCGTCGACCGAGCGACGCTCGACAATGGCTGCCTTCAGGTCGTGCCTGGCAGCCACAAGCTCGGCTATCTCGGCCTGTCCGACGAGGGCAAGGGCGAGCTGATGAAGGGGCTGACCGCCGAGGAAGAATTGCGCAAGGTCGGCATCGACCCGGCGACGATCGTTCCATTGGTCCTGGAGCCTGGCGACCTCGCCATGTGGGGGCTGCTTACGGTGCATGGCTCCTCGCCCAACCTGTCGCAGCACGACCGCGCGTTTGCCCTCTCCAGCTATGTGCGGGCCGACTCGACGCAACGCGGCGAGTGGGCGTTCAAGGATGGTGCCTCGGTGCAGCTCGGCAAGACGCCGGCGCTCTGCAAATACGAAAAGCTCTTCGAGGAGCCGGGACCGACGTACGACACCACCGCCTGGTGGAAATGACACCGCCGAGTTTGCCGTTGGGGGCAAGGGTGGCCCGGCGTTCGCGCCGGGCCTTTGCTGGCGCCGACTGGCGATGCCCCTGCCGCGCCTCAGGCGGTAAAATCCGCCGACAGCTCACGGATCAGGAAATCGACGAAGGCGCGGACCTTGGCGGCGATATAGGTCCGGTGTGGGTAGAGGGCATAGATCGGGCTGGAATCCGGGCGAAACTCGTCGAGCCGTACCTCCAGCCGTCCATCGCGGATTGCCGCATCGACCAGGAGGCTCGGCAGGTTGCCGATGCCGAAGCCGGCGATCGTCATCTGATAGGCGGCCTCGACGCTGTTGGTCGAGATGCGCCCGCCGATCGGTGCGTCAAACGGCCCGTCAGGCCCTATGAAGGGCCACGTGCCGAGCCGCTTGGCGAAATTGCTCAAGACGCAAAAATGGCTTGCCAGTTGGTCCGGATGGGTCGGTCGGCCGTTTCTGTCCCAATAATCCGGCGTGGCGCAGACATAGTTGCGGACTTCGCCCAGGCGCCGCGCAATCAGAGCGGAATCGGCCTGGCCGCCGAAACGGATGGCAACATCATAACCCTCCTCGACGATGCCGACGACGTAGCGCGCTGTCAGATCGAATTCGATGGTGGTCAGCGGGTTCTCCTCGAGGAATTTCGGCACCAGCTTGGTGATGCGCGTGTGGCCAAGGACATTGGAGCAGGAAACCCGGATCAGGCCGCGCGTCTCCTTGTGCAGGCCGCGCGTCGAATCCTGCAGTTCCGAAATCTCGTCCAGCAGGCTGCGGGCCCGCGGTGCATAGTCGCGCCCGGCTTCGGTGAGGCTGAGGCGCCGGGTCGTGCGGTTGATGAGACGCACGCCAAGATCCTCTTCCAGCTCCTTGATCGTCCGGCTGACCGCCGTCGTCGACATGTTGAGATCGCGCGCCGCCGCCGAGAGGCTGCCCAGCAGGCAGACCCGGTCGAAGACCCGCATGGCCGTCAGAAGATTCATCCTGTTTCCCCCTCGCCGCATCGGCTCGGCCGCTCGCGGTTTCCAACAAAAGACCGTGCCCAGCGCTGTTGCGGCAAGGGCATTCCACCCGATTTGGACGTAAAATCAACAATGGGAGAAACGATATGACATCCAAGCCTCTTCATCCCGCGATCGACGCCTTTGCGCGGGGTGCCAAAAACGGCGCGCTCAGCCGCCGCGAATTCCTGGCGCTGGCCAGCGCCTTCGGCGCCAGCACGGCGGTCGCCTACGGGCTCATCGGCCAGCCGGTTCCGGCCCTGGCCGACGACGCGGCCCAACCCAGAAAGGGCGGAATCGTGCGCGTCGCCATGCAGGTGATGGAGATGGAGGATCCGCGCAGTTTCAAGGTTTCGCAGATGGGCAACATCGCCATGCAGTTTCTCGAGCCGCTGGTGCGCTGGAAGCCGGATTTCACCTTCGAGCCGGTGCTGCTCCAGGGCTGGGAAATCAATACGGATGCCACGGAATATGTGCTCAAGGTACGCCCTGGCGTGAAATGGTCGAATGGCGACGATTTCACCGCCGAGGACGTTGCCTTCAACGTCACGCGCTGGTGCGAGAAGGGGGCCGCCGGCAATTCGATGGCCGGCCGCATGACGTCGCTTATCGATCCCGAAACCAAGGCCGCCCGCGCCGGCGCCATCACGGTTCGTGACGACCACACCGTGGTGCTGAAACTGTCGCAACCCGACATCACCATAATTCCGGCGCTGACTGACTACCCGGCGCTGATCGTGCATCGCACGTTCAATCCGAAACAAGCAGCCCTGTCCGCCAACCCGATCTCCACGGGCCCCTTTGAACTCAAGAAGCTCGATGTCGGTGTCGCGGCCTCCGTGCGCAGGCGGCCTGACGGCTCCTGGTGGGGCGGCGAGGTGTTCCTGGATGGTATCGACTGGATCGACTACGGCACCGACTCGGCCGCCACCGTCTCCGCCTTCGAATCCGGCGAGATCGATCTGAACGGCCAGACTCAATCCTATGACGTCGCCATGCTCGACGGGCTGGGCCTGAAGAAGAGCGAGATCGTCACCGCCGCCACGATCGTCTCGCGCTGCAACGTCAACGCCAAGCCTTATGACGACAAGCGCGTGCGCAATGCTATCCAGCTTGCGGTCGACAACGAGGCGGTGCTGCAACTGGGCGCCAACGGCATGGGCATCGTGGCGCAGAACGATCACGTCGGCCCGATGCATCCCGAACATGCCGAACTGCCGCCGATCAAGCGGGATCCGGCCCGGGCGAAAGCATTGCTCGCGGAAGCCGGCCAGCTCGATTTCGAGTTCGACCTGATCTCGGTCGAAGCCGACTACCGCAAGGAAAGTTCCGACGTGGTTGCCCAGCAGATGCGCGACGCCGGCTTCAAGGTGAAGCGTACCGTCATCCCGGAATCGGCGTTCTGGAACGACTGGACGAAATATCCTTTCGCCACGACCAACTGGAATGCCCGCCCGCTCGGCATCCAGACCTATGCCCTCGCCTATCAGAGCGGCTCGGCATGGAACGAGACGGGTTTCGCCGATGCCGCGTTCGATGCCAAGGTTCACAAGGCCAACGCCATCGCCGATCCGGACCAGCGTCGGACGGTGATGAAGGAATTGCAGGTGATGTTGCAGGAGTCCGGCATCATCGTTCAGCCTTACTGGCGAAAGCTGTTCTGCCATATGAAACCCGCCTTGATGGGCTATCAGATACATCAGGCCTACGAGCAGGATTTCACCAAGGTCTGGCTCGCCGCCTGATTGCTCATCCGACGGGGCGGTGCATTCCACGGTGCCGCCCTGCCGTTTTTTCACTGCGTGCTTCGCCTCGTGGCGACACTGTCGAGGACCGACGAGGCGCAGTTCAGGTTTCGCTTCGGACACGTCGCACAGATGCGCCCGCACGTGCCTTGCCCCGGCATGTCCGCGCGTATCCGTGGCCGCGTCGCCAGGTCCGCCGGATCGTCAGGCATACGAAGAATCCCGGTGTCTGGGTCTGTCATCGTCAAGCCGCTCCAATTGATGGCGAGAGCTTATCCTTGCCGAAATGAACCGAAACCCGCTTTGACGGACAACAACCTTCCCTAAAAACGGGAAAATTCGCCTCGCGCACCAGCGGCAGCAGCGCGAGGGTCAGGACGCGACGGGGGCGTCACGACAAAGGCGGTCCGGATGACGGCTGATTGAGTTCCTACGGGCCGCGGCGCTGTCGGCGTCAGCTTGCCTCGCGCATCGCCTCCGCGGCCTGCAAGTCGACGGAGACCAACTGGCTGACGCCCTGCTCGGCCATGGTCACGCCAAACAGCCGGTCCATGCGCGCCATGGTGATGGGATTGTGGGTGATGATGACGAACCGTGTCTCGGTGGTCTTGGCCATCTCGTCCATGAGATTGCAGAAGCGCTCGACATTGTGATCGTCGAGCGGCGCGTCGACTTCGTCGAGCACGCAGATCGGCGCCGGATTGGTCAGGAACACCGCAAAGATCAGCGACATCGCCGTCAGCGCCTGCTCGCCGCCCGACAGCAGCGTCATGGTCTGCGGCTTCTTGCCGGGTGGGCGGGCAAGAATCTCCAGTCCCGCCTCCAGCGGGTCCTCGGATTCGATCAGTTGCAATTCCGCCGTGCCGCCACCGAACAGGTGCGAGAACAACCGCTGGAAATGGCTGTTGACCACATCGAAGGCGGCCAGCAGCCGCTCGCGGCCTTCACGGTTGAGGCTCTGGATTGCTTGCCTGAGCTTGCGGATCGCTTCGATGATGTCCTCGCGCTCCGACACGATGGTCTCCAGGCGCTCGGAAAGCTCCTTCTGCTCTTCCTCGGCGCGCAAATTGACGGCGCCGAGCCGTTCGCGCTCGATTTTCAGCCGATCCAACTGGCGTTCGATCTCGGGCATCTCGGGCATCGGATCGTCGGCTTCCAGGCCGGTGTGGCGGATGACCAGATGCGGCGGCGTGTTCAGCGTTTCCTGGATACGCGCCTCGACTTCCAGCCGTCGCTCGTCCGCCGCCGTCAGCCGTTCCTCGGCACGGGCGCGGGTTTCGCGCGCTTCGGCCAGCGACTGGATGGCTGATGTGGCGGCCTTGTCCAGTTCGGCCTGCCTGTTCTCCGCCTCCTGCAGACGGTCGGCGGCCGCCTTGCGCAAAGTCTCGGCCTCCGTGAGTTGCGACAGCAATGCACGGCGCTTGGCGTCGATCTCGTCGGGCGCATCGGCCAGCCGTTCGCGCTCGGCCTCGGCCTCCGCCTTGCGTTCGCCGAGCGAGGCGATCTGCGTCGAGGCATTTTCGGCACGTGCCAGCCAGTTGCCGCGCTCGGCGCCAATGGCATCCAGACGTCGCGTGCGTGCCTCGGCTTCGCGCCGCAAGCCTTCATGGACGGCGCGCGCGTCGGCCAGTGCGGCGCGGTCGCGAGAGACATTGGCCGATGATTGTTCGAGTAGCAATTGCAGGTCGCCGAGATCCGGCGCGTCCTGCAACAACATCTCGGCCTCGACGAAAGCCGCCGACGTCTCCTCGTGGCTGTCGACTATGCGGGCACGCGCCTCGTCCAGCGCGGCACGGCGGCTCGACAGTTCACCGCCGGCCTTTTCGGCCTCGGCCAGCGCATTGCGGGCGGCATCCAGCCGATGCTGGGCCTCGCGTCCGGCCTGGCGCGTGGTCCGCTCCGCTTCGCTTGCCTGGCGGAGGGCCTGCTCGGCCTGTGCCAGCGCCTCCTCGGCCTGGCGCAGGACGAGCGTCGCCTGCACCGCTTCGGCATCGAGTTCGGCAAGCCGGTTCTTCTGCGCCAGCCTTTGTGCCGCGGCGGTCGGTGCATCGGCGCTGGCGGTCAGGCCGTCCCAGCGCCACAGCGCGCCCTCACGACTGACCAGGCGCTGGCCGGGAGCCAGAAGCCCCTGCAACCGGCGGCCGTCAGCGGCCTCGACGATGCCGATCTGCGCCAGCCGGCGGGCAAGCTGTGCCGGCGCGCGAACCATGCTGGCAAGGCTCCTGATCCCTTCCGGAAGCGCGGCGTCGCCGGGCTGGATTTCGCTTTCGCCCCAATGCGCCGGCGCGTTGCGGTCGAGCGGCACGTCGAGATCTTCGCCCAGGGCCGCCCCAAGAGCCGTCTCGAAGCCGCGCTCGACGCTGATCTGCTCCAGCACGGAAGGGAAGAGATCGCCGCTGGCCGCGTTCAGGATCTTGGCCAGCGTACGCGCTTCGGTCTCGATCCGCGCCAGTTCCGCCCTGGCGTCCTGGAGCGGCGGACGCGCGGCACTTTCGGCACCACGAGCGTCGATGACCGACTGCTCGGCCTGCTCCGCCGCGGCCTCCGACTCTTCCAGCAACGCCAGCGCCTGTTCGACCAGGATCTGTTTCTCGGCCGGGTCCGGCAGGCCGGCCACCTTGGCGAGGATGTCCGACAATTCGCGGTCGACATCGGCGAGTTGGCGGGCGAAGCGATCGCGCCGCTCGGCGGTTTCGCGCAAAGTGCGTTCGATCTGATGGCGCGAGGCGGCAGCCTCCGCGCGCTCGGCGGTCAGCGCGGCGAGCTTGGCTTCGCTTTGCGCAAGCGTCGAGGCGGCCTGTTCGAATGCCGCGCGGGTGGTGGCCTCGCGCTCCGCGGCACCAGCGTTTTCGGAGTTCAGCGCGGCCTCTTCCGCGCGCAGGCGCTCGAGAACGTCGGCGTTGTCGCGCACCATCCGCTCTTCGCGGGCGATGTCGCCGTCGAGCTGCTGCAACCGGCGCTCGAGTTCGGCCTGACGGGTGCGGATGCGGCCGGCTTCCTCCTCGATCTGCGACCTGGCGATCGACAGCCGCTGGAAGGCGGCTGCAGCCGCGGCTTCCGCGTCGCGCAGGTCAGGCAAGCGATGGGCGGAGATGCCCTGCTCCTTGGCCGCGTTCATCTGCGTGGCGGCGCGGTCGCCAACGAGCGCCGTGGCCGTAGCCAGCGCCGAACGCGCCTCGCCTTCCTGCGTCTTGGCCAGCGTCCAGCGCAGGTGCAAGAGCGTTGCTTCGGCCTTGCGGATGTCGGCGGACAGGTTCTTGAAGCGCGAAGCCTGGCGCGCCTGGCGCTTCAGGCTTTCGATCTGGCTTTCCAGTTCGCCGACGACGTCGTCCAGGCGTTCGAGATTCTGTTCGGCGGCCTTCAGCCTCAGTTCCGCCTCGTGGCGGCGGGTGTGCAAGCCGGAAATGCCGGCCGCCTCTTCGAGCAGGGCGCGACGGGCCTGCGGCTTGGCCTGGATCAGTTCGCCGATACGGCCTTGCCCGACCATCGAAGGCGAGCGTGCACCGGTCGACTGATCGGCGAACAGAAGCTGCACGTCCTTGGCGCGTGCTTCCTTGCCGTTGATGCGGTAGAGGGAGCCCGCCTCGCGCTCGATGCGGCGCGACACCTGCAGCTCGTCGGCATCATTGAAGGCGGATGGCGCCGAGCGGTCGCTGTTGTCGAGGAAAAGCGTGACTTCGGCGGTGTTTCGGGCGGGACGCGTGCCCGAGCCGGAAAAGATCACGTCGTCCATGCCGGACGCGCGCATGTTCTTGTAGGAGCTTTCGCCCATCACCCAGCGCAGCGCCTCGACGAGGTTCGACTTGCCGCACCCGTTCGGCCCGACAATGCCGGTCAGGCCGCGTTCGATGACGAACTCGCCGGGTTCCACGAAGGACTTGAAACCAAGAAGGCGGAGGCGCGAAAACTTCATTCACGCGCCTCATACACCGGTTCCGCAAAAGTGTACCGAAGTTTTGCGATAGGGCGCATGGCGCGCGAACAGATAGAAAGGCAAGCAGCGCCGGAGCGCTGCCGCTTCAGCGCTGAGCCGATGTCAGAGCAGAGGGTCGATGATGGCCGACATTTCCTCAATCGACATCGCCCCTTTGTAGGTCTTACCGTTGATGAAGAAGGTCGGTGTCGAGTCGACCTTGAATTCATTGGCGCCACGCTTCTGGACCGATCTCACATCGTCCAGAAGTTTCTGGTCCGTCAAGCAGGCCTCGAAGGACTCCTGTGTAAAACCGGCAAGCTTGGAGATTTGCAGCAGCGCATCCTTGGTGTTGGACACGCCGACCCAGTTCGCCTGCTGCCGGAACAGGACATCGACCATCGGGAAATAGTTATCCTTGGCGCAGCGTGCCAACATGAAACCCGCCTCGGCGCTCGGATCGAACGGGAATTCGCGCAGGATGTAGCGGGCCTTGCCGGTATCGATGTACTTGGTTTTCAAATCCGGGAAGGTGGTCTCGGCGAAATGCGCACAGTGCGGGCAGGTCATCGAAGCGTATTCGACGATGGTGACCTTGGCGTCGTCCTTGCCGAGCTGCTTGTCGGGCAGCGCACCCGGCTTCAACAATTCGGCCATATCCACCGTGCCTTGCGCCTCCGGCACCTGGACCGCTGCGGGCGTGGCCGGCTTCGCGGGCGTTGCCGGGTCCGCGGGCTTGACATCCGCCGCCTTGGCTTGTTCGCCGGAATCACTGCAGGCCGCGAGCAGGGCCACCGCCGGAATGGCGGCCAGCGAAGTCAGGACGTTTCTGCGAGAGAAGCTTTGGCCAAACGGGGTGCGGCTCATACGAATCACCTGATAAGGGTTGAATTTTGCAATGCAAAGACACGAAAAAGCGAGAGTTGGCGCGAATTAAGGCATCCCTGTCCCCAATCCAATCGCGAAACCTGACAAGGGTGATCACGAATGCGCGAGATTAACGACAAACCTATGACTGTTTCCAGTCAGAACTAGGCTTTCCTTGTGCCCAAAATGGTCGCACCCAGCCTTTCCAGTGAGGCGCGCAGTCCGTCATCCTCGATCAATCCGACTGTATCGGCCAATTTCGCCTTTTCCGCCGCGCTCAGTGGCCTGAGAGCAGGTTTGGGCCGGGCTTTTCCAGAAGTCACCGGCTTCTGCACGATCCTGATGCGGCCTATCGCGATAAAGCCCAGGAAGGCGTTGACCCGGTTGATGATCTCGCCGGTCTCGTGCTGCAGGTGAAGCGCGGCCATGCCTTCGCAGGCGATGACCAGCACGGCCGGCTCGAATGGATCGTCCTCGTGCAGGCGGCGCGGCCACTGGATCTTTTCGGGCCGCGAGTGAATGGCCAGGCGCGGGCCAGCAATCTCTTCCCAGGACTGGACGAGACCGATCGAGATGCCTGCCCGCTTGCGCAGCACCGGGTCGAGGATCTCGGTGGCGAGGTCGCTCACCGGAACGGGATTGCCGAAGGGCCTTTTCCCTGCCATGTGCGTTCTCCAGCCACGACCCAGCAGACACCGGCCAAGCCTACGCAAGATCAATGGCACCAGCAGACCAGACCCGCAAGGCCCAGACCAGCAGAGCCAAGGCCGACGATACGGCGTCACGGCTGGTCGCCTGGTACGACGCGCATCATCGCGAACTGCCGTGGCGCGTGACGCCGCGCGAGCATGCACGCGGCGTGCGGCCCGACCCCTACCGTATCTGGCTGTCCGAGGTCATGCTGCAGCAGACCACCGTCGAAGCGGTGAAATCCTATTTCCGCGCCTTTGTCGAGAAATGGCCCGATGTCGAAGCCTTGGCCGCGGCGCCGACCGAGGATGTGATGAAAGCCTGGGCCGGGCTCGGCTACTATTCCCGCGCCCGCAACCTCAAGGCCTGTGCCGATCTGGTGGCGGCACGCGGCGGCCGGTTTCCCGACACCGAGACCGGACTTCGAGAATTGCCCGGCATCGGCGCCTATACGTCGGCGGCAATAACGGCGATTGCCTTCGACCGCCCGGCGGCCGTTGTCGACGGCAATGTCGAACGCGTCATCTCAAGGCTGTTTTCGATCACGACGCCGCTCAGCGAAGCCAAGGCCGAGATACGGGCCCAGGTCGAGCGCATGGTGCCGGCGACGCGATCGGGAGACTTCGCCCAGGCGATGATGGATCTCGGCGCCACGATCTGCACGCCACGCCGGCCGCGCTGCATGCTGTGCCCGCTGCGCGAGGACTGCAGCGCCGCCATTGCAGACGACCCCGAGAATTTCCCGGTGCGGCTGCCAAAGGCCGACAAACCGCTGCGGCGCGGCGCGGCTTTCGTGGCCGTGCGTGAGGACGGCGCCATTCTTTTGCGCAAGCGGCCGGAAAAAGGGCTGCTCGGCGGCATGACGGAAGTGCCTACCACCGACTGGACAGCGCGGGTGGACGGAGCCACCACGCAAGCGGCGGCGCCCTTTCCCGGCGCCTGGCGGCACGCCGGGTCAATCACGCATGTCTTCACCCATTTCGCGCTCGCACTCGAAGTCTTTCACGCCCACATCAAAGGTGATGCGGTGGCAGGGCACTTCTGGTCGCCCGCTGGCGAGATTTCCGGCGAGGCGCTGCCGACTGTCATGAAAAAGGCAATCGAGGCTGCGATACCCGGCGCGACGAAAAAACCGTCGCCATCAGGTGCAAAGAGACCCCATGACTGAAATCCGCCACATCGTTTTCGACATCGGCAAGGTGCTGATCCACTACGATCCAAACATTCCGTTCAGCCGCCTCATTCCCGATGCCGACGAGAGAAAGTGGTTCTTCGACAATGTCTGTACGCATGACTGGAACCTCGAGCAGGATCGCGGCCGGACGTGGCAAGAGGCCGAGGCGCTGCTCATTTCGGATCATCCAGATCATTCTGAAAACATCCGCAATTTCCGCCGCCACTGGCACGAGATGGTGCCGCATGCCTATGACGACAGCGTCGCCATCATGCTCGGCCTGATCGAAAGCGGCCATGATGTCACCATGCTGACCAACTTCGCCTCCGACACGCTGGCCGAAGCCCGGCAGCGCTTCGATTTTCTCAACCGCCCACGCGGCGTGACAGTGTCGGGCGATATCGGCAAGATCAAGCCCGACTGCGACATCTACGACCATCACGTGGCGGCGTTCGGCCTCGAACCGTCCGCGACACTGTTCATCGACGACAGCCAGAAGAATGTCGACGGCGCCAAGGCGGCCGGCTGGAAAGCGGTGCTGTTCACCGATGCCAGGACGCTTCAAGCGGATCTTGAACGCTTCGGAATAAAGGCGTGATCTCTATCGCTTGGGGCGATCCGTTGAGACTTTGATTCAACGAATAAGCGGCAGGGGATCAGCCCCCTGCCCGCTCCATGCCGAGGCGGGCGATGCGGCGCAGTTCGTCGATCGGGGTAAGTCCGCCGCTGCGCTCATAATGCCAGAAGGTCCAGCCATTGCAGGCGTCCAGCCCCTGCACCTCGGCGCCGATCTTGTGGATCGAGCCGGCGCTGTCGCCGATCGCCACGGTGCCATCGGCGCGAACCTTGGCGGCCCAGCGCTTCTTGGCGTCATAGAGCGTGGCACCGGGCGTCACCAGACCGGTGTCGATCAGGCTGACGAAGGCGACGCGCGGCTCGGCGCGCTTGCCGGTAAGCACGGTGAGATCCGCTTCGTCGAGTGGCCGCACGGCATCGATGCGCTCATTGGCGGCGTCGATATAGGCCTGCTCGCGCTCGATGCCGACGAAGTGGCGACCGAGGCGCTTGGCCACGGCACCCGTCGTGCCGGAGCCGAAGAACGGGTCGAGCACGACGTCCCCCGGCTTGGTCGAGGCCATCATGATACGGGCAAGCAGCGCCTCGGGCTTCTGTGTCGGATGCAGCTTGTCGCCATTGTCGTTCTTCAAGCGCTCGCCGCCGGTGCAGATCGGGAACAGCCAGTCGGAGCGCATCTGGATATCGTCGTTCGACGCCTTCAGCGCTTCGTAGTTGAAGGTATAGCCCTTGCCCTTCTGATCGCGCGAGGCCCAGATCATCGTCTCATGCGCGTTCTGGAACCGGCGGCCGCGGAAATTCGGCATCGGATTGGTCTTGCGCCAGACCACGTCGTTGAGGATCCAGAAGCCGAGATCCTGCATCTTGGCGCCGACCCGGAAGATGTTGTGGTAGGAGCCGATGACCCAGATCGTGCCGTTGGGCTTCAGCACGCGGCGCGCCGCCAGCAGCCAGGCGCGGGTGAAGGCGTCATAGGCTTCGAAGCTCTCGAACTGGTCCCAGTCGTCGTCGACCGCATCGACCTTGGACTGGTCGGGACGATGCAAATCGCCGTCGAGCTGCAGATTGTAGGGGGGATCGGCAAAGATGACGTCGATCGACTTTTCCGGCAGGCGGTCGAGCGCCGCGACACAGTCGCCTTTCAGGATCGTGTCCAGCCATTCGGATTGCTGGGGAGCATGGGAGAGCTCGTCGAGAAGACGCACGGCTGACATTTTTACACCCAAGGCACGCGTTACTGTTTACTCCCCGTTATGGTTACCGATCAGCGTAAATATTCGGTGAAGCTTTATCGATCCGGTGCAGGAGTTTGCGAAGGCGTGCCCATTGGTGTATGCCGCGCCGCTTGAGCCCTGAGCGGCCATTTCTCCATCCTCCATCGTCCGGATCATCATGCCCCAGCCAGACCTTGTCATCTTCGATTGCGACGGCGTGCTCGTCGATTCCGAAATCATCGCCGCACGGGTCGAGGCCGAATTGATCACCCTGGCCGGATATGAAGTCTCGGCGGAGGAGATTGCCGAGACCTATGCGGGCCTGACCTTCAAGGACATACTGATGCGGATCGAGGAGAAGTCCAAGATCCCGTTCCAGGTCTCGTTGATCGATCGCGCCGAGGAACTGGTCGACCGCAAACTGCGCAGCGACGTTCGTGCCATCGAAGGCGTGCGGGAAGCGGTCGCCTCGGTCACGACGCAACGCTGCATCTGCTCCAATTCACGTTCGGAGCGGATCGAGTTCATGCTGGAGAAGGTGCATCTGCTGCCATTCTTCGCCGGACGCATCTTCTCGGCGCTGGAGACGCCGACCGGAAAGACCAAACCGGCCCCGGACGTGTTCCTGCATGCCGCCGAAAAGCTCGGCGCCAACCCGGCGAACACCTTCGTCATCGAGGATTCCGTGCACGGCGTCACCGGCGCCACGGCCGCCGGTATGCGCGTGATCGGTTTTACGGGCGCGAGCCACAGTTATCCCGGCCACGCCGATGCCCTGACCGAGGCCGGCGCCGAAACGGTGATCCGGCGGTGGGCGGAGTTGAAAAGCGTTATCGCGGCGCTGTCGGAGTGGTCTGCGAATGCTTGAGCTGCGTGCGCCCGACCGGACGCACGCCACGCTGAGGGCCGCTCAGTTCGTTGCCGCGGCTTTCTTCTTCTTGCGCTTCGACTTGTCGGTTGTAGCCTTGGGCGCGGTTTCATCATAACCGGCATAGGCCTGATAGTCCGCAGCCGTCGGCGCCGGTACGACGATATTGGAATCGGTGAAGACGAACTGGGTCGCGACCGAGGGATCGGTGACCTGGACCTGATACTGGTGGATTTGCGAATAAAGCACGTCGGTGCCGTGCATCACCGCGGTACGGATCGGCATGGTGATGGTGCCCGGAGTGAATTTCGGCCCTGGTACGATCTTGCCGGCAACCGCGATCGTCATCGTCAGTTGTCCGTCGGCACGGCTGCAATCGCGGGTCACGTCGCTGATCGATGCCTGATAAATGATCCTCGCCGAATCGTCGGGCGGTGTAGCGGCGGCGGCGTCAGCCGCTGCCTGGGCCGCTGCATCCGCAGCGGCGTCGCCGGTCTTCTTGAGCTTCGGCTTGGGCTTCCGGGCCTCGTTGACATAGGTGTTGAAGAACGCCGTGCCATCGCGCACCGTCACCCTTGGGCAGTAGGCGTTCAGCTGGCTGGCCAGCACCTTGGGGTCCTGCGGCGGCGGTGGCGCCGTCGGGTCCTTCTTGCCGAAACCGAGGTTCAAGATGCCATTGTCGCCGGATTGGCAGCCGGCGGCGGCAAGCATAAAGCCCGTGAGCGCGAGACCCGCCAAAAAGCGACCACTTGATATACGAAACGCCATGAAACTGCACTTCCCTCTCGCAAAGCTGGTGACGTATATCAACCGCGCGGCAAAAATGCGACTACAGCCGGTGCAGAAATTAACCACCTTGTGGTGAACGGAAAAACAGGCGGCAAACGGATCTGTGACATGCACTATGTGAGTACCCGCGGGGAAGCGCCCGCGCTTGGATTTTCCGACGCCGTCCTGGCCGGCCTGGCGCGCGATGGCGGGCTTTATGTGCCGCGCGAATGGCCACACTTCTCGTCATCCGAGATCCGCGCCATGCGTGGCCTTGCCTATCCTGACCTTGCAATCCGCCTGCTGACGCCGTTCCTCGGCGGCGAGATCGCCGCACCGGTCTTCGAGCGCCTGGTCCGCGAAGCCTATGCCACCTTCCGCCATGAGGCTGTCTGCCCGCTGGTCCAGACCGGCGCCAACACTTTTGTCCTCGAACTCTTCCATGGGCCGACGCTGGCGTTCAAGGACGTGGCGATGCAATTGCTTGCCCGGCTGATGGACCATGTGCTTGCCGAACGCGGCCAGCATGCCACCATCGTCGGCGCCACGTCGGGCGATACCGGCGGCGCGGCCATAGACGCCTTTGCCGGGCGCAGCCGCACCGACATCTTCATCCTGTTCCCGCATGGCCGCGTCTCGCCGGTGCAGCAGCGGCAGATGACCACGTCGAAGGCTGAAAATGTCCATGCACTGGCGATCGAAGGCAATTTCGACGACTGTCAGGGCCTGCTGAAGGATATGTTCAACGATCACGGCTTTCGCGACCGGGTGTCGCTGTCGGGGGTCAATTCGATCAACTGGGCGCGCATCATGGCCCAGATCGTCTATTATTTCTCCTCGGCATTGTCGCTCGGCGCACCGGACAGGCCGGTCTCCTTTACCGTGCCGACCGGCAATTTCGGCGATATCTTCGCCGGCTACGCCGCCAAGAAGATGGGCCTGCCGATCGACCGGCTGGTCATCGCCACCAACGACAACGACATATTGGCTCGCACCTTCGCGACCGGCGAATACCGCACCAAGGGCGTCTTTGCGACCACCTCGCCGTCGATGGACATCCAGGTTTCCTCGAACTTCGAACGCCTGCTTTTCGAGGCATCAAACCGCGATGCGGCGACGGTGCGGCGCTACATGGCCGGCCTGAAGCAATCGGGCGCTTTCACCATCGAAGCCCGGGAAATTGCCGGGATGCGGTCCGAATTCGATGCCGGCCGCGCCGATATGGACGAGGTCGCCGCCACCATCCGCTCGACGCTCGCGGGCAGCAATTATCTTCTAGATCCGCACACCGCCGCGGCCATGTATGTCGCGGCCGGCAAAGCATCGGGCGCCGTGCCGATGGTGGTGCTGGGCACTGCACATCCGGCGAAATTCCCGGCCGCCGTCGAGGCCGCCAGCGGTGTCTCGCCCGCCCTGCCCGCATGGCTAGGGGGATTGATGACATTTGAGGAAAAATACACGGTACTTCCATCCGACCTGAAAATGGTGGAAGATTACGTCAGCCGCCGTGCGCGGGCGGCGCGTTAGGGAGTACGAGCCATATGGGTGTTGAGGTAAGCCGTCTGTCGAACGGCCTGACAGTCGCCACCGAAACCCTTCCAAGTATCGAATCGGTTGCCTTGGGTGCCTGGGTCAAGTCGGGTGCCCGCAATGAACGCGAAGAAGAGCATGGCATGGCCCATCTGCTCGAACACATGGCGTTCAAGGGGACGAAGCGGCGAAGCGCCTTCGAGATCGCCTCGGAAATCGAGGACGTCGGCGGCGAGATCAATGCCGCCACCAGCGTCGAGACCACCTCCTACTACGCCAGGGTGCTCTCCGACGACGTGCCGCTGGCCGTCGACATCCTGTCCGACATCCTGCAGGAGTCCGAATTCGACCCGCAGGAACTCGAGCGCGAGCAGCACGTCATCCTGCAGGAGATCGGCGCCGCGCACGACACGCCCGACGACATCGTTTTCGACCGTTTCACCGAGACGGCCTTCCGCCACCAGACCATCGGCCGCTCGATCCTGGGCACGCCCGAAACGGTAAAATCCTTCACCTCCAAGCAGTTGCACGATTTCATCGAACGCCAGTATGGCGCCGAGCGGATGGTGATCGTGGCGGCCGGCGACATCAAGCACGACAAGTTCGTGCGCGAGGTCGAAAACCGGCTCGGCGGCTTCCGCAGCAAGGCCGACAGCACCATTCCGCAATACGCGCAATATGTCGGCGGCGATTTCCGTGAGGACCGCGACCTGATGGACGCGCAGATCGTGCTGGGCTTCGAGGGCCGCGCCTATCATGTGCGCGACTTCTACGCCTCGCAGGTGCTGTCGATGATTCTCGGCGGCGGCATGTCATCGCGTCTGTTCCAGGAAGTCCGCGAGAAACGCGGCCTGTGCTATTCGGTCTATGCCTTCCACTGGGGTTTTTCCGATACGGGCATATTCGGCGTCCATGCCGCCACGGGGCAAAGCGACATCGCCAAGCTGGTGCCTGTCATCATTGACGAGTTGCAGAAGGCCGGCGAGAGCATCCTTCAAGAAGAACTCGACCGTGCGCGCGCCCAGTATCGCGCCGGGTTGATCATGTCCGCCGAAAGTCCGGCCAGCCGTGCCTCGCAGATCGCGCGCCAACTGCTGCTTTTCGGCCGTCCGATCGCAAAGGAAGAGTTGATGGAGCGGCTGGCGGCGCTGACGATCGAGCGCCTGACCGACCTGTCGTCGCGGATGTTCTCGACCAAGCCGACGCTTACCGCTGTCGGGCCCGTGGGTACGCTGGCACCATACGAGGCGATCCTCGATTCGCTTCCGGGTACGCAGGCCACGGCCCGCAGGCTCGCCGTCTAAGTCCCAAGCGCCGTGTTCGCGCTCCCTTTCTTTCGCCGTGACCTGCCGGCACTGAAGGGCAACCTCGTCACGCTGCGCGTGCCGTTCACCAGCGATTATCGCGAGTGGTCGGCGGTGCGCGGCGAAAGCCGGACGTTCCTGGAGCCGTGGGAGCCGCGCTGGACCCCCGACGAACTCGACCGCACGGCATGGCGCCTGCGCATCAGCCGCTATCGCGAGGACTATGCACAGGGAACGGCGATCGCCTTCTTCATCTTCGAGAAGTCGAGCGGCAAGCTAGCGGGCGGCATCACGCTCGGCAACATACGTCACGGTGTCTCGCAAAGCGGCCATGTCGGCTACTGGATCGGCGAACGCTTCGGCGGCCGTGGCCTGATGACCGACGCGGTCAAGGTGGTGGCCCGCTTCGCCTTCGATACGCTGAGGTTGCACCGGATCGAAGCCGCCTGTATTCCCGACAATATCAGGTCGATCCGCGTGCTTGAAAAAGCCGGATTCCGGCGCGAAGGACTTCTGCGATCCTATCTCAGGATCAACGGCATCTGGCAGGACCATTACCTCTACGCCCGGATCGCCGACGATCCGCCGGGCGCTGGAACGAAGGACTGATTTTTGACGAATTTCCTGCGAAACGGACCGCTGTTCGCCTTTCTGCTGGCGACGATGCTGACGCTGTGCGCGGCTTCGTCGGCCTTTGCCGTAGAACCCATCAAGATTGCCCGCGACGATGTCGCGCTCGACCTTTCGCGCGCCGTCGAGATCTACCGCAATCAGGGTGAGAACTTCCAGGTGTCGACCGCGCCCGGGCCGGACGGCATCGTGCGGCGCATCGAGGTCGAAGCCAACGACGCCCGCTCGACCGGCGACTGGGCGGTGTTCGCGCTCGCCAACACCACCGACCAGCAGCTCGACAGGCTGATCGTCGCGCCGCATTTCCGGCTGGTCAATTCCGGCATCTTCTGGCCGGATCTCGGCTCGACGCGCATCGCCGCCATCACGCCCAGCGAAGGCTTCGCACTCGACCGCCAGACCAGCCCCGATGCCGACGTGTTCCGGGTGACGCTGAACCCCGGCACGGTGATCACCTTCATCGCCGAGCTTGCCTCGCCGAAGCTGCCGCAGGTCTACCTCTGGGATCCGGAATCCTACAAGGACTCGGTCAATTCCTACACGCTGTTTCGCGGCATCGTCATCGGCATTGCCGGCCTTCTGGCGCTGTTCCTGACCATCCTGTTCGTCGTCAAGGGAACGTCGATGTTCCCGGCGACGGCAGCCCTCGCCTGGGCGGTGCTTGCCTATATCTGCGTCGATTTCGGCTTCCTCAACAAGGTCATCGAGATTTCGCCCGGCAACGAGCAGATGTGGCGAGCCGGAACGGAGGTGGCGCTGGCGGCGACCTTCGTGGTCTTCCTGTTCGCCTATCTCAACCTCAATCGGTGGCACGGCCATTTCAGTTATGGCGCCCTGGTCTGGATTCTAGGCCTGCTGCTGATCGCCGGCGTCGCCATCGTCGATCCGGCGGTCGCCGCCGGCATCGCCCGCATCTCGTTTGCCGCCACGGCGCTGACCGGGCTCGGCCTGATCATCTTCCTCGGCATTCGTGGTTATGACCGCGCCATCATGCTGGTGCCCAGTTGGGTCATGGTGCTGTTATGGCTATGCGGGTCGTGGATGGCGATCACCGGCATGCTCGACAACGACATCGCCCAGCCAGCACTTGGCGGCGGGCTGATCCTGATCATCCTCTTGATCGGCTTCACCGTCATGCAGCATGCCTTTGCAGGCGGTGCGCTGCATCAGGGGCTGTTCTCCGACCTCGAGCGACAGGCGCTGGCCGTCGCGGGGTCGGGCGATACGGTGTGGGACTGGGACGTGCTGCGCGACCGCGTGGTGACCAAACCCGATGTCAGCATCCAGCTCGGCCTTGCTCCCAACAGCCTGGGCGGTGCCGCGCGCAACTGGCTGCCGGTGCTGCACGCCGATGACCGCGACACGTTCCGCACGACGCTCGACGTCGTTCTGGAACATCGCCGCGGCAAGGTGGCGCAGAATTTCCGCCTGCGCGGCGCCGACGGGCACTATCACTGGTTTGCCCTGCGCGCGCGCCCGGTCATCGGGTCGGACGGCGAGGTGATCCGCTGCGTCGGCACCATGGTCGACGTCACCGAACAGAAGAAATCCGAGGAAAGGCTGCTGCACGACGCCGTGCATGACAACCTGACCGGCCTGCCGAACCGCGAATTGTTCATGAACCGGCTGGAGGCGATCATCTCGATCGCCCGTACCGAAGAGAAGGTGCGTCCGACCGTCTTCGTCATCGACATCGACCGCTTCAAGCAGGTCAATGACGGGCTCGGCATCTCGGCCGGCGACACCATCCTGCTCACCATCGCGCGCCGCCTGCACCGGCTGTTGAAGCCGAAGGATTCGCTGTCGCGCTTCGCCGGCGACCAGTTCGCCCTGATGCTGCTGTCCGAGCAGGATCCCGCCCGTATCGCCGGCGTGGCCGATGCCATCAAGCACGCGATCAACAACCCGATCACCTTTGCCAAGCGCGAGATCGTGCTGACCGCCTCGATCGGGCTGATCACCTGGACCTCGGCGCAGACCTCGGCCGAGGACATGGTCAAGGACGCCGAGCTCGCCATGCATCAGGCCAAGCGCTTCGGCGGCGACAGGATCGAGCCATTCCGCCCTGCATTCCGCACCGTCGGTACCGACCGCTTGCAGTTCGAATCCGACCTGCGGCGCGCCATCGAGCGGCGCGAATTCACGCTTGCCTACCAGCCGATCGTGCGGCTCGAGGACGGCAGTGTCGCCGGCTTCGAAGCGTTGCTGCGCTGGGACCATCCACGCCGCGGCATGATCCCGCCGGCCGATTTCATCCCGGTCGCCGAAAGCTGTGGGCTGATCGTGCAGCTTGGCCTGTTCGCCATGCAGCAGGCGGCCGAGGATCTCGCGGGATGGCAAAAGCAGATCGGCGACGCACCGCTGTCGGTCTCGGTCAACCTGTCCAGCCGCCAGCTCATCCGCCGCGACCTGGTCAGCGATGTGCGTTCCGTGATCGCACGCGCCAATTTGAAGCCGCGCTGCTTCCGGCTCGAACTCACCGAGTCCCTGGTCATGGACAATCCCGAACAGACGGCTCATGTGCTGACCAAGCTGAAACAGCTCGGCATTGGCCTGTCGCTGGACGATTTCGGCACCGGCTATTCATCGCTCGCCTATCTGACGCGGTTCCCCTTCGACACCATCAAGATCGACAAGAGCTTCGTCGACGACAGCACGCCCAAGCGCGCCGTGCTGCTCAAATCCATGGTCAACATGGCGCATGAGCTCGGCCTGTCTGTCGTCGCCGAGGGCATCTCCGACGAGCGCGATGCGCTGGAGCTGCGCCAGATGGGCTGCGAATATGTGCAGAGCTTCATGTTCGGCGCGCCGATGCCGGGCGACCAGGTGCTGAAGACGCTGAAGGAGCAGTATCCGCTGACGCAGGCCTAGAGGCCTTGGGCGTCGGCCCGATATGTTACGCGTGGCCGGCGGCGAGGCTGAGATGCGCGAGATCGATGCCGATCGAGGCAAGGATCCGGTCGTATTTACGCTCGATATCGGCGTCGAACAGCAATTCCGGTGTTGCCGGGCAGGTCAGCCAGCCATTCTCGGCGATCTCGGTCTCCAGTTGGCCGGCGCCCCAGCCGGAATAGCCCAGCGCCATCAGCGCACGACGCGGCCCGCGCCCCGACGATATCGCGCGCAATATGTCAACCGTCGCGGTCAGGCAGATGTCGTCGGAAACGGTGAGCGAGGATTCCACGCGGTAGTCACCCGAATGCAGGACGAAGCCCCGGCTGCGGTCGACAGGCCCGCCATTGCGCACGACGAAATCGCGCGCCTGCGCCGGCAGGCGGATCGCCTCCTGCTCGTTCATGATGCCGAGCTGCACCAGAAGGTCCGGAAACAGCATCTGCTGCGTCTGATTGATGATCAGGCCCATCGCGCCTTCATCGCTGTGCGCGCAGATGTAGATGACCGAGCGCGTGAAACGGTCGTCCTTCATGCCAGGCATGGCAATCAGGAACTGATCGTCGAGAAAGCCACGGCGGGCGGCTGTCTTCTTGTGGCGCAACAAATCCATTCCAGGGAGGGTAACGCGTTTCCCGGGCGCCGAAAAGATGCGCCGTACCGGATTCGACCAAAGCCCATATTGCGGGGCCGGTCTTGGCTTGCCCGCAAAGGTCACGCAAATATGATATCAGTACGGCCATGAAATCATTGCGCGGCCACGAACGGACGATCAAATCACCGCCATGCAAAGCTTGAAAATCCTGTTGCTCGGCGCCGCCATCGGATTGGCAACCGCCCTTCCCGCCACCGCCTCCTCATCCGCCTGGTACAACAGCGAAGGCGGCAAGGTACGGCTGGTGACATCAGGCAAGCCGGACGACGCCGGCCGCATCCGAGGTGTCCTCGACATAGCCCTCAAACCCGGCTGGAAGACCTATTGGCGCGACCCGGGTGACGCCGGCGTGCCGCCGCAGCTCGACATTTCGGCCAGCACCAATATCGGCGATGCGACACTGTCGTTTCCCGCGCCGCAGCGTCACGACGATGGCTATGGCAAATGGGCCGGCTACAACTATCCGGTTTCGCTGCCGGTGACGTTCACGCTGTCGACGCCGAACCAGCCGGCCGTCATCGATGCCGACGTCTTTCTCGGCATTTGCGAAACCATCTGCATCCCCGTGCAGACACGGCTGAGCGTCGACCCCGCTGCCGATCCCGACAATGCCGACGACACGGCATTGGTAAAGGCGAGTTTCACGGCATTGCCGGCGGCTGCAAAACCCGACTTTGGCATCAACGTGCTGCCGGGCAATCACGAGACGCTGGTTGTCGAGGCGAGTTTTCCTGGCGATCCGCAGGCGGCGGATTTCTTCGTCGCCGGCGAGCGCGACTATATGTTCGGCACCCCTTCCCGTGCGGAAAAGGACGGCAAGTTGATCTTCACCGTGCCGATCCTCGATCGCCCCTCGACGACGCCGACGGACGGCGGGCTTCATTACACGCTGACGAGTTCGGCGGGCGCGGTCGAAGGGCTGCTGCCTTTCCCTTGATCCAGCTTGCCCGAACGGTTGCAGGAAGCCGCCGAGTTCGCTACCCAAGCACCGTCCTTCCCCAATCCCCAAGCGAGGAACTCATGACCATCTCCGTTGGCGACAAGCTGCCCGAGGCGACCTTCAAGACCATGACCGCCGACGGCGCCAAGGCGATCACGTCGGCCGAGATTTTCCCGGGCAAGAAAGTGGTGCTGTTCGGCGTTCCCGGCGCCTTCACGCCGACCTGCAGCAACAACCATCTGCCCGGCTATCTCGAGAACCATGACGCGATCCTGGCGCGCGGCGTCGACACCATCGCGGTCGTTTCGGTCAACGACGTCCATGTCATGGGCGCCTGGGCGCGCTTCACCGGCGGCGAAGGCAAGATCCTGTTCCTCGCCGACGGCAATGGCGATTTCGCCAAGGCGGTCGGTCTTGACGCGGACTACTCCGGTGGCGGCATGGGCCTGCGCTCGAAGCGGTTTTCGATGATTATCGACGACGGCAAGGTCACCGCGCTCAATGTCGAGACCAAACCCGGCGTCGACGAGTCCGGCGCGGCTCATATTCTCGGCCAGCTCTGAGCTTCGACGGCCGGTCAGGCGGGGGTCGCAACGGCTGGCCTCGCCTAACAAGCGGCTGCGCTCCAGAACTGCCGGCTTTCGGGGGGAATTCCAACGATGTTTGACATCATCTGGCGCGCTATCGCGATCGGCGTCGGCGCCACTGTCCTGATGGATATCTGGGCCTTCTTCCTGCACAAGGCGTTCGGCCAACCACGGCCAAACTGGGGGCCGGTCGGGCGCTGGGTCTGGCATCTGCGTCACAAGGTGTTTCACGACGATATTGGCGATGCCACGCCCTACGCCCATGAGAAGGCGCTGGGCTGGGCTTTCCATTACTTCGTCGGCATTGTCTACGGCATCATCCTGGTGGTGCTGGCGGGCGCGGGCTGGTTGGCGGCCCCGACCTTCCTGCCGGCCTTCATCCTCGGCATCGTCACCATCGGCGCCGGCTGGTTCCTGCTGGCGCCAGGCATGGGCGCCGGCTGGGCGGCGTCAAAGCGGCCTAATCCGATGCTAATCCGCGCCCTCAACCTGGTCTCGCACACCGTGTTCGCACTCGGTCTTTGGGGAACGGCGCTGCTGATCCGCTAAGGATTCAGGGGCTGTTCTACCCTGTCGATCGGCCGCCATCCATGGATGAGGCGGCGGGCGCCGATATCGTAGGCGAAATAGTTGCCGCCGCCCGCCGGCTGATCCGCGTCGCGGCTGATCCGGCTGTCGCTCAGCGACACCAGCAGGAGCGTGCCGACACCGCCATGTCCGACAAAGGCGATATCTCCGGCGCCGCCGGCATCAAGCACGGCCTCGACCTCGCTCACAATGCGCTGCTGCGCGTCGATGGCTCGCTCCCAGCCACGAATGCTTTCGTGCGGATTGGCGAAGAAACGGTCGGCGACCGCCTCGAACTCAGGAGGCGGCAGGAAACCCGTCGCCGACCGGTCGTTCTCATGCATCCGCTCCCTCACCTGCACCGCAAGGTCGAGGTGCCGCCCGAGCACCTCGGCGGTTTCAACGGCCTTGCGTTCGCCCGATGACACCACACGCGCGATCGATGCGATCCACGGCTGGTCCAGCATTGCATGCGCCCTGGCGCGGCCGATGTCGGACAGACCCCAATCCGGTACCGGAATGGTGGCGTCGATCTGAACCTGAGGATGGGTGATGTAGTAGGCGATCGACATGACAGAAACTCTCCGGCCGGTCAGCCCCCTCGAACAGAAGCTCAATAGCTCTGCGTAGAACGACGCGGCTTCGAAGCCAGCGGCTGCTCTGCCTGGCCATCAGGCTTTGGCGCCAGCACTGCCGGCCTGAAAGGCCCCTTCTTGAACGGCGCCATGCCTTCCCGTGCCAGTTCGTCGGCACGCTCGTTCTCGGTGTGGCCGGCATGGCCCTTCACCCAGTTCCAGGTGACCTTGTGGCGTCGGTTGGCCTCGTCCAGCGCCTGCCACAACTCGCCGTTCTTGACCGGCTTCTTGTCGGCGGTCTTCCAGCCGTTCTTCTTCCAGCCATGGATCCATTTGGAAATGCCGTCCATGACGTATTTGCTGTCGGTATGAAGCTCGACCGTGCAAGGCTCCTTCAACGCGTTCAGCGCCGAAATGGCCGCCAGCAATTCCATGCGGTTGTTGGTCGTCTCGGCCTCGCCGCCGGAGAGTTCCTTGGTGGCGCCGTTGAAGCGCAGGATGGCGCCCCAGCCGCCGGGGCCGGGATTGCCGGAACAGGCGCCATCGGTAAAGATTTCAACCTGCTTGCTCATGATGCCCCATATTCGGCCAATCCATATTCCGAAGGAGATCTGATCGCCCGATGGAACCGCATCCTTCTGATGTATTCGGTCGGGTCGCGTTTCATGACGAGCCCGCCATCGGGGACGGTCAGCCAGTCGTAAAGCCGGGTCAGCATGAAGCGCAGCGCCGAGCCGCGCGCCAGCATCGGTAGCGCCGCCTTCTCCTCCGCGCTCAGCGGGCGCACGCTCTGATAACCGGCAAGCAATGCCTTGCCCTTGGTAAGGTTGAAGGAAAAATCCTTCTCGAAGCACCAGGCATTGAGACAGGTGGCGACATCGTAGGCGTAGAGATCGTCACAAGCGAAATAGAAATCGATCAGACCCGAAAGCTTTTCGCCCAGGAAAAAGACATTGTCCGGGAAAAGATCGGCGTGGATTATGCCCTTGGGGAGCCCCTTGGGCCAGTTCTGTTCGAAATCGGCGAAGTCGGCATCGACCTCGGCCGCCAGTCCCGGCTCGACTTCGTCGGCGCGGGCGCGGGCCGCGTCCCAAAGCTTGCGCCAGCCGTCGATGGCGAGCGCGTTGGGGCGGGTCATAGAGAAATCGGCGCCGGCCAGATGCAGCGCGGCCAGCGCCTTGCCAACCTCGGCGCAATGGGTCGCGGCCGGTCGCCGCAGCGAAAGCCCTTCGAGGAAGGTGATGATGACCGCCGGCCGGCCGGCCAGCGTGCCGATGACGCTGCCGTCATGCGCGGTAACCGGCAACGGGCAGGACACCCCCTTGTTGGCGAGGTGGCCCATCAGCCCAAGGAAAAACGGCAGGTCCGCCTTCTCGACCCGCTTTTCATAGAGCGTCAGGATGTAGGAACCGCTGGAGGTGTGCAGCAGGAAGTTCGAATTCTCGGTACCTTCGGCGATGCCCTTATAGGACAGGAGGTCGCCGACCGGATAGTGCTTCAGGAAAGCGCCGAGTTCGCCCTCCGCAACGTCGGTGTACACCGCCATGGCCGTTCACGCGGCCCCGTTGACGAAGGCCATGTCGGCCGGCGTCAGTTCGACATCGCGCAATACCCGCATGACCGGAAAATCCTCTGTTTCGGTGGCCGTGATGGCCAGGTCGATGGTCACATCGAAACGCTGACGGAACGCGTCGATGATCTCGTCGACGATGATCTCCGGCGCCGATGCTCCCGCCGACAGGCCAAGCGTCGAAATGCTGCCGATGTCATTCCACGGAATTTCGGCGGCGCGCTGCACGAGAAGCGACATGGCGGCGCCGGCGCGTTCGGCAACTTCGACGAGGCGGCGCGAATTCGAGGAATTGGGAGCGCCGACGATCAGATAGAGGTCAGCACCGGGGGCCGTGTCCTTTACCGCTTCCTGGCGGTTGGTGGTGGCATAGCAGATCGATTCCGCCGCCGGCGCCTGCAGGTCCGGAAAGCGTTCCTGCAGCGCGCGGATGATACCGGCAGTATCCTCGACCGAGAGCGTTGTCTGGGTGACGAAACCGAGTGCCTCGGGATCGGCCGGCACAAGCCGGGCGGCATCGGCCTCGGTCTCGATCAGCGTTACCGCGCCTTCCGGCAACTGTCCCATGGTGCCGATCACCTCGGGGTGCCCGGCATGGCCGATCAGCAGAACGTGGCGGCCAAGCCGCTGATGCCGCATCGCCTGTTTGTGGACCTTGGAGACCAGCGGACAGGTTGCATCGAGATAGAACAGGTTGCGCGCCTGCGCGTCCGCCGGCACCGACTTGGGCACGCCGTGCGCCGAAAAGACGACGGGCGACTGCCGATGTTCGGCCGGGATTTCGGAAAGTTCCTCGATGAACACGGCGCCAAGGCTTTGCAACCCCTCGACGACGTAGCGGTTGTGCACGATCTCGTGGCGGACATAGACCGGCGCGCCATATTTCTTCAGTGCCAGCACGACAATCTGGATGGCACGGTCGACGCCCGCGCAAAAACCGCGCGGCTGGCAGAGCCGGATCGTCAGAGGAGGCTTGGCGGTTGTGTGAAGCATTAAATCCTGCCGGTTCGTCAGCGCCGAAATGAGGTGCCCACCCCCGCCCTGTCAAGGGTCTGTGTAGAAAGGGGGCGTCGCTCGCGTTCAGTCCTCTTTCGCGGGCCGGCGAAGCCGCAGGACGAGTATGGCGGCAAGCGCGGCGGCGAGCCCGTACCAGGTGACAGCATATTGCAGATGGCTGTTCGGCAGGTCGATGATGGTGACGCCTCCGACCGGCAGGCCGCCGGGGTTAGGCGTCTTGTCGGCATCGATGAAGATCGGCACCAGCTTGAACCCAGCCGGCAGGCCGGCGCTCGCGGCCATGACGTCGCGGTCCTTCCAGTAGAAGATGTTCTTGGCCACGTCATTGTCGGGAAGCATCATCGAGGGCTTTGCCGACAGCGGGTTGCGAGCAAGCCCGGTGACCGTGACCTTGCCCGTTGGCTGTCCCTTGGCACGCTTGGCGGCATCCTTGAGGTCGTAGGGCACAAAGCCACGGTTGATCAGAACGAAACGGCCATCGTCGAGGGCCAGCGGCGTGTAGACGTTGAAGCCGGCATCCCCTTCCCAGGTCGCGTAGAAGTGCCGTTCGCCGGGATGCAGGAAAGTGCCGGTGACCGTGACCGGCGTGTAGTCGACGTCGCCGGTCGAGGCGAATTCCTTCTCGACCTCTGCCAGCGGCAACGGCGCCGAATGGGTGCGCTGGTCGATGGTCTGCAGCAGGCCTTCCTTCCAGTGCAGGCGCTGGACCTGCCAGGTGCCGAGCGCCAGCAGGATGAAGAACAGCACAAGGCCAAGGGCGATCAACAGCGCCGATCTCGGCCGCGAACGGCCGCCGGCCTTGGCGGAAGCTTCGCTCATTCGCCGCGATCCAGCCGACCCTCGGCCGCTTTGTTGCGGTATTGCAGGGTGAGCAGCACGCCCTTGATCAAGCGAAGCGCCGTCAGGCACAGCACCAGGGCGAGCGGGATCCATATCAGCAGATGCAGCCAGAGCGGCGGGCTCAGCGTCACTTCAACCCAGAGCGCCAGCCCGACGATGATGAAGCCGATGATCAGGATGACGAACACCGCCGGCCCGTCGCCGGCATCGGCGTAGGAATAGTCGAGGCCGCAATTGACGCAGCGCTTGCCGACGGTGAGGAAGCCGGAAAACAGCCGCCCCTCGCCGCAGCGCGGGCAACGGCCGTGCAGGCCGGCCGAAATCGGATCGATCGGAGGCCAGATCGCCCTATCTTCACTCATGGTTGTCTTCATTCATGGTCATTGCTCGACATCGATCGGCGTCCCATCGGCCACCATTGCCCAGATTTCGTCCATGTCGGAGTCCGTAACCGCAATGCAGCCGTCGGTCCAGTCGACCAATTGAAGCAGCCAGCCCCACCACGACAATCATAGCGCCGAAAAGAAGAAGGCGGCCACGTTGCCGCGACCGCCTTCCCCAAATCGAAATCCCAAAGGCTGGATCAGTGGCCCTCGATCACCGCGCCGACCGATCCCCAGACGTAGATCGAGGCGAACAGGAACAGCCAGACCACGTCGACGAAGTGCCAGTACCAGGCGGCCGCCTCGAAGCCGAAATGCTGCTTGGGGGTGAAGTCGCCCTTCATCGCGCGGATCAGGCAGACCAGCAGGAAGATGGTGCCGATGATGACATGGAAGCCATGGAAGCCGGTCGCCATGAAGAAGGTGGCGCCGTAGATGGAATCCTTGAAGCCGAACGGCGCGTGCATGTACTCGTAGGCCTGCACCATGGTGAACAGCATGCCGAGGCCGACGGTCAGCACGAGGCCGTTGACCAGCCCCTTGCGGTCGCCATGGATGAGCGAGTGATGCGCCCAGGTGACCGTGGTGCCCGACAGCAGCAGGATGACGGTGTTGTAAAGCGGCAGGTGGAAGGGATCGAGAACCTCCATGCCCTTCGGCGGCCAGACACCACCGGTAAACGTGTGGCGCGCGTAGTTCTGCACCTCACCGGCAAAAAGACTGGCATCGAAATAGGCCCAGAACCAGGCGACGAAAAACATCACCTCCGAGGCGATGAACATGATCATGCCGTAGCGCAGGTGCAGCGACACGACGCGCGTGTGGTGGCCCTCATGCGCTTCCTTGATCGTGTCCGACCACCAGGCGAACATGGTGTACAGCACGATCACGATGCCGATGAAGAACAGCCAAGGATTGGCAATGTTGAAGCCGAAGATCGGGAAGGAACCGCCCTTCAGGTATTCCATGAGGCAGACACCGCCAAAAGCGGTGACAAGCGCCCCGACCGATCCCAGGAAAGGCCACGGGCTCGGGTCGACGAGATGGTAGTCATGGTGTGGTTTTGCGTGCGCGTCTGCCATATCAACCCCCGAGATTTCCTTCGGTATCTGAAACTGTCTTGCTATTGCCCTTGGCCGGCTCCGAGGAGGCGACCGGCTTGTTCTTCTCGACCGGGAACATCGTATAGGACAGCGTGATCGTCTTGATGTCCTTCAGTTCCGGCACGTTCACGATGTCGGGATCCACATAGAACAGGACCGGCATGTCCAGCGTCTCGCCGGGCTTCAGCGTCGTATCGGTGAAGCAGAAGCATTCGACCTTGTTGAAGTAAGGGCCCGCCAGTTCCGGCTGCACGTTGAACGTGGCGCGGCCGGTGACGGGGCGATCGAACTTGTTGGTGGCCTGATAATGTGCCTGCACGGTCTCGCCGATCTTCATGGTCATCGAGCGCTGGACCGGCTGGAACTCCCACGGCACGCCGGCAATGTTGGCATCGAAGCGGACGGTGATCTCGCGGTCAAGCACGCGGCCGGCATACTGCTTCTCGACACGCTGCGTCGTGCCGCCATAACCAGTCGCCTGGCAGAACATCTTGTACAGCGGCACGGCTGCATAGGCCATGCCGATCATGCCGGTGAAGAAGGCGAGGCAGACAGCCGCGACGACGCGGTTGCTGGTCTTGCCCGCCGTCTTTCTGGGCGTCTCGGCGCTCATCACATCTTGCCCGACAAATTGTGGCCGAACTTCACGATCGTCGCGATGTAGAAAATCACGACCAGCAGAGCCAGCGCCACGCCAATCGCAATGGAACGGCTGCGCTGGGCCTTCTTCTGGCGCTCGGTCAGGGTGACCGTCTCGAGTTCTTTCTCGACCATGGTCATGCCCCACCCATGGCAAGCGCGCGTTCGACGACACTGTCGGCCAGATAGGCGGCGAAGATGGCGAAGAGATAGAGCAGCGAATAGGCGAACAGGGCCTTGGCCGGCTTCATGGCGCGGTCATCGTCGGCCATGCCAAGCACTTTCCAGGCATACCAGACGAAACCAGCGCCCAGCAGCAGAGCGGCCACGCCATAGAATGGCGTCGTGTAGCCGAGCAGCCAGGGCAGCACGCCAACTGGGGCCAGCACCAATGCATAGGCGAAAATCTGACGACGGGTCGATGCATGACCTGCGACGTTCGGCATCATCGGGATGCCGGCGCGGCCATAGTCCTCGGACTTGAACAGCGCAAGCGCCCAGAAATGCGGCGGCGTCCAAAGGAAAATGATTAGGAACAGGATGATGCTTTCGAAACTGACCGACCCGGTCACCGCAGCCCAGCCGATCACCGGAGGAATGGCGCCCGCGGCACCGCCGATGACGATGTTCTGCGGCGTCGAGCGTTTCAGCCATATCGTGTACACGACGGCATAGAAGAAGATGGTGAAGGCCAGCAGCGTGGCGGCCAGCCAGTTGACCAGCACGCCGAGCGTCATCACCGACAGGACCGAAAGCACCAGGCCGAAGCTGAGCGCCTCGTGCGGCTGGATACGGCCCGACGGGACCGGGCGGCTGGCGGTCCTGGTCATTACCGCGTCGATGTCGGCGTCGTACCACATGTTGAGGGCACCGGAGGCGCCAGCCCCGATCGCAATTGCCAGGATGGCTATCACCGCCAGCAGCGGATTGATGGTCACCGGTGCGGCGACCAGCCCGACAAAGGCGGTGAACACCACCAGCGACATGACGCGCGGCTTCAGGAGTGCGAAGAAATCGCCCGCCGTCGCTTCCGACATGCGGAAGCCCGCTTCGTCAATGCTGGTTTCGTCGACTAGGGCCATGCGTACTGAAGTCCATTATTCCGTTGGCCAAAACCGCCGGCGGACCGGCGGTTTCGCATTCGAGGGGAAGCCGCCTTACTTGATCTTCGGCAACTGCTCCCACTGGTGGAAGGGCGGCGGCGAAGGCAGCTGCCATTCGAGCGTCGTTGCACCCTCGCCCCACGGATTGGCGCCGGCCACCCGCTTCTTCTGGAAGGCTTCGAACACGCAGTAGAGGAAGATCAGGACGCCGACGGCCGAGATATAAGAACCGATGGACGACACATAGTTCCAGCCCGCAAACGCATCGGGATAGTCGATGGTGCGGCGCGGCATGCCGGCGAGGCCGAGGAAATGCTGCGGGAAGAAGATCAGGTTGACGCCGACGAAGGTGACCCAGAAGTGGGTGTTGGCGATGACGGGCGAGTACATGTAGCCGGTCATCTTCGGGAACCAGTAGTACCAGCCGGCGAAGATGGCGAACACCGCGCCCAGCGACAGCACGTAGTGGAAGTGGGCAATGACGAAATAGGTGTCATGCAGCGACCGGTCGAGGCCGGCATTGGCCAGCTGGACGCCGGTGACGCCGCCGATGGTGAACAGGAAGATGAAGCCCAGCGCCCACAGCATCGGCGTCTTGAACGAGATCGACCCGCCCCACATCGTTGCGATCCAGGAGAAGATCTTCACGCCCGTCGGCACGGCGATGACCATGGTGGCGAAGACGAAATAACGCTGCGTGTCGAGCGACAGGCCGGTCGTGTACATGTGGTGCGCCCAGACGATGAAGCCGACGGCGCCGATCGCGACCATGGCGTAAGCCATGCCGAGGTAACCGAACACTGGCTTCCTCGAGAAGGTCGAGACGATATGGCTGATGATGCCGAAACCCGGCAGGATCAGGATGTAGACTTCCGGATGGCCGAAGAACCAGAACAGGTGCTGGAACAGCAGCGGATCGCCGCCGCCATCGGGAGCGAAGAAGGTGGTGCCGAAATTGCGGTCGGTGAGCAGCATGGTGATGCCGCCGGCCAGAACCGGCAGGGACAGCAGCAACAGGAACGCAGTGACCAGCACCGACCAGGCAAACAGCGGCATCTTGTGCAGCGTCATGCCAGGGGCGCGCATGTTGAAGATCGTGGTGATGAAATTGATGGCACCGAGGATCGAGGAGGCGCCGGCGATGTGGATCGACAGGATCGCCAGATCCATGGCCGGACCGGGCTGACCCGAGGTCGAGAGGGGTGGGTAGAGCGTCCAGCCGCCACCAACGCCGTAGGCGCCCGGCGCACTCGGCACGAACATCGAGGTGAGCAGCAGGATGAAGGCCGGCGGCAGCAGCCAGAACGAAATGTTGTTCATGCGCGGGAACGCCATGTCCGGCGCACCGATCATGATCGGCACCATCCAGTTGGCAAAACCGCCGATCAGCGCCGGCATGACCATGAAGAAGATCATGATCAGGGCGTGCGCGGTGGCGAAGGCATTGTACATGCTTTTGCCGCCGTCGACCGCGGCGTCACCGTTCATGCCGTAGACCATCTGCGCCAGGCCGCTGAAGATCTGGATGCCAGGCTCCTGCAGCTCCATGCGGATGGCGACCGACAGCGCGCCGCCGATGATACCGGCCATGATCGCGAAGATCAGGTAGAGCGTACCGATGTCCTTGTGGTTGGTCGAATAAACCCACCGCACCCAGCCATGATACGGCTTGTGGTCGTGCCCGTCGTGAGCTGCAGCGTCTGCCATGTTCCGCTCCGTTCCCTAAATCTTGCTAAACCGCGGCATCAATTGCCGGCGGCCGCTACCTTGTTCTGGCCATCGACCTCGGCCATGAGCGTCTTGTTGGCGCCCGGCAGATCGGTCTTGGCTGCCGCCAGCCACGTCTTGAACTGCGCATCCGAGACGACACGGATGGCGATCGGCATGAAGGCATGGTCCTTGCCGCAGAGCTGCGAGCACTGGCCATAGTAGAGACCTTCCTTTTCCGCCTTGAACCAGGTCTCGTTGGTACGGCCTGGAATGGCGTCGATCTTGATGCCGAAGGACGGCATGGCGAAGGAGTGGATCACGTCGGTCGCGGTGACGAGCACGCGGGTCATGGTGTTGACCGGCACCACCAGTTCGTTGTCGACGGCGAGCAGGCGCGGATAGACCTTGCGGTCTTCCTTGCCGGCCTTGGCGCGGTCGCCGTCCTGGAGGATCGCGGAGTTGAAGGCGAGCGTGTTGTCGGTCTGGTATTCGTAGTCCCAGTTCCACTGGTTGCCGGTCGCCTTGACTGTCAGCTTGGCCTCTTCCGGCGGCGTATATTGCGCGGTCAAGAGCTGGAACGAGGGAATGGCCAGGCAAAGCAGGATGACGACCGGACCGACGGTCCAGATCACCTCGATCAGCGTGTTGTGGCTGGTCTTGGAGGGAACCGGGTTGGCGCTCGCGCGAAACCTCACGATGCAGTAGGCGAGGAGAAGGAGCACCAGGATGGTGATCGGAACGATGAACCACATCGTGTAGTTTCCGAACCACTCGATCTGCCGCATCATGTCGGTCGCCGGCGCCTGGAAGGTGGTCTCCCACTCCACGGGCTGGTCGGCTTGGGCGGATGTGCGGGCAAAAATCGTGGCGGCGGCACAAGCACTCAGAAACTTGGCACTTGCTAGAAACCTGGCGCCAGCTAGGAAATTTCTCATCGCCCTCTTCGTCTCCCAGTTCCTCGCGGCTGCGCCAACGAGAATAACGAACAATGCCGGGACGGGAATCCCGACAGTCTCAAGGTGGTTCAAACCATACTCTTTTTCCCTCCGCAAGAAAGGAGCGGTCGAAACCGTGCGGCATTTTTGCGCGCAAGCTGACATGGCTCTTCGAAGGCAATGGCGATGGTGGCGAATCGCGTATGTTCGGCGGGCTGTCCGCCCTACGCTGGCGGAGCCCGCAGAGCGTCGTAATTCAGGCGAATTTGACAGGGAAAAGCGCTGTATTGCCTGTTTCGGGACAGTCCGGCCGCGGTCTCGTCCTTTACTTGGCATTGGCGCAGCTTAAAGTGCCGTGATTCGCAATGGAGCCGTCATGAACTCTTGGCTTTCGAGACTGAGGCATACGCGACTGAGACTTTCGAGAACCCTGGCAAACGCCATGTTTCTCGCCGTCCTGTCGGCGGCCGGTCTGTTCGTCGCCGGGCAGGCCAATGCGGCCCAGCCGAGCGGCACGGTCAAGTCGACGCATGGCGCATGGTCGATCATCTGCGACACGCCGGCCGGCGCGACCTCGGAACAATGCGTGATGATGCAGAACGTCGTCGCCGAGGACCGTCCGGAGATGGGGCTTTCGGTCGTCGTGCTGCGCACCGCCGACAACAAGGCCGAGATCCTGCGCGTGCTGGCGCCGCTCGGCGTGCTGTTGCCGAACGGCCTCGGTCTCAACGTCGACGGCAAGGACATCGGCCGCGCCTATTTCGTGCGCTGCTTCCAGGACGGGTGTTATGCCGAGGTCATTCTCGAAAAGCCCCTGCTCGACACGCTGAAGACCGGCACGTCGGCAACGTTCATCGTCTTCCAGACGCCTGAGGAAGGCATCGGCATCCCGGTCGACCTCAAGGGTTTCGCCGAGGGTTTCGCCGCCCTGCCCTGATCGCGGCCTCGCGCTGAACCAGACCTGGACGCGGCTTTTGCCGACCCCGGATGCATGCCTTGCCATCGAGCGGACGATGTCATTCGTCGGCGCTGATCTTCATTGCCGATTGTGCGGGCGCGGCTTCACGCCTACATCGGGGGAAAGCAATCATCCCACGGACGGACGCGCCATGAACAGCCTGATCGGCCAATTCGACATTTCAGACGACCGCATCAAGCAGATCGTCGCCGACACCATCAAGGGCGCCGACGACGGCGAGCTTTTCCTCGAATACAGCGAGAGCGAGGCGCTGATGTTCGACAACGGCCGGCTAAAGACCGCCAATTTCAACACCGACCAGGGCTTTGGCCTGCGTGCGGTCGCCGGCGAAGCCAGCGGCTACGCTCATTCCAGCGACCTGTCCGAGGCGTCGCTGCTGCGCGCGGCCAATGCCGTGTCGACCGTCAAGGGTGGGTATTCCGGCACGCTTGCCGCGGCCCCCGCCCGCACCAACCGCCATCTCTACGGCGACGAGAACCCGATCCCCTCGCCTTCCTTCGAGGCCAAGGGGAAGCTGCTGCAGGAAATCGACGCCTGGCTGCGCGCCGAGGATCCACGCGTGCGCCAGGTGACGGCCTCGATCGCCGCATCCTGGCAGCATATCGAGATCGTGCGCGCCGACGGCCAGGTGGTGCGCGATATCAGGCCGCTGGTCCGCGTCAACGTCTCGGTCGTCGTCGGCGATGGCGACCGCCAGGAGAGCGGCTCCTATGGCATGGGCGGGCGAAAGGCGTTCGGCGACTTCCTGGTCGAGGACAGCTGGAAGCACGCCGCCAGGGAGGCGCTCAGGCAGGCGCTGGTCAACCTCGAGGCGATCCCGGCCCCGGCGGGCACTTTCGACATCGTGCTGTCCAGCGGCTGGCCGGGCGTGATGCTGCACGAAGCCGTTGGGCACGGGCTGGAAGGCGATTTCAATCGCAAGAAGACCTCGGCCTTCGCCGGCCTGATGGGGCAGCAGGTGGCCGCCAAGGGCGTCACCGTCGTCGACGACGGCACCATCGCCGAGCGGCGCGGGTCGCTCACTGTCGACGATGAAGGCACGCCTTCGGCCCGCAACGTTTTGATCGAGGACGGCAAGCTGGTCGGCTACATGCAGGACCGGCAGAACGCGCGTCTGATGGGCATGAAAGCCACCGGCAATGGCCGGCGCGAAGGCTATGCGCACCAGCCGATGCCGCGCATGACCAACACCTACATGACCTCGGGCGACATGGAGCCGGACGAGATCATCGCCTCGGTCAAGAACGGCATCTATGCCGTGTCCTTCGGCGGCGGCCAGGTCGACATCACGTCGGGCAAATTCGTGTTCGGCTGCACCGAGGCTTACATGATCGAGAACGGCAAGGTGACGCAGCCGATCAAGGGCGCGATGCTGATCGGCAACGGACCTGACGCCATGCACCGCGTCTCGATGGTCGGCAACGACATGAAGCTCGACAATGGCATCGGCATGTGCGGCAAGGCCGGCCAGGGCGTGCCGGTCGGCGTCGGCCAGCCGCATCTGAGGATGAACCAGATGACGGTCGGCGGCACCCGGGTTTGAGGCTCGGCGCCGTTCGGAAGAGATCGACGAAGCGCTGACGCGTTTCGACCTGTTCGTGGCGATAGAACTTCGACGAACAGATCGAGCGGCCGGCGACACGGATGGTGCCTGCCTTCGTCGAGCGTATTCTCTCAGCGACAGGCTGATGCCGGCGTTCCCAACCTGAATCCCGGCCGCGACCTTGAAGCGAACACAATCCACATTAAGACATTATTAGGTCTTTGACTGCTTGGGCTGCCTTTTGCGCACGAACGCAGCACCAGTTCCTCGTTGCGGTGGTGGTTTGGCAATGCGGCCTGTCCTGACTTCGTCTTTCCTGCTTGGCTTCGTTTCGTTGATTGGCGCGACAGCACTGCAAGCCAGTCCGGCGGCAGCACAGTCGACGTGGTTCAAGGCGCGATCGACGCAATCTTCTGCCGCCGCCGTGGGTGGAAGCACCGGCGTCCCCTACGGTTGGATCGACTTCTGTCATCGCCGGCCAAAAGAGTGCAAGGTGCCCGCTCTGCCGGCCGCGAATGTCAAGCTGACAGCACGGAACCTCCGCATCCTCAAGCGGATAAATCAGAAGGCGAACAGCGCCATCAAACCCGTCAGCAATTTCGATCACTGGGGCACGATGGCGGACCATTGGGATTACCCGGTTGACGGCAAGGGCGATTGCAAGATCTACGCACTCTACAAACGCAAGCTCCTTCAGGAGGCTGGATTTCCCAGACAGGCGCTGCTGATGACGGTCGTGCGCGACCTCAGCAATGAAGGCCACACCATCCTGACGGTGAAAACCGACAAAGGCGATCTCGTCCTGGACAATATGGTCGACGAAATCAGGCCCTGGAACGCGACCGGCTACTACTTTCTGAAACGTCAGTCGCAGCAGAATCCGAATGTCTGGCAGTCAGTCAACCAGCGAGGCGGCACGCCGAAAACCTGACGGATGCCGCCAAGCGCGTAATCTGAGCGGCCGGAGCGATCGCCTTTGACGGGCTGATGCGCCACACCAGAGGCCCCCTGTCTGGCAACGAGCAAGGATGTTCGCCCCGCGAACGGAAAGGGCGACTCCCGGCCGCGGCAGCCTACTGGTTGCAGGCCGGTTCGCCCTGCTTTCCGCAAGACGGCTTTTTCTTGAGCTGCTGTGGCGGCTGCTCCTGCGGGAGACGCCGCTCTTGCATCTGCTGTCTCGGCTGCGCCCGGAATTCCGGCTTCGGCTCCGATCTCTGCGGCCGGAGCACCTGCTCGTTAGGCCTTTCCTGTCTCAACTGACGCTGCGCATTCTCGTTCGGCCTGATCTTGAGGTTGCGCTGGACGTTAACCTGCGGGCCGGCGGCCCCCTGTTCGCTGTTCTGCAGCCGGCGCAACGTCCTGCCCCTGTCGTTCCTGCTGGCGGAGCCCTGATTCTCGTCGGAGAACACCGCCGGATTGTTCCTGCTGAACCGTTTCTGCACGCCCGGTCCGTTGTCGGTTGGCTCACCGTTGACGGTCGGCAGTCTGCGGAGCTTCCTGCTCCTGTCGTTTCCGCTGGCCGGGCCTTGACCTTGGTTGGAGAACAGCTCCGGATTGTTCTTCCTGAGCCGCTCCTGCACGCCAGGCCGATTTTCGGCCGGAGCACCGTTGACGGTCGGCAGCTTGCGGAACTTCTTGCCGTTCTGCCGAGCTGTGCCCTGCTCTCCGGTAACAGCTGCACCGGCATTTCCAGTCGCCTCTTGGTTGCGGCCAACGATGCCTTGCTTGCCAAGCTGCTTCCTGGACTTGTTGCTGGGCAAATTCTCGTCGTTCAGCGCCGGCCGACCGTTGATGAGCGGCAGCTTTCTACCGTTGGCTCCTGGCAGGGCGTGATCGGTTTCAAGCTTACCGGTCGACAAGGTCTTCGACAGCGGAGTCGCTGCATCAGGTTGCTGGCCCTGTATCACACGTTGGCCAGGCTTCGGCGGCAAGCCGCCCTGTTGCTGATTGGACGGGGCCTGACCGGACATGGCCACTCTCTTTTTCAGCAGCGGCGGCAGCGCGACCCTGGCCGCCAGTGCAGCCGGGCCGGCCCCAACCGTGCCTCCGGCCGTCTTCTGGCCTGTCGTGAGGCCACCCTGAGCATTGTGATTGATGGTCTCGTTTTTGATCGTCGTGTTGATGTTGTTGATGACGGTCGTGTTGTGGATGTTGTTGAAGATGATGTCGTTCGGCGGCGGCACGATGTGACGCGGCGGATTGATAAACACAGGTATCGGCACGAATACCGGTGTCGGCAGGACGAAGACGTCAACCGGCGGCGGAGGCGCTTCCAACACGACGAATTCCGGCGGCGGCGGCGGCAGGAAGATCACCGCGATCGGCGGTGGCGGCTCGAAGTCGAAATCGGGATCGTCGAAATAGAGCACCGGCCTGTCGACGTAGACGATTTCCTCCTCCGGCGGCGGCGGCAAATCATAGTCATAGACGGTGAATTCCTCCGGCGGTTCCAGCGCAGCGTCGAAATGCTCGAGCCGCCAGCGCGCGTCCCAGGCATGCGGACCATGCCGATAGCGTCGCAGATAAGACCAATAGGCTTCCGGGGTGTCCTGCAGCCAGGTCTCACGCCACGTGATCGCCTCGCGCCGCGCGGCGATGATGGCGCGCACGCGCTTGGCCATCGGATCGTGTGGATAAGTGACGAGGAAATCCTCGTAGCCGCGCATCGTGTCGCGATCGAGAGCCGCGACATAGGCGTCATGAGCATTGAAATCGCGGATCGCCCTGGTTCGATTGGACCGGGAGTCGGCCTCCGAGACCTTGGGCGCGGGCGCGTCCGCAGCGCGGTCGAAGAAGACGAAAGGCGTGACGATTTTCGAGGCGTTCCACGGCACTTCCGCACCTTGCGTCACCTCGTTGACACGCAATCGTGTGCGGTCGAACACGTCGTCAAGCGACAATCCGCCTTGGCGTATCATCTCGGCCAGCGCCTGGGCATAGGCACCGTAGGGGCCTTTGCCTTCGGGCGCGACCGTTCCGGGAGCGGCGTTGAAGGCAATCAGCATGTTCGGGTCGGGATCGACCAACGCAAGGCCGCCGGCCAGCGGCTCTTTCCACTTCGGGAAGGGATTTGGCCGCGCCGCGTCAAGCACGACGATGTTGACCTTCGTCGGCAATCCGGCCAGCGATTTGGTGACATCGGAGAGCCGCATCGCCTGAAGCGGCACGTCGGCTGGACTGGCAATCTGGGCATCGATCGGCAAGTAGTAATTCTCGCCTTCGAACTGCACGCCGTGGCCGGCGAGATAGACGAAGACAATCGCGTCGGGACCGGCGGCGGAGACCTTGCCGAGGAAATCGCGCAATGCGCCGCGCAGCGATTCCTGATCGACATCGCGCGCCCCGACCACATCGAACCCGGCCGCCTGCAAGGTCTGCGCGATCAGGCCCGCATCATTGGCGGCGGTCGCGAGCTCGCCGGCCTGATACGCGCCATTGCCGATGACGAACGCCAAGCGCTTTTCACCTTGCGCGAGGGCTCCGGTCGAGGAGCTGACCGCGAAAAAGATAAGAACGATGATGAGGCCGGTGAATTTCTGAAGGGTCTGCATGTCCGTTATCGCCATCGGTTCATATTAGTAACGGCGAATGGGCCGAAATGTTTCCCAAAGATGCGAAATTAGGAACCCGCACAAAGGCGGCTTTAGGGCACAATTTGGTCGAAAGAACAGAGGCTTCAGAAATTTCCTGCGAACCGGCGGTCGTGAACTACCGCCGCCTCTTCGGCCTTTCCAGCAAGGCGACCGCTTCGACGTGAGGAGACCACAGGAACTGGTCGATGGGCGTCACGCTTTTCAAGCTGTAGCCGCCATCGATGAGGATGCGCAGGTCGCGAGCCAGCGTCACCGGATTGCAGGACACCGCGGCAACGAACGGGACATCCGAGCGGGCGATCTGCTTCGACTGATCCTCGGCGCCGGCGCGCGGCGGATCGAAGACAAGGCCGTCGAAGGCGTTCAACTCCTTGAACGTCAGTGGCCGGCGAAACAGGTCGCGGCGTTCGCCCGTCACCCGCTTGATGCCGGTCGCGAAGCGGGAACCCCGGTCGAGCGCCGAGAGTGCGGCCGCATCGCCTTCGACCGCGTGCACCTCCGACTTCGCGGCCAGCCGCAAGGCGAAGCTGCCGCAACCGGCAAAAAGGTCGGCGACCTTTTTCGCACGCTTCAGATGTCCGCCGACGATCTCGGCCATTGTCTGTTCGGCTGCCTCGGTCGCCTGCAGGAAGGCGCCCGGCGGCACGGCGACCGCGACGCTGCCGAACATGACGACAGGCTTCCTCGGCTCGATGACGATCTCGTCGTCGATGGACAATCTGGCAAAGCCCTGCGCAATGACAAAATTGGAAGCGATACGGCGCTGGTGTTCGCCGAGCTTGCCGGGGTCGTGCGCCGCGACGTCGAGGCCCGAAGCCGTCACGGTGACCGCCATCCGGAATGATTTGGTGGTGGCACATATCAATCCGGCCAGCGCCTTCAACGGGCCGAGCGCGGCGACGATCTCCGGCAGCGAGATCGGACATTCGGATATCGAGATGATTTCCGGCGACAGATGGCGATTGAAGCCGAGCAACATGCCTGTTTCAGTGCGCCGGGCGGCAAGCACGACACGGCGGCGCGATCGCGGCGCGCAGGCGACCAGTTCGCCAATCTCGCAATCGATGCCCTTCAATGCGTGCACCACCTTTTCGCGTTTCCACCCGCGATAGGCTTCGGTCTCGAAATGCTGGAGGGCACAACCGCCGCATTCGGTGAAATGGCGGCAGGCAGGGTCGACGCGCAGCGGCGAGGCCTCCAGCACCGCCATCAGCGTGGCGCGATCCCTTTCGCGCGCGGCGGTGACGGTCTCGCCCGGCAGCGTGAAGGGAATGAACAGATCGCCGCTTTCGGTTTCGGCGATGCCGTCGCCCTGCGATCCGAGCTTTCGTATTGTGAAGCGTGCGCTCATCGGTCCTTGATCCCACCGAGCAGGAATTCGCGATTGCCGTCGCCACCTTCGATCGGCGACAGATGCAGGCCGAGCGAGCGCCAGCCGGGAACGGCATCCAGCCAATCCTGCAGCAGGCCCGCGACACGGGCGGCATCGAAGGGGTCCTTCAACAGACCGCCCTTGCCGATCGCCTCGCGACCCGCCTCGAATTGCGGTTTGACCAGAAAGACCGCGCCGGCGCCGGGCCTCGCAAGAGCAAGCGCCGGCGGCAGCGCAAGTTTCAGCGAGATGAAACTGACGTCGGAAACGATGAAATCCGGACTGTGGCCGGCAAGATCGGCGGCGGTGAGATCGCGTGCGTTCAGGCCTTCGATCACGGTTACGCGCGGATCACCGCCGACATCAGGATGCATCTGGCCGTGGCCGACATCGATGGCCGTGACATGGGACGCGCCGCGTTCGAGCAATACCTGGGTGAAACCGCCTGTCGAGGCGCCGATGTCGAGGGCCTCGCGGCCGGCGGGGTCGAGGCCGAAATGGTCTAGCCCGCCGATCAGTTTGAGCGCCGCGCGCGAAACATAGCCTTGCGCCGGATCGTCGATGACAACGAGGCATTGCGGCGAAACGTTCTGGCCGGGCTTGCGGGCAATTGCGCCGTCAACCGTCACCGTGCCACGCTCGACCGCGTCACGGGCGCGCGAACGGCTGGCAAACAGCCCACGCTGGACGAGCAGGTCGTCGAGCCGCTGGCGTGTGCTGGCTGGCAGAGGCGAATTCATCGGCCTTCTCTGGCGAAAGCCCGCGATGAAGGCAAGGACATTACACGGAACAGGGTGACGTCGTGCGTGAACGGCTGGAGCAGCGGGCCAAGCCGCGGCTTGCGCGCATCGCGTCGGGTCCGGCAAAATGGCCGTCGGGGACAGCCTCCATCGGGGAATCCGGGGAGAACGAATGCTGACGGGAACCTGCCACTGCGGCGCGACCCACTGGACCCTGGAGGGCGATCCCGGCCCGGTGACCGCCTGCAACTGCACGCTTTGCCGCCGCTATGGCGCGCTCTGGGCCTATGATTATGTCGACGAGCGCATTCGCGTTTCGGGGCCGACGGCCAGCTATAGGCGCGCCGGAAAGGACACGCCGTCGCTCGAAGTCCTGTTCTGCCCGACCTGCGCCTGTGTGCTGGCCTGGCGCGGCTTGCGCGCCAGCGATTCTGGCCGAATACGCATCGCCGTCAATGTGCGGCTGGCGCCACCCGAAGCCGTTGCCGACCTGCCGATCGACCATTTCGATGGCCTCGACTCTTTCGACGATTTGCCACGCGATGGTCGCTGCGTGCGCGATATGTGGTTTTAGAAGATGGTTCGCGGAACCTGGCGCTCGATAGCCGGAGACAGACCATCGTTCCGGTTGCCCGACGCCTGTTCACGTGGATGCTCGGTCGTAACAGCGGGCTGAGGTGCGGCGTTGGGCACGACCACAAGCTGCGGCATCTGCTTGTAGGAAAAGCCGCCGCGGATACCGCCCATCTTGCCGGCGACAATCCCTGTCGCCGCCTTTTCAAGATTGCGGTCGTAGGGCGTCTCGGCGGCAGCCGGTACCACTATCACGGCCAAGAGGGCCGTGCCGCACAGAAGCGTCTTCATTTTCGTTGTCTCCCTGCCTGGCTGCTGTCTAGCAGGGCGCCGTTGAAAAACGGCCAAGGGACACGGTAAGCGAAAGGCCAAACGGCAGCGTTAACAATGCGTTATGAAATCAAGCCGGCAAACTGAGTCAGACTGTTCAGATTTTGATTCAGGCGCGCTGGGCGCGGACCGTGTGGCCGAGGGCGGTGAAAACGGTGCGCACGATCCCGGCGGCGTCGAGTCCGGCGTCGGCATACATCTTTTCCGGCTTGGCGTGATCGGCGAACACGTCGGGCAGAACCAGCGGGCGTACCTTCAGGCCGCTCTCCAGCAATCCTTCTTGGGCAAGGAGCTGCAGCACATGGCTGGCGAAGCCGCCGATGGCGCCCTCCTCCACGGTGACCAGAACCTCGTGCGAGCGAGCCAGCCTCCGGATCAGATCCTGGTCGAGCGGCTTGGCGAAGCGGGCATCGGCAACCGTGGTGGAAAGCCCGGCCGCGCCGAGTTCCTCGGCGGCGGCAAGGCAATCCTGCAGCCTTGTGCCGAAGGACAGCAGGGCGACCTTGCTGCCTTCCCGGACGATGCGGCCTTTGCCGATGTCGAGAACCGAGCCGCGCTCCGGCATGTCGACGCCGACGCCGTTACCGCGCGGATAGCGGAAGGCTATCGGCCCGTCGTCATAGCCGGCGGCGGTGCGCACCATGTGGCGCAGTTCCGCCTCGTCGGCCGCCGCCATCACCACAAAGCCCGGCAGGCTTGCCAGGAAGGTGGTGTCGAACGCTCCACAATGGGTGGCGCCGTCGGCGCCGACGAAGCCGGCGCGATCGATGGGGAAACGCACGGGCAGTTTCTGGATCGCGACGTCATGGACGACCTGATCGTAGGCGCGCTGCAGGAAGGTCGAATAGATCGCCGCGAACGGCTTGTAGCCTTCCGATGCCAGGCCGGCGGCAAAGGTCACCGCATGCTGCTCGGCGATGCCGACATCGAAGGTCCTTGACGGGAACACCTCGCCGAACAGGTCAAGGCCGGTGCCGCTCGGCATGGCGGCGGTGACGGCAACGATGCGGTCGTCCTCGCGGCCCTCCTGGATCAGGCTTTCGGCGAACACCTTGGTGTAGGCCGGCGCGTTGGCCGGCGCCTTGGCCTGCGCGCCGGTGATGACGTCGAATTTGTTGACGCCGTGATACTTGTCCGCGGCGGCTTCCGCCGGCGCATAGCCCTTGCCCTTCTGGGTGACGACATGGATCAGCACCGGGCCCTTGCCGTTGTCGCGGACATTTTTCAGGACCGGAATCAGATGTTCCAGATTGTGACCGTCGATAGGGCCGATGTGATAGAAGCCGAGTTCCTCAAACAAAGTGCCGCCGGTGACGTAGCCGCGCGCATGCTCGACCGCCCGCGTGATGGCGCGATCGGCCCGCTTGCCGAGATAGGAGGTCAGCTTCTTGCCGAAGTCGCGCAGGCCGACATAGGTCTTGCCGGAAGCCAGTCGCGCCAGATAGGCGCTCATGGCGCCGGTCGGCGGCGCGATCGACATGTCGTTGTCGTTGAGGATGACGATGAGCCGGGCATCGAGCGCGCCGGCATTGTTCATCGCCTCATAAGCCATGCCGGCCGACATTGCGCCGTCGCCGATGACGGAAATGACATTGTTGCGGCCGCCTGAGAGGTCGCGGGCGGCGGCCATGCCCAAGCCGGCCGATATCGACGTCGAGGAATGGGCGGCGCCGAACGGGTCGTATTCGCTCTCGGCCCGGCGGGTGAAGCCCGACAAGCCGCCTTCCTGGCGCAAGGTGCGGATGCGGTCCCGGCGTCCGGTCAGGATCTTGTGCGGATAGGCCTGGTGGCCGACATCCCAGATCAGCCGGTCATCGGGTGTGTTGAAAACATAGTGCAGCGCCACTGTCAGTTCGACCACGCCCAGGCCGGCGCCAAGATGGCCGCCGGTGCGGGACACGGCATCGACCAGTTCGGCGCGCAGCTCGGATGCCAATTGCGGCAATTCGCTCTCGGCCAGCGTGCGCAGGTCGGCCGGGATGCGAATCCTGTCGAGAAGCGGCGTATGCGGCGTTGCGTTCACGGTGGGCCCAGACTTTCTGTTCATCGGCGGGATAGGCCGCCGGCCGGCGAAAGTAAATGCGTGTCGGTGACGCGGACGGCCAGCCTCTCGATCCGCTCAGCCTTCCGGCAGCGGAATGAATTCCTTCTCATCGCCAGGAACGATATCGAAGCGGCCGGTCTTCCATTCCTGCTTGGCCTGCTCGATGCGCTCCTTGGACGAGGAGACGAAATTCCACCAGATGTAGCGCTTCGAACCGAGCGAGGCGCCGCCGAACAGCATGAAATGCGCCCCGGTCAGCGATGATATGACGATCTCGTCGCCGGGGCGGAACACCAGCAGCCGTTCCGCCGGAAAGACGTCGCCCGAAATCGAGACCTCGCCTTCCAGCGTATAGATGGCGCGCTCTTCCGCATCGGCCGGGATTTTGACACTGGCACCGGGCGCCAGCCGCAAATCAGCGTAGAGCGTTTCGGAGTCCGCCCGCACCGGAGACCGCAATCCCTGGAAATCACCGATGACGACGCGCCCGCTGACGCCGTCGGCATCGATCTCGGGAAGCCGAAGCGCCGCTGTGTTCTCGAACACCGGCGCAACCTCTTCCTTGCCATCGGGCAGTGCCAGCCAAGTCTGCAAGCCGGAGATGGACATCGGCGCGCCGCGCAATTCCTGTGGCGTGCGCTCGGAATGGACGATGCCACGGCCCGCGGTCATCAGGTTCACGTCGCCGGGCTGGATCACCATTTCGGTGCCGAGCGAATCGCGATGCCGGATCTTGCCGTCGAACAGATAGGTCACGGTCGACAGGCCGATATGCGGGTGCGGACGGACATCGAGCGCCTGGCCGGCGCGCAGGATGGCCGGGCCCATGCGGTCGAAGAAGATGAACGGCCCGACCAGCCGCCTCTTGGCGGTCGGCAACGCGCGGCGCACTTCGAAGCCGCCAATATCCTTGGCGTTGGGGATGACCATCAACTCGATCTGGTCGCTGGCGAAGGCATCGCCGGCCTCAGGGTCTTTCCCCGGGAAGAAGCTCATGAACTCTCCTGGTCAGCGCTCGGTGGCTGCATCAGCCGCATCAGGCAAAGCGGATCGCGGCCTTTGCTCTTAGTTTGGCCGCCACCTCTTCGCGATTGCGCGGATGCTGGTGGGTTTCGAGGGAATCAAGCAATTCGCGTGCCGATGCCGCGATGGCTTCGACAGCATGATCGAACGCATGCTGGTTCTGTTTCGACGGCCGCGTCGTTCCACTCAGCTTGCGGACAAACTGGAGTGCCGCGTCGCGGACTTCGTCGTTGGTTGCCGGCGGATCAAAATTGAACAGGGTCTTGATGTTTCTGCACATCGTTTCCAAACCTCCTCTTGTCCGTTTCAATCGGGACGAACTGTATCCTCAATCATGATCGTGTCCAAAAATCGGTAAGACTGCGAGGGCGCCTTAGTCCGCGTCGAGCGGCTCGGTTCCAACCGGCTTGCCATCGCGCGACAGCCTGATCTTCTCGACCTTGTCCTCGGCTGCCTTCAGCAAGCGGTCGCAATGCGCCTTCAGCGCCTCGCCGCGCTCGTAGATCCGGATCGACTGGTCGAGCGGCACGTCGCCGCGCTCCAGATCATCGACGATCTTCTCCAGCGCGTCGAGTGCCTGTTCGAAGCTCATCGCCTTGACGTCTTCGTTGATCTCACCGCTCATCATTCATCCTTTCATCAGTCGCCCGACATGGGCGGCGACCGAAAATGCCAATCCTTGCAGATCGTAGCCACCCTCGAGCAGGCTGACGAGCCGGTTGCCGCCGTGGCGTGCGGCGCGCTGCATCAGTTGGCCGGTCGCCCAGTCGAAATCGTCCTCGGTCAGATTGATCTCGGCCAGCGGGTCGCGGTGGTGCGCGTCGAAGCCGGCCGAAATGATGATCAGGTCGGGGGCGAAATTGTCGAGCGATGGCAGCACGCGCGACAGGAAGGCATCGCGAAACACCTCGCTGCCGGTCTGTGGCGCCAGCGGCGCGTTGACGATGTTGCCGGCACCGGTCTCGTTCTTCGCCCCGGTGCCTGGGTACAACGGCATCTGGTGCGTCGAGCAATAGAGCACCGACGGATCGTCCCAGAAAATATCCTGCGTGCCGTTGCCGTGATGCACGTCCCAGTCGACGACGGCGACACGCTCGGCGCCGTGCCTCTTCTGCGCATAGCGGGCAGCGATCGCCGCCGTGTTGAAGAAGCAGAAGCCCATTGCCGTGGTCTTTTCGGCATGGTGGCCGGGCGGACGGGCGGCGACGAAGACATTGTCGGCCCGCCCCGCAAAGACATCGTCGACGGCGGCGTTGGCGGCGCCGATCGCCGTGATCGCGGCCTGCCAGCTCTTCGGGCTGGCGGTGGTATCGGCGTCGATGTGGGCAATGCCTTCGTCGGGGATGGCGGCGCGGACACGCGCGACGAAATCGGCGGGATGCGCGTAGAGGATCGTCGCCTCGTCGCCTTGCGGAGCCTCGACGCGGTCGAGCGCGGCAAAAGCTTCGTCGTCGAGCACGCGCTCGATGGCGCGCAGGCGGTCGGGCCGCTCGGGGTGGCCCGGCGGGGTGACGTGTTCGAGAAAGATGGGGTGCGTGTAGAGACGGGTAGCCATCTCCCCTATCTAGTGCCCCGACGCCGTAATGGCCATGCGTGGCGGCTTGATCGCTGGGGAAAATCACGCCTGCGTCCATTGGCGTCGCTGCGGGGATTGGCGCCGCCGGGGCTTCGGCGTAAGGTTGCCGCCACTGCCTGGTGCCTGCCGGTCTGTTTGTTTTAGCCGCATTCTGCGACGCCAAATGATTTCACTTGGCTGCAAATGCTCCGGCGGGAGAATCGGGAACACGGTTAAATTCCGTGGCGTGCCCAACGCTGTAAGGGGGACCGCGCCGGTAAATGCCACTGTCGATGACGGGAAGGCACCGGACGCGGGTTGATCCCGAGCCAGAAGACCGGCCTGGCAGGCATCGTCATCCGCATGGTCAGGCGGATGACATCAGAGCGATGTGGGTCCTCTTGGACGCGCAAAGTTCGCTCTGAGAATTTGAACTGCTGCAATCGCAAGGGGACAAGCGATGCCGGAAGCCATGACCGCTCCAATGGGCGATGGATTTGATCAGATAGCGCGTGACGCGGTTTATCGCGCCATGTTCACGCGGCGCGACGTCCGCAGCCATTTTACATCGGAGGCGATCGACGATGCAGTGCTGGCGCGGCTGCTGCTTGCCGCCCACCACGCGCCATCGGTCGGCTTCATGCAACCCTGGAACTTCATCGTCATCCGCGATGCCAAGCGACGGGCGGAGGTGCGCGACCTGTTCCTTGCCGCGCGTGAGCAGGAACTGCCGGCAATCGAGGCAGACCGGCAGGCGCTCTACCGCAAGCTCAAGCTTGAAGGCATTTGCGAAAGCGCATTCAACATCTGTATCACCTGCGACCGCGAGCGCTCGAAAGGCTCGCCGCTGGGGCGCTGGCACAACCCGGAAATGGACCTCTACAGCACGGTCTGCGCGGTGCAGAATTTCTGGCTGGCGGCACGCACCGAGGGTGTTGGCGTCGGCTGGGTCAGCATCATCGAGGCGCAAGCGCTGAAAAGCCTGCTGTCTGTCCCCGACCACGTGACGCCGGTCGCCTATCTCTGCGTCGGTCGTGTCTCGGAGTTCGCGCCGAAACCCGACCTCGAAACACATGGCTGGGGCCGACGCCTGCCGCTGCCCGACCTGATCATGAGCGAGACGTTTTGCGGCCAGGGTGAGGCACCGCTCAAATCGGCGGTGGCGCGCCTCGACACCGTCGCAGGTGCGCCCGCCAGCCCCGCCGATCAGCGCGTCGCGCCGGCCGTGCCCCAGCGCGAGCCGCCGAAGGTGGACAGCGCCTTGTCCTTGAGTTCCCGGAACTTCGATGAGGCTTCGGCCAGCCTGGCGTCCCAGGCCGGATCAGGCACCTGGCCCTCGATGGTCCTGAAATAGACCTGCATCAGGCAGGCAATGGCGAATGGCTCGATGAAGGCCGCCTTGAAAGCCCAGGCAAAGACGATGGCGAGCACGAAAGCCCAGCCGGCGAGTTGCCCGGGCATGACATAAAGAATGGCGGCTGCCGGAGCCAGCATCAGCAGGAAAATCACGAAAGACACGCCCCACATGATGACCGCCAGCCAGACGGCGTTCTTGACCATGGTCTTGCCGTTCTGGGCGTAGAGCACCACGCCTTGGCGCGCCGTCTCGAACGGCGAGGACGAATTGATGCGGATGTTGTAGCCGAGAATGATCTCGTCGACATAGGTCAGCGATAGCCGGATCACCGTGTTGAGGAACGAGACCAGGCCGCTCAGGCCTGGGATGGGCAGGAAGGCCGCGATGCCACCCAGCAGGCCGGTGATGGCGCGGATGGCGCCCTTGACCAACTGGTCGACGACGAAAAGGATGTTCGCCTCGGCAAAGCGCTCGGTCACAACCTCTTTCGCGTAGGCGATCTGGTTCTGGCCGTCGGGAACGTCATGCCCGTCGATGAGATGCACCATGACGGCGATATGGCCGGCCTTGACGACGTAGAGGATGTATTCGCGCAGCCAGTAGACAGCGATCGAGACGACGCCGAAACCGACCACACCGCCCCAAAGGGCAAAGGACAACGGTCCGTCCGGATCGGTGGAGATATGGCCGACGCCGTAGCCGACCGAGGCACCGGTGCCGGTGGCCATGATGTAGGCCAGCGTGATGCCGAAATAGACGATCATGCGAAAGACAATGAAAGGCCAGGTCCGCATCATGATGGACACCGACCTGCCGATATCGAAATCCCACATGCCCGATTCTCCCCTCAGAGATGGCTGGGGAGGATGCGCCCAAACCGGCTATTGTCAATTGCAGGCGGTGGCGGAAGCGCCGCGGCGGCTCAGTTTGACCGCGCTTCCGGTTTCTCGAGCAGGCCTTCGAGCAGTTGCTTGAATGCGGCCACCACCTTCCTCGACGTCGCTTCGGGATCGTTCGAGTTGGCGATCCGCTGTGCGGCCTGACTGCTCGCACCGTTGATCAATCGCGCCGCCGTTTCGGGATCGACGCCCGGCACCACCATCCCCTCCTGTTGCAGCGCCGTCAGATGATCGGTCATTGAACCGACGCAGGCATTGGCATTCGACCATTGCGCCGGGTCTCCCAGCACGGCCGGACCGTCCCGGAACATGATGCGCTGGATTTCCGGCTCCAGCGCCATTTCGATGTAGGTCGTGCATTCGTCGACGAAATGCTGCCAGCGGGTCGGCGCCCTCGCCGCGACCTCATTAACCCGTGCAGCCATTTCCGCGTCGATTTCGGCGATAACCGCCTGCAGCAGTCCCTTCTTGTCGCCGAAATGATGATAGAGGGCGCCGCGCGTCAGCCCGGCCGATGCGGTGAAATCGTCCATCGACGCTTCGGCGTAGCCAATGGTGCCGAAAGCCTGGCGGGCCGCCGTGATCAGCTTGGCTCGCGTCTCGGCAATCATCTCCTTGCGGGGTCTGTGCATGGTTCTGGACCTATCCACATACGTCTCGTATGCCAATTGACATACGCTACGTATGAACTATCTGACATTCATACGCATCGTATGTAATTGTCGCATCATCCTTTGTCGAGGAACCAGCCATGCAAAACCCCTATTCGGAAATCTTTCGAGCCCCCGGAACCAAAGGCTTTGCGGCCGCCGGCTTCCTGGCGCGCCTGCCGATCGCCATGGCACCGATCGGCATCGTCGCGATGCTGTCTCAAACGCGTGGCGAATACTGGCTGGCCGGCGCGGTCTCGGCGACTTTCGCGCTGGGCAACGCTTTCGTGGCGCCGCAAATATCAAGGCTGGTGGACCGTCTGGGCCAGACACGCATCGTGGTCCCCACCACCATCATCACCGTGATTGCCTTCGCGGTTCTCATCGCGGCAGCCAATCAGGATTGGCCGGTCTGGACGCTGTTCGTCTCGACACTGGCGGCCGCAGCCATGCCCAGCATGCCGGCAATGGTGCGCGCCCGCTGGACCGAGATTTTCCGAGGACGGCCGCAGATGAACACCGCTTTCGCCTTCGAATCGGCGGCGGACGAGCTGGTCTATATCGCCGGCGCGTCGCTGTCGGTGGGGCTCAGTGCGGGTCTCTTTCCCGAAGCCGGCGTGCTGGTCAGCACCGTGCTCCTCGCCATCGGTTCGACGGCCTTCATCCTGCAGCGCTCGACCGAACCGCAGGTGCGGCCGGTGGACCGTGCCACGAGCGGCTCGGCAATAAGGCTGCGGCCGGTGCAGATCATCACCCTTGCCCTGATTTTCATCGGCGCGACCTTCGCGACGACGGAGGTGAGCACCGTGGCCATCACTGGGGAATTCGGCCAGCCGGGCGCCGCCAGCCTTGTCATCGGCGTCTATGCGCTAGGATCGTTCGTGCTCGGCATCATCGTCGGCGCCCTCAACCTGCAAGCACCGCTGCAACGCCAGTTGGCAATCGCGGTCGCCCTGGTCGCGCTTGGCACGCTTTTGCCGCTCACCGCCGGTACGGTGCCGCTGCTGGCGCTGACCGTGTTCATCAGCGGCGTGGCGATCTCGCCGACCTTCATCACCGCCTTCGGCCTGATCGAACGGCATGTGCCGGAAGCGATGCTGACCGAAGGCATCACCTGGGTGATGACCGGCATCGGCATCGGTATGGCGCTCGGTTCCTTCGCCGCCGGCGCGGTGGTGGATGCGTTCGGCGCCCAGAACGGGTTCTGGGTTTCGGTTGCATCAGGCGTTATCGCATTGGTTACGGTGCTGCTCGGCCAGCGCAGCCTCGCCACCCACGAATGCGAGTTGGAAGGATGCGAGGCGGCAATCCCTGCCGAATGACCGCCAGGGTTTGTTGAGCTCAGATAATCTCGGTCCTGGCGATATGAATGCCAAAGCCTTCGAGGCCGACATAGTGGCGCTCGCGTGAGGCGATCAGGTTGATCGAGGAAATGCCGAGATCCTTCAGGATCTGGGCGCCAAGCCCGATCTCGCGCCATTCGCTCTCGCGCCGGCGCGCCTCTTCATGGTCCTCGCGGTCGCCCGACACCGGCCGATTGCGCTCCTGGTGGGCGACGCCGACCGAGCCCTCTCTGAGATAGACGATGACGCCGCGCTTGCGCTCGCCCATCGCCTTCATGATGGCGTCCAGCCGGTGGCTGGTGCCGAACACATCGGTCACCACATCCTCCGAATGCAGCCGCACCGGGACGTCCTCGCCGTCGCGGATGTCGCCGAAGACGATGGCGACGTGATGCATCGTGTCCCAGGGCAGCGTGTAGGTGAAGACCTGCGCCTTGCCGCCCAGCGTTTCGATGTCGGAGCAGGCGACGCGCTCGACCAGCGTTTCCTTGCGTTGCCGGTAAGCGATCAGATCGGCGACCGAAACCTGCTTCAGGCCGTGTTGCTCCGCGAAAGCCTGTACCTGCGGGCCGCGCTTGACGGTGCCGTCATCATTGACCAGTTCGGAAATGACACCGATTGGCGGCAGGCCAGCGAGCTTGCACAAATCCACGGCCGCCTCGGTATGGCCCGAGCGCATCAAGACGCCGCCTTCACGCGCGATGAGCGGGAAGATGTGGCCGGGGCGGACGAAATCCGAAGCGCCGACATTGCCGTTGGCAAGATTGCGCACGGTCAGCGTGCGGTCGTCGGCTGAAATGCCTGTCGTCGTGCCGTGCTTGAAGTCGACGCTGACGGTGAAGGCGGTGGTGTGGGCCGAATCATTGTCGGCGACCATCGGCGCGAGGTTCAGCCGCTTGGCTTCTTCGCGCGGCATCGGCGTGCAGACGATGCCCGACGTGTTGCGCACGATGAAGGCCATCTTCTCCGGCGTGCAGTGGACGGCGGCGACGATCAGGTCGCCCTCGTTCTCACGCCCATCATCGTCCATGACGACGACGATCTCGCCGCGTTCGAAAGCCCGGATGGCTTCGACGATCTTCTTCTGGTCGTAAGGCATGGAAATGCTCGCTTCGCTCGGAGGAAATAGGCAGTAGGGAAAGGAAACTTTGGCTCTTTCGGGCGGGCAGACTGGCCTAATGCCTAATCCCTACTGCCTATTCCCTTTCCTGTCTGTCCTCGGTGCCGCAGATAGTGGTCGGCGATGGCGCAGGCAACCATGGCCTCGCCGATCGGCACGGCTCGGATGCCGACGCAGGGGTCGTGGCGACCCTTGGTCATCACCTCCACGTCGTTGCCGTCCTTGTCGATGGATTTGCGCGGCGTCAGGATCGACGAGGTCGGCTTGACGGCAAAGCGCGCGACGATCGCCTGCCCGGTGGAGATGCCGCCGAGGATGCCGCCGGCATTGTTGGAGAGGAAGACCGGCTTGCCGTCATTGCCCATGCGCATCTCGTCCGCATTCTGTTCCCCAGTGATACGCGAGGCCTCGAAACCATTGCCGATCTCGACGCCCTTGACGGCGTTGATCGACATCAGGCCGGAGGCGATATCCTGGTCGAGCTTGGCGTAGATCGGCGCGCCGAGGCCGGCAGGCACACCGTCAGCGACGATCTCGATCACCGCGCCGACCGAAGAGCCGGCCTTGCGGATGCCGTCGAGGTACTGCGTGAAGACAGGCACGGAAGCCGGATCCGGGGTGAAGAACGGGTTCTCCGCATCGCCGATGAAATTCCAGTTCCAGTTGGCACGATCGATCGCCTTTTCGCCCATCGACACCAACGCGCCGCGCACCACCATGCCCGGCACCACCTTGCGGGCGAGCGCGCCGGCGGCGACCCTGGCCGCCGTCTCGCGCGCCGAGGAGCGGCCGCCGCCGCGATAGTCGCGTATGCCGTATTTGACGTCGTAGGTGTAGTCGGCATGGCCCGGTCGGAACTGGCGGGCGATCTCGCCATAGTCCTTCGAGCGCTGGTCGACATTCTCGATCAGCATCGACACCGGCGTGCCGGTGGTGATCATCGTCGCGCCGTCCTCGTCGAGGACAAAGCCCGAGAGGATCTTCACCTCGTCCGGTTCGCGGCGCTGGGTGACGAAGCGCGACTGGCCCGGGCGGCGCTTGTCCAGTTCGGCCTGGATTTCATCGCGCGTGAAACGGATGCCCGGCGGACAGCCATCGATCACACAGCCGAGCGCCGCGCCATGGCTCTCGCCCCAGGTGGTGACGCGGAAAAGATGGCCAAACGTGTTGTGAGACATGGAAAAGCGCCCTGCCCGGCATCAAAACCGGCTGAAGCCTGCCTTCTATTGGCGTTTTCCACAGTGGTCAAACTGTCATCCCCGCCGTTTAAGTTTTGACACATTCGGCTGGTTTCTGCTTTCTTCCATCCGCCGTTGAGGACCCGCCGCCACCCAGGCCGGCGCAATGACCAAAGAGGACGATAATGCGTACCCTGATTGGCGCTGTTGCCGCCACGCTGTTGCTTTCCACCGCCGCCTTTGCCGGCCAGACCGAAGGCCTGATCAAGAAGGTCGACAAGGATGCGCTGACCCTGACGCTGGACGACGGCAAATCCTACAAGCTGAACGCCGAAACCGATCTCGACGCGCTGAAGCCGGGCATGGACATCGTCATCGCTTACGATGTTACCGATGGCGAAAACGTCGTCACCGACATGCAGTTGCCGGGAGACGGCGACACGAACTAAAGCGCGTCGCGACGCGCTTTAGGTCTTTGTTTTTATGCATGTCGTCTTCCCCAAAACCGAGGTCACTTTTGGGCGACATGCATTAGCAATAGGCCGTCATCAGGCGCCCTAAAGCCACTCCAGGCTCCTGCCTTCAAGTTTGAGCACGCGATCCTGCGGTATCTCCAGGTTCGCGGCTTCGTCCTCGGGCATATCAAGCACGAAGCGAAACAGGGTGCGCATGACGCCGCCATGCGTGACACAAATCGTCTCGCGGTCGATCTCGTCGAACCATGGCTTCACCCGCTCGAGCAGCATCTGGTAGCTCTCGGCACCTTCGCCCGGCGGCTGAAAATTCCATTTGTCGCGAGCACGGGTCCTGCTTGCCCCGGTAGACCGCGTCTCGAGCTCGGCAAAGGTAAAACTCTGCCAATCGCCGAAATTGACTTCAATGAGCCTGATATCGGTTCGGTAGGCGAGCGGATCGAGCTTCATGGCGGCGCGGATGCGTTCCATCGTCTCGCGCGTGCGTCTCATCGGACTGGCGACGAAGTCGAATTCCTGTGGAACGCCGACGAGTTCGGCCAGCCGATGCCCGTTTCCGGTCGCCTGCTCGCGGCCGAGAGCATTGAGATCGGTGTCGGCCTGGCCCTGAAGCCGGAACTCGGCGTTCCACGCGGTCTGGCCGTGGCGCACGATATAAACCAGCGGATACATCAGCTCTTCCGGAGATCGGGCCAGGGCCTGGACGCAGGACAGGCGGAGAGAACTAATCCTTGACCGTCGAAATATCCGGCGCGTCGACCGCCTTCATGCCGACGACGTGATAGCCGGAATCGACATGGTGCACCTCGCCGGTGACGCCACGCGACAGGTCGGACAGGAAATAGACCCCGGAATCGCCGACTTCTTCCTGCGTGACCGTCTGTTTCAGTGGCGAATTGTATTCGTTCCACTTCAGGATGTAGCGGAAATCGCCGATGCCGGAGGCGGCAAGCGTCTTGATCGGGCCGGCGGAAATCGCGTTGACGCGGATCTTCTTGGCGCCAAGATCAACCGCGAGGTAACGCACGCTGGCCTCGAGTGCCGCCTTGGCGACGCCCATGACGTTATAGTGCGGCATCACCTTCTCGGCGCCGTAATAGGTCAGCGTCAGCAGCGAACCGCCCTCGGTCATCAGCGCTTCGGCGCGCTTGGCGATGGTGGTGAAGGAATAGACCGAAATGTCCATGGTGCGCAGGAAATTGTCCCGCGTCGTCTCGACATAGCGGCCGGTCAGCTCGTCCTTGTCGGAAAAAGCGATGGCGTGGACGAGGAAATCGAGCTTGCCCCAATGCTTGGCGACGTTGGCGAAAACCTCGTCCAAACTCGCGGGGTCGGTGACGTCGCAATGGCCGGCGACAAAGGCGCCCAGCTCCGCCGCCAGCGGTTCGACTCGTTTCTTGAAGGCTTCGCCCTGATAGGTCAGTGCGATCTCTGCGCCGTGATCGACGCAGGCCTTGGCAATGCCATAGGCGATCGACCTGTTGTTGGCGACGCCAAGAATAAGGCCGCGCTTGCCGGCCATTAGGCCCTGTCCACCCGCCATGTCAGCGCTCTCCGCAAGGTTTCTGCTTTGTGGAGTGCCTATCGCACAGGCACACAGCCCCTTCAAGCGTTCAAACCGGACAGTTCGGGGGACAAAGCTCTCGATCAGCCTTTTTGGCCACGCAACAGCGATTCGAGCGCGCTGTCGCCGCCTTCCGGCAGCATGATGCGCACATGCGCGTAGAGATCGCCATGGCCGCCGGCTTTCTCGGGCAGGCCCCTGCCCTTGAGCCGCAGGACCTTGTCCGAGCTCGACCAGGCGGGAACATTGACCGCGAGTCTGCCGGTCGGCGTCTCGACCGGCACCTTGGCGCCCAGCACCGCATCCGCCAGCGTCACCGGCAGATCGGCGTGCAGGTCGCGGCCCTCGATGCGGTAGCGCGGATGGCGACGGATGTGAATCTTGACCAGTGCGTCGCCGGGCTGGCCCGGCCCCTGCTCACCCTGGCCTTTCAAACGGATGGTTTGGCCATCCTCGACATAGGCCGGCAGCTTGACCGCCACCTTGCGGCCGTCCGGGAACATCGCCGTCACCTTTTCGGCGTTCGCGGCTTCCTCGATGGTAATGTCGAGCGTGACGTTCAAATCGGCCGATGTCGCCGGCTGGCGGCGGTCGCCTGCGCCTGGCCCGCGCGCGCCTGAAAAGGCATCGCCGAAAATCTGGCTGAAGATGTCGCTGTTGCCGTCGAACGGATCGCCACCTGGACGGCCCGAGCGGAACTCGAATCGCGAGCCGCCGGCGCCCTGTTGCTGGCGGCGAAACCCGGCAAAGGGGTCGCCGCCACCGGCCGCGCCTTCAAAACCCTGGAAACGCGGCTTGCCGTCGGCGTCGATCTCGCCACGATCGAAAGCGGCACGGTTCTTCTCGTCGCCGATGACCTCATAGGCCTGATTGGCCGCGGCAAAACGGTCCTTCGCCTTGGGATCATTCGGATTCTGGTCCGGATGATGCTTCTTGGCGAGTTTCCGGTACGCCGATTTTATGTCCTTGGCCGATGCGTTCTTTGCAACGCCCAGGACCTCATAGGGGTCGCGCATGCTTCCTGCCCTGGAAATGAGTTGAGTCCATACTTGCCTCCTATATGCGCTCGCATAGGAAGAAATTCCAGTAGCGGTGCGTCATATCAAAGCTGGAAAATCAGAGCGCCTTGAAGCCCTGCATGCGCCAGCCGCCGGCACTGGCAAGACACAGTTCGCCCTCGAACATGGCAACGCCGTCAAAGCTCTCGCGCGAAGCCTTGAAGCGGCGGCACGTCTGGCCGCTGTCCTTCAATTCCGCCAGTTCCGTGATGGAGCCGCGCGAGCCGGTGCCGGCATTGGCCCAGGGCACGGCCTGGCCACCGAGTTGCTCGATGTCGGCGGACGATACCGCGTTGCCGATCGTCGTCTGGTCGGAGTCGCGATCCGAATCGGCCGGCTTGGCCGAAGCCGATGTGCTTGAGGTCAGGATCGAGCGGTCGACTTCGGCTTTCTCAAGGCTGAAGCCTCCCGCGCCGCAGCCAGCAAGCGGCAGGGCGATTGACACGATCGCAACTTTCGCGCTGGCCGAAGCGATAACGCCCCATTGCCTGCTGTCAAAAGCTTGCGCGATACGCGACAATCGGCAACCTCCCTGATTTCGTGACAATTTGAGAAAAACTATGAGTGATGCAGAGTTAACAAGCGGTGACTTTACCCAGGCCGCCGAGCCGTTTCGCCTTTTTGCCGCATGGCTGGACGACGCCACCAAGAGCGAAATCAACGACGCCAACGGCGTGGCGCTGGCGACCGTCGATGCCGAGGGCATGCCGGACGTACGGATGGTGCTGCTCAAGGGGTTCGATGAAAGCGGCTTCGTGTTCTACACGAATTTCGAGAGCGCCAAGGGCCATGAGATTCTAGGCAGCATGAAGGCGGCGATGTGTTTCCATTGGAAATCGCTGCGCCGGCAAGTGCGCGTGCGCGGTCCAGTCGAGATCGTCAACAATGCCGAGGCCGACGCCTATTATGCGACGCGCCCGCGCGGCAGCCGCATCGGCGCCTGGGCCTCGAAGCAATCGCGACCGCTGGAAAGCCGCTTCGCGCTGGAAAAGGCGGTCGCCGAATACACGGCGCGTTATGCCATCGGCGATATCCCGCGACCGAAACATTGGTCGGGCTTCCGCATCGTACCGAAGACCATCGAATTCTGGCACGACAGGCCGTTCCGGCTGCATGACCGAGTGGTCTTCTCGCGCGACGCCGATGGTGGCTGGAGCAAGACGAGGCTGTATCCCTGAAAGGGTAAGGTTCAGCCCTTTTTCCTGGTCATGAATGCCGTGAGGGCGGCGCGCGCCTCGTCGGATTTCAGCCGCTCGCGGAAATGCTCGCTCTCTACCCCGATGCGGGCGACGAGGTCGTCGCGTGAGCCACGCATCAGGTCGCGCGCGATCCTCAGTGCCTGCGGCGGCTTGGCCGCGATCTGGCCAGCCGCCGCCAGCACCGAAGCCTCCAGCGCGCCTTCCTCGACCACCTCGTAGATCAGCCCGACGGCCTTCGCCCGCTCGGCCGAAAAGCCCTCGCCGAGGCCGAGCAGCGCAAACGCAGCTTGCTGGCCGAGGATGCGCGGCGCCAAAAGGCTCGATCCGGCCTCGGGCACGAGGCCGAGATCGACGAAGGGCGTGCGGAACACGGTGCGTGGCGTGGCGAAGGTCAGGTCGCAATGCAGGTTGATCGTGGTGCCGATGCCGACCGCGATGCCGTCGACGCCCGAGACCATCGGTTTCTCGACCCGCGCCAGCGCCATCAGGAAATCCCAGACCTCCGTGCCACCATCGCCGCCAGTGGCCACCACCATGAAGTCGCCGAGGTCGTTGCCGGAGGAGAAGGCGCCGGGCACGCCGAGAAAGACATGGACGCGGATCGCCGGATCGGCGTCGCCTTCGGCAAGGGCCGCCGACATCGTCGCATACATGGCGCGCGTCAGCGCGTTCTTCTTGTCGGGGCGGTTCATGCGGATGATCTGGATCGCGCCCTGGCGCTCGACTAGAATGTGGTCTGTCACGATTGTATCCTCAGTGAATGTCAGGCGGAAATCAGCGCCTTGCCAGCAGCGGCAAGGCTGTCGCCGCCGTCGATGACGCGGTCTTTCAACGCGCCGGCCTCGCCGATAAGATTCTCGGCGAAGAAGCGGCACAGCGCGATGCGGCCCTGATCGGCAAGAGCGCCGCGCGCCAGATAGGCGCCGCCGGCGGCGAGCGAGATCAGCCGCAGATACGGCGTGGCGCCAGCCAGCGCCTTGTCCGTCTGACCATCGGCCGCCAGTTTTTGCAGGAAGCGGGTCGCTTGCGTCAGATCGCCAAGGGCCGCACCCAGAAGATCGGCGGTTCGGCCGAAGCCTTGCAGGTTGGAGGTGCGCACTGCATTGGCGATACCAGCCAGTTCGTCGATAAAGCGATGCACGTGCTCGCCGCCGCCGAGCGGCAGCTTGCGCATCACCAGATCGATCGCCTGGATGCCGTTGGTGCCCTCATAGATCGGCGCGATGCGGGCGTCGCGGTAGAGAGCCGCCGCACCCGTTTCCTCGATGAAGCCCATGCCGCCATGCACCTGGACGCCGAGCGAGGCAACCTCGACGCCGATATCGGTGGAAAAAGCCTTGGCCAGCGGCGTCAAGAGATTGGCTCGGTCGCGCCAATGCCCCGCCTCGTCACCCGACGATACGCGCGCGAGATCGATGGCGTGGGCGCAACTGTAGCTGATGGCGCGGGCGATCTGCGTCAGCGCCTTCATCGTCAGGAGATTGCGTTGCACGTCCGGGTGGTGAACGATCGGCGCCATGCCGGCACCAGCGTAATCCGCCGCCTTACCCTGACGCCGTTCATTGGCGTAGGCGATCGCTTTCTGGGTCGCGGCTTCCGCGACCGCGACACCCTGCATGCCGACGGCCAGGCGGGCATTGTTCATCATGGTGAACATGCAGGCGAGGCCCTTGTTCTCCTCGCCGATCAGCCAGCCGATGGCGCCTGGCTTGGCGCCTTGAAAGCCGTCGCCATAGATCATGGTGCAGGTCGGCGAGGCGTGGATGCCGAGCTTGTGCTCGAGGCCGGAACAGAAGACGTCGTTGCGCGCTCCGATCGACCCATCGTCGCCGACCAGGAATTTCGGCACCAGGAACAGCGAGATGCCGCGTGTTCCGGCGGGCGCATCGGGCAGCCGCGCCAGCACCAGATGGACGATGTTGTCGGTGAAATCGTGCTCGCCATAGGTGATGAAAATCTTCTGGCCGAAGATGCGGTAGGTGCCGTCGCCGGCCGGCTCGGCGCGGGCGCGTAGCGCTGCGAGGTCGGAGCCCGCCTGCGGCTCGGTCAGGTTCATCGTGCCCATCCACTCGCCGGAGACGAGCTTTGCGAGGTATTTCGCCTTGAGGTCCTCGGAAGCGTGCTTGTCCAGCGCTTCGACCGCGCCCATGGTCAGCGTCGGGCCGATGCCGAACGCCATGGCGGCCGAATTCCACATTTCGAGCGCGGCGACGCCGAGCATCGTCGGCAGCGCCTGCCCGCCATACTCTTCCGGCCCGGAGAGCGCGTTCCAGCCGCCGTCGATCCAGCGGCGATAGAGTTCTTTCCAGCCCGTCGGGGTGGTGACGACCGCATCCTTCAGCACGGCACCTTGTTCGTCGCCGATCTTGTAAAGCGGGGCCACCTCCTCGGTGGCGAAACGGCCGGCCTCGCCAAGGACGGCATCGACCAGATCCTCGCCGAGATCGCCGAACGCTCCGGCATCGATGGCCGATTTCATGCCGGCCACATGCTTCAGGGTGAACGCGATATCCTCGACCGGTGCCCGATACATGCCGCTCGATCCTCCTGATGCATCGGCCTCGCCGACCCTAGAGCGAGTGCCACCGCAAAACTATCCGCCTTTGGGCGGTCTCCCATCTTCTTTTTACGTAAACGTCAAATTTTGTCACGCGGATTTTGCAATCGGGCCGGCCTGTACTAAATTCGATCAATGCCGGATCAAATCGACCGGCGAAAAAACCAGCCGACCGGAACATTCCATGCTAGCCAGACCTGACGCCTATCGCTGTATCGAATGCGGCTTGCCCTACCGGGCAGCCGGGTTTTCCTACTATCACGGCGAGCTGGCAAACGGCGCCGCCTACTGGTCGGATCGCGGCATATTGTGCTCGCCGCGATGCTCGCTTGCCCATCACCGCAAGCGCGTCGCGGAAGGCACATTGCGACAAGAGCCCGCGCCCGACCCGTTTGAATTTCAGCCCCTTATCCGACGGTGACCACAGCTTGGTAGCGACGGCGTTGAAGCTGTTCGCCTGACGCACCGCATCGGCTCGAGAAGCATTTCCTTAACCATAGCGGTTCAGCATTCGCCTTTGATCAACGGGGATTCCCTGTTTTGAAAAGGACAGCGCGCTTCCTTCGCCGCACGGCGCTTCTCGCTTTCGCGGCAGCAATGGCGCTGTCGCCCGCGGCAAAGGCTTCGGATTTCTCCGAGCCGTGGAAGAACGCCGACCGCGCCCTGGTCATCGACGCCTACGAATACAATTCCATCGACTGGGCCCAGCTTGCCACCGACAAGCGCATCGTCGCCTTCATCAACAAGGCGTCCGACGGCATGCCGCCGCCCTATTTCTGTTCCGGCGGCGACACCGAGGTGAAGCTCTGCAAGACGCTATGGAAGCGCCACGCGGTGACGCGCGAGCTGTTCCAGACACGCAGGGTCGTGGCCAAGGCGCTCGGCATGAAGTGGGGCGCCTATCACCTCGCCCGCCCCGGCAATCCAGTCGAGCAGGCCAACAATTTCCTCGATTTCGCCGACCCCGCGCCGGACGATCTCATGGCCCTCGACATCGAGGGCATCGATCCCACGCAATGGATGTCGCTCGACGACGCCGAGGAGTTCGTGCGCCAGGTGCACCGGCGCATCGGCCGCTTCCCTGTGCTCTACACCAACGGCAAGACCGCCCAGTACATCGCTGACAACCGCTACAAATACCGGCTCCTGTCGCGGCTGCCGCTTTGGTACGCGCGCTACAAACCTGACATCGAAGTGCATTTTCCGATGGGCAACTGGCAGGGCTATGCGCTCTGGCAGTTCTCGGCGCAGGCCAATTGCGGCCGCTTCCGCTGCCCTTATCGGGTCGCCGGCACGCCGAACGATATCGACGTCAACGTGGTGCCGACGGATGCCGCCGCGCTGCGCCAGCAATGGCCATTCGGCGGACTGCTCGACGTGCCTTCCGATTATCTTGCCAGCGTGCCGGTGCCGCTCTCGCGGGAAGCCGCACTGGCCGGCAAGGCCACCATCATTTATGCCGACGTTGCGACGCCGCCGACTGTCGAGGAAATGGTCGCTGTGCTCGGTTCGCGCTGGTCGAAATTCCGCGACGGGTTTCGCATGCCTGTCGTGAAGACGGTGCCGCCACGGCCGGGCTTCGGCATCGTCCAGTATGTCGCCTGGAAGCGGGCCGGGCAGCGCTCGCCCACACAACTCGACGCCGCCTTCGCTGCGGCCGATCCGCTCAGCACCGCTTCGACCGAACTCGATCGCAGCCAGCGGTAGCCGTCGCCCACCGGTCGGAGCTTCAGCCCGCCTTTTCGCGCGCCACGGCCTGCCAGCCGATGTCGCGGCGACAGAATCCGTCCGGCCAATCGATGCGGTCGAGCCCGGCATAGGCTCGCGCCTGCGCCTCGCCAACCGTGGCTCCGGTCGCCGTGACGTTGAGCACGCGGCCGCCATTGGCGACGAGCGCACCGCCATTGATGGCGGTGCCGGCATGGAAAATCTGGACGCCTTCGCCCGCGGCGTCCTCGACGCCGCGAATGACGGAGCCTTTTTCCGGTGTGCCGGGGTAACCCCTCGCCGCCATCACAACGGTCAGCGCCGCCTCGCCGCGCCAGCGCACCGAGGTATGCGCGAGCTGGCCGTCGACGGCGGCATTGAGCAGGACCAGCAGGTCATCCCTGAGCCGCATCATCAGCACCTGGCATTCCGGATCGCCGAAGCGGGTGTTGTATTCGATCAGCTTCGGCCCGTTTTGCGTGATCATCAGGCCAGCGAACAGAATGCCGGCGAAGGGCGCGCCAAGCTCGGCCATGCCGCGCATGGTCGGCTCGATGATTTCGCGCATGGTGCGCTCGATCATGTCAGGCGTCATTACAGGGGCCGGCGAATAGGCGCCCATGCCGCCGGTGTTGGGCCCGACATCGCCATCACCGACGCGCTTGTGGTCCTGGGCCGTGCCGAAAGGAAGTGCCGTGGTGCCGTCGCAGAGGCAGAAGAAACTCGCCTCCTCGCCGGTCATGAATTCCTCGATCACCACCTCCGCGCCGGCGGCGCCGAAGGAGCCGTCGAAGCAGGAAGCGAGTGCCGCCTGCGCCTCATCCATTGTCATGGCGACGGTGACGCCTTTGCCGGCGGCGAGCCCATCGGCCTTGATGACGATCGGCGCGCCTGTCTTTTCGAGGTAGGCCTTGGCGGAGGCCAGATCGCCGAAACGGCCATAGGCGGCGGTCGGGATGTTGTACCGGGCGCAGAGATCCTTGGTGAAGCCCTTCGAGCCTTCCAGCCGCGCGGCGGCCTTCGAAGGCCCGAAGACGCGGATGTTTTCGGCGCGCAGATCATCGGCGATGCCGGCGACGAGCGGCCCTTCCGGGCCAACCACGACGAGGTCGATTTTTTTCTCCCGGCAGAAGGCGGCGACGGCGGCGTGGTCGGCAATATCCAACTTCACCAGCTCGGCCTCTGCGCCGATGCCCGGATTGCCTGGAGCGGCATAGAGCTTGGTCAGCAGCGGCGAGGCGGCGATCTTCCAGGCCAGTGCATGTTCGCGGCCGCCGGAGCCGAGAAGAAGAACGTTCATGGCCACCTCTTGATGCCAACTATCCCATAGAGAGAACAACCCGCTATTGCTCTCTGGACGACGGGTCAAGGCATCAGGGTGGATTGATCGGAATTGCGCACGGGAACGTTATCCCCCTGCGCAATAGGGGCGCCCGCCACCGGCGCCCCTATTCCGGCACTCGCTCAGCCCTGGTGGACCACCGGGAACCAGTCCTCGCGCAGCTTCTGCCCCGGCTGCATGCCATGGCCATGATAGGGTGGCGAGGTGCGGCCGGGCCGCTCGACATAATGGGCATCGTCGCCGACCCAGCGCAGCGACAGCGCCCGGCGCCGTGCCGCTGTCATATTGCCGCGCGCGCCGTGCGCCGTCCTGAAGTCGAACAGGATGGCGTCGCCGGGCTCCATCTCCCATTCGATAACTTTCATCGATGGATCCTGGTCGGGATCCGGCACCGGACGATAATCGCCCTCGGCGGCATAGAAATTGCCGTCGTCCAACCAACGTACCGGCAGGATCATCTTGTCCCATTTGTGCGAGCCGGCGATCAGGCGCAGCGTCGCCTCCTTCACCGGATCGATGGGGATCCAGAAGCTCACGGTCTGCTGGCCATCGACAAAATAATAAGGAATGTCCTGGTGCCACGGCGTCGGTTTCTGCGTACCGGGTTCCTTGACCAGGACATGGTCGTGGAAGAACTGCGCCGTACGCGACTGCATCACCGCGGCTGCTAGTCGCGCCGCCGGCGATTCGCGCACCACCTTGACGAATTCGGGGATGCGTTCCCAGTTGCAGTAATCGTCGAAGAAACTGCCGCGGCCATTGGCGATGTCGGACGCGGTGGCGCTGCGGTTCTGCATGTTGCGCTCGATGCCGGCGGCGATCGTGTCGACCCAGCCCTTGAAGGCGCCGCGGATGCAGACCGCGCCGTCACGCTGGTAGTCGGCGATTGTCCGGGCATCGATGATTTCGGTGTCCGTTGCCCGTGTAGCGGTTTGGGAAGCCATAATGTCCTCCTTTCAGGATGGAGGCGACTATCGCAATGGCCGCTCATTCAGTAAAATAATAACTTCTCATCTGACACATAGGTTTTGACTATTAGTCTCACCCTCACCCAACTCCGCTATCTCATCGCCGTCGCCCGCCATGGCAGTGTCACCGGCGCTGCCCGGGCGCTCAACGTTTCGCAGCCGTCTATTTCGGTGGCCATCGACGCCATCGAAAAGGATTTCGGCCAGAAACTGTTCGTGCGCCAGCGGGGAAGCGGTGTTTCGCTGACCTCCTTCGGCCGTGTCGTGGTGGCGAAGGCCAGGCAGGTTCTTGCCGAGACAGACGAACTCCTGGGCCTGGGGAAGGCCAACTCGGCGGTCGGCGGCGAACTGGTGCTCGGCTGCTTCGAGGATCTGGCGCCCTTTTTCGCGCCGGGCCTCATCCGCGCCTTCTCCGAACGCCATCCAGCGGTCACCGTCATCGTCCGCGACGAGACGTTCGAGACGCTCGGGCGGCGCCTGGCGGACGCGGCCGTCGATCTCGGCCTCAGCTATGATCTCGGCCTGCCGTCGCATTTCGCCCGCATCCTGATGCACGAGCTGCGGCCGCATGCGCTGTTGCCGGCGGGCCATGCGCTGGCCGAGCGTTCCGAGGTCAGCCTTGCGGATCTGGCCGCCTACCCGCTGATCACAACCGACCAGCCACATAGCTGGCAGCATATGCTCGACCTGTTCCGCGGCCGTGGCCTGTCGCCCGTCGCCGACATGCGCACAAGCTCGTTCGAACTCCAGCGCAGCATGGTGGCCAACGGCTTCGGCGTCGCGGTCAGCTATACCCGCCCGCATGGCGACCACAGCTATGACGGCTTGCGTCTGGTGTGCAAACCGCTGTCGGATCCGCTGCCCATGCAGCGCATCATTCTCACCCACGATACGCAGCAGCGCGTGTCGAACGCGGCGCTGGCTTTCATCGAGGTGGCGAAAGTCTGGTTTTCCACACGCGATATCTTCACCTCCTGACGGATGGTTGGGCGCTCCCTGCCTGCTTGCCGCTTGACGGGTTCCGCCGCTGCTGCCACTCCATGCCAATGGAACCTGTCCAGTCGAAAGCGTCCCAGGGCCGCGTCGCCGATGCGCCGAACGGCCATTGGGTCTACCGCGTGCTGCCGCGCGCGATCTGGCCCTATGCCCAGCTTGCGCGATGGGACAGGCCGATCGGCTGGCAGTTGCTGTTGTGGCCATGCTGGTGGTCGGCCGCGCTGGCGGCGAGCGCCTATCCCCGGCCTGGCGACCCGCTGCTTTCGCTGCTGCCGGCGCCCTTGTATCTCGTACTGTTCCTGATTGGCGCCATCGCCATGCGTGGCGCCGGCTGCACCTATAACGACATTGTCGACGAGGACATCGACAACCAGGTCGAACGCACACGCTCGCGCCCGCTGCCGTCCGGCCAGACCACGCGCCGGCGAGCCTGGCTGTTTCTTGTGCTGCAGGCCCTGGTCGGCCTGGCGGTTCTCCTGCAGTTCAACAGCTTTGCCGTCCTGCTCGGCGTCTGCTCGCTGGTGATCGTCGCCGTCTATCCATTCATGAAGCGGATAACCAACTGGCCGCAACTGTTTCTCGGCTTTGCCTTTTCCTGGGGCGCGCTGATGGGATGGGCGGTCGAGTTCGGTGATCTCGATGGCCCCGCCATCATGCTGTATATCGGTTCGATCCTGTGGGTGATCGGCTACGACACGATCTACGCGCACCAGGACAAGGAAGACGACGCCATTGTCGGCGTGCGTTCGACGGCACGGCTGTTCGGCGACAACACCAAGGCGTGGCTCGCGGGGCTTTATGGCGGCATGCTGATCTGCTTCGCCGTCGCCTTCGCCTCGGCGCAGGCCCCGGTGGTGGCGCTGGCGGGACTGATCGCCGCCGGTGCGCATCTTGCCCGGCAGATCGCGGTGCTGCACATCGACGATCCGGACCAGTGCCTGCGGCTGTTCCGGTCGAACAACCAGGTCGGCTGGCTGATCTTCCTCGGCCTGATCGGTGGCGCGCTGTGGGTGGCGCTGAAGCCGCTGGTGTAGCGGCTTTTTCCTTCTCCCCGTCACTATACGGGGAGAAGGTGGCGGCAGCCGGATGAGGGGCAGCGCCGACCTTGAAGGCGAGGCGAAATGCACGGCGGCGACAGGCCGCTTGCATTCTACCAAAGTTTGAAATGGCCAAATCAGCGGAGGTCGGCGCTGCCCTCATCGCCCTGCCGGGCACTTCTCCCCGTATAGAGACGGGGAGAAGAAAGCTAATCGCGGGAAATGATTTCCTGGCCGTCGATGACCAGCCTGAGGCCGAGGTCCCCGGTTCTGCGACGGGCAAGGAAGCGTGGGCGGCGCGTGTTGGAAACGCGGCCCTTGCGACGGTCCTGCGGCGGCAGTGTCTTGATGGCGGCGCCGAGCGATTCCTCCAGCGTGCGGGCGACGCCGTCCGATTCGATGAGCAGCATCGGCAGACGGTAGGCATCGGCCCAGGCGCGCCAGTCGGCGGCGACGTCTTCGAGATCGTCGGCCACCAGCAGCGGCACCGACAGCATCGGATCGTTGTGCAGGAGTTCCAGGGTCACCGTGACATTGCCTTCCGGATCCTCCATCGCACGGGCGGCGACGCCGCGAAATGCATTGGCGGGCAGCACGATGATCGCCGGCAGGCCGCTCATCTCGAGCAGGCGGCGGATCACGGCGCCACGCTGGTCGATGGTGAAGGTTACGTCGCCATAATCGTCGCGCGTCGCGTAGCTCACCACCTGCGGCAGGCGGAATGGGTCGAGACGCATGTTGCGTCCCGCCCAGACTGGCTTAAGTCCGGTGTTCACGTTCATAGAGCGCCTTCCTGTCTGTCTCCTGAGAGCCGGTGTCCGGTTCTCTCCGGGCCAGTTTTCCCGGCCTCGTTATGGGGAAACAGTAGCGCCGGCTCCTTACCGCCGCGCTTAAGAAAGTCGGTTAAATTTTGCTGATCTCAGGGATGGTTATCGGAATGCCACCAGCCACAAGATGTTGAAAGGATCAGATAACCTTACCGGGATTCATGATGCCGGCCGGGTCGAAGGCGGTCTTCACCCTGCGCATCAGATCGATGGCCATCGGCGGCGCGGTGGCGATCAGTTCGTCGCGCTTCAACTGGCCGATGCCGTGCTCCGCCGAGATCGAACCGTGCAGGCTGCGCACCACGTCATGCACGGCCTTGTTCATGGCATGGTAGAGCGCCAGAAACGCCTCGTCGTCGCCGTCGACGGGCCGTGAAATGTTATAATGAAGGTTGCCGTCGCCCATATGGCCGAAGCATACCACCCGGGCGCCGGCACTGACCGAGGCCACCGCGCCGGCGGCCTCCGCGATGAAACGCGGTATCGATGCGATCGGCACCGATATGTCGTGCTTGATCGAAGCGCCTTCCGGCTTCTGTGCCTCGGGCAACAGCTCGCGGAAGTTCCAGAAGGCATCGCCCTGCGCGAGGCTGGCGGCGATGACGGCATCGCCGACGAATTCCTGCTCGAGACCCGCCGAAAGCACATCCTCGATCAGCGCCCGCGAATCCTCCGACGAACGGCCGGATGAAATCTGCATCAGCACATACCAGGGCCAATCCTCGATCAGCGGCCGTGTCACGCCCGGGGCATGCGCCAGCGTGAAATCGTATGGCCGCTTGCCGATCAGTTCGAACGCGGTGAGCGCGGCCCCGGCGCGGTCCATGGCCAGGCTGAACAGGGAAAGGGCGGCCTCGGGCGACGACAGGCCGACGAAGGCGACGTCCCTTCCCTTGGGCTTCGGAAACAGTTTGAGCACGGCGGCGGTGATCACGCCTAGCGTGCCTTCGGCGCCGACGAACAGGTTCTTCAGGTCGTAGCCGGTGTTGTCCTTCTTCAGCTTGCGCAAATCGTCGAAGACCTCGCCGGTCGGCAGCACCACCTCGACGCCGAGGCAGAGCTCGCGCGCATTGCCATAGGCAAGCACGCCGGTGCCGCCGGCATTGGACGAAAGATTGCCGCCGATCTGGCAGGAGCCTTGCGCGGCGAGCGACAGCGGGAACAGCCGGTCGGCGGCGTCGGCCGCTTCCTGCAAGGTCTGCAGGATGACGCCGGCCTCGACCGTGACCGTGTTGGACAGGACATCGATCTCGCGGATGCGGTTCAGCCGCGACAGCGACAGGACGATCTCATGGCCGGATTTGTCAGGCACCTGCGCACCGACCAGCCCGGTGTTGCCGCTTTGCGGCACGATTGGCGTTCCGGTCTCTGTCGCCAGCCGCATGATCCGGCTGACCTCGTCGACGCTGCCCGGCCGCAGGACCAGGGACGTCGCGCCATGCCAGAGGCCGCGTCGCTCAATGAGATAAGGCGCGATGTCCTGCCGGTCGCGCAGCGCGTATTTGTCGCCGACGATCGCCGCGAACCGATCGATGAGAGCGGGATCGAGTGTCTTTGCGGTTTCGGTCATCTGGGAAAACTACGTTGTGGGCTGTGCGTTGTCACGAGGAGCGGCGGCACGGGAGAGCCGGTCGTTGATCGCCTCGCCGAGCCCGTCAAAGGGAATCTTCTCAACCGCGATGGTGCGCGCGCCGCTACGGTCGAGATCCTGCATGTAGGCGAAGAGATTGCTTGCCGCTTCACGCAGGTCACCTGTTTCGGACAGGTTCAGGAATGCGGCCGCATGATGCCAGCCTTTCGCGCGCTGGTCGCCGAAGGCAAGCAACGCTTCGTCTTCGCCAACCGTGCCGGCATTGAGCCGCACCGCCGCGCCCGGCGCGTAGTGCGAGGCAAGCATGCCCGGCGCCTCGACCCCGGCGGCGCCGCCGCGCAGCAACTCCATGCCGATGGCCGCCTCGATGTCCGCGGCGGCGATGCCGCCTGGCCGAAGCAGGCGCAGTCTTTCGCCTTCGGCCTTGACGATGGTCGATTCCAGCCCGACCGGTGTGGCGCCGCCATCAACCACGAGCTTGATGCGGGCGCCGAGGTCCGCCGCCACGGCCTGCGCAGTGGTGGCGCTGATCCTGCCGGATGAATTGGCGCTGGGCGCGGCAAGCGGTCTGCCAAGCCTGGCGATCAGGTCGCCACCAAACCCCCTCGGCATACGCAAGGCGATCGTGTCGAGCCCGGCGGTGACCAGCGGATGAATGCCGTTGCCGGGGCGCTGCGGCAGCACCAGCGTCAGCGGACCCGGCCAGAAGGCAAGCGCGAGTTTCCTCGACAGCGGATCGAACAGCGCGATGCGCTCGGCCATCGCCATGTCGGCGACATGGGCGATCAGCGGATTGAAACGCGGCCGACCCTTGGCTTCGAAAATGCGCGCCACGCCGATGCCGTTGGTGGCGTCGCCGGCCAGTCCATAGACGGTCTCTGTCGGAATGGCGACGACATCGCCGCCCTCAAGCAGCGCCAACGCCGGTTCCATCGCTTCGCCGACGGCAAGTATTTCAGCCACTCTCGTCACCTCGCGGATGCCGGCTGCGTAGTACGACAGCGCCGCCGGGGCAAGCGGGCAAAGGCAATTCGTCAATTCCTAAAATGCTATCTTTCCATGAAAGCCGGCATCAATCGCCGGGCCCTATCGTGCAGCTTCTGGGCAATGGGGAGCTATGTCAGTGTCTTTGCGTATCTGGGGAACGCTTGTTATCACTCTGGCTGCCGCGGTTGGCGAGACTCAGGCCTCGTCGCTGGTCTTTCCCGGCGCGCCGGCCTCGACGCCCTCCGTCGTTGTGCTGAAGGCGACCGACGGCAAGGCGAGCGACGTGGTGTCGGTCGTTGCGCTCGGCGAGCCCGACGTCACCTATGAAAAGGTGGCGGCAATCCCGGACAAGGCCGAGGCGAGGCACCCCTTCCCGCAGAGCCCGACGATCATTCGTGGCGGCGTCGTCGGCGGCGCCTTCCAGACACCCGTGCAAGCCAAGGCGCCGGCTGCGGCAACCGCCCCCGCTACGGCAACCGCACCCGCGGCAGCGACCGCACCCGCGACAGCGACCGCCTCGGCAGCCCCCGCGCCAGCGCACGGAAAAGCGGCGGCAGCCGCGCCACCGCCAGCCAAACAGCCGGCTTCAGGAGCCGGCAAGGTCAAATAGCGACCTGCCAACTGACCGATCAAAATGCTCAACGGCTTGACGGCAGTCCGGCGCCCCGTGCACCATTGTCAGGCGAATTTCTTCCAGACGTATCTCGCTGGCGGCCCTGCGGTCGGCCTTTCGCCAAGCGGCTCCGGCAGATGGGATTGCATCGTTCAAGGCAAGGGGGTTGCTCATGAAAAAATCGAAGACCGTTACAGTGGCTGGGCTTTTGCTGGCGTCATTGCTTAGCGGCGTGGCCCATGCGGACGACATGCTGGGATCCTATGTCGCGCGCATTTCCGATCGCGATCACCAGGCAAGTGACGGCTATGCGCTGGACAGCGCCGCGCAGATGGTGCGGCAGGACCGCGCCAACTGGCACAAATTCCATCGCCGCGACAGCGACGACGAGGGCGACGCCTGGTTCAGGACCAATGACCAGCGGGCCGACCTGCAGCGCATGCTGGAGCGCCCCGGCGCTATGAGTTCCTCAACCAAGCGCGCCATCGTCAATGGCGAACCGCTGATCCAGGTCGACGTCTACGAGAACAGCGTGCGCGTCAGCATTCTGGAGAACTGAAAAGTCGGCGTTCGGGAAAACTAATCAAATCGAAAAAGGGCGACGCGAGAGCGCCGCCCTTTTTCGCGAAATCCGCCTGAAAAATCAGGCCGCTTCTTCCTTGTCGTCGTCGTCTTCTTCGGCCTCGCCGTCTTCGGATTCTTCCTCGCCCTCGGCGTCGTCGCCTTCGGCCTTCCCGGCGTCATCGGCGTCGTCTTCGTCGGACTCTTCGCCGTCTTCGTCGTCGCCTTCTTCGTCATCACCATCCTCGTCTTCGTCTGACAGATCGGCGGCTTCGACCGCGGCAGCGGCATGATCGAGAGCGGTTTCGGAAGCAGATTCAATCGCCTCGGCGGGGGCCGAGGTTTCTTCTGTCACTTCGATTTCGTGATCGGAATTCATGGAAGCCTCCGTTGGGTTGGGGAACATGTCCCTTTTGCCACGGAGAGATCATCGTCATATGACTGTAAGCCGGCTCGAACGGCCGGCTGGACGATATTTTCCTCGCCTCTCAACCAGCGATTTTCGAGAAATCCGCGACCTGACCGGTAGCCGTGCGAATGCGCGTGAGCAGCGCAAGGCGGTTGGCGCGCACGGACAGGTCCTCATCATTCACGAGAACATGCTCAAAGAATGAATCAACGGGTTCACGCAACACGCTAAGCGCCAGCATGGCAGCGGAAAAGTCTTGGTTTTGAATCGCTTCGCCGGCTTGCTTCTCGGCCTGATTCACCGCCGCGAACAGCGACTTCTCGGCATCCTGGCGAAACAACGCCGGCTCAACGGTTTCGGCGACCAGCGTTTTCTTCTTCTCCTCGGCGGCCAGGATGTTCGCCGCACGCTTGGTGCCGGCGAGCAGGTTCTTGCCATCCTCGGTGTCGAGGAAGGAGCCGAGCGCTTCGACGCGCCGAACGATCTGAAGCAAGTCGTCGGACTGCGGCGTGATGACGGCGTCGATCAGATCATGCCGTGCGCCCTGGTCGCGGAGATAGACTTTGAGGCGGTCGTGGAAGAACGACAAGAGGTCAGCGATCAATGGCGACAGCGATGCCTCAAGCTCCATCAGACGCTGACCGTCAAAGAACTCTCGCTCCTGATCGGCGGAGCCAAAGGTTTCTGAGTTCGCCTTGGCCAGCCCGCCTTTCAACAAGTTGGAAATCACGCCTGCTTCCGACAACAATCGGCTTGCACCCTTGTAGTCGCGAATGCGCAAGTCGAGCATCGCAACGACGCCACTGCTCTCGGCGCCTTCGCCTTTTTGTTCGTACGCGGCGAGTGCCGAGGAGACCGCGGTCGCGATGGCGATGCCCAGCGAAAGCTTGAGCTTGTTTTCCAGTATGACCCTCACGACGCCGAGCGCAGCGCGACGCAGCGCGTAGGGATCCTTCGATCCAGTCGGCTTTTCGTCGATGGCCCAGAACCCGACCAGCGTATCCAGCTTGTCCGCGAGCGCCACGGCGACCGACACCGGATCGCTCGGCACATAATCGGACGGGCCCTGCGGCTTGTAGTGCTCTTCCGCCGCCGCCGCGACAGAAGAATGATCGCCTTGCAGCAGCGCATATTTGCGGCCCATGGCGCCTTGCAATTCCGGAAATTCGCCGACCACTTCGGTGGTGAGATCGGCCTTGGCCAGGACAGCAGCACGGCGCGCCAGCACTGGATCCGCACCGACGATCGGCGCCAGTTCTTCCGCCAGCCGGGCAATCCGCTCCACCCGCTCGCCCTGCGTGCCGAGCTTGGCATGGAACGTGACATTGAGATGGTCGAGCCGGGCCATGCGCTGGTCGAGCGGCTTCTTCAGATCGAGCCCAAATTTTTTCGCCGATGCTTCCAGTTCGACGAGATCGGGCAGATCGCCCTGGTCGGTCGTCCAGAAATAGAGCGCGTCGGACAGGCGGGCGCGCACCACCTTGCCGTTGCCGTGGGCGATCTCCTTGCCGCCGTCCTTCGCCTCGATGTTGGCGGTGAGGATAAAGCGGTTGGAGAGCGCCTCGCTTTCACCCTGCGGCCGCGTGACAAAGCACTTCTGGTTGGCGCGGATGGTCAGCCGGATCACCTCGGCCGGAATGGCCAGGAAAGCCTCTTCGAACTCGCCCATCAACACGACAGGCCACTCGACCAGCCCGGACACTTCTTCGAGCAAGCCCTCGTCCTCGACCAGGTCGAGCCCGTTGGCGAAGGCGAGGTTGCGGGCATCGGCAAGGATGATCTCCTTGCGCCGGTCGGCATCGAGCACGACCTTGCCCGCTTCCAGCTTGCTCACGTAATCGTCGAAGCGGCGCACCGTGATTTCGCCTGGTGCAAGGAAACGGTGGCCGTAGGTGATGTTGCCGGAACGGATGCCGTCGATCTCGAAATCGACCACGACCGGCTCCTCGGTCTCGGGGCCGAAGGTGCACAGGATCGATTGCAGCGGCCGCACCCAGCGCAGCGATCCCGGCTTGGCCGAGGCCGGTCCCCAGCGCATCGACTTCGGCCAGGGGAAATTGCGGATGATATCAGGCACCAGTCCGGCGATGATCTCTTCGGCCGCCCTGCCCGGCTTCGAAATATGGGCGACGTAGAAGTCGCCCTTCTTCGGGTCGGAATGGACATGCGCTTCGGCGATCGATGACAGCCCGGCCTTGCGCAGGAAGCCCTGGACGGCCTGTTCAGGCGCTGATGTCGACGGCCCCTTGATGTCCTCGTGAATGTCCTTCGAGCGAGCGTTGAGGCCACGGATATCGAGGGTAAGGCGCCGCGGCGTCCAATACTCACGCGCCGCCTCATAGGTCAGTCCCGCCTCGACCAGACCGTCGGTCAGCATCTTTCTCAGATCGCCCGCCGCCTTGCGTTGCATGCGAGCGGGGATTTCCTCGGAGCGAAGTTCTAGAAGCAGGTCAGGCATAGGGTCAGCTCATGCGGGAGAGTGGTCCGCGCGGGGCATAGCAACTCGGCTGGCCGCTGTCACCCTTTCCAGAAATTTTGACCCTCCTGTCGGGATGAGGCGATCCGGCCCGTCCTTGGATCAAAGATTTCCATGAACCTAACGCAGCGCTGAAGCGACCCACGCTCAGGCAGAGAACTATTGGCTGAACGACGATGAAAACGGCATCCAGACTTCTTCAAATCCTCGCGCTCAGCGCCTGCTTCACCGCGCAGGCCCACGGCGCCTTCTCCATGCCGGGCGTGCGGCAGGCGCTGCGGACGATGTCTGGTCCGAGTGGCCAGATCCTGCCGCCGATCAGCGCTTCCCTCGAAATGATCAACGGCGCTTGAGACTCAGGCCGCCGCCAATCCACCGGCCTGCGTTTTCAGGAACGCCTCGCCGCAGGCTTTCGCCAGATTACGCACCCGCAGGATATAACTCTGCCGCTCGGTGACCGAGATCACGCCACGCGCATCGAGCAGGTTGAAGACGTGGCTCGCCTTGATGCACTGGTCGTAGGCTGGAAAGACCATTTTGTGCATCGGCAGATTGTCGTTCGATGCCGGCGCGCCGGCCTCGAGCAACGCCTTGCACTCGGCTTCGGCGTCCTCGAAGTGCCGCAGCAGCATCGCCGTGTTGGCGTATTCGAAATTGTGGCGCGAATATTCCTGCTCGGCCTGCAGGAACACGTCGCCATAGGTGACCTTGTCGGCGCCTTCGCGGCCGTTGAAGTTGAGGTCGTAGACATTGTCGACGCCCTGCACATACATGGCCAGGCGCTCCAGGCCGTAAGTGAGTTCGCCCGCCACCGGCGCGCATTCGATGCCGCAGACCTGCTGGAAATAGGTGAACTGCGACACTTCCATGCCGTCGCACCAGCATTCCCAGCCAAGGCCCCAGGCGCCCAGCGTCGGGCTTTCCCAGTCGTCCTCGACAAAGCGTATGTCGTGCAGCAGGGGGTCGACGCCGATCGCGGCCAGCGAGCCGAGATAGAGCTCCTGCAGGTTTGGCGGATTGGGCTTCAGGATCACCTGGTACTGGTAATAATGCTGCAGCCGGTTGGGGTTCTCGCCATAGCGGCCGTCCTTGGGACGGCGCGAAGGCTGGACGTAGGCCGCGTTCCAGCGCTTTGGCCCGAGTGCGCGCAGCGTCGTTGCCGGATGAAACGTGCCGGCGCCAACCTCCATGTCATAGGGCTGCAGGATGACGCAGCCATAGGCGGCCCAATAATTGTGCAAGGTCAGGATCAGCCCCTGGAACGAGCGGCTGGGGTGCATATGGGCTGGGATTTCAATCGTCACGATGGCCTCGGCGACACAGGCTAGCTTGCGGCCACGTCCTAGAGACACGGCGGCGAAGCGTCAAGCAAGGCGCGTCCGATGCGGGCCGCGGTGAGCATGCCGGACTATGTTGAAACTTTGCCAGCGACTGGCCCATTGCCCGCCGCCACGGTCCGCGATCCAATTCGACGAAGCATCCGCGTCAAGCACAGCAGGTCGAGCCATGTCCAACCCGATCATCATCCGCCCCGTCACGCGCCACGATTTCGAGCAGTGGCTGCCGCTGTGGGACGGCTATAACGCGTTCTATGGCCGTTCGGGCGAGACGGCGCTGGCGAGCGACATCACCGCAATGACGTGGTCGCGCTTCTTCGACGCCTACGAGCCGGTCCATGCGCTGGTCGCCGAAAGCGGGAGCCAGTTGCTTGGCCTCGTCCACTACCTGTTCCACCGCAGCACGACGGCGATCGCACCGAACTGCTATCTGCAGGACCTTTTCACCAACGAGGCCTCGCGCGGCAAAGGCATCGGCCGGGCGCTGATCGAAGGCGTCTATGAGCGCGCCCTGGCGGCCGGTTCCGGCCGAGTGTACTGGCTGACGCATGAAACCAATCACACGGCGATGAAGCTCTATGACAAGGTCGGCGAACGCTCGGGCTTCGTCGTCTATCGAAAGATGTTCTGAGGACGCTCCAGCGCGTCGCCGCGTCTTCTGGGGACGCCATGCGCCTTTCCAACGAAAACGGGGCTCCGAAGAGCCCCGTTCGCATTTCAAAAAAAGGCGATTTTCACCCCTTCGGGGCGGGAACCGGCTCTGGCTTGACCTTCGGGGTTTCCTGCGCCGTGTTGGACTCGATCGGCGGCAGGCCCTTCATCAGCTTCTGCTGCAAGGTGGCCAGCACATCGGGATCGGGCTTCAGGTCGCGGGCCTGGTTCCACTGGAAAGTCGCTTCCAGCTTGCGGCCGACGCGCCAATAGGCGTCGCCCAGATGGTCGTTCAGAACCGGATCTTCCGGCTTCAGCGAGACCGCGCGCTCCATCTCGCGCACCGCGTCATCGAAGCGGCCGAGGCGGAAATAGGCCCAACCCAGGGAATCGACGATGTAGCCGTCGCTCGGCCTGAGATCGACGGCCTTCTGGATCATCTCCAGGCCTTCCTTCAGGTTGGTGTTCATGTCGACCCAGGAATAGCCGAGATAGTTCAGCACCTGCGGCTGGTCTGGCTGCAACTCCAGCGCCTTGCGGAAATTCGGCTCGGCCTTCGGCCATTCCTTCAGCCGCTCATAGGCGATGCCGCGCTGGTAGAAGATGTTCCAGTTGGCAGCGGTCGGCGTCTTCAGCACCTCGACGGCCTTGTCGTAGAGATTGGCGGCGGAACGGAAATCATCCTTCGAGGAGTAGACACCGCCGAGCGCCAGATAGGCGCGCATGTCGTCGGGATGGGCTTCGACGAAGGCCTTGAGATGGGTGATCGCCTCGTCATGGCGGTCGAGATCGGCAAGGTTGAGGCCAAGCTGCAGGTCCGAAATCTCCTTCAGCGGCGAAGAGTCGGGGATACGCCGATAGAGCGCGATGGCGCCTTCGCCGTCCTTCAACTGTTCGGCGACGGCGGCGAGCTGCACGAGGGCCGCGTCGCTGTCCGGCTTCAGGGCCAAGGCATATTGCAAATACAGGCGCACGAACGGCTCGCCGCCGCCACGGTTGAGCGCGGTGGCAAGATCGAGCAGGATTTCGGAAGCACCGTCGGACGGACCGGACACGAAGGGCGCGATTTTGTCGCCCTTGCTGATCCTGGCGCGCAGGGCGACGATTTCCAGCTTGCCCGGCGAAAACGCCTCGGCCTGGTCGAGCACCGAGATCGCCTTGGCCTTGTCGCCCTTGCGGGCCAGGAATGAGGCATAGGCCTGCGCGTTGCGCATCCAGGTTTCAGGCGCCGCACCGCCGGCGGCGGTATCCTGCATCGTCGCGGCGTAGATCGCCTCCGCCTTTTCAGGCATGTTGGCGGCATCGGCGATCAGGGCGCGGTGGAAGGATTTGAACAGACCGAACCAGTCCGGCCCCTGCAGCTTGTCGATCGAAGCCATCGCTTCGCTGGCCTGGCCGGCACCTTGTTCGGCCCAGCCGGACATGACGCCGGAGATCAGCCGGTCGAGATCGGATTCCAGCGACAGCTTCAGCCAGTACTGCGCCTTGGTGAAATCCTTCTTGTGGAAGGAATCGACCGCCAGCGCCAGGCGCGAGAAGCGCTCGACATCAGGCACTTCCTTGAGCTTGTCGGCATAGACCAGCGATTCGTCGAAGCGGCCTTGCGCGATCAGCGACAGCATCAGGCTCTGCTGCAGTGCGGTGTCGCTCGGATTGAAAGCCAAGGCCTGCTTGTAGTACGCGATGGCGCTGTCGAGGTCGTTGTCGCCTTCGGCGATCCGGGCAGCCAGGTAGGCGCCCGAGAACGACGAGATCTTGACCGGTTCGGTTGATTGCTTGGCATAGGCCGGCAAAGCCGAGATCGCCATGCCCGTCACAATTGCCAGCCTTGTCAGCCAGCGCGCACGTCCTTGCTGCATCATATCCCTTTCAGCCAGGCGCCATCTCCGCGTCAGCGGGATCGACCCAGACTCGATCTTTCCGGGCAAAGCATGGCCTTTTTGGGGTCGCGCTTCAATCTACCCGAAATTCACAATCGGGTCACCCGATTAACAAACCATGGCTAAATGGGACAGTTTTGCGCGTCAACAGGCCGTTGCAGCCGCGTATCGCGATAACCACCGCTTGCCACCGCGCCGCACAGCCCGTTCCATTCGCAGCCCACGCAAGCCTTGCGCACGTGGCCGGCCGAAAACGCCTGCCGTAGCCGCATCAGGATCGTGGCATCGAGATCGAGGCGGACGCCGTCACGGATCGGCCGAGCCAGCAGCGCTTCCACGTCATCCCTTGCCTGCCGGTCTCGCCCGGCCGCGCTGTCGCGCAGGCAGTGCGGATCCGGCTCGCCAAGCAACGGGGCGCAGATGTCGTCCGGTCCGGAAACGAGGAGGATGTCCTCGCCCCGGCTCAGGCGCTCCGCGATCCCGTCGTAATTGGCGGTGAAAGCGGGACTGTATCCCTTGCCCACATAAGTGAGCAGGCAAAGGAGATGATGGGCGCGAAGCCTGATCGTCACGGCTTCAGCAGGTTCATCTTGCCGCGCGGAAGCGCCATCAGCGTCGCGGCGCCAAGCGCCGACTTCAGCAATCCGCCGACGATGAACGGCACGAAGCCGAACGTGATGGCCTTCTCGGCGCCGATCATGACGGCAAGCCAGGCCGTTCCGAGCACCAGGCAGGCAAGATTGCCGAGCAGCATGGCAATAAAGGCGAGCACGACCCTGTTGCCGTTCCAGCCGCGTTCGGCCAGCCAGCCGACAAGCGCGCCGACAACCGGGAAAGCGAAGAGATAGCCGCCCGTAGGGCCGACGAAGTGCTGCATGCCGGCAGCTCCCCCGGCCAGGACAGGAAAGCCGACAGCGCCTTCGACCAGCCAAGCGGCGATCGTCACCGCGCCAAGCCGCCAGCCATAGAGTGCGCCGATCAGCGTCACGGCGAAGGTCTGCATGGTCACCGGAACCGGCACCATCGGCACCTCGATGTAGGAGGATAGCGCCAGGAAGAGCGTGCCAAGCACGACGGCGCCGGCCTGCCAGCCGAGCGATCGCTGCTGGAGGCGCAGCGGGCTGAAGGACGGTCTTGCGGACGAGAATGCGAGGTTGGTCATAGGCTTCCCTTCAATCGATCCAAAATTATAGATAATTTCTGCATTCGATCTATTATCGAATCCACATTTTTGGACCGATAGCAAGCCCGGGCTTGGGAAAAGGTCGCTTACCCCACGATCGCGAAGGCTTCGCGCGTGGCGCCGGAGGCTGTCCTGATCGGCTTGCGGCCAATCCATTGGACATGCCGTCCCAGTGTTGCCGCGGCGGATTCGGTATTTCCCTGCCGCAAGGCGGTGAGGATCGCCCGGTGGTCCTGATCGGTGCGCGTCTCCCATTCCGAGCGCCATGCCGCGAACAGGAAGCGGGCGCTTGCCGCGTGGAGGTCGTCGATGGTGGCAAGCAGGCGCGGCATGCCGCATGGTGCGAGGATCAGCCGGTGAAAGGCACGATTGGCCTCCTCCCACGACCTGACGTCGCGGGATTTGTCGCCGGCCTTGGTCGCCTCCTCGGCCTGGTCGAGAATGGCCGAAGTCAGGTGCGGCGCGGCGTGGCGCAGTGCCAGCACTTCGAGTGCGGCCCGCATTTCGGCGACTTCCTTGACCTCGCCCAGATCGAAGGCAGCGACGCGCACGCCACGGCGCGGCTCACTGACGGCCAGGCCCTGCGCCTCGAGGCGGCGGAACGCCTCGCGCACGGGGACATGGCTGGTGTTGAATTCCTCGGCGACATGATCCTGCCGCAGCCTCGCCCCCGGCTCGATCGCGCCGGAGATGATGCGGTCCGCCAGTACCTTGCTGATGCGCACCGCTATGGTGTCGTCCGTGCCCTTTGCCATGATTTATAGATAATTTGCGGCAAGGCCGCTTGTCGAGACGGAAGGGGCGAATTCACAGGCGTCTCTCCACTGGCGCAGCCGGTAGGAGCCCCGTGAAGCCGGTCTTCTCAGTTCACCCGGCTGATGCAGAAGTCGATGACGTCGATCAGCGCCGATTTCTGCGGCGTCTCTTCCAGCGGCGCCAGTGCGTCGCGGGCGATCTCGCCGAAATGGCGGGCGCGCCCGATGGTGTCGGCAATGGCGCCGTGGCGGGTCATCAGGCCGATCGCTTTTTCCAGTCCGGCGTCATCGACGACATTGTCCTCGATGGCGCGCTTCCAGAAGGTGCGTTCGGCCTTGCTGCCGCGCCGGTAGGCGAGGATGACCGGCAAGGTCACCTTGCCCTCGCGGAAATCGTCGCCGACATTCTTGCCGAGATCCTTGCTGGTGCCGCCATAGTCCAGCGCGTCGTCGATGAGTTGGAAGGCAAGACCGAGATTCATGCCGTAGGAGCGCAGCGCCGCGCGATCGTTGCGGGTCGCCTGGGCGATGACCGGGCCAACCTCGGCGGCGGCCGAAAACAGCGCGGCGGTCTTTGCCTTGATGACGGCGAAGTGCTCGTCCTCCGTGGTTTCGAGGTTCTTGGCGGCGGCAAGCTGCATCACCTCGCCCTCGGCGATGATCGAAGCTGCGCTTGACAGGATGTCGAGCGCTTCGAGCGAGCCGACGTCGACCATCATGCGGAAGGCCTGGCCGAGCAGGAAATCGCCGACCAGCACGCTGGCCTGGTTGCCCCAGATCATGCGGGCGGTCTTCTTGCCGCGCCGCATGCCGCTTTCATCGACGACGTCGTCGTGCAGGAGCGTGGCCGTATGCATGAACTCGACCGAAGTGGCGAGCTTGACATGGCCTTCGCCGGCATAGCCGAACATCTGCGCCGCGGCCAGCGTCAGCATTGGTCTCAGCCGCTTGCCGCCGGACGAGATCAGGTGGTTGGCAACCTCGGGAATCATCTCGACGTCGGAGCCGGCCTTGGACAGGATCAGCTCGTTGACGCGCCCCATATCGGTCGCCGTCAGATCGATCAGATCCTTGATGGAGGCGGGCTCCCGCTTCCCGTTTTCAATGTTGAGAACGACACCCACGACAATCACTCCCGTCTTGGTATAACGCGTGCGACGGCACCCTTAGTCCCGGCATGGACTCTAGGGCGGCGGACACGGGCACGGCAAGTGGCGAATTGGCGCGGCGGCGGCGACAGCGTGTCAACGCCGGGAAATGCGGGAATGCGGCCGCACGTTTACATGCACGCTGCAACCTGCGAGTTTCTTGCGATGATAGAACTCATCCGCACCAACGACGCCGTCATCATCTCCTTTGTCGAATCGCTGATGCGCGATGCCGGCATCGGCTGCTTCGTCGCCGACCAGAACATGAGCGTGCTCGACGGCTCGCTCGGTATCCTGCCGCGGCGCATCATGGTCGATGCCGACCAGGCCGACGCCGCGCGCCGCATCCTGACCGATGCCGGCATCGCAAACGAGATCCGGGGGAAATAATGTCGGCCGCGCCAGCCGCCCTTGCCACGGATGCGCCGGCCCATACGGTCGATGCCTTCCACCGCGGCCGGTTCTGGCTCGTGCAGCCCAAGCATGGCGGCCATCGCGCCGGGATGGATGCGATGATGCTGGCCGCGTCCGTGCCATCCTCCTTTGGCGGACGGCTCGCCGATTTCGGAGCCGGCGCCGGTGCTGCCGGTCTGGCGGTGCTGTCGCGCTGTCCGGGCGCCCAGGCTGTGCTGGTCGAACGCGCGCCCGAGATGGCGGCCTTCGCGGCGGCCACGCTTGCCCATCCCGGCAATGCACATCTCAGCGATCGCGCGGCCGTGCTTGTGGCCGATGTCACCGTGTCGGGTCGGGCCCGGGCCGCCGCCGGCCTTGCCGACAATGATTTCGACTTCGTCATCATGAACCCGCCTTTCAACGCCGCACGGGACCGCGCCACTCCCGAGCAGCTAAGAAAGGAAGCCCATGTCATGGAGGACGGGCTGTTCGAAAACTGGATCCGCAGCGCGGCGGCGGTTGTCAGGTCGCGCGGCGGACTTGCCGTCATCGCCCGGCCCGAACAGCTCGGCTCCATTCTCGACGCGATTTCAGGCCGCTTCGGCGAAGCCGAGATGCTCGCCGTGCACCCTCGCCCGGACGCAGCGGCAATCCGCATTGTCGTGCGGGCAGCACTTGGGGCACGGGGAAAGCTCGCCATCCGTCCGCCCCTGATGCTTCACGCGCGATCGGGCAACGGCCCCGACGAGCGCAGCGAAATGATCACCAACGGGCTCGCCTCGCTGTTCGGAGATTGAGCTGTTCGCGGCCCTGCACATTGCCGTTGGCCGGGAAATCCCTACATGCCTGCAACCACCGCCGGAGACCACGTCATCGTGAAACGTCTTTTCAACCGTCTGCTGCCGAAGTCCTGGCGCTCCACCGTCGTCACCGTTCCGGTCATCCGGCTGCACGGCACCATCATGGCCGGCGGCGGCCAGTTCCGGCCGAGCCTGTCGCTTGCTTCCACCGCCGGACTGATCGAAAAAGCGTTTTCCTTCGACGCGCCGGCGGTCGCGATCTCGATCAACTCCCCCGGCGGCTCGCCGGTGCAGTCGCGGTTGATCTTCAAGCGCATTCATGACCTTGCGGTCGAGAAGAATAAAAAAGTGCTGGTCTTCGTCGAGGATGTCGCGGCCTCCGGCGGCTACATGATCGCTGTCGCCGGCGACGAGATCTTCGCCGACCCATCGTCCATCGTAGGCTCGATCGGCGTGGTGTCGGCCTCGTTCGGTTTTCCGGAGCTGATGAAGAAGATCGGCATCGAGCGGCGCGTCCACACCGCCGGCCAGAACAAGGCGGTGCTCGACCCGTTCAAGCCGGAGAAGAAGGAAGACGTCGAGCGGCTGAAAGCGCTGCAGCTCGAAGTGCACGAGACTTTCATCGATCTGGTCAAGGAGCGGCGCGGCACGAAGCTCAAGGACGATCCGGATCTGTTCACCGGGCTGTTCTGGACCGGCAAGCGAGGCCTGGAACTCGGCCTCGTGGATGCACTCGGCGACATGCGCACGGTGCTGAAGACCCGCTTCGGGCCGAAGACCCAGCTCAGGCTGGTCTCGGCGCCGCGCGGTTTCCTCGGCCGCTTCGGCCTGTTCGGCTCGAACAAGGGCTTTTCAGCGCCCGATATCGCCGCGGCTGCCGCCAGCGGCGTCATCGATGCGGCGGAAGAGCGCGCATTGTGGGCGCGCTTCGGGCTTTGAAAAAGCCATGAAAGCGTCTAGCATGGTTGCCCGAAAGACCCGACCGGCCGCCCTTACCGGCCCAGCGTGGTAGGAGTTTTGACATGCCGCAGCTCATTTTCTTCGCCGTCGTCGGCGTCGCCGCCTATTTCGGCTACCGCACCTTCCTGCGCGAGGCCGAGCGCGTGACGGCCAAGGTGCGGCGGACCGAAAAACAGGCGGCCAACGGCGCGATGGGAACGCTGGTCAAGGATCCGAAGACCGGCGAATACCGGCTGGCCAAGGACTGACCCTCATTTCACTCGCAATAGAGACTGTGGAATCCGGTCCGCGTGTCCGGACCTGGGCGGCACCCGCCAAGATAAATCTTGCTTTGCACGTCACCGGCAGGCGCCCCGACGGTTACCATCTCATCGAAAGCCTGGCTGTGTTCACGCGCTTTGGCGACAGGATCGAGATCGCGCCGGCTGAAGCCGACGATTTCAGCGTGTCCGGCCGCTATGCGGCGGACGTCCCGCTCGATGGCGGCAATCTGGTGCTGAAGGCACGCGATGCGTTGCGGCAGGCCGCCGGCATTCGGAGCACGCCGCCCGTGACCATCAGGCTCGAAAAGAACCTTCCGGTCGCGTCCGGCGTGGGCGGAGGGTCGAGCGACGCGGCGGCCGTGCTGCGCGGGCTGGCGGAGAGCTGGGGCCTGGACATCGACAGCACCGAGCTGGCGCGGATCGGTCTTTCGCTAGGCGCCGACGTGCCGATGTGCCTGGCGGCAAAGCCGCTGGTGGCGCGCGGCATCGGTGAGGAGCTGTCGATGGTGCCGGATTTTTCGGCGCTGGGTCTGGTGCTGGTCAATCCGGGAACGCCCGTCTCGACAGCGGAAATCTTCGCTTCACTGTCCCGTCGCGACAATGAGCCACTGCCGCCGCTGCCGCGCAGCATCGAGTTTCACAGCCTGCGCAACTGGCTGGAGGTGACCCGCAACGATCTCGAGCAGCCAGCCCTTGCGATGCAGCCCGCCATAGGCAGGGCGCTTTCATGGCTTGATAAGGCTGGATCGGGTTTTTCACGAATGTCCGGATCGGGCGCGACGTGCTTCGGCCTGTTCGAGACCGGCAATGTCGCCAAGCGCGCGGCGGCCGAGATCCGCGGCCGCCAGCCCGATTGGTTCGTCGCGGCAACGCGTAGCATGGCGTCGGAGGCTGAGTGAGATGGCCAGGATTGACGAGAGCCGTGCCTTCATTCCGGTGCGCATCGCGGTGCTGACGGTTTCCGACACACGCAGCCTCGCCGAGGACAAGTCCGGCCAGACGCTGGCCGATCGCATCACCGCGGCCGGCCACATCCTGGCCGGCCGCGACATCGTCACCGACGACCGCGAAAAGATCCGCAACACCGTCCTGGCGTGGTCGCGGGACAAGGCCATCGACGTCGTGATCACCACCGGCGGAACCGGCTTCACTGGCCGCGATGTGACGCCCGAGGCGCTGGAGCCGATTTTCGAAAAGCGCATGGACGGCTTTTCGGAAGTGTTCCACCGCATCTCCTACGACAAAATCGGCACCTCGACGATCCAGAGCCGGGCGACCGGCGGCGTCGTCAACGCCACCTTCGTCTTCGTGCTGCCGGGCTCGCCCGGTGCCTGCAAGGACGCCTGGGACGGCATCATCGAGGCACAGCTCGACTACCGGCACATGCCTTGCAACTTCGTCGAGATCATGCCGCGCCTGGACGAACATCTGCGGCGCGGCAAATCAGCCCCTTAAAAAGCCTAGGCAAAGTGCCGACTTCACGCCGTGTTCGCCAGGCAGAACAGCGCAGGGCGCCTTCGAACGGCCATTCCAAACCGGATGCCGGAGACAGTATCTTCGTGGGCGATCCCTACCGTTCACGAGAAGGCAGATATGGCCGTGCAAACTGGAACCATGCACACTGGTGGGTGCCATTGCGGCAATATACGCCTGCGATTTTCGACCGAGCTGGATCCATCGCAAATCGAAGTCCGCGCCTGCCAATGCTCGTTCTGCACAAAGCATGGCGCGCGCGCCGTCGCCGATCCTGACGGCAGGCTGATCATCTCGGTCAAGGACGCAAGGCGATTGCGCAAATACCGGTTCGGAGTGGAGACCGCCGACTATCTGATTTGCCGAGAATGCGGCGTCTATGCCGCCGCGATCGCCGGGGAAAATGACGAGGCCAGGGCCATCCTGATCGTCAACGCCCTGGACGATCACAGGGCGTTCACCGGAGAATCGGTCCTGGTCGACTTCGACTGGGAAAACAGAGCTGAGCGGCAAGCCAGGCGTCGCCTTCGCTGGATGCCGGTCGAGATGAGCTTCGCCTGACCTGCCTTCAGCGGATGACCGGCTCGCCATGGAAACGACGGCGCGACGGCTTGGAGACGCCGAAGCCAACTTCCATCATCAGCCGTGGCGTGCGTGCCGGCACCGTGCCCATGTGGAAACCGAAGGGGTCTTCGACGAAGCCGAGGCCAGCCTCTCCGGTCAGGGTCACCGGGCTCTGCTCGCCATACACGTCCAGCACATCCTGGGCGGGATGGCCGACGAGAAGGGTGAGTTGATGCCTTATGGCGCGGCGCCTGTGGCTTCCCCTGACATAGACATGCGGACCGGTCTCGGCGTCGACGGGCTTGAGGTAGAAAAAGAATTTCAACATCCGCCAGTCATCGAGATCGAAATGATACTTGCCGAGCGAGGCAAGGTTCTTGTCGGCGTCGGACGCCTCGCCGGTAGGAAAACTCCACCAGACGCGTGTCGTGATCAGTTTCGCCTGGCCGCCGAGATAGTGCGCGGCGATGTCGAGAAGCAGCGGGTCGCGCTGTATGGCGAGTGCCGCCGGGCAGTCGAGGATGCGTTCGAAATAATGGCCGCTCAGCAATGAGCGGCCAAGGCGCTTTTCGGCTTCGGCATGTTCGCCGGGCACGAATTCGAGCCGGCGGTCGAAATTGCCGTAGCAGGGCGTGCGCCGGGCGAAGCTGGCAATCTCCTCGTGGATATCAGGCGGCAGGATCAGCCCCGAGAACAGCCCGTCCGACCGCAACGCGCCGACGACGGCCTCGCGCTGAACGCCCTTGAACATCGTGTCCCCGGCATTGTCGGCCGGACGAGCGCGCTTCGCGCCCAGCCAATGCATCCGGCGCCCGGGCATGGTACGCGCCAGAACGAACATCGGCAGCCAGGCAGGGTTTTCGCGCAGGTCCTTCAGATAGGTCGGGATGCGCACGGCGATGCGGCGCAGCAGGCTGCCATTGCGTGCAATGGCCTCGAGACTGGCAGTGCCGGACTTGTCAGTGGTCGAAAGGGTCATGGGGATCCTCAAGGGTATGATGCAGCGCCGACGCAATGTCGGAGCCTGCCGTTCCGGCATGACCCAAACCCAATTCACCCGCCTTGTCGGAAAGTTACCCGCGCGTCAGTTTTTGTGCAACGCACAATGGACAGAGCAGCCGCAAAAAATCACCTCTGCCTCGGCGGCGCCGCCCAGATCTCGGCGTCGAGCTTCTTTGTCGCCAGACCGCGCGCCAACGCCTCGGCGCTGCCGGCATTCTTGGACAGAGATGCCGCCTGCCGCTTGCTGATCACCAGGCCGTCGGCGAGCGCACGGTTTGCCGAAAAGACCCGGGCCAGGAACGGCGGACGGCTGCCCCGCGCCCGCGAGAACCGGGCGGCCATTGTCTGCCTGGCGGTATGGGCGACAACCGCGTCGATCCAGCCCTCCACCAGCCTCGCACCCGGTTCGAGAAACAACAGCCAGTCACCCTTGGCCTGGCGAATGCCGGCGGCGATGCCGCCGCTCCCCACATAGTGGCAGCCGGCATGCTCGGCCACGCGATGCGTATGGTCGGTGGAGCCGGTGTCGCAGACGACGACATCGCGCACCACGCCCTCGACCGCGCCGCCGATCAGCGTCGCCAGCGTGCGGGCGAGACCCTCCTCGTCATTATGCGTTTCGATGAGAACACTGAGCATCATGAGCCGAATAGCGGAAAGCGCCGACCGACGCCAGTTTTTGCGCCGCACCATAAAAAGTTCTTGCTTTGTTCTCATCAACAAAATAGGAATAATTTCATGAGCAGAGCGATTCGACAGAACATGGACAGTCCCTGGGAGCGGGCGAAGATGGAACCGATCATGCGCGCCGACATTGCAGCCTTCGGAGCAGGACGAGCCGAAATGGCCAACGCGATGATCGAGCAGAGCGGCATGCGGGTCCGTCCGGACCGCAACCGCGGCCGGTCGGCAGGCATCAATCCGTCCGGCCGGTTCGAACCCGTGAGCCGACATGTCTTCGACGACGGCTGGAGTTCGCTGGAGGAACTGCCCCCGTTCAAGACCGAGGTGCAGGTGGAGAAGCCGCGCTCCATCATCACCCGCAACGAATCGCCGGACATCTCCTTCGACCGGTCGATCAATCCCTATCGCGGCTGCGAGCACGGCTGCGTCTATTGCTTCGCGCGGCCGACACACTCGTTCATGGGCCTGTCGCCGGGCCTGGATTTCGAATCCAAGCTGTTCGCCAAGCCGGACGCGGCACGCCTGCTCGACAAGGAGTTGTCGAAGGACGGCTACCAGCCCCGCACCATCGCCATCGGCACCAACACCGATCCCTACCAGCCGATCGAGAAGCAGTACCGGATCATGCGCGAAATCCTCGAAGTGCTGGAGGCACGCGGTCATCCGGTCGGCATCGTCACCAAATCGGCCCTGGTGGTGCGCGACATCGACATTCTGTCGCGCATGGCCGAGCGCGGGCTCGCCAAGGTGGCGCTGTCGGTGACGACGCTCGACCGCATGCTGGCCAGGACGATGGAACCCCGCGCCTCGACGCCGACCAAGCGGCTGGAAGCGATCAGGCAGCTTTCGGAGGCCGGCATTCCGGCTTCGGTGATGGTGGCGCCGATCATTCCGGGCCTGACCGACCAGGAGATGGAACGCATCCTCGACTCGGCACACCATGCTGGGGCGCGCGAGGCTGGCTATGTGGTGCTGCGCCTGCCGCTGGAGGTCAGCCCGATCTTCAAGGACTGGCTGCTGCGCCACTATCCCGACCGCTATCGCCACGTCATGTCGCTGATCCGTTCGATGCGCGAAGGCAAGGACTACGATTCGGAATGGGGCAAGCGCATGAAGGGCGCCGGCCCCTATGCCTGGCAGATCGGCCGGCGCTTCGAAATCACCGCCAAGCGGCTCGGCCTCAATGCGGAGCGGCGCACGCTGCGGACTGACCAGTTCGTGGCCGCCGGCAAGGACCAGGAGCAGTTGATGCTGCTCTGAAAATTGAAAATCGCCGCGGCTGTTCATGACCGCCGCGGCCAAGAATCCCGTCCGGCCTGCCCCGGCCTGCAGACGGTGCCCTCCCGGTCCGGCGCCCCACCCGACCCGGAGGGACTTGCGGAGAATCGGAGCCGATGCGAACCTCGCCGCAACATGGCTCGCGCGCGTTCTGATTCTCCGCTTCTCTTCGAAATCGTCGAGAAACCCGATTTCTCCTTCGAGACGAAGGCGATGGCCGATGGTTTGTGGCCGGTCGCGGGGATGGACGAAGCCGGCCGTGGCCCGCTGGCGGGTCCGGTGGTCGCGGCGGCAGTGGTGCTCGACCCCGCCAACATTCCCGAAGGGCTCGACGATTCCAAGCGGCTTAGCCACTTGCAGCGCGAAGCGCTGTTCCTGCGCATCCTCGGTTCCGCGCTCGGCGTCTCGATGGCGTCGATCAGCGCGGAGGGTATCGATGGCAGCAACATCCTCAAGGCGAGCCTCGAAGCGATGCGCCGCGCGCTGGTCGGGCTGCCGGTTCAGGCAAAGCTCGCGCTCGCCGATGGGCGCGACGTGCCGCCGGGACTGCCCTGCGAGGGACGCGCGCTGGTCAAGGGCGACCAGCGCTCGCAATCGATCGCCGCCGCCTCGATCGTCGCCAAGGTCATGCGCGACCGCATGATGTGTGGCTGCGGCAATCATCACCATCGTTACGGCTTCGAAGTCCATATGGGCTACGCCACGGCCCGGCATCGCACGGCGATCGAGGCGCACGGGCCGGTAGCGCGGCTGCACCGCACTTCGTTCGCACCATTCAGGCTTGGGGGTGTCGAGGTGGTTGAGGAAGAGAGCTTGGCCGGGCTGGAGTGAGGCGAAAGCGGCGCCGAACTACAGCCGATCTCCCCCTCGTGGGGGAAATGTCCGGCAGGACAGAGGGGGCGCTGTCCCGCCGACCTGTCATTTCATTGCGATCAGATTCGCCGGATACTTCTCAGCCGGTGCGACGGATAAAGAATCGAACGCCGGCGATCCTTCGCGCCCCCCTCTGCCCTGCCGGGCATCTCCCCATGAGGGGGGAGATTGGCGGCGTCAACGCACCGTACAAAAAAAGCCGCCAAGTTTCCCGGACGGCTTTTGATTTGCTTGATGTTGTCAGCTCAGTTCAGCTTGGCCTTCACATCCTGCAGCGCGGACTTGAACAGATCGGCTCCTGCCTTGGCGTCAACCTTGGCGGCGAGCAATGCACGTGCCGCCTCGACAGCGATGTCGACGGCGCTGGCGCGCACTTCGCCGATCGCTTCGCGCTCGGCCTGGCCGATCTTCTGTTCGGCAAGCGCGGTGCGCCGGGCGACATAGTCCTCGGTCTTCTTGTGGGCCTCGGCGGCCAGCAGTTCGGCCTCGCGCTTGGCGGCCGCGACAATGTCGGCAGCCTCCTGCTCGGCTTCCTTGCGCTTCTTCTTGTACTGGCCAAGCAATTGCTGGGCTTCGTCGCGCAGCTTGCGTGCCTCGTCGAGCTCACTGCTGATCCTGGCGGCGCGGGCGTCGAGCGCCTTGGCGATCATGCCGGGCACCTTGATGTAGACGGCGATGGCCAGGAAGATGATCAGGGCAATCGTGGCCCAGAGCGTTGCGAGAGATGTAGCGTCCATGATGCGCTCCTCACCGGGCCACGGATTTGACCGCGGCCGCGATCTCGGCCTTGCTGGCCTTGCCGCCAACGAGTGCCTCGACGATCGCCGAAGCGGTATCCTCGGCAATGCTGCCGACTTCCTTCATGGCATTGGCCTTGATAGAAGCAATGCGTGCCTCGGCCTCGCCAAGCTTCCCGTCGAGCGCAGCCTCGATCTTCTTGCGCGCGGCATCGGCTTCCGCCTTGGCCGCATCGTTGGCTTGCTGGCCGATCGAGCTCGCGTTCTTCTTGGCTTCCGCCAGTTCCTGCTCGTAAGCGGCAACGGCGGCGTCTGCCTCGCCCTTCAACTTGGCAGCCTGGTCGAGATCCTGGCTGATGCGGTCGTTGCGGACATCGATGATGCCCCCGACGCGCGGCATCACGACCCGCTTCAGGAAGAGGTAGAACAGCCCGAACGTGATCGCCAGCCACAGAAGCTGCGACGGAAACGTCTCCGGATTGAATGGCGGAAACGTGCCGTGCGCTTCGGCAGGCACGCTGGTGCCGGAATGCGTGTCGCCTCCGGTCGCAGCGTGGCTGGTGTCGGCTGATGGCGCGGACTCTTGCGCGAAGGCAGATGTCACGAACATGGACTATCCCCAGATATCAGGCCCGCCGCTTGCGCGGCCGGCCTGTCCAATCTTCTCAGTACTCAGCCGAACAGGGCCAGCAGCGCGATGAGAAGCGAGAAGATGCCCAGAGCTTCGGTCACGGCGAAGCCGAAAATCAGGCGGCCGAACTGGCCGTCGGCAGCCGAAGGGTTGCGCAGCGCGCCCGAGAGGTAGCTGCCGAAGATGTTACCCAGGCCAATGCCCGCGCCACCCATGCCCAGGCAAGCGATGCCGGCGCCGATGTACTTTGCTGCTTCTGCGTCCATTTGTTCAACTCCTTTGGATCTGAAAATTCCGTTGCGATTTCATCCGGCACCAATGTTGAAAACTCTTGGCCGGAACTCTTGCCTCAGTGCCCGGGATGCAGGGCGTCGTTGAGATACATGCAGGTCAATACGGCAAAGACGTAGGCCTGCAGGAAGGCGACCAGCAGTTCAAGCGCCGTCAGCGCCACCGCCATAGCCAACGGCAGGATCGAACCCGCCACGCCGACCGCGCCCAGCGCGGAGAGGCTGACGACGAACCCGGAGAAAACCTTGAGCGTGATATGGCCGGCAAGCATGTTGGCGAACAGACGAACCGAGAGGCTGACCGGGCGCGACACGAAGGAAATGACCTCGATCAGCACCACCAGCGGCAGCAGGAACACCGGCACGCCATGCGGCACGAACAGCTTGAGGAAACCAAGACCATGCTTCATGAAGCCGTAGACCACCACGGTTCCAATCACCAGGGCCGCGAGGCCGAAGGTGACGATGATGTGGCTGGTGACCGTGAAGAAATAGGGAAACAGGCCGAGCAGATTGGCGACCAGCACGAACATGAACAGCGAGAACACGAAGGGAAAGAACTTCATGCCCTGCGTGCCGGCGGCGTCGCGCAGCATGTTGCCGACGAATTCATAAGCCATTTCGGAGACCGACTGCAGCCGGCCTGGAACCAGGCTGCGGCTCGACGTCGTCAGGAACAGGAACGCCGCGGCGACAACCACGGTGGCGACCATGAACAGGGCGGAATTGGTGAAAGACAGGTCATAGCCGCCGATCTCGATCGGTATCAGCTTGTTGATATGGAACTGGTGGATCGGATCGACCTTGTCAGCTGCCACGTTCAAACCCCGTCAATGCCGCGTACGGCCAAAATTACCTTGCCGCATGGAAGCGGCTATTTCCAAATGCCGCCTGAAGGGCGGTCATTTGCCGTCGTCCCGGTCACGGCGCGGCTTCGCGCCTTGCCCGAATTCCGCCACAACGCCAGCCGAACGCATGACATTGAGCACGCCGGCGCCAAAACCAAGCAGCAGGAAAACGATCAGACCCCACGGCGATGTCCCCGCCATACGGTCGATGATCCAGCCGATGCCGGCGCCCACGACCACCCCGGCGATAAACTCGCTGGATAGTTTGATCGCCTGACCGTATCCGGTCACTGGTTTCGCGTCGTCTTTCCCCTCGAGCCGGTTCGGCAGCCTTGTCGCAAGCGATGCTCCAAGTTCACGCCGACGTCGCTCAAGATCGTCGTCGCGGATTTCGGCGTCATGCTCTTTGCCGCGGCCGGTTTCTCCGGTTCCGTCTGGCCCTTTTTTCTCGGCCATCGCAACCCCCCTGCCCGGGCAGACCGTCACCGTCCGTCCGCTTCTAAAGTCGCCGGCAACATAGTTAGAGGGTTTGCGCCCGTCAAGCCACGGAGGGAAGTTCCGCGCTGTGTATTTTAAATAGTAAAATCAATGGATTAGAAAGGTGCGACATCGTGCCCGCGGCGATCGGGGGGATGCGTTGCGCGAATCCCCCAGGCAATGGCTCTCCGATCGACCGTGCGGCCGCGCGAAAAGAGCGGCGCCCGGCGACCCGCTCAGCTCCAGCCGCCACCATAGGTCCGGTAGAAGATATGCAGGCCGATCTTGGTCATCTTCTGCATCGTGCGCGCCCAGCCGGGATGGACATAGTTGGCGTAGTAATGTGTTGACGATCCCACTTCCGGAATGAAGATCTTGCCAGCGGTGACGGCCATGCCGATGTCTTGCGCGGTCTTGTAGGCGACAGGGTTGTCGATGCGCTTCTTTCTGCCGTCGCAAGCGAATGAAAACTGACAGCGGTTGAACCAGCTGTCGTTCTGGTAGACGACGCCGCAGATCGAATTGGGATAGGCGGGATTGCGGACCCGGTTGAGGATAACCTGGGCGACAGCGGCCTGACCGCGCACGGTTTCGCCGCGTGCCTCGAAATAGATGCCGTTGGCCAGGCATTTCTGCTCCGGCTTGGAGAAGACGCTGGCCGGGAGCGGATTCTGGATCCAGGCGTGGTCGCCCTTGGCCATCGGCGGAATGAAGCGGCCGCTGTTGGGCTGCTCGTCCTGAAGCAGGGCTTCAAAGGGTGAAGCCTTGGCGTAGTCCGGCTCGGATTGTGCGTAGGCGGTCGCCAGCACATCGGGGTGGTCGTTGTTGACGAGGGCAGCGAGCATGGCCGGCACGCCGGGATCCGGCTTCTTGTCTTCACGCGCGTGGAATGCGGCGGCGATCAGGATTTCCTTGCCTTTGATCTGAGGCTTGGCGAAGGCCATTTTCAGGTCGCTGTCCATGCTCGGCCGCATCAGCGAGGAGGTCCGCTGGAAGATCGAGCCGGCATTGAAGTTCTTCGGCGGCGCTACCGGAGAGACCTGGACGATGCGGCCCTTCTTGTCGGCGCGCACGACACGATCCTCGTCGGGCGACCCGCTGACCTTGCCGCCCTTGCCGCGGAACGAGACGGAGCCGATACCGGGAAGGCGAACGCCGGAACCCGAGATCGAGCCGGTGACGTCGGAATCGACGAACGGCATCTCGGCGGCGTGGACCGAGCCGGCGACGGATTTCTCGACATAGGAGTTCCAGCGGGCGGTCGGCGCTTCGAGGCCGGATACAAGGCTTGTCATGTCCTGGTAGGCGGCGACGGTCGGAAAGCCGATCCAGATGCCGAGGCCGATGATGAACGGAGACACAAGGCCGCGTTTCTTCTCACCGGCGGCGGCGGCCAGCCGCGTCAAGACACGTCGATGCACGGAACTCTCTCCAGGAACGCTACTGACCCCACTGGAGAGCAAAATGATGCATTAACCTTGATGGGACGTTAACGGGATCGGTCGGGTTTTCTCAGCCGGCTGGAGGTCGTGGCTTCGAAGTCCGGCGGTTTTGCGACGGGAGCGCTCAGGCCCGCTTCAGGAAGATCGGCCAGGCAACCAGGGCGCAGGCGGCGGCCGACAGCCAGACGCCGGGCCATGACCAGAGGTGCAGCAGCCCTGGAATGGCCACCGGTACGAGGAAGAAGCCGACGAAGACAAAGCTGTTGGCAAGGCTGAGTGCCGTTCCGACATGGCCGGCACCGGCCAGCGTGGCAAGTTCGGTATAGGCAACGCCGTGCCAGGCGGAGACCGAGATGCCGGCGACGACAAGCACCAAGGGCAGGACAGCGATCAGGAAGGATTGGCTGGCAGGCATTGCGGGAACGGCCAGAACCAGCACCCAGAGCACGACGAAGGCCAGCGCGCTGAGCGCACTGCACAAGCGAAGAAACTGACGGCGGTTGCCGTGGCGGTCGGTAAAGCGGCCGCTCCAGACGCGCATGACCATGGCGCCGACCTGTACAGCGACGAGGCTCGCGCTGATCGCCGTCGTGCCAAGCCCGGCGAAGTCGTGCAGGAACACCGACGCGAAAGTGAGGACCGCCACTTGCGGATAGCAGAGCAGGCCGATCGCGGTCGAGATGCGCCAGACCTCGATGTTGCGCAACGGAGCCGGTCCATCCGATAAGACGGCGTGGGCTTCAGCCGCCGGCGGCGGTTCGTGCAGCCAACGCCAGGCAAACAAGGCGGAGAGCGCGGATACTGCCGCCAGAAGCCCGAATACCGCGGCAAAACCGAAAGCCAGGGCAAGCGAAGGCAGGACGAGCGCGCCGAGGCCGCCGCCGAGCGGTACCGCCGTCTGCCTGATGCTCATGGCAAAACCGCGCTCATTCTCCCTGAACCAGGCCATGATGGCGCGGCCGCTCGAACCATTGACACTGCCGCCGAGCAGTCCCGTGAGGAGCAGGCTTGCCGCCAGCAGCATGACATCGGGAATGCCTGACATTGTCGGCACGACCAGCATCGCCATGGCCAGGAGCCAGGCCGCCGTCGCGCCAAGCCCGATCAGAAGCACGCGGCGATCTCCCCAGCGATCGGTGAGCAGACCCCATGGCAATTCGCTGAGCGCAACCCCCAGCCCAAGCAGGCCGAGTGCCAGGCCGAGTTCGGCATTGCCCAGGTGATAGCTCTGGCGAAGCACCACCGCCGTTGCCGGTATGCCCGAGAAAGTGGCCGAAAAACCGGCATTCGCGGCAACCCCGATGCCCAGGACCTTCCAGCGGTGGTTGGGGCCGAACACTCTGCCGGCAGGGCTGGCAGCGCTGCCTTGCAGGATTTGTGGTGGCTGTTGATCTGCACAGTCGATGGCGGACATGATTTCATTCCCGTTGCGGGCCGGTGTCTCAGGCCTTGACGGCATCTCTCTATCGCCATAAATCCGTCCTTAAAATAAGGAAGTTTTTGACGATCAATCCTGAAAAACAGGACATTACGATGCAACGGGTGGCATTCGACCTCGACGTCCTCAGAAGTTTCGTCACCGGCATGGAGCTGGGCAGCTTCGCCAAGGCCGCCGACCGGCTTGGCCGGTCGACCTCGGCGGTCAGCGCGCAATTGAAGAAACTGGAAGAACAGGCAGCGACGCCGATCTTCCGCAAAGTGGGGCGCGGCCTGGCGCTGACGGAGGCCGGCGAGACCATGCTCGGCTATGCGCGCCGGCTGCTCGATTTGAACGACGAAGCGGCGGCGGCCATCCATGACGTCGAACTGGAAGGCTGGGTGCGGCTCGGTCTGCAGGAGGATTTCGGCGAGGCCGTGCTGCCGGACGTGCTGGGCCGATTTGCCCGAGCCCATCCCAAGGTCAAGATCGAGGCCAGGATCGCGCGCAGCCACGACCTCGCCGAAAGGGTGATGTCAGGCAGCCTCGACATCGCGCTTGCCTGGCACTGTGGCCAGACGCTGCCCTATAGCGAGCATGTCGCCGATGTTCCGATGCGCTGGATCGGTCCGGCCAAGCGCATCGAGACGAGCCTGCGCGACGGCGAGCCACTGCCGCTGGTGGCGCTCGAAGCGCCATGTCTGCTGCGCACGGTCGCGACTGAAACGCTCGACCGCGCCGGGCTGCCCTGGCGCATGGCCTTCTCGAGCCCCAGTCTGGGTGGCATCTGGGCGGCTGTCGCCGCGGGGCTGGGGCTGACGATCCGCACCGACATCGGCTTGCCGGCCAGCGTCAGTGCGATGAAGCCCGAGATCGCCGGCCTGCCGGCGTTGCCCAAGATGGCGCTGTTCCTGCATCGTCGGGATGCCGAACCCGAGCCCGTGGCGGCCCGCCTTGCCGACATATTACTGGAGGCGGCGCGGCAGGCCCTGCCGGAAAATACGCGGACCGCCGGCTTGCGTGCCGCGGCCTGATCAGCACGAGCGCCGAGGCTCAGCCGCGCTTCTTGGCCCGGCCGGCGAACGGATTGTCCGAGGTGCGCAACGCGATGCGGATCGGCACGCCCGGCATGTCGAAGGCTTCGCGCAGGCTGTTGGAGAGATAGCGGACATAGCTCTGCGGCATCGCGTCCGGCCGCGAGCACTGGACCACGAAACCCGGCGGCCGCGTCTTGGCCTGGGTGACGTATTTGACCTTCAACCGGCGCCCGGCAACGGCGGGCGGCGGGTGATGCGCCAGTATGGCCTCGAGCCAGCGGTTGAGCTTGCCGGTGGAAACACGGCTGTTCCAGACCCTGTGCGTCCTCAGCACCGCATCCATCAGCTTGTCGAGGCCGCGTCCGGTCTCGGCCGAGACCGGCACGGCCTGTATGCCCCGCGCCTGCGGCAGCAGCCGCTCGGTCTTCTCGCGCAGTTCGGCCAACAGCTCCTGCGGGTTATCGATCAGGTCCCATTTGTTGAAGGCGATCACCGGTGCCCGCCCCTCGCGGATGATCAGGTCGGCGATCTGCAGATCCTGCTTCTCGAAGGGAATGGTGGCGTCGAGCACAATGATGACGATCTCGGCGAAACGGATGGCGCGCAAGCCATCCTGCACCGACATCACTTCCAGCTTTTCGTGGATCCTGGCCTTGCGGCGCATGCCGGCCGTATCGAACAGTTTTATGCGGCGGCCGCGCCAGTCCCAATCGACGGAGATGGAATCGCGGGTGATGCCCGCCTCCGGTCCGGTCAGCAGCCGTTCCTCGCCGATCAGCGCATTGATCAGCGTCGACTTGCCGGCGTTAGGACGGCCGACGACGGCGATGCGCATCGGCTTGGTATCGTCATAGGCCGGCTCGGCATCCGGATCGGCGATGTCCTCGCCGATCAGCACTTCGTTGATGGCGGCTTCTTCGTTTTCGCTGTCCTCGTCTTCGCCGAAGGCGCGCGCCTCTCCAAGCGCTTCGATCACGGCGTCGCGCAGGTCGGGCATGCCCTGGCCGTGCTCGGCCGAAACCGGGATCGGCTCGCCAAGCCCGAGTTCCCAGGCCTCCAGCATGCCGCCTTGCGCGCCCTTCGCCTCGGCCTTGTTGGCAACGAGGACGACCGGTTTGCCGGATTTGCGCACGATCTCGGCAAAGGTCCTGTCATCGGGCAGCAGGCCGGACTTGGCGTCGATGGTGAAGAAGATCAGATCCGCCTCGCGGATGGCGATTTCGGTCTGCGCGCGCATGCGGCCCGGCAAGGTCGAGGCGCCGGCATCCTCGAAGCCCGCTGTGTCGATGACGTCGAAATGCAGATCGTAAAGCTTGGCGGCATGGACACGGCGGTCACGGGTGACGCCCGGCGTGTCGTCGACAAGCGCCAGCTTCCTTCCCACCAGCCGATTGAAAAGAGTCGATTTGCCGACGTTAGGTCTGCCTATGATGGCGACTTTGAAGGTCACGATGCACTGCCCGACCCGCGGATCAGTTCGGACATCAAGGTCGCCCGCTCGCGCGTGTTGCGCGGGGCGCCGTCATCGGAGGCGATCTGGTCGAACAGTTTCAGCGCGTCCTGCGTCTTGCCTTCCTTCCAGGCCGCAAGCCCGAGCGCCTCGCGCGCGCTGTGGCGCAGCGTGTTGGTGTCCGAGGTCAGCGCCTCGACACGGCTGGACACGTCGGCGAAGGAGCCATGGTCGACGAGCAGGAGTGCTGCCCTCAGCCGCGCCATGTCGCGCAGGCCCTGGGGAATGGCGGTGTCGGCGGCGACGTCGTCGAAATCCTTGACGGCTGCGTCGACGTCGCCCTTGTTGGCCTTGACGGTCGCTGCGCGCATGCGGGCGAGCAGCGGATAGGCGCCGTAGCCATCCTTCTCCAGCTGATCGAGCGCGGCCAGCGCGTCGTCGTTCTTGCCGTCATTGGCAAGCTTCAACGCCTGCGAGAAAGCATCGCCGGAGCGGTTGGCGCGCGTCTCGTCCCAATAGCGATAGCCGACGAAGGCGGCGGTACCGAGCACCACCAGGATGGCAATCACAAGCAAGGCCGGGCCGAAACGGTCCCACAGCTTCTGCGCCTGCTCGCGGCGCATCTCGTCATTGACTTCACGGATAAAACTGTCGTCGGACATCGATCAAAACCATTCTTGGCCCCGGGCCGGGGCCGTTCGTGAGCCCGCGTTTTAGCGAAATTTTGTCGGCATGGAAGGGGTTCGACCGGAAAATCGGCTATTCCCGGGGGCAAACGGATGTTTGCCCCGGGGCAAACCCACGAAAACCCAATCGCACCGGCGCCACATTTCGGGGATAGCCGGCTTGCTGACCACCCGGAGCCTGTAAAATTGCCGATGCCCAGTCTGTCCCGTGTTATTGCGTTTTCGCTTGCCTCGCTCGCCGCCGCCGGCGCGGCCCTGGCCGACCCGCCCGCGCCAGCAGAACCAGCGAGGCCGAAGCAGGTCGTCATCATCTCGTTCGACAGTGCCCGCGACATCTCGCAGTGGAAGCGTAGCCGGGCGCTGGCCCAGCGCACCGGGGCGCATTTCACCTATTTTCTGTCCTGTGTCTTCCTGCTGTCGCCCGAGACACGCGGCCAATACGCGGCACCTGGCAAGACCGCGGGCAAATCCAACATCGGCTTTGCCGCCTCCAGGCAGGACGTGGCCGAGCGGCTGGAACAGATCGGTCTCGCCGCCCATGAGGGCCACGACATCGCCAGCCACGCCTGCGGCCATTTCGACGGCAAGGACTGGAGCAAGGCCGACTGGCTGACGGAATTCGCCTCGTTCGAGCACATTCTAGAAAACGCCTATGCCATCAACGGCATTGCGCCCGAACCCGAGGGCTGGCGCGATTTCGCGCATGCGGTGGCGGGTTTCCGGGCGCCCTACCTGTCGGCAAGCAAGGCGCTTTACGAGGCGCTGCCGGCAGCCGGCTATCAGTTCGACGCCAGCGGCGTTTCAAAGGGCCCTGCCCTGCCGCCGACCATCGGCGGCATCACCCGCTTTTCCCTGCCGCTGATTCCGGAAGGGCCGAAATCACGGCCGGTGATCGCCATGGATTACAATCTCTATGTCCGGCATTCCGGCGGCTTCGAGCGGCCAAGCAAGGCCGGCGAATTCGCCGACCGCACCTACCAGGCCTTCCGCGCCGCCTTCAACACGCAATATCAGGGCAAGCGCATTCCGCTGGAACTCGGCTTCCACTTCACACTGATGAATGACGGCGCCTACTGGAACGCACTGGAACGCTTTGCCGGCGAGGTCTGCGTCAAATCAGATGTCGAGTGCATCAGTTTTCGCGATTATGTTTCGCGGCGGGACGGCAGCCAGAAGCAGGCGACGGTTGGCGGCTGAGCTGCCAACCCGTTTCGCATAAATCCCAGACTTCCTAAGCCGGGTCTTCTGCACCCTGCCTTGCCAGATAGCGCTGATCGATGTCCGGTAACGGCTCACCCAGCAGCGTCGCCTCGAAGGCGCGCAAGCGTTTATGGACCGACTGCAGTTCGACGATAGTCGACCAGGAGGTAAGCAGGAATTGCAGCGAACCCGTCACCTTGCCGAAGGCGTTGGAGATCTGGTTCAGCGCACCGAACGTTATCTTGTGCGCGACCAGCGACGGACCCAGGATCAACAGCGAGAAAATGTTGTCGGCCTGCAGGTAGGTGTACCGGACGACGTTGAAATAGATGTAGTGGAAATAGAGCCGGAAATAGTTGTGCCGGACATTGGCAAACAGCTCGGCGGTGGTGGCGGGTTGCGCCCTGTCCGCATGATCCTCGCCATAGACGAGTTCCTTGCGGTAGGCGGCTTCGACGCGCTGGTTACGGAACTGCAGCCCCGGAAGCTTCATGCCGGCAATCATCACCGAGATCGTGCCGAACAGACACCAGGCAAGTGCCGCGACCACCAATGGCTGCGGGATCGCGCCGATGATCGGCAGTTCGCTGATATGGGCCTGCAACTGGATCATCACCGGCAGGAAGGCGATCAAGGTCATGATCGACTGGACGAAACTGGAACCGAGATCCTCCATGATCTGCGAGAACCGCATCGTATCCTCCTGGATACGCTGCGAGGCGCCCTCGATATGGCGCAGCCTGCTCCAGTTCTCGATAAAGTAGTTGTTCATCGCCGTCCGCCAGCGGAAGATCCAGTGGCTGACGATGAAGGCATTGACCACCTGCACGTTCATGCCGACCAGCGCGAGCCACGAAAAGTCGGCCAGCCCGGTGTAGAATTCGCCGTTGGTCGATTTTCCGGTCCCCGACATCAACCCTTGCACATAGTCGAAGAAGGGGCCGTACCAGGCGTTGACGGCGACGCTGACCTGCACGTTGAAATAGATGAAAAATAGGATGACCGCCGTCATCAAGATCGACCAGCGCTGCCAAGGATGCGGCGAATACCAGCTCCAGAATGCGTAGAAGATGGCCACGCAAAGCGCGAAATAGATGTAAAACCAGAGGAACGGTTTCGACACCAGCACGGCGATGCCGATGATGGGCGCCGCATCGGCGGCTGCCGGCGGAAGGCCCACAAGGCCCCCCAATTGCTCCCCGCCGAAAAACCAGAACAGGATCGCCGCAAGGCTCCAGATGGCGGCCGAAGAGAAGAAAAGCTTCGGCTGCGGGAAGAAGGATACGAACACTGTGGCGAATTCCTCGATCTATGCGCAAATCAGGTGGGTTCGGCGGGCATAAGGTCACACATTAGGGGGAAAGAAAATGCCTGCCCGAGTTCAGGCGCAGAGCAAGACCACAAATCATGGCGATTTTGGCGCGGCCGACCATGTGACGGCGCCGGAGACGACCAGGACGGCCGCGGCGACGATGGAGGCGAGGAAGAAATCGCCCGACGCCTGGGCCAGAAGCCCGGCCGCGATCGGGCCGATGATCTGGCCAAGACCGAAGGAGGCGGTCATCAAGGCAAAGATGCGCCGGGGTGACTTCGGCGCCTGCTGCCGTGCGGCCTGCAGGCCAAGCGCCGTGATGGCAATGAAGGTGCCGCCGAGCAGCACGCCGCCAAGCAGCGGCCCCGTGCGCCCGCCTGCGGCGACGCTCGCGGTAACGCCGACAACTTCGACGAAGCACCCCAACGCATAGGCGGCATAGAGCCCGATCCGCGCCGATATCTTCTGCCAAAGCCAGACCGAAGGGAAACCGGCAAGGCCGGCAACCATCCACACTTCGGCCTCGAAGACGCGGCTGCCGCCGCCTTGGCGGACGATGGCGACGAGGAAGGTCGCCGTCACCACATAGCCGAAACCGAACAGGCCATAGGCGACGATCGCCTTCATCAGCGACAGGTCTTTCGGCAGCGCCGGCTCGTGGACGGCTTCGCCATTGGTGAGCGGACCCTGGTTCGCCAGCAGCGCCACGGCGACGAAGCCGCAAGCCGAAATCGCGCCCGACCACAGCCAGCCCTGCGCCCAGCCGGCATGTTCTGTGACCAGCACGGCCATCATCGCCGCCGACATCGCGATGCCGAGGCCAACGCCGCCGAAATGCCATGCCTGCAGGTCGCCCCGCCCGGCCTCCGCGATATGGCTGAAAACGATGCTGGCCATGAACACCATGACGAAGGCGCTGGCCAGACCGGCCAGAAAACGGATGGCGAGAAAGGCGGCCATGGCATCGGTCAGCCCCATAAGGGCGGCCAGCACGGCGCTGGCACCGAGGGCTGCCAGCATCAGCGAACGCTCGCGTCCGTGCGCCCAGTTGCCCGCCGCCACCAACGCGCCGACGAGGTATCCGAGATAGTTGGCCGAGGCGATCCAGCCGGCATCGGCCGGCGACAGATGCAGTTCCTCCATCATGCCGGGCAGGATCGGCGTGTAGACGAAGCGGCCGATGCCCATGGCGACGGCCATGGCGATCATGCCGGCGAAGGCGTAGCGAAGCGCTGTCGATGGGGCCGATGTCATTGCAGTGCACAATAAATCTGCGCACGGGTGAAACAATCCGCCTTGTGTTGGGCCAGTGCCGGACCGCGCGCTCAGCAGCGCCCGCCGAAACCGGCGTTCAGCGAAACGGTCTCATGCACGGTCCGGCGCGCCGTCAAGCGGAACGGCACATCGCCGAGTTCGCGCTCCGACATCGCGTCAAGCGCGGGATGCGCAAGCGGATCGGTCAGCCAGCTCAGCGTGTCGACGTCGCAGCGCGTGTCATCCGACGAAGTGGCGGCGAACAGGACCTTCAGCGACGACAACATCCTCAGCATTTCCGGTTCCATGGGCCTGTCTCCGTCCAAAAGTCAGCCGTTTCGGTATCTCTTTCAATTGAGATTTCGGCCGGATCGGTTTAGAAAATCTCAAATGGCCATGCTCAACCGCGTTCATCTCAACGGCCTTCGCGCCGTGGAAACCGTCGCCCGTCTCGGCTCGCTCGCGACCGCCGCCAGCGAACTCAACGTTTCCGTCAGCGCCGTCAGCCAGCAGATCAGCCGCACCGAAAAGCAGCTCGGCCAGGCCCTGTTCGAGCGGACGACGAGCGGTCTCGTCCTGACCGAATTCGGCGCCGTCTTCGCGGCCCGCCTTGGCGCCGGATTTCGCGAGCTTGCGCAGGCCGTGGCACTGGCCGACGAGGCAACCCAATGCACATTGGTTGTTTCGGCGGCACCTGCGTTTGCCTCCAAATGGCTTCTGCCACGGCTGTCGCGGCACTTCGACCGGCATCCCAACGTGCTGTTGCGCATCGACGCCTCGGTGCGGCTGGCCAATCTCGATCATTCCGACATCGACATTGCCATCCGGCTTGGCGACGGCAAATGGCCGGGCGGGAAGGCGGAGCTCATTTTGGCGCAGGAAGTCTTCCCGGTCTGCGCACCGGGCATTGCAAGAAAACTGAAGTCGATCGGCGACCTTGCGCGGACCTGCGCCATCACCGACGAGCGGGCGATGATCAACTGGGAAAGCTGGTTCGCCGCTGCCGGCGTTCCACCCGTCAACTTCCAGAAAGGCGCGCGCTTCACCGACCCGATGCTGTGCCTGGAATCGGCGATCGCCGGCCATGGCGTGATGCTGGGCTGGCAATTGCTGACGGCCGATGCGCTGGCCGATGGGCGGCTGGTGGCGCCGTTCGGAATCCGCGCCCAGAGCGGCCTCGGCTACTGGCTGGTGACCTCCGCCACCAAGCCTGAAAGCCGCAAGGTCCGGGACTTCAAAATCTGGATCAAGGAAGAGATCGCGGCGACCATGGCGCAGTTCGGATCGTCGGTCGCGGAGCCCAGCGACGCGATCGCGGTGGAAAGCACCGCGGCACCGGTCTATGTTCAATCATAAATCCCACGACGACAGGCAGGATCATGACCACACATTCGCGCGGCGTTTCCGCAACGATCGACCCGGTGAAGCTCGACAGGCTGGCGGAAGTCGCCATCAAGGTCGGGCTGCAATTGCAGCCCGGACAGGACCTGGTGCTGACGTCGTCGATCGCGGCGCTGCCGCTGACCAGGCGCATCGTCGAGCACGCCTACAAGGCCGGCGCCGGGCTGGTGACGCCGATCTTCAACGATGACGAGATGACGCTGGCACGCTACCGTTTCGGCGCCGACGCCGGCTTCGACCACGCCGCCGGCTGGCTCTATGAAGGCATGGCGAAGGCCTTTTCCAACAATGCCGCCCGGCTCGCCGTGCGCGGCGAGGATCCGTCGCTGCTGTCGGCGCAGGATCCGGCGAAGGTGGCGCGCGCCAACAAGGCCAATTCGATGGCCTACCAGCCGGCGCTGGAGAAGATCACCGGCTTCGACATCAACTGGAACATCATCGCCTATCCGGATCTGGCCTGGGCCAGGCAGGTTTTCCCCGGCGACGCCGACGACGTGGCGGTGGCGAAACTCGCCGACGCCATCTTCGCCGCCTCGCGTGTGGATGTCGAGGACCCGATCGCCAACTGGAAGGCGCACAATGCGGCCTTGCGCGGCCGCACTGAATGGCTGAACGGCCACGATTTCCATGCGCTGCATTTCACTGGACCCGGCACCGACCTGACTGTCGGGCTGGCGGACGGCCATGAGTGGATGGGCGGCGCCTCGACCGCCAAGAACGGCGTCACCTGCAATCCCAACATCCCGACCGAGGAAGTCTTCACCACGCCGCATGCGAGGCGGGTCGAGGGCCATGTTTCCTCGACCAAGCCGTTGTCCTACCAGGGCACGCTGATCGACGACATCTCGGTGCGCTTCGAGGGCGGGCGGATCGTCGAGGCCAAGGCCTCGAAGGGCGAGGACGTGCTGAAGAAAGTGCTCGACACCGACGAAGGCGCGCGCCGCCTCGGCGAAGTGGCGCTGGTGCCGCATTCCTCGCCGATCTCGGCCAGCGGCCTGTTGTTCTTCAACACGCTGTTCGACGAGAACGCCGCCTGCCATATCGCGCTCGGCCAATGCTATTCGAAGTGCTTCGTCGACGGCGCCTCGCTCAGCCAGGACGAAATCGGGGCGCGCGGCGGCAACAAGAGCTTCATCCACATCGACTGGATGATCGGCTCGGACAAGATCGACATCGACGGCATCGCCAAGGATGGCAGCCGCGTGCCGGTGATGCGCAAGGGCGAGTGGGCCCAGGGGCTCTAGCCGGCTGAGATGTGATGGCCTTCGATATTGCAGTCAGGCGCGTCTACGAAGCACCCGGGAAGGCCGATGGCCAGCGGGTGCTGGTGGATCGGATATGGCCGCGCGGCGTCGCCAAGAAGGATGCCGCGTTGACGCTGTGGCTGAAGGAGATCGCGCCGAGCGACGAACTGCGCAAATGGTTCGGGCATGAGCCGGAGCGCTGGGCGGAATTTCAGAAGCGGTATGGTGGCGAGCTGGACCGCAACGAGGAGGCGTTGGCGAGTTTGCGCGCCCTGCTTCGCGACGGCAAGGTAACGCTGCTCTACGGCGCCCATGACGAGGCGCACAACAATGCCGTGGCGCTGGCGGGGTATTTGCGAGCCCACCCGTAACATCGAGACGCCGGCGGGACAGAGGGGGCGCGAAGGATCGCGGCGCGGGTGAGAGTCGGGTCTACTTCCCGCCCACCGCCTCTTCATAAACATCCGGCTTGAACCCGACGAGGATGCTGTCGCCGACGTCCAGCACCGGCCTCTTGATCATTGTCGGCTTGGCCAGCATCAGCGCTTTCGCCTTCTTCTCCTCGAGGCCCTGCTTGTCCGCCTCCGGCAGTTCGCGAAACGTCGTGCTGCCTTTGTTGAGCAGCTTTTCCCAGCCGACCTTGCCGACCCAGCCATTCAGCTTGCCTGCCTCGATTCCTTCGGCCCGATAGTCATGAAAACGATAGGGAACGTCATGGCTCTCCAGCCAGACGCGCGCCTTCTTGATCGTGTCGCAATTGGTGATGCCGTACATGGTGATCGTCAAGACGTGCTTCCTTTGGGCTGACCGTCGAATCCGTTTCGCAACCTAGAACCGCCCTTCCCGCTTTGCCAGAAGCTCGTGAAATTTGCCGCTTGCAAACACTAAGGAATTTACCTAAGTATTAATGACCACTTTTGACGACCCAGGACCATCGATGACCAGCCTCCAGAGCGCAAATCCGATCCCCCCGCCGATCGATGGTATTTTTCGCGCGCTTGCCGACCCGACACGGCGGCGCGTGGTCGAGCGACTCAACAGGAGCCCCGCTTCGGTCAGCGAACTGGCACAGCCTTTCGAGATGGCCCTGCCTTCCTTCATCGACCATCTCAAGATTCTCGAAGGCTGCGGGCTGGTTCGGTCGCAGAAGACCGGCCGGGTCAGGACTTACGAGCTTGCGCCCGAGCCATTGAAGCTCGCCGAAAGCTGGCTGGCTGAGCAGCGCACGCTCTGGGAGCGCCGCCTCGACCAGTTCGACGCCTATGTGATGACACTCAAGGAGCAGGAAACATGAGCTATCCCTTCAAGCCGGATCCCAGGCTGGACCTCGTGCTGGAGCGCGTGCTCGACGCGCCGCACCAACTGTTGTGGCGCGCCATGACGACGCCGGAGCATGTCAGGCAATGGTTCACACCAAAACCATGGGTGATCACCGACTGCGAGATCGACCTCAGGCCAGGCGGGTTGTTCCGGACACGCATGCAGTCGCGCGACGGCAACGAGGTCAGCGACCGCCATTGCTGCTATCTGGAAATCGTGCCGAACGAGCGGCTGGTGTGGACGGATGCGCTGCTGCCGGGCTATCGGCCGTCAGGCGAGCCGTTCATCACTGCTGTGATTTCGCTGCAGCCGGATGGCCGGGGCACGCGCTACACCGCCACCGCCATCCACCGCGACGAGGCGACCCGCGACAACCATGAAGAGATGGGTTTCTTCGACGGCTGGGGCACGGTAGCCGATCAGCTTGCGCAATATGTGAAGACGATTTGAGCTTCCTGGGTGGCGGCCAGGGCATCGCTGGCCGCCATGTTGATCTCCGCCTTCGCGGCGAAGAGCGCGGACTCCGGAAAGCCAGCTGTGTTTCCGACCTCAGTAGTAAAATCGCTCTTCGGCGATCTTGCCGTTCTTGACCGTGTACAGGCCAACCTCATCCATGGTGACACGCTCGCCGGTGGCCTTGGGCGTTACGTCAAACGTGAAGCGCACCGCGAACTGGTCGCCGTTGACATAGGGTCCTTCGACCGAGCCGCCATGCACTTCGTGGTTCTCTTGCCACCACTGGCTCTTTTGCTTGAGGGCCTCCTTGCCGCGGCTGACGGCCATCGGCCCCTCCATGGCTTCGTAGCTGACGATAGCGTCGGCATTGTATTTTTCGGCAGCGCCGTCGCTGTTGCCTTGTTTAAGAAGCTCGGTGAAGTCCTTGGCGATTTCCGTGATGGTCATTTGTGTTCCTCCTGTTTGGACGCATTGCAAGTAGGGAACAGCCCGCTGACATGCCATCAGCTGACGGGTCGATAGCTGACATGACCCTGTCAGGATAAGCGCCTGACCAGCCTATCGCGGACCGACTTCGGTTGCAGACACATGCCAATTCCGCAATGCTGTGTGAATGTGCAACCTCTACAACATCACCACGACGCAAGAGGCGGTCCGCCAATGGACACGGGCCATGCGCGACGTCATCGGCAATCTCGAACCTTCAGTCGACATCTATCCCAATCAGCTAGGCCCGGTTGTTCGCAACACGCCAGACGGGAATCGCGAGCTGGCGAAATTGCTTTGGGGTTTGCCGACTCCGCCAGAGCGGATGAAAGGAAAGGCCGATTACGGCACTACGAACGTTCGCAATCCGCAATATTCGCACTGGCAACAGTATGTGGGTATCGAACACAGATGTGTCGTGCCGGTGACCAGCTTTGCCGAACCCAGCCCTACCCCGAACGACAAGGACCCAGAAACGGGAATCCAGCGAAATTACTGGTTTGCCCGTGACGAAAGCCGATCTCTATTCTTCTTCGCTGGTTTCTGGACTCGCTGGCAGGGCGTGCGAAAAGTCAAGGATGGCCCCGGCGACTTTGAACTCTACGCCTTCATGACAACGAAGCCGAACCCCCTTGTCGCGCCGATCCATGAGAAGGCCATGCCTGTGATCCTGACAACAGCCGAAGAGACGGAGATCTGGCTTACAGCGCCGTGGACGGAAGCACGGCATTTGCAGCGGACAGCGCCCAACGACGCGTTGGTGATCGTTGAAAAGCCACCCACACAGATTAAGTTCCCGCAGCAGGTGCCAGTCCAAGGGTCTCTCTTCTAGGCTAAGGGATAGCCGCGTTCCTCATTCCTCGTCTCGCCATATTACACGGCGAACCATGCGGATTTCGACAAGGCGTCTCACACGAATTTTCAAGCGCTCCGCAGCACTCGGCAAAATTATGTCGGCATCAAGTTCGCGAAGCTTGCAGCGCTCGCACCGCATATGCCGTTCGACATCCCAAAAGGGAATGTCACCGACAAGCTTCGCGAGATCGCCAGGCAGATAATGCCGGGTGATGTTGCAGTGCCGGCATCGGACACGAATGAGTTGCCCGACTTCGTGCGCGAGGCATAGGGTTTGCACATTTCGGCGCGGTCGGGTGCTCAATTCCGGCATCAACTAATTTAGGAATGTCTTCCTACATTAGTCAATTCCTACTTAGTTTCCTTGGTCGTTCGTCCACATGTCGATCAGGCCAACCCCACGGCCGTGCAGGCGACCTTGCGCAGTTGAATGAGGCTAGCTGGGCAGCATGGGGCAGTTGGCGCCACGGCGCAGGCTGACGTGCGCCACGTCGCCGGCGCTGAATTGAAACCCCTCGGCCTGGCGGGGCGCGTCGATGACAACGGGCATGCCTTGCCCCAGTTCGGCATGCAGGCGCAACGTGCGGCCATGGAAGACGATGCTGTTGACCCGCGCCGGCGCCGTGCCGGGCGCAGCCTCGGCCGCCGCCAGCAAATCCTCCGGGCGCACGCCGATGGTGCGGACCTCGCCTTCGCCGGGCCACTGGCCGGTTTCGGACATGGCCTCCAGCGGCAAGGTGCCGGCGGTGAAACGCAGGCGGTGGCCATCCCGGCCGACAAAACGTGATTGCAGCAGATTCATGGTGCCGATGAAGCTCGCCACGAACTTCGTGGCCGGCCGGTCATAGAGGGTCGCCGGCGGCGCGATCTGCTCGATGCGGCCTTTGTTCATGACGACGATACGATCGGAGATCGACAGCGCCTCGGTCTGGTCGTGAGTGACCATCACGAAGGTGGTGCCAAGCCGCGACTGCAGCCGTTTCAGCTCCACCTGCATCTGTTCGCGCAGATGCGCGTCGAGCGCCGACAGCGGCTCGTCGAGCAAGAGCACGCGCGGCTCGCAGACAATGGCGCGGGCAAGCGCGACGCGCTGGCGCTGGCCGCCCGACAGTTCCAGGACGCGAGCGCGAAGCTTGTCGGCGAGTCCGACCATCTCCAGGGCTTCGCCGACGCGCTTTGCCTGCTCGGCACTGGTGAGTTTTCGCAGGGACAGGCCGAAGCCGACATTTTCGGCGACGTTCATGTGCGGAAACAGCGCGTAGTCCTGAAACACGGTGTTGACCGGCCGCTCGAACGGCCGAAGGGCCGTGATGTCATGACCGTCGAGCAAGACCTCGCCGCTCGACGGGCTTTCGAAGCCGGCAATCACACGCAGGCTGGTGGTCTTGCCACAGCCGGACGGCCCGAGGAGCGTGATGAATTCGCCGCTGACAATGTCGAGATCGACGGTATCGAGTCCGACGATGCCACCTGGAAAAACCTTCGAAACCGCCTGCAGCCGGACGAGTGGATCAGGCGCCATCGCGAACCTCGGACGGCTTCGTGGTGTTGACCCAGAGGATCTGGCACTGCTCCGCGCCGGGATTGCGGAAGGCGTGCAAAAGCGTACTCTTGAAGGCAAAACTGTCGCCGGTCTTCAGCCCGTATTTTGTCGAATCCACCACCAGTTCGACCTCGCCCGAAAGCACGAAGCCGAATTCATGGCCGGCATGGGCGTAGGCTTCCGCCGTGCCGCCACCGGCTTCCACCGTCACCAGCATGCCGGTCAGCGTCGCGCCGGGCGGCGACAGCAGCGCCTTGGCGATGCCTTCGGATTTCACCGGGATCTGCCGCCTTTTGTCGGCGCGCACGCAATAGAGATCATTGACCGCATCGTTGCCGTCGGCGATCAGCGCTGACGGCTCGATGTCGAGCGCGGCGGCGAGCGGCCAGATCACCTTGACGCGCAGCGAGGACATGCCGCGCTCGATCTGGCTCAGCGCGCCGATCGACATGCCGGCTTTTGCCGAGAGATCGGCTAATGACAGGCGGCGCTCGAGCCTGAGCGCCCGCACGCGCCGGCCGACGCGAACGTCGGCATCGTCCTTCGGTTTTTCGGCGGCCTCGTCAAGCATGTCCATGTGCAAGTCCTCGTTTGCTTCTTCCTTCTCCCCTTGTGGGAGAAGGTGGATCGGCGCGTAGCGCCGAGACGGTTGAGGGGTGAGTGACAGATCGCCGCCGGCGCCAAGCTGGAGCACCCCTCATCCGTCGCCTTCGGCGACACCTTCTCCCACAAGGGGAGAAGGGAAGGCCGTAGCTTACCCGCCAGCCTTCACCTTCTCGAACATCTTCGCCATATCGTCGTTCTGTTTCATCGGCCCGGTGAAGATCGTGCTCTTCAGCATCACCTCGGGGTCGGACGGCAGTTGCAGCTTCTCCAATTCGTCCTTCGACACGCCGGCGAAAGCGGTGCCGAGCGAGCTGCCATAGCCGTAGGACTGGATCAGGAATTTGCCGGAGTCAGCGTCGAGCCGGCTGTTGATGAAGTCATAGGCGAGATCGACGTTCTTGGCGTCCTTCAGCATGACGAAGCCGCAGGCCCAGGTCAGCATGCCTTCCTTCGGCTTCATGAACTCGACCGGCACGCCCTGTTTCTTGAGTGAGGTTGCCGACGCGTTCCAGGTCATGGCGGCGACCAACTGGCCGCTGGCCAGGGCCTGCTCGACCGAGGTCATGTCGGTGGTGTAGCTCGACAGCAGCGGGCGCTGTTCGCGCAGCTTTGCCGCGACCTTGTCCATCTGCTCGGCCGTCATGTCGAAGGGGTTCACGCCTGCCAGAAGAGCCGCGACGATCGGCGTGTCATGCACGGCGTCGATGGTCGCCATACGGCCGGCATATTGCTTGTCCCACAGAAGGTTCCAGCTCGCTTCGGGGTCCTTCACTAGGTCGGTGCGGTAGAGGATCGAGGTGTTACCCCAGTCCCATGGCACCATCCAGACCTTGCCGTCGCCAGCCTGCAGGTCGGGCAGGTTCTTGAACACCGGGAAGATCGAATCCCAGTTCTTGATGCGCTTGGTGTCGATCGGCTGCAGCAGGCCTTCCTTGTTCCAGCGCGCCACCTTGTCATAGCAGGGGTGCGCGATGTCGGGCCGGAAGCCGGCCTTGACCTTAGTGAAGGCATCATCGTCGTCGCCGAAGATCGAGGCCTCGACGCCATCGGGGTGCGCGGCAAGGAAGCTCTTGTTGAAATCGGGCAACTCATAGCCCGACCAGGTGAAGTACTGCAGCTTCTCGGCGGCGAGCGCCACGGTCGACGACAGTGCGAGCGCAAGTGCCGCGAGGCCGGCGCGGACCTTGTGTCCCGATGCCGATTTCAGGTGGAATGTCATTTTTCGTTCTCCTCTCTCGTTGTTGTGCTTCAGGCTGGATTGCGGCGTACGGCGCCAAGCCCGCGATGGCGCAGGATTTCGGCGGTGCCGGCGATGATGAACGATATGGCCAGGATCACCGTCCCGAGCGCCATGACGGTCGGCAGCGATCGGGGGAAGCGCAGCTGGCTCCAGATGTAGAGCGGCAATGTCGGCTCGGTGCCGGCCAGGAAGAAGACGACGATGAACTCGTCGAAGGAGATCAGGAAGGCGAGCATGAAGGCCGACAGCACGGCCGGCAGGCTGAGCGGCAGCATGACGCGCCGGAAGGTCATCCAGTCCGAGGCGCCGAGGTCGAGCGCCGCCTCGCGAACCGTCCTGGGGATGGCGGCGAAACGGCTGCGCATGACGACCACGGTGGTCGGCAACGCGACCAGGATATGGCCGAGCACGATGGCGACACGCGACGGTCCGAGGCCGACGAGGTTGACCAGGATCAGCAGCGATATGCCGACAATGACGCCAGGAATGAGGATCGGCAGCCGCGCGATGGCGCTGATGGTGGCGGCCAGCGGCGAGCGGCCATAGAGATCCATATAGGACACGGTGATGCCGCACAGCGTGGCGCCCGAGGCAGCGATGGCGCCGATGACGAGACTGTTGACGAGCGCACCCGACAGTGCCGGATTGCCGTAGAGCGTGGCATACCATTGCACCGTGAAGCCCTGCAGCGGAAACGCGGCCTGGATGGAATCGTTAAAGGAAAACAGCGGGATCAGCAGGACCGGCAGATAAAGGAAGATCAGATAGGCAAGCACATAGAGGCCGAGCCAGCGGCCATCCCGTTTCATGCTGGCGCGCCCTGTTTTCATGTGCGGCTGCCAAACCGGCGGTCCGCGCCGCGCGCGACCAGTACCACGAGCAGGATGACCAGCATGACGCAGACCGAAAGGGCTGCGCCGAACGGCCAGTCATTGGCCTTGCCAAACTGCGACTGGATCAGCGAGCCGATCATGGTGCTGGCCGGACCGCCCACCATGGCCGGCGTGACATAGTCGCCGACCGTCGGCACGAAGACGACAAGCGCGGCGGCCAGCACGCCCGGCATCGAATTGGGCAACACGACCCGACGGAAGGAAGTGAACGGTCTCGCGCCCAGATCGGAAGCGGCCTCGATCAACGATTTCGGGATCGTGTCCAGCGCCACATAGATCGGCAGGATGGCGAACGGCGCATAGGCGTGCGCGAGCGTGACGACGACAGCGGCGGGCGTGTTGAGGAAGGTCAGTGTCGGCTCGGACCAGATGCCACTTTCGATCAGCGCCGAATTCAACACCCCATTGTAGGCCAGCACGATCTTCCAGGCGAAGACACGCAGGAGATAGCTGGTCCAGAACGGCAGCGTGACCAGGAACAGCAGCAGGCCGCGCCGCCGGCCGGCGTGAAAGGCAAGATAGTAAGCGACGGGGTAGGCGGTGACGACCGTGGCCAGCGTGACCAGCGCGGCGATGATCAGCGAGCGCAGCGTGACCGTCCAGTACAGCGGATCGGAAACCACGGTGATGAAGTTGGCCAGGCTGAAGCCGGCGCCAAGCAGCGACCCGTCATTGCCGCGGAAGGCGAGGAAAAGCACCAGGCCAAGCGCAAACAGGATCAGCAGGAAAGTGACCAGCGCGCCGGGCAGCAACATGGCGAACCGGAAGCCCGATGAAGCCCGGGTCTCTGGCACATGTGCTGCAACTAGGGTCGACATCGACCTGCCCGTCCCAGGATTTTGAAATTGACTAAGGATTTTTCATATTTGTGAAACTGTCAAGCGGATTCAGAGTACTGCGCTGCTGTGAACGGCGATCTCGCATTTGAGGTACAGTTGCCGTCGGCAATAAAACCCGACGCGGATTTCACATTTCTGAAGGAACGGCTTCAATGAACAACCGGTTATGGCAGCTCGAATTTGCCCCCGGACGGGATAGACCTTTGAGTGGAATCCGGTGAAAGTGCCGCGCCGATCCGGCCAGAATTTTCGATCCATTCGAGGAACCCAACTCATGACCAATCCGACACATCTGCCCTCCGAAGGCCTGTTTGTCGGGCGCGCCAGGAGCGGCGATGTCTCCCATCCCATGGTGGTCACCGTGCGTGACGGCACCGTCTTCGACATCACCTCGAGCGCGGCGCCTACCGTCCGTGACGTCTGCGAGTTGGCGGATCCGGCCGGCCATGTGGGCTCGGCCAAGGGCACTCCCATCGGTTCTGTCAGCGACATCGCGGCCAACAGTTTCGAAGCCACGCGCGATCCGGCAAAACCCTTTCTGCTGTCCCCGGTCGACCTGCAGGCGATCAAGGCATCCGGCGTCACTTTCGTGGTCAGCCTGCTCGAACGGGTGATCGAGGAACAGGCCCGCGGCTCGGCGGAAAAGGCCGACGCCATACGCGCCGACATTGCCGGCCTGATCGGCCATGACCTTTCCAAGCTCAAGCCCGGTTCGCCCGAGGCGATGGAGATCAAGGCCAAGCTGATTTCGCGCGGCGCCTGGTCGCAATATCTGGAAGTGGGCATCGGCCCGGATGCCGAGATCTTCACCAAGTGCCAGCCCATGGCCTCGGTCGGCTTCGGCGCCGATGTCGGCCTCCACCCGGTGTCGACCTGGAACAATCCGGAGCCGGAGATCGCCATGATCGCCGCCTCGAGCAGCAGGATCGTCGGCGCCACCATCGGCAACGACGTCAATCTGCGCGACGTCGAAGGGCGCTCGGCGCTGCTGCTCGGCAAGGCCAAGGACAACAACGCCTCGGCTTCGCTTGGCCCCTTCATCCGGCTGTTCGACGACACGTTCTCCATCGCCGAGGTGAAGCAGGCCGTCGTGCGCCTGAAGGTCGAGGGCGAGGACGGATTTTCGCTGGAGGGGGCGAGTTCGATGGCCGAGATCAGCCGCTCGCCGGAGGAACTGGTTGCCGCGGCCATGGGGCCGCACCACCAGTATCCGGACGGGCTGGCGCTGTATCTCGGCACGATGTTCGTGCCATCGAAAGATCGCGGCGAAAAGGGCAAGGGGTTCACGCACAAGGTCGGCGACATCGTCACCATCTCGTCGGAAAAATTCGGCGCGCTGGTCAACCGCGTGCGGCTGTCGCCTGATTGCCCGCACTGGACCTACGGCGCCAGCCATTTGATGCGCGACCTCGCCAAAGCCGGCCTGCTCTAAGTGGTTCTTCAGGGGCTTTCGCCCCAAGTGACCGCCCAAACATGATCGGGACAGTCCGCCGGGCTGCGCCTCGGCGACAATCATCCGACTGCCTGGAAAAAATCATCCCAACTGATGCGATCTGATGGGGTCGTTGATGGCGCCGTGTCAGGCGCCAACTACATCTGCAGATGGAGGCTTGCCATCCGCCGAAAAAGGGAATGCTCTTAGGCATCCGAGCGGCGCTGGCAAAAGACGCAATCCGGCCGAAGCCGGAACAAGGGACGGATCATCTTCAACCGGGAGGAAATCACATGCTGACGAGACTAAGACTTGTGCTCTACGGCCTGCTGGTCGCGCTGACGGTCATTCCGGCAGCCGCGCAGGCCAAGACGTTCTACTGGATCTCACATGGCGGGCCGGCCGACCCGGTCTGGACCTACTTCCTCGCCGGCGCCAAGCAATGGGCCAAGGACACCGGCAACACCGTCAACACCTCTTTCCACAATGGCGACGTCGCCTCGCAGCAGGAAGCGGTCCGCGCCGCCCTCTCCGCCAAGGCCGACGGTATCGTCACCACCAGCCCCGATCCGGGCAGCCTTGTCGAGATCGTCAAGGAAGCGCGCGCGGCCAACGTCCCGATCATCAACTTCAACACGCCCGATCCCAAGGCCAATTTCAACGCCTATGTCGGCGGCGACAACGTCACCTTCGGCAAGCACTGGGCGCAGTACCTGGTCGACAAGGGCCTCGTGAAGAAGGGCGACTTCGTCTGGATGCCGGTCGAGATCCCCGGCGCCACCTATGGCGTGCAGGAAGAGGAAGGCATCAAGAGCGTCTTCGGCCCGCTCGGCATCACCTATGAGGTGACCGAAGCGACGCTCGACCAGGCCGAGGTGATCAACCGCATGGTCGACTACCTCACCGCCCACAAGGGCAAGGTCAACGCCATCATCGGCCTGGGCGACCTCGTCACCGGCTCGATCAAGCGCGTGTTCGACCAGGTCGGCGTCAAGCCGGGCGAAATCCCGGTCGTCGGCTGGGGCAACTCGCTCGACACCACCCAGGAAGTGCTGAACGGCTACGTCAATGCCGGCCAGTGGCAGGACCCGCAGGCGACCAGCTACGTCGCGCTGTCGCTCGCCAACATGGCGGCCAGCGGCATTCCCCCGGGCTTCAACGTCATCACCGGCGCGCTCTACGAGAAGGACACCGCGGCGGTCTACGACAAGATCCTGTCCGGCAAATAATCCGCGATCCCTGGCGCCGCGCATCTCGCGCGGCGCCAGCTATCTTCCTGCGCCGCGGCATGTCCACCCGATGCGGTGGAGGTCGCGGCCCGTTCCAACCATGTCGCGGGTTCCCAGTGGAAAATCATTCGCTCATCCAACGCCTGATCGCGCGGCCGGAATTCGGACCCTTCGTTCTGCTCATCGCCGAGATCGCCGTTTTCTGGGGTTTCAACCACGACTTCCTGTCGCCGCAGAACATCTCCAACACGCTGGCCTTCACCGTCGAGCTCGGCCTGATCGCGCTGGCGATGACGCTGTTGATGACGTCGGGCGAATTCGACCTTTCCGTCGGGTCCCTGTTCGGTTTCTCGCCGGTGCTGATGTGGACGCTGTTCAATGCCGGCGTCACCTCGCTGGAGATGGGCTTCGTCGTCGCGCTGGTGGTTGCCGCCTTGATCGGCCTGGTCAATGGCTGGTTCGTCACGCGGCTCAAGATCCCGTCCTTCCTGGTGACGCTCGGCATGCTGCTGGTGGTGCGCGGCAGTGCGCTTTTCATCACCGACGGGTTTCCGCAGCGCACCTGGAGCGCCGAGGGCAGCTGGCTGGCGGAGGCGCTGGTCGGCGATTTCTTCATCGGCCCGTTCCGCATCTACATGTCGCTGTTCTGGTTCATCGCCGCCGCGATCGCCCTCGGCTATGTCCTGACGCAAAGCCGGACCGGCAACTGGATCCAGGCGGCCGGCGGCAATCCCAACGCGGCGCGCGCCCGTGGCGTCAATGTCAACCGCGTCAAGGTCGGCCTGTTCGTGCTGTCTTCGCTCATGGCGTCGCTTGCCGGCGTCATTTCCTCACTGCGCACATCCGCCGCCAACCCCAACAGCGGCACCGGCTACGAACTGGAGGTGATCGCCATGGTGGTGATCGGCGGCACGGCGCTGACCGGCGGGCGCGGCACCATCATCGGCACCGTGCTCGGCATCCTGATCCTGCGCGTCATGCGCAACGGCATCGTGCTGATCGGCGTGCCCGGGCTTGCCTACAACATCTTCATCGGCGCGATCATCCTTGGCATGATGGCGTTGCATTCGTGGCTGGAACGCCGGCACCAGGCGGGGACTTGAACCATGGCCGAGCCATTGATCCGCATGCAGAACATCCGCAAGTCCTATGGCCGCGTGCAGGCGCTGGTGGACGCCAATTTCCATGTCAACGAGCGTGAGATCGTCGGCCTGCTGGGCGACAATGGCGCCGGCAAATCAACGCTGATCAAGGTTCTCTCCGGCGCGGTGCCGCTGACCAGCGGCGACATCTTCATCCGCGGCAAGAAGGTCGCCTTGCGCAGCACCAGCGATGCCATCGCCCACGGCATCGAGACCATTTACCAGGACTCCGCCCTGGTCACGCAATTGTCGATCGCGCGCAACCTGTTCCTGGGGCGTGAGCCGATCAAGCCGCCGCGCTTCCTCAACCGCATGGATCAGGACGCGATGAACACGGTCGCCCGCGATCTGCTCAAACAGGTCGGCATCTCCAAGAACATCCCGCCGACGACGCCGATCGGCTCGCTCTCTGGCGGCGAGCGCCAGGCGGTCGCGATCGCGCGCGCCATGCATTTCGACAGCGACCTGATCATCCTCGACGAGCCGACCAACAATCTCGGCGTCGCCGAAACACAAGGCGTGCTGAGCTTCGTGCGCAACGCGCGCGATTCTGGCCACTCCTGCATCTTCATCGCGCACAACATCCACCATGTCTTCCAGGTGGTCGACCGCATCGTCGTCATGCGCAGGGGCAAGGTGGTCGCCGACGACATCGATCCAAAGACGACAACCGTGACGGAAGTCGAACGCATCATCACCGGCATGTCGGACAAGGACATCCGCGACGCCCTCGCCGATGGCAAGCCGGGGCACTGAGGGAGCATCGGCATATAGGGTCGCGGCATGAAGGCCACCGTCTCCGACATCGCCAGGACCTGCGGGCTGTCGACCGCCACGGTCGACAGGGTGCTCAACAATCGGCCCGGAGCGAGTGCCGCCAACCGGCAACGCGTCATGGAGGCCGCCAAGCAGCTCGGCTATCTGCCTGTCGCCGACCAGGTGACGCTTCCCTCGAAGCCCGCAAACCTCGAATTCTTCCTGCCGATCGGCAGCAACGCCTTCATGCAGGATCTGGCAAAGCATATCGAGGACTACGCCTCACGCCTGCCGCTGGTGGCATCCTGCCGGATCCACAATCTTGCCGGCATCTCGCCCAATGCCCTGCAGACAGCGGTCGAAAAATTGTCGCTGCGCGCCAACGGCGTCGGTGTCATCGCGGTCGATCATCCCAGGACACGCAACATCCTGCGCGACATCGTCGAGGCCGGCATCCGCCTGGTGACGCTGGTATCCGATATTCCGGCCGCACCGCGCTCGGCCTATGTCGGCATCGACAACCGCGTGGCGGGACGGACGGCGGCCCTTTTGATGGGACGCTTCCTCGGCGGACGCGAGGGGCGGCTGGCGATGGTCGTCGGCTCGCGCTCCTATCGCGGCCATGAAGAGCGCGAGATGGGATTCCGCTCGGTGCTCGGCGAGGAATTTCCCAATCTCACCGTCAGCAGCGCCGTCGAGATCAATGACGAACCCGATGCCAGCTATGCGGAAACCATGAAGGCGTTGCGCAACGAACCGGAACTGCTCGGCATCTATTGCGTCGGCGCCGGGCGCTCCGGCATTGCCAAGGCGATCCGGGAAGCCAGGCCCAACCGCAAGCCGGTGTTCATCTGCCACGACCTGACGAGGGAGACGCGCGGCTATCTCGTCGACGACCTCACCGACGTCGTCATCGACCAGAACGCCAGGTTGATCGCGGAGCAGTCGGTCATCCAACTGCTCGGCTCGATCGCCTCATCGGCGCCCTATCTCACACGCAAATTCATCGAGCCGCGACTGATTTTCCGGGAAAACGTGCCGGTGCAGTGAGGCCCACTTTCCCGAATTCGCGCGGCGCCACGGCGAATCTGCACAGCAGCTATGCACAATTCATTGTTGCCGAATCATTGGGCAATTCGTAGTTTCTGGTTGTCGGCCATCTACTCCTCCCAGATGCGATGCCGATGCTGAATGGGGCGCACCTCCTCCCGCGCCACATTCGAAATCGAGCCCGCTGCCACCTCCTCCCGGCAGCGGGCTTTTTTCGTTCCGATCGGCAGCAATCGCGACGCCGCCACGCCACCCGGTCCTTCCCGGTCACGGAATCGCATGGATCGTTGGCAGTCCGGCAGGTGTCAGTTTGCTGCAGTTCCCCTGAAGGAAACGATCAGCCCTTCCGCCATACGCACGAACTGCGTGCTGGGGCCTTCGGCGCCTACGGTCTGCACGCTGACACGCGCGCCTTCAAACAGCAGCGACAGCGTATCGGCGAGAAGTTCGGCCTGGCCGATACCGGCATCCCGGCAGAGCCCGACCAGGCGTTCGCGCTGGGCTTCCTTGAGCTCCTTGATCACGCGCCTTGCCGGATGATCAGGTTCGGTCAGTTCGGCGGCGGCATTGGCCATGTCGCAGCCGCGGCCATCGGTGTTGAGCATGGCGGCGGCCTTGCGAACCCAGGCATGAAGCTGGGCGAGTTTGTCGCCCGGATGCTCGGCCTCGAACGTTTCCCACATCGCGCCGGCTTTCAAGGCGTTGGCGCGCAGGCATTCGACGATCAGTTCGTCCTTGGACTCGAAGTGACGATAGAGCGTCATCTTGTTCGTGCCGGCAGCCTCGGTGATGGCGTCGACGCCGACGCCCTTGATGCCGTGCTTATGGAACATGTCACGCGCCGTCTCCAGAATCCGATCCCGGGGACGAGAGCGCTCCACGACGCCGTCTGTCATCATGATCTCCTTTCGTTTCCAAAAAACCCTCGGCCACCTCTTGACTAGGGTGTTACCGGTCTGTAACTTCCAGCATGTTACTTACTGGTAACACCTATAGCGTCCGTCGTCAATAACAAGGTCGTGAACTGGTCCTACCAGATCGAGATGGACGAAAAGATTGCCAATCATGCGGCTTCGGCCGGTGAAGAGATGAAAAACGGTTCGTGAGCATGGGCTGCGAATCGACAGACAAGGAGCCGGCCAATGCCACAGCGCCGCGATCTTACCATAGATGAGGCCGTCCGGGATCCGATGATCCGGCTGGTCATGAAAGCAGATGGGGTCGACCCCCGCGCCTTCGAGAACATGTTGCGCTCGCTTGCCGATGGGCAGCGTCGCGGGGTGCCGTTGCTGCGTTCACGGGAAATGTCCCGTGACGGGCATGGCCAGTTGTCCAGGGTCGCCAACGCCTTCGGGCGGGTAAGAGCGGCTGGAGAGGCGTGCGTGTCGTGGTAAACTTCTTCATCCATCGTCCGATCTTCGCCTCTGCGATCGCCATCATCATGGTGCTCGCCGGGACGATTTGTTATTTCTTGCTGCCCGTCTCGCAGTTTCCCGACATCACGCCGCCGCAGGTCGTGGTCAGTGCCCACTATCCGGGCGCCAGCGCGCAAGTGGTGGCAGACACCGTGACGACGCCGCTGGAGCAGCAGATCAACGGCGTGCAAGGCATGACCTACATGTCGTCGACGAGTTCCAATGACGGCTCGTCGACCATCACCATCACCTTCGATGTCGGCTATTCCTTGAGCACCGCCGCTGTCGACGTCCAGAACCGCGTCTCGCAGGCGGCATCCTCGCTGCCGGCGATCGTCAACCAGGGCGGCGTGACGATCAAGAAGCAGAACCCGAACTTCGTGCTGATCGTCAACCTGACCTCGCCCGACCATTCCGTCGACCCGGTGGCGCTCTCCAACCTGGCCTATCTGCAGGTGGTGGATCCGCTGAAGCGGCTGCCTGGCGTCGGCGACGTGCAGATCTTCGGCGAACGGCGCTATTCGATGCGCGTCTGGCTCGACCCGGACAAGCTCGCCAATCTCGGCATTACCGCAGTCGACGTCCAGAACGCCATCGCCGAACAAAACGTCCAGGTGGCGGCCGGCAAGATCGGCCAATCGCCGGCGCCCGCCGGCACCGCCTTCGAGATGCAGGTCAACGCCGTCGGCCGGTTGAGCGATCCGAAGGAATTCGGCGACATCGTCGTGCGTGCCAACACGGATACGGGTTCGCTGGTGCGGCTGCGCGACGTGGCCCGTATCGAGCTTGGCGCCCTGCAATATTCGTCCTCTGCCTTCTTTGGCAAGGACCCGACAGTGGTGCTCGCCGTCTATCAGATGCCCGGCTCCAACGCGCTCGATCTGCAGCAGCGCGTCAAGGACAAGATGCAGGAACTGTCGGCCCGTTTTCCCAAGGGCGTCGACTATGCCATGCATTACGACACGACGCGTTTCGTCTCGGCCTCGATGCATGACGTGCTGATCACGCTCGGCGAAGCCCTGGTGCTCGTCGTGGCGGTGGTGTTCATCTTCCTGCAGAGCTGGCGCACGACCATCATTCCGACCATCGCCATTCCGGTGTCGCTGGTGGCGACGCTCGTCATCATGGAGATGATGGGTTTCTCGCTCAACATGCTCTCGCTGCTCGGCATGGTGCTGGCGATCGGTCTGGTCGTCGACGACGCCATCGTCGTGGTCGAGAACGTCGAGCGACAGTTGGAGGCCGGGCTGAAACCACTGGCGGCGACAAAAGCCGCCATGGCCGAGGTGACAGGCCCGATCATCGCCACCACCGCGGTGCTGATGGCGGTCTTCGTGCCGGTCGCCTTCATTCCCGGTGTCTCAGGAAAGCTTTACAACCAGTTCGCGCTGACGGTGGCGATCTCCGTCGGTATCTCCGCATTCAACTCGCTGACGCTCAGTCCCGCGCTCAGCGCGGCCTTCCTGCGCCATCGCGGGGAGACGCAATTCTTCCTGTTCCGCTGGTTCAACACAGGCTTCGACAGGCTGTCGCATGCCTATGCCCATGGCGTGCGCATCCTCATCCGGCTGCGCTGGATCATGCTTGGCCTGTTCGCGGCCGGCCTAGTCGCCACCTATTTCGTCTGGCAGAAGCTGCCCTCGACCTTCCTTCCGGTCGAGGACCAGGGCTATTTCTTCGTCGTCATCCAGCTGCCCGACGGCGCTTCGTTGGAGCGCACCGATGCGGTGGCACAGAAGGCGCGCGACATCCTGCAGGCGACTCCCGGCGTCGACATCGTCGGCTCGATCAGCGGCCTGAACTTCCTGACCAGCGCGGCGCAGTCGAATTCGGCCGTCGAGTTCGCCATCCTCAAGCCGTGGGAACAGCGTGGTCCCGACCAGAGCGCCTCCAAGTTGGTCGCCGACGTGCGCATGAAGCTGCTGCAGATCCCGGAGGCCTTCGCGCTCTCCTTCGATCCGCCGTCCATCCCCGGCATCGGTACGACAGGCGGCTTCGAATTCGTCGTCGAGGATCTCACCGGCCGCGGCAGCACGGCCCTCAACGACGCCACGCAAGCGGTGATCGCCGAGGCGCGCAAGCAACCGGAAATCAATCCGCAGCAGCTGTTCTCGCCGTTCTCGACCTCGACGCCGCAGTTCAACTACAATCTCGACCGCGCCAAGGCGAAACTGCTCGGCCTCAACCTGCCCGACGTCTTCAACACGCTGCAGATCTATCTCGGCTCGCTCTACGTGAACGACTTCAACCTGTTCGGCCGCACCTTCCGGGTGACCATCCAGGCCGACAAGGATTCTCGTGCGGGTGCCGCCGATATTTCACGGCTCTATGTGCGCAATGCCTCCGGCGGCATGGTGCCGCTCAGCACGCTGGGCAAGCTCGTGCCGTTCGTCGGCCCGGAAACCGTGCCGCACTACAACAACAACGCCTCGGCCACCATCAATGGCGGCGCCGCGCCCGGTTATTCGTCGGGCCAGGCGGTCGCCGCCATGGAGCGGGCAGCGGCGACCGCGCTGCCCAGGGATTTCGGTTTCGAATGGACCGGCATCACCTTCCAGGAACTCAAGGCTGGATCGATCGCGTCGGTTGTGTTTGCCCTCGCCATCGTCTTCGTCTTCCTGATCCTGGCGGCGCAGTACGAGAGCTGGGCGATGCCGTTCATGGTGCTGCTGGCCGTGCCTCTCGCCCTGTTCGGCGCGTTCGCCGCACTTTGGGTGCGTGGCATGCAGATCGACGTCTATTCGCAGATCGGCTTCGTCATGCTGATCGGCCTGGCGGCCAAGAACGCCATTCTGATCGTCGAGTTCGCAAGACGGCGGCGCGAGGAAGGCCTCACCATCGTCGAGGCATCGATGGAGGCCGCCCGGCTGAGACTGCGGCCGATCCTGATGACCGCGTTTGCCTTCATCCTCGGCGTGGTGCCGCTGATGATCGCCACCGGCGCGGGTGCCGCAAGCCGTCAGTCGATCGGCACCACCGTGTTTGGCGGCATGGTCGCGGCGACCGTCCTGTCGCTGGTGTTCGTGCCTGTCTTCTACGCGGTCATCGAACAGCTGCGCGAACGGCGCGGCGGCGACGAGCCCGCCTCTCAACACACTGAACCAACGGCCAAACCCGCCTTCCCTCCCCTGGCGGAAGCGGCCGAATAAGATTGGAGAATCATCATGCGTAAATGGAAAATCGCGTTGGGAACGGCTGTCGCGCTGGGTGCGATCTCGGTGGCCAGCGTCCACCTGCTGGACATGGGCAATCTCAGCCTGAATGCCGGCACGGCCGGGGCCGCGCCCGCTCCAGCCGCGTTCGTCATGCCGGTGCCGGTGGCGAGCGTCGTCAAAAAGACGATCCCGATCTACCTCGACTATGCCGCGCGGACCGAGCCGATCCGCAGCATCACGCTGCAGGCGCGCGTCCCTGGCTACCTGCAGGAACAGACGGCGCAAGACGGCGCCGATGTGCGGCAGGGCGACACGCTCTACAAGATCTCGCCCGACGACTTCCAGGCCGCGCTCGATCAGGCGAAGGCCCAGGTGCAGCGCGATACGGCGACGCTCGACTATGCGCGTTCCAATCTCGGCCGCGGTACCGAGCTTGCCAAGAGCGGTTACCTGGACAAGGACAGCTTCGACCAGCGCACCAGCACCTTGCGCGAGGCGCAGGCGTCGCTGGCGCTCAACCAGGCCGCCGTGCGCACGGCCGAGCTCAATTTGAGCTACGCTGAAATCCATGCGCCATTCCCCGGACGCCTGGGCCGCAACCAGGCCTCCGTGGGAACGCTGGTCAGCGTTGCCGGCACCGTGCTCAACACGCTGGTGCAGCTTGATCCGATCTACGTCACCTTCAATCCAAGCGAGACGGATCTGGCGCAGATCGAGGAAGCGCGTGCTGCCGGCCCAATCGAGGTCGAGGTCCTGCTTCCGGGTGAGACCGAAGCCCACCAGAAGGGCGAGCTCACCTTCATCGACAATACGATCGATCACTCGACCGGCACGATCACCACACGCGCCACCATCGGCAACGCCAAGTTCACGCTCTTGCCAGGCCAGTATGTTCGCGTGCGGCTGCACGTCAAACAACAGCCCGACGCGCTGATGGTGCCGCAGGTCGCGCTGGGATCAAGCCAGCTCGGCAAATATCTCTACGTCGTCGGCAAGGGCAATACGGTCGACCAGCGGCTGGTTTCGCTTGGGCCGACCAGCGGCGACATGGTCGCCATCCTCAGCGGCGTCGCCGAAGGCGACCAGGTGATCACAGGCAATCTGCAGAAGATCGGCCCCGGAATGCCGATTTCGCCCCTCCCACAGAAACCGGCTACCTGACTCCCCCGCAGGCCCGGTTTCCGCGCGGCGCCCTCGACCCTTTCTCAGGTCGCGGGCGCCGTTTTCACGAGCAGACCGACCAGAGCGGCGACGTCGGCGCGATCGGCCTTTGCCGGCGGCACGAAGGCGCAATAGGGGTGCCCCAGGCGCACCGAGACGGAAGAAAGCGCAATCAGCCGGCCCGCATCCAGATCGGCCTGGGCCATCACCCGCTGTCCAAGGGCAATGCCGAGGCCCAACCGAGCCGAGGCTATCGCCAAGCTTGAGAGGCCGACGCGGCGCCCCTGCGACGGGTCGGGCGACCGGTTGCCGCCGCATGCCGCGAACCAATCGGCCCAGCTCGGGTGCGAGGCATAGTTCGGCCCCCAATTGGTGTGGATGAACAGGCTCTCATGCAGATCGGTGAGGCCCGTATCGCCATTGCCGTGCCGCTGCCAGAAGTCCGGCGCGCAGACCGGCAGCACATCGTCATGGACCAGGCGGACCATCCGCAGGCCGGGATAGTGATAGTCTCCATAGCTGATGCGCAGGTCGACGTTCTGGCGCATCAGGTCGATCGGATCATCCTCGGCACGCACGTCGATCGCCATGTGCGGGAAGGCCTCGAGGAGCACGGCCAGCCTCGGCGCCAGCCACAGTTCGGCCAGCGAGAATGGCACGCTGACGACAAGCCGTGTCCTCAGGCCGCCTTCGAGCATGCGCTGGCCGATGGCGGCAATGTCACCGAGCGCACGCGCCGTCTGCGGATAGATGGCGTGGCCGGCGTCGGTCAGCGCGATGCGATTGCCGGTGCGCACGAACAGTTGCTTGCCGAACCAGGTTTCGAGATTGCGGATCTGCTGGCTGACCGCCGCCGAGGAGACGCCAAGCTCGCTCGCGGCCAGTGTGAAGCTGCCGGCGCGGGCGGCGACCTCGAAGGCCTTGATCGCATTCAACGGCGGCAGCCGGTCCACATCAGCCTCCAGAAGTTTTTCTTGGCCAATCCTAATAATTTTCCACGTTGAGAGAAAGAATTTTTTGCCGTCTTCTGTGCCCAACCTTGGAGCTTCCTGATTGGAGCATACGACATGGAAGACATTCTCGACCTCGACCGCTATCCGCTCGATCGCGAAGGCAGCCCCGAATGGGATCGCCTCGTCCAGCAGTCGCTCGCCGCGCTCGCAGCCGACGGCATGTTCAATCTCGAGGGCTTTCTGCGGCCCGGTATCGCCGAACAAGCGGTGCGGGAAATCAAGCCGGTCATGGACGCGCGGTCCCATGTCCACAAGCGTTTGCACAACATCTACTTCAAGCCCAGCATTCCGGCATTGGCACCCGACCACCCGGCGCTGCGCAAGGTGGAAACCATCAGCCACACCGTCTGCGCCGACCAGATTCCCGGCAGCATGGTGATGGCGATCTACGAATACGAACCGCTGGTGCGTTTCCTCGCCGCGACGATGGGCAAGGCCAGACTGCATGTCATGCAGGATCCGTTGGCACGCGCCAATGTGATGGCCTATCGCGCCGGCGAAGCGCTGAACTGGCACTTCGACCGCTCGGAATTCACCACCACGCTGCTCCTGCAACAGGCGGAGCGCGGCGGTGACCTGGAATACCGCACCGATCTCAGATCGGATGAGGATCCAAACTATGACGGCGTTGCCAGACTGCTCGAAGGGCGCGATCCCGAAGCCAGGGTCCTGCGCATGAAGCCCGGTACGCTGAACGTGTTTCGCGGCAAGAACACCGCGCATCGCGTCACCACGGTCGAAGGCGACCGCGAACGGATGATCGCGGTGTTCTCCTACTATGAGAAGCCGGGCGTGATGTTCAGCGATGAGGAGCGTGTCGGTTTTTATGGCCGCGCGGCTTGATTCAGCCCAGCCGGCCGGGCTGCCAAGCAAAGCTCAGAAATTCGAGCATGGCCTCTTGTTAGATTGTCGACAATCTGATTGTCTTGCCTTCTGTTCCAACTGGAGTGGGCCGAATGGTGAAGACGGAGTTCAGCCCGATTGCCGACACGACGCGCCGTGCCGAAATCGTGGCACTGCTGCGGCGCGCGATCCTGACCGGTCAGCTCGAGCCCGGCCAGAAGCTCAACGAGCTCCGGATTTCCGAACAGATGCGGGTCAGCCGCGCGCCGCTGCGCGAGGCGATGCGCGAGCTGGTGCAGGAAGGCATCCTGACCAGCATCCCCTATGCCGGCACCTTCGTCATCAATGTCACCGCCAAGGACATCGACGATGCCTATTCGCTCAACAAGGTGCTGGACGAGTTCGCCATCGAGCGGATGTGGAAGCAGCGCGACCAGCGTTTCCTGGACGAGCTTGACCGGCGCCACGAGGCGGTGAAGCAGGCGACGCGCGAGCGCGACACCACAAGGCAGATCGAAACCGCCCTGCAATTGCATGGCCTGATCCATGAATGGGCCGACAATTCGGTGCTCCTGGAAACCTGGCAAAGGCTGACCAGCCGTTTGCAGATGTACTTCGCCCTGCACCAGCAGGCGCGCAAGGAAGCCGTGCCGGCCGAAAATGTCCATGAGACCTATGTGGCGCTGCTCAAGGGCGACGACATGCGGGCCGCCCAGCGCCATGCCCGCGAGCATATCGACCTCGATTTCGAAGAGCTTCTTGCCTATGCGCGCGGCCTCGAACGGCGCCCGTCGAAAGGCGCCTGATCCCTCCCATCATCGCGGACAATGGATACCCACGTGCAGATCGAAACCATCAAAGCCTATCGCGTCGTGCAGCCCTTCGTGGACGGCCCCTATCGCATGTCCAAGGGGCGCGTGGCCGACTGCTTCGACGCCGTGATCGTGTCCATCACCTCCGACAGCGGGTTGACCGGCTGGGGCGAGATGGCGCCGCTCGGCAATTTCTACTCGGCCGCCTTCCCGGCCGGCACGAGAGCCGGCGTGCCGGAGATCGCACCGCACCTCATCGGCCAGGACCCGTGCGGGCTGGCCAGCATCGGCCGGCTGATGGACACCGTGTTCAAGGGCCATCCCTACATCAAATCGGCGTTCGACATGGCCTGCTGGGATCTGGCGGCGCGCGCGGCCGGCGTGCCGCTGGTGACGCTGCTCGGCGGCAAGGAAAGCGACACGGCGGAACTCTACAAGGTCGTCACCCATGGCACGGTCGATCAAATGGCCGCACTTGCCAAGCGCATCATCAAGGACGGTTTCCAACGGCTGCAGGTCAAGGTCGGCGGCAATGTCCATGACGACATCGAGCGCGTCACGGCGGTCGCCGCCTCGGTACCGAAAGGCACGGTCATCTTCTGCGACGCCAATGCCGGCTGGACACCCTACCAGGCGCGGCAGTTCGCCGATGCCACGCGGGCGATCGACTACACGTTCGAGCAGCCCTGCAGGACGATCGACGAGAACATGTCGGTGCGCCGCATGCTCGACAAGCCGATGGTGCTCGACGAATCCGTCACCTCGCTCGAGGCGATGCTGGAAATCCATCGCCTCGGCGCGGCCGACGGCCTGACGCTGAAGATTTCGCGGCTCGGCGGCGTCACCAAGACCCGGCTGATCCGTGACGTCGCCGTCGATCTCGGCTTCATGATCACGGTCGAGGACACCGGCGGCGCCGAGATCGACACATCCGCCATGGCGCATCTGTCGCTGTCGACGCCGGAGGAGCGGCGGCTGCATGCGATCGCCTTCCATGAATGGGTGACCGTGCGCACCGCGTCGAACGCGCCGCCGGTCACCGGCAGCCGCATGGGCATTCCCGACGGGCCGGGCCTCGGCATCGACGTCGTTCCCGACCTGCTCGGCAAGCCTTTCTTCGAGGTCAGCCGGTGAAGATCCGCAGCATCAAGGCGACGCCTATCAATCTTCGCCTCGAAGCGCCCTATGCCTGGGTGTTCGGCGAACTCGACGGTTTTTCGCCGACCATCGTCGAAGTCGAGACCGAGGACGGCCTTGTCGGGCTGGGCGAAGCGCCGACGCCGGCGGCGGCCGCCATCATCAACGATGGTCTCGCCAAACGGCTGGTCGGCCGCGACGCCTTCGACATCGCCGGCGCCGAGCATGTCAGCCTGCCCTTCTGGACCGGCGTGCAGTCGATCAACGACCGCGCCCGCATCATGGCCTTCGGCGCAATCGAGATGGCGCTTTGGGACTTACGCGGCAAGGCATGGAACCAGCCGCTCTACCAATTGCTTGGCGGCGCCGTGCGCAAGGACATCCCGTTTACCGACTACTTCTCGCTGCGCGGCAATGGGGCTGGTGTAAAGGGCGAGACGACGCCGGAAGCCGTCGCCGACTATTGCGTCGAACTGCACGAGACGCATGGAACGACGTTCTTCGAAGGCAAGTTCTCGACCGACGACCCGAAAGTCTCGCTGAGAATGGTCGAGCTGATCCGCAAGAAGCTCGGCGACGATGCGATGATCCGCATCGATTCCAACCAGGCTTATTCGCTGGCCACCGCCCGGCGGCTGGCGCGGCCGCTGGAAGATCTCGGCGTGCGCAACTGGGAGGATCCGGTGGCGACGATCGAGGAGATGCGCGAGCTTCGCCGCCATTGTTCGATCCCGTTCTCGACCCACAATATCGACATTGCGCGCGCCATGGACCTCAAGGTGCCGGATGCTTTCGTCGGCAACCCGACGGTGCATGGCGGCATCGGCCGGATGCTGCGGTTCGTCGGTGCCTGCGAGCACGCGGGCATCGATTTCTGGTGCTACAGCGGCGACAGCGGCATCGGCAGCGCGGCCTACCTGCACCTGTGCGCGGCGCTCGGCTGGGTCCGGGAGCCGAACCAGTCGCTGTTTCGCATGCAACCGATTGACATCACCGAGCAAGGGCCGTTTTCGCCCGAGAACAATACGGTGCGTGTCCCGGAAGGCCCGGGTCTCGGTGTCACATTGTCGCGGAAAAATCTCGCGGCCTGCCATCGCGACTTCGCCGAGAACGGCCCGTGCAACAAATATTACGACCCGGCCAAGCCCGGGACATATCGCCGTTTGCCGCTGAACTAGGAGTACGAGACGGGAAAGGAGACGGAATAAGAGTCCGCCGCCGCGCGCGGATGGCGACGGCAGGACCGGACGGATGGAAGCATTGCCTCAAGAAAATCTGACCCGCACGCCGGAAGGATCGGATGGACCCAGAAAAACCGCATGCTACAGTCCCGGTCGACTGACATCGTTGATGGCCGGGACAGGAGAACTCCACGGACTTTCGTCAACTGAAAACACATTCATCAACCATAAGAAACAGGGGAAAGGGTTAAACCCATGATCAAGAACTACCGCATTCTCGACCTGATCCGGCGTAATCGCTCGCCGCTCGAAAATCACTTGATCGACGGGCTCGTCGATGGCCGTGTCAGCCGCCGCGACTTCATCCGCCATGGCAGCCTGCTCGGCCTGTCGCTGCCGCTGCTTGGAGGCATCACCACGGCCGCCGGCTTTGGCGGCATGCCGTCGCTGGCCCGCGCCCAGGGCGCACCCGGCGCCACCATCCGTGTCGCCAGCAGCGTGCCGGCAGCCGCCATCGATCCGGTCACCATTGCCGACGCCGGCGGCCTCCTGGTCATGCAGCAGGTAGCCGAATTCCTCTGCGTCGACGGCCCCGACCTCGTGCTCAAGCCGGCACTGGCCGAAAGCTGGAAGCCGAACGACAACGGCTCGGTGTGGACCTTCAAACTGCGCAAGGGCGTGAAGTTCCACAGCGGCGGCGAGATGAAGGCGGAGGACGTGGTGGCGAGCATCGACCGCCTCGCCGATCCGGCAAACTCGTCCAACGCGCTGTCGGTGTTCACCGGCATCCTGTCGAAGGGCGCCAGCAAGAAGGTCGACGACTACACGGTGGAATTCCACCTAGACGCGCCGAACGGCAACTTTCCCTACATGCTGTCGTCGGACAATTACAACGCCGTCATCGTCCCGGCGAGCTACAAGGGCGACTACGAAAAGAGCTTCGACGGCACCGGGCCGTTCAAGATCGAGAAATACACGCCGAAGGTCGGCGCCTCCTTCGTCCGCAACGAGGACTATTGGGGCGAGAAGGCGCTGCCGGAACGCACCGAATTCACCTTCTTCACCGATGTACAGCCGATGATCCTGGCGCTGCAGGGCGGGCAGGTCGACATCATCAACCAGATGCCGGTGCTGGCCGGCGTGGCCCTGCTCAGTGATCCAAGCGTCGACATCATCAGCCTGAAGTCTTCAGCGCATCAGCAGCTGCATCTGCGTTGCGACGACGGCCCGCTGAAGGACGCACGCGTGCGCCGCGCCATCGCGCTCAGCATGGATCGCGACAAATTGGTCGCAGGCCTGATGAAGGGGCGTGCCGTGGCCGGCAACGACAGCCCGTTCGCCGCGGTCTACCCCTCGACCGATACGAGCATACCGCAGCGCAAGCAAGACATCGCGCAGGCCAAGCAGCTCATGGAAGCAGCCGGTGCCGGCAAGGGCTTCAAAGTCACGCTGACCACCGAGCGCTACCTCGAAATCCCCGAATACGCCCAGCTCATCCAGAACTGGGTCAAGGAGATCGGCATCGAGCTCGAACTCAACATCCTCGACCAGGGGGCCTATTACGGCGACGCGGTGTTCGGCAAATCGAACTGGCTGGATTCGGTGATGGGCATCACCGACTATGGCCATCGCGGCGTGCCGAATGTCTATCTTGCCGCTCCCTTGAAGAGCGACGGCACCTGGAATGCAGCGCACTTCAAGAACAAGGACTACGACGCGCTGGCGACCAGCTATATCGCGGCACTCGATCTCGAAGCCCAGAAGGCCGACGCCGGCAAGATCCAGAAGCTTCTGCTCGAGGAAACCCCGGTCATCTTCGGCTATTTCTACGACTACCTGACGGCAACGGCGAAGGGCGTGGCCGGCGTGCAGCCGACAGCAATGTCGCAGCTGTTCCTCGATAAGGCGTCGAAGGCGTAAGCGAAAAGGGAAAGCCAGTCCTCTAATAGCCAGCTCCTCCGGGGAGCTGGCTTTGCAAGGAGTCTTAGCCATTCTCTCCTTCTTTGCGCGGCGTGTGTCCCTGTCGCTGATCACGCTGTTCCTGCTCAGCATCATGGTGTTCCTGGGCGGCCAGGTTCTGCCAGGCAATGTCGGGCGCGCGATCCTCGGCCCGTTCGCCGACCAGCGCGCGGTGGACGCGCTCAATCACACACTCGGCGTCGATCGCCCGCTGCTTGTCCAGTACTGGAGCTGGATCTCCAACTTCGTCCAGGGCGACATGGGCACCTCCTACATCTTCCGCTCGCCTGTGGCGCCGTTCGTCATCGATGCGCTCGGCAATTCGATGAAGCTGGCGGCCGTCGCCTTCGTGCTGGTGGTGCCGATCGGCATTCTGGGCGGCGTCATTGCGGCGCTCAACCTCAACCGTCCGCTCGACCGCATCATCAGCCTCGGCGGCCTGTCGGTGACGGTGCTGCCCGAGTTCGTCACCGGCATCATCCTGATCCTGATCTTCGGCGTATGGCTGCGCTGGCTGCCGATCTCGGCCGCTTGGCCCAGGAATGCCGGCTTCTTCACCCAGCTCTATTACCTGATCCTGCCATCGCTGCCGCTGTTCCTGGTGCTGTTCGGCTATATCGCGCGCATGGCGCGTTCGGGCATGATCGAGGCGCTCGATTCCGACTATACGCGGACCGCCGTGCTGAAGGGCCTGCCCTGGCGCACGGTGATCTGGCGCCATGTGCTGCGCAATGCGCTGTTGCCGACCATCACCGTCATCGCCACCCAGACCGGCTACCTCATCGGCGGGCTGGTGGTGATCGAGACGCTGTTCCGCTACCAGGGCATCGGCTCGCTGATCTTCACCGCGGCGCGCGGCAAGGATTTTCCGATGCTGGAATCCGGCATCCTCACCATCGGCATCGTCTATGCCGTGGCGACCCTGGCCGCCGACTTCCTCTATTCCGTGCTCAATCCGCGCATCCGCCTGGGGTCAGACCAATGAGCGCCGTCCAGACCACCTCACAGGACGACACGCGCAAGCGCGGCCCGCTGGCCGAAGTCTTTTTCTCCCTGCTGCGATCGCGAACCTTCCTTGTCGGTCTCGCCATCGTGCTGTTCTGGGTTGCCTGCGCACTGTTTGGCGAACGCTTCGCGCCCTACGATCCGCTCGCCGACGATATCATCAACGCGCTGGCGCCGCCCTCGCGTGAGCACTGGTTCGGCACCGACCAGATCGGCCGCGATGTGTTCTCGCGCGTCATCGTCGGCTCGCGCGATATCCTCACCGTCGCGCCGCTGGCGACCTTGCTGGCGACGGTCGCGGGCACCGCGCTCGGCCTGCTCACCGGTTATTTCCGAGGCATCGTCGACGATGTCGTCAGCCGCATCCTGGAAGCCTTCATGGCGATCCCCGTGGTGATCGTGGCACTGCTCGCCATCGTCGCGCTCGGCACCTCCAAGACCACCGTCATCATCGTCATCGGCCTGAGCTTCGCGCCGATCATCGCGCGCACCGTGCGCTCGGCGGTGCTGGCCGAGCGTGAACTCGACTATGTCGCGGCCGCACAGCTCAGGCATGAGAGCGCGCTGCATACGATGTTCGTCGAGATCCTGCCCAACGTCATCCCGCCGATCCTGGTCGAGACCACCGTGCGACTGGGCTATGCCATCTTCGCCGTCGCCACGCTCTCCTTCATGGGCTTTGGCATCCAGCCGCCGTCACCCGACTGGGGCCTCTCGATCTCCAGCAATTACGGCATGATCGGCGGCGGCTTCTGGTGGACGGTGCTGTTCGACGCGCTGGCCATCGCCTCGCTGGTGATCGGCGTCAACCTGGCCGCCGACGGTGTGCATGGGGCCTTCAATGACTGAACCCGCCGTGGCAAAAAACGCGCTCGAACTCAGAGACCTGTCGGTTGCCTACCGGGTCGCCGGCCGCAATCGCGCGGTGCTGCGCAATCTCAGCCTCACCATCGGCCAGGGCGAGGCCTACGGGCTGGTCGGAGAATCCGGCTGCGGCAAGTCGACGGTGGCGCTCACCGTGGTGCGCTACCTCCCGCGCAACGGCTCGATATCGGGCGGCGCCATCTCGCTCGACGGCCAGGATGTCATGAAGCTCGACGCCGAGGCACTGCGGCGCGCACGGGCCGAAAGCGTCTCCATGGTCTATCAGGATCCGGGCAAGGCGCTGAACCCGTCGATCCGCATCGGCCGGCAACTGACCGAGATTTTCGAGCTTGGCGGCATAACCGGCCAGGCGGCCACCGATCGCGCCATCGCCATGCTGAACCGGGTGCGCATCTCCGATCCGCCAAGCGTCATGCAGCGCTATCCGCACCAGCTGTCGGGTGGCATGCAGCAGCGCGTGGCGATCGCCATGGCGCTGGCCAACGACCCCTCGATGCTGATCCTCGACGAGCCGACGACTGGGCTGGATGCCACAGTCGAGGCCGAGGTGCTCGACCTCATCGCGCAGCTCAGGCGGGAACTCTCAGCCTCGATCCTGTTTATCAGCCACAACCTCGCCGTCGTCTCCAACATGTGCGACCGGGTCGGCGTGCTCTATGCCGGCATGCTGGTCGAGGAAGGACCAACGGAGGTCGTCTTCAACGATCCGCGCCATCCTTACACTGTCGCGCTGCTGCGCTGCCTGCCGCGCGGCGGCCAGCGCAAGGACCAGGGCCGGCTCGACACCATTCCGGGTTTCCTGCCTGGCATCGGCGCCGTCATCAAGGGTTGCGCCTTCGCCGACCGCTGCGCGCTCGCCGACGACCGCTGCCGCACCGAACTGCCGCCGCTCTATGAGCTGAGCGACGAGCGCGGAACCCGGCTGTCGCGCTGCTTCCATCACGACAAGGCGCAATCGCTGCCGCGCGCCACGCCCGCCGACGTGGCGCCGGCACCGAAGCCCGCGAGCGCGCCGGTGCTGCGTGTGGCGGGGCTGAACAAGACCTATGCCAGCCATGGCTATCCGCTGCGCGCGGTCAAGGACGTGTCGCTCGATCTCAGGCCCGGCGAGACGCTCGGCCTGGTCGGCGAATCCGGCTCGGGCAAGACCACCTTCGCCAGGCTGCTGCTCGGGCTCGTGCCGCCCGATGCCGGCGGCACCATCGAGCTCGAGGGCAAGGCGCTGGCGCCGAAGCTGGAGAACCGCGACGACGACCAGGTCAAGGCGATGCAGATCGTCTTCCAGAACCCGGATTCGGCGCTCAACCGTTCGCATTCAATCCGCCATCTCATTGGCCGGGCGCTTAAGCGGCTGGCGGGGCTCAGGGGTGCCGCCCTCGAGGCGCGCCTCAACGATCTCGTCCGCTCGGTACGCCTGACCGACCGGCATCTGGCTGTCAAACCGCGCCAGCTCTCGGGCGGGCTGAAGCAGCGCGTCGCCATTGCGCGCGCCTTCGCCGGCGATCCGCGTATCGTGGTTTGCGACGAGCCGACCTCGGCGCTCGACGTCTCCGTCCAGGCGGCGATCCTCAACCTGCTTGCCGACCTGCAATCCAAGGAGGACGTCAGCTATATCTTCATCTCGCACGACCTCGGCGTGGTGCGGTACCTCTCCGACAAGATCGCCGTGCTCTATCTCGGCCGCATCATGGAGCTCGGGCCATCGGAGGACGTTTTCTCCGGGCCGCATCATCCCTATACCGAGGCGCTGCTCTCGGCGGTGCCCAAGCTCGACCAGACCGAGACGGCGCGCATTCGGCTCGACGGCGAAATCCCCAGCGCCACCAACCCGCCCTCGGGCTGCGTCTTCCACACGCGCTGTCCACGCAAGATCGGGTCCATCTGCGAACAGCAGGAGCCGCCATTGGCCGAGGCGCAGCCGGGACACTCGATCCGCTGCCATATTCCCTACGCGGAACTGGCGCGGCTGCAAAAGACAGCGGTGGCCGAACCGGCATAGCGAGACATCGCATGGGGCATTTGCCTGGCCGGTTACACCTGGCTGGCGATGCCCAGGGAACGGTCGCCTTCCGAAAACCCCTGACCTTCGGTCCAATCCCTGGCCAGCGTGCGCAGCCCGGTCAACGCGACGTCGAGCGTGTCGGACGAGGCGGGATTGCTGGGATAGGCGAGATAGATCGGCCGTTGAAATACCGGCGTGTTGTCGATGCGTCGCATTTCGCCGCGCTCGATATGGCCGCTGACGGCGCTGAGCGGCAGATAGGCGGCGGCGTGCTGCGACAGGACATACTGGAGCCCGATGAAGACCAGCCCCGCCGAGATAGCCGGTTTGACCATGCCGGCGAATGCCCGGTCATGCTCGATGCGGAATTCGAGCCCCCAGTCCATCAGTATGTAGTTTTCGGTCCACGGCTGCGTCTGGGCGGCATGCTGGACGAGCACCACCTGGTCGACGGCGAGCGTCTCGTAGACGATGCCGGGATGTGGGCGCGGCAGATAGAGGATGCAGATGTCGAGCAAGCCTTCGGCCAACTGGTCGATTGCCTGGTCGGGAAAGCTTCCTTCCAGCCGTAGCGCCACGTTCGGCCTTCTGGTGCGCATCCACTCGACCCATGGCGAGGTGATGCGCTCCCAGAGATAGGCTGGCGCGGTGAAGCGCAACAGCGTCTCGTAGCCATCGGGAACGGCGATATCCTGCCTGGATTGCTCCCAGGTGCGAGTGATGGAGGAGGCATGCGGCAGGAACTGCCGGCCGGCTGGCGTCAACGTGACGCCGTCGCGGTCACGGACAAAGAGCCGGCGCCCCAACTGCTCCTCAAGCCCCCTTATCCGCGCACTGACGGTGGATTGCGCGAGATTGAGCCGGTTGGCGGCGACAGTGAAGCTGCCATGTTCGGCGACTTCGAGGAAGCTGCGCAGGTTTTCGGTATCCATGCCATCCCTCCTCCATCGAAAATTTCGATGGACCCTATCAAAAAATATCGCTTTCCGGTCGCGGTCAACAATGCCCTAAATGGCCGATCTCCCAAGGGCAAGCGAGGAATGCAGCCATGCCAAGGCATTTCATGACGATTGACGCCGCCCGCAAAAACCTGACCGCAATCGAAAATTCCGCTGTCGACGAATTGCTGGCCGGCAGGGTCGACCGGCGCGATTTCCTGCGCCACGGCAGCGTGCTTGGCCTGTCGCTGCCGTTGCTTGGTGGCATTTTGGGAGCGGCGGGTTTCGGGACGCAAAAGGCCCTCGCCGAGGGGAAGCCGGGCGGCACGGTGCGCGCCGGCGTGGCGACGCCGGGCGGCGCCATCGACCCCGTCACCTTCTATGACAGCGGCAGCTACCAGCTGGTTTTCCAGACCGCCGAATTCCTCTGCATCACCCAGCCGGACCTGACCCTGAAACCGGTTCTGGCGGAAAGCTGGTCGCCCAACGAAGACGGCAGCGTGTGGACCTTCAAGCTGCGCAAGGGCGTGAAATTCCACAATGGCGAGGACTTCAAGGCCGAGGACGTTGTCGCGACGTTCGATCGGCTGGCCGATCCCAATGGCGCCTCCAACGCGCTGTCGGTGTTCAAGGGCCTGCTGTCGAAAGGCGGAACCCAGAAGGTTGACGACCACACCGTCGCCTTCCATCTCGACGCGCCGAACGGCAGTTTTCCCTACTCGGTGTCGATCGACAATTACAACGCCGTCATCCTGCCGGCGAGCTACAAGGGCGACTACGAAAAGACCTTCGAGGGCACCGGGCCGTTCCGGATGGAGACCTACACGCCCAAGGTCGGTGCGACCTTCGTCCGCAACCCCGACTATTGGGGCGAAAAAGCGCTGCCCGACCGTCTCGAATTCAAGTTCTACGGTGATGTGCAACCGCGCATCCTGGCGCTGCAGGCCGGCGAGGTCGACATTCTCGACGCGGTTCCGCTCGATGTCAGCCAGGTGGTGCTGAACAGCCCCGACATCACGGTGCTGCGCGTCGCCTCGACGGCGCACCGCCAGCTTCACATGCGCTGCGACATGGCGCCTTTCACCGACAAGCGCGTGCGCCAGGCGCTTGCGCTCAGCATCGATCGGTCCAAGCTGGTCGACGGCTTGTGCCGCGGCATGGCGGCCACCGGCAATGACAGCCCGTTCGCGCCGGCCTTCCCCGCCACCGACAAGTCGGTGCCGCAGCGCACCCAGGATATCGCCAAGGCCAAGCAACTCATGGATGCGGCGGGCCTCGCCAGCGGCTTCGACATCACGCTGACGACGCTGCGCTATTCCGACATTCCGGGCTATGCGCAACTGTTCCAGAATTTCGCCAAGGAGATCGGCGCCCGCATTTCGCTCAACATCGAGGATCAGGACAAATATTACGGCAAGGCGGTGTTTGGCCAATCGGATTGGCTGGACAGCCCGTTGGGGATCACCGACTACGCGCATCGCAGCGTGCCGAATGTCTTTTTGAAGAGCCCGCTGGTCAGCGACGGCCCGTGGAACGCCGCGCATTTCAAGAGCCCTGCCTATGACGGCATGGTCGCCAGCTACCTCAAGGCGCTCGACATCGGCGCGCAGCGCGCGGCTGCATCCGACATCCAGAAACTGCTGCTCGACGAGACGCCTGTGATCTTCAGCTATTTCCCGGACCTTCTGGTGCCGGTGCGCAAGAATGTCAGCGGCCTGCCGCCGATCGCCGCCGGGTTGCTGCTCGATCGTGTGTCGCTGGGGTAGAGGCTGCCGAGATCATGCTCGAACAGGCAGAGGCCAGATCGGACCGCTCCGGGTTTCGGGCGGTGGGGCTATCCGGCAGCAGGGCCGCGACGAACGATGGGGGGCCATCGTTCCAGCGATTCGACACCGGCAACGCCCGCCGCCCGGAAGCCCTCGCCGGCCATCGGCTCGGCCTCATATCGCCCTAGCCATGCGCCCTCGTCCGGCCACGACAGACAAGAAACGGGAGACTACCATTCGCAAGCCTCATCTGCGCGGTCGCGGACCGCATTTCCCCGTGCTCGACACTATCGTGCAGTACGATTTCGAGCCCGGCTATGTCGCCTTCGCCATGCCCTCGCTGAAGCGGCTGCGGGTCCAGGTCGGTTCGATGACCGTTGCCGACACCACCAGGGCACTGGTTCTGTACGAATCCGACCATCTGCCGGTCTACTATTTTCCGATCGAGGACGTGCGCGAGGAATTCCTGCTGCCCTCGAAGACGACGACGGAAGACCCATATAAGGGCGTCGCCACGCACTACTCGCTCAATACAGGCATCACCCTGGTCGAGGATGGCGCATGGCGCTATCTCGATCCCGTCAAGGGTTGCCCGCCGATCTCAGGCTACATGTCGTTCGTGTGGAGCAAGATGGGCCACTGGTTCGAGGAGGACGAGGAGATCTTCGTCCATGCCCGCGATCCGTTCCGCCGCGTCGACTGCCTGCCCTCCTCGCGGCGCGTACAGGTTATCCTCGATGGCGAGCAGGTCGCAGATTCACGGCGCGGCGTGTTCCTGTTCGAGACCGGGCATCCAGTGCGCCATTATCTGCCCATTTCGGACACACGGCTCGATATGTTTGCGCCCAGCCGCTACATCTCACGCTGCCCCTATAAGGGCATCTCCAACTACTATCACGTGACGACAGCCAAGAAGCGCCACGAGAACCTGGTCTGGTACTATCCAGAGCCGGTGCATGAAGCAGAACGCATCAAGGGACTGGTCTGTTTCCACCACGAACTGGTCGACAAGATCCTGGTCGACGGCGTCGAAATCCCTAAGGAGGCCACGGCCGCGTCCGACGGATATTTCTGAGCCTTCACGCTCGACTGGTCAGGACCTGGTTCAGCCTTGCGTTTCGCATTTGCGTCCGTCGGCAGCGGTGCTATTTTTGTGCCGCGGCGGACACCTGCTTATGAGGAAAGCACTCCATCATGCGATTTGGCCCTGGCTTGTCGCCCTGGCGGCGACGCCGATGCCGGTGCTTGCCAAGAACGCTCCCGCCTTCGAGTTGAAGCTCGACATCGATCGGGACGGCAAGAGCGACCGGGCGGTCGTCCAGCAAGAGGCCGGCGGCCCCGCCGATCTCTACATCTATCTGGACGCGGAAAAGCCCGGTCCCTCACGCCAAGCGGATTTCGTCAGGAAAGGGCTGACGGAAGACCGGGTCATCGATCTCGAAAGCAAGGACAAGGGATCGCTGTCGGTTACGTCCTGCTTCGGCTGCGGCGCCAGCAAATCGACGGAAGAGACGCTGACGATCGTGCATCGCCAGGGCAAGTTCCTGGTCGGCGGCTATAGCCGCAATTGGGACTGGAACCAGCAGACGTCGAGCGGCGTCGAGACGACGCTTGGCGATTGCGACATCAACTATCTCACCGGCAAGGGTACCGTCTCCAAGGATTTGGAGGCGGGCAAACCCATCAAGGGCAAGTTCAAACCGGTACCGCTGAAGGACTGGTCCTCTGAAATGCGCCCGAAGGCCTGTGATTTCTGAAGAGGTTGATCGAGAGACGGCATAGCGAATACCCTCACCGCACAGGGAGGGCTAGCAATGGATCTTTTCAAACTGAATGGTGACGTCGCACTGGTCACCGGTGCCGGCAGCGGCATCGGCCAGGCAATCGCCATCGGGCTGGCCGAAGCCGGCGCCGATGTCGCCTGTTTTGGCCATGCATCAAAGGGCGGGCTGGACGAAACCGCCCACCGGATCACCGCGCTCGGCCGCCGGGCGCTGGTGCTGACAGGCACGGTGACGTCGGAGAGCGACCTGGCCACGGCCATCGATCGCATCGAAGCCGAACTCGGTGCGTTGACGGTCGCTGTCAACAATGCCGGCATTGCCGGCTCGGAACCGGCGGAGGCGCTGTCGCTGGACAAATGGCGGAGGGTGCACGAAGTCAATGTCGCCGGCGTGTTCCTGTCCTGCCAGGCCGAAGCGCGCAAGATGCTGGCGCGCGGCAAGGGCTCGATCATCAACATCGCCTCGATGTCGGGCACCATCATCAATCGCGGGCTGACGCAGGCGCACTACAATTCCTCGAAGGCCGCCGTCATCCATATGTCGAAGAGCCTGGCCATGGAGTGGGCCGATCGCGGGCTGCGCGTCAACGTCGTCAGCCCGGGCTACACGCTGACGCCGATGAACAAGCGGCCGGAGGTTGCGGAAGAGGTCAAGATCTTCAAACGCGACACGCCGATGGGACGAATGGCGGCGCCCGAGGAAATGGTCGGGCCGACAGTGTTCCTGGCCAGCCGGGCGTCGAGCTTCGTCACCGGCCTCGACCTGATCGTCGACGGCGGCTACGTCTGCTGGTAACAGGCATGCGAGCCCTGTCCGTCGGCGTCGGCCGACTTGGCCTGCAGCCTGAAATACGCCGCGAACGTAGCGTTAGTCGTTGCGCGGCATGAACGTTGGTATATATAATTTCATCCTATGAAACGCGCTGGCGAGACGGGGCTTGCCGGCCAACAGCCGAGATCATGACCTTGATGGCTCGCACCTTGCAGAGCGCCGCAGGACTGGCAAGTGATCCGCGGATTGCTATCGCGGCGATCGATCGGCCATGAGACTGGGCCGCCCCGGCAGCATCCGTCATCATCGAAATCGAGCATCGCCGCGCCGGCCTTGCGCCGCTGGCGACAACAGCCTTGCGCAACAGCCAGCCTTTCCAACACAATCAAGAAAAGACGCAAGAAGGGAACGACCAATAAACGTCACAGCTTGAAGGAGAACCAAGCAATGCCAGTTCGCAGTGTGATTTCGAAATTCTCAATGGGAGCTTTTGCACTTGCCGCGGCAAGTGTCATGACGCCGACAGCGCAGGCAGCGGCACCGGAGTCCAACGACCCGATCAAGATTGCCTTGTTCGACTGGACCAGCGTCAACCTCAACGCCAAGATCCTCGGCGGCATCCTGGAAAAGCTCGGCTATACCGTCGAATATCCGACCGCCGACTATCTCTCCAGCCTGACCACCGGCCTCACCAATGGCGACATCGATGTCGGCCTGGAGTTCTGGGACACCACCGCCGGCGAGGCCATGAAGGCCTCCGACGCCACTGGCCAGACCGAACGGCTCGGCAAGCTCGGCCCAAAAGCCAAGGAAGAGTGGTGGTTTCCCGAATACATGAAGGAAAAGTGCCCGACCTTGCCGGACTGGCACGCCCTGCTCGACGCCGCCTGCGCGGCATCGTTCTCGACCGCCGAGACGGCACCGAAAGGGCGCTATCTCGGTGGCCCGGTGACCTGGGAAGGTTTTGACGACGAACGTGTCGCGGCGCTGAAACTGCCCTTCACCGTCATCCATGCCGGCACCGATGCGGCGATGTTCGCCGAACTCGATTCCGCCTATCAGCGCAAGGCGCCGATCATGCTGTGGATCTACTCACCGCATTGGGCGCCTGCAAAATACAAGGGCGAATGGGTGCAATTCCCCGAATACACACCCGAGTGCTACAACGACCCGAAATGGGGCGTGAACCCGGACGCCAAATACGACTGCGGCAAGCCGCATGGCGAGATCTGGAAATATTCCTGGAACGGCATGAAGGACAAATGGCCGGTCGCCTACAAGGTGGCCAAAGCCTACACGATCGACACCGACGAGTTGAACAAGATGAGCGGCGAGATCGATCTCGACGGCAAGACGCCGGAGGATGTCGCCGCTGCCTGGATCGCCGCCCACGAAGCCGACTGGAAAGCCTGGGCGCAGTGATCGCTCCGACTGGAAAAGGGAGACCCGGCTGGTACCAGCCGGGTCTCAATTCCTGGTGTTCCAGAAGGACGACTGAATGACGAAAGCTATTGAACAGGCATCGAACGCAACGGGGAAAGATCCCCGGCCGATAAAACTTGCCTGCCGCAATGTCTGGAAACTGTTTGGGACGAACGCCGCCAATTTCATCCGCGAGCGCGACGGCAAGGCCAGCGCAGCCGACATAGCCGGAGCCGGGCTGGTCGGCGCGGTGCGCGCCGTCGACCTCGAAATCCGACAGGGCGAGATCTTCATCATCATGGGCCTGTCAGGGTCTGGCAAGTCGACGCTGGTGCGCTGCATGTCGCGGCTGGTCGAACCGACACATGGCAAGGTCGAATTCGAAGGCAAGGACCTGCTCGAGATTTCCGATGCCGCGCTGATCGAACTCAGGCGCCACCGCATGGGCATGGTGTTCCAGAATTTTGCGCTGCTGCCGCATCTGAACGTGCTCGACAACATCGCCTTCCCGCTCAGCATCCAGGGACAGGATCGTTCGACACGCGAGGCTCGCGCCCGGGAAGTCATCGAACTCGTCGGCCTGCGCGGGCGCGAGCATTTCTATCCGCGCGAATTGTCGGGCGGCCAGCAGCAGCGTGTCGGCATCGCCCGCAGTCTCGCCACCAAGCCGGAAATCTGGTTTCTCGACGAGCCGTTCTCGGCGCTCGATCCATTGATCCGCCGCGAGATGCAGGATGAGCTGATGCGGCTGCAGACCATGCTGCACAAGACCATCGTCTTCATCACCCATGATTTCGACGAGGCGATAAGGCTGGCCGACCGCATCGCCATCATGAAGGACGGCGAAGTCATCCAGATCGGCACGCCGGAGCAACTGGTGGTCAATCCGGCGACCGACTACGTCGCCGAGTTCACCCGTGACGTCGACCGCGCCAAGGTGATTTCGGCACGCAGCCTGATGCGCCCTTGCGATGGCGCCGAACATGGCGGCACGGTGGCGCCGGAGGCCAAGATCGCCAGCTTCTCGGCCAGCATCGTTGCCGCCGGTAAACCGTTCGCCGTGGTCAACGGCACCGGCAAGCCGATCGGCGAGGTGACGCCGCAAGCGGTGATCGATCTTCTGGCCGGCATCGAGCGAGCCGGCGCATGACTGTAACGGCAAGCAGCAGCCAGGCAAGGCCGCCGATTCAACGGTGGCTGGTGATCTGGGTGCTGGCGCTTGCCGCCGTGCTGGTGGTGTTCCTGCTGCAGGACGTCGTCCCTTGGGCTGTCGACTATCCGGCGAGCGCCGTCGTGCCCGTCGCCGACTGGGTCAGCGCGCTGATGGGCTGGATCAAGTCGAACCTGTCCTGGCTGACCCGCTCGGTCACCGCGATGCTCGGCGTGCCGCTCGACTTCGCGCTCAACCTCTTGGCCAAGAATTTCAAGATCGGTCACGGCGCGGACGCTTTCGTGCTGCCGCGTTTGTCCTGGGTTGGCGTCTGTGCGACCGCCTTCATTGCAGGATATGCAGCCGGCGGCAGAAAACTTGGCATGCTGGTTGGCGGCTGTTTCCTCTACATCGCGCTGTTCGGCCAGTGGACCAGCGCCATGCTGACCCTGGCGCTGATCTCGATCGCGGTGCCGTTCTGCATTCTCACCGGGCTATTCGCCGGCATCTGGGCGTGGCGCAAGCCGTGGGCGGAGAGGCTCATCGTCTCCCCTGCCCTCGACCTCATGCAGACGATCCCGACCTTTGCCTACCTGATCCCGATGCTGCTCCTGTTCGGCAACAGCCCGGTCTCGGCGATGATCGCCACCGCCATCTTCGCCACGCCGCCGATGGTGCGGGCAACCATGCTCGGCCTCACGCGGGTGCCCTTGGAGATCGGCGAGTTCAGCGACATGGCCGGCTGCACCGCGCGGCAGAAATTGTGGCGGGTGCTGTTGCCCTCGGCACGGCCGACGCTGATGGTTGGCGTCAACCAGGTGATCATGCTGGCGCTGAATATGGTGATCATCGCCTCGATGATCGGCGCCGGCGGGCTCGGCTACGACGTGCTGCTCGCCCTGCGCGCGCTGAAGGTCGGCGAGGCGATGGAAGCCGGGCTGGCCATCGTCGCGCTCGCCATCGCGCTCGACCGGCTGAGCCAGGCCATCGCCCACAAACAGGCAACAGGCAATGTCCACCGGTCGTCCGCCAGCCCGCGTTTCTGGCGGCGCTACCCCAATCTGACGCTGGCCATTGCGATTCTTGCCGTCACCACGCTGCTCGGCCTGTTCGTGCCGGCTTTCGCGGCCGTGCCGAAGGCGATCACCTTCACCACCGCGCCATTGTGGAAAGCGGCGGTGAACTGGGTGACGATCAACTTCTTCGACATCATCGAAGCGTTTCGGGTGGCGCTTATCCTCAACTTGCTTAACCCGCTGCGTGCCTTTTGCGAGGGCTTTCCTTGGCTGGGCGCGGTGTTCCTGCTCGGCCTTGCCGGCTACCAGCTCTCAGGCTTGCGGCTGGCTGCACTTGTCGCGGCACTCACCGCCTTCTGCGCCATCACAGGCCTTTGGGAAAAGACCATGGCGACGGTCTATCTCTGCGGCATCTCGGCCTTCATAGCCTGCCTGATCGGCATTCCGATCGGGCTTGCGGCGGCGCGAAGCGACCGCTTCGAAAAGATCGTCACGCCCGTCATCGACACCCTGCAGGTGTTGCCGTCGTTCTGCTTCATCATTCCGGTGGTGATGCTGTTTCGTGTCGGCGATGTCACCGCAATGATCGCAACGATAGCCTTCGCCGTGGTGCCGGCGATCCGCTACACCAATCATGGCATCAGGCAGGTGCCGCCGGCACTGATCGAGGCGGCGAAGGTTTCCGGCTGCACGCCGCGCCAGACTTTTTTCCGTGTGCAATTGCCGCTGGCGCTTCCCGAAATCATGCTCGGCGTCAACCAGACGATCCTAATGGCGCTGGCGATGATCATCATCTGCGCCATGGTCGGCACCCGCGACCTCGGCCAGGAAGTGTTCATCGCGCTGTCGAAGGCCGATTCCGGCCGCGGCATTGTCGCCGGCCTCGCCATCGCCTTCATCGGCATCGTCGCCGACCGGGTGTTCAACGCCTGGACGGCGAAGGCGCGGGCAAGATTGGGATAGTCAGCAAGGTGCGCGGCGGCTACTCCGCCGCGACGCCCTTCACTTCGAGATAGCTCTCCATCGAATCGTCCAGCGCCTGCAGCCACGGTGTGTGGTGCAGCGGCGCCATGGTGCCAGTCATCAGCGAGCGATAGGAATGGTCGCGGAAGCTCATAATGTCTTCCGCCTTGTGATGCTCCCACTCCATGAAGGTCTGGTTGACCGCCTCGACGTCGAAGCCGGGATAGTCGGTCTGGTCCATCAATTCCTTGGTGTAGTCGCCCTGGAACCAGATCATCTGCTCGGCGTCCTCAAGCGTCTCCTCGCGGGCGCGCCATTTGGCGCCATGCGCCGCCATCGCCTCGGCCGAGGGCAGCTTGATGCGGCCCATGATGACGTCGCGGGCGAACCAGGCCTGCGCGTCGAACATGTTGAAGGTGTAGAACTGGTCCTGCATGCCGATATAGGACAGCTTCGGGTTCTTCTCCCAGACCACGCCCTCGTAGAGGTCGAGCGGCCACATGCGATTGGCTGTCTTGAGCTTGAGGTCATCGGTCAGGAAGGGGAAGGAATGGAGATAGCCGGTGCACAGGATGATGGCATCGACATCCTTGGTCGTGCCGTCCTTGAAATGCGCCGTCTTGCCGACGACCTTCTGCAGCAGCGGCACCTCTTTCCAATTCTCCGGCCATTTGAAACCCATCGGCTTGGAGCGATAGCTGGAGGTGATCGATTTAGCGCCGTATTTGTAGCATTGCGAACCGATGTCCTCGGCCGAATAGGAACGCCCGATGATCAGGATGTCCTTGCCCTTGAACTCCATCGCGTCGCGGAAATCGTGGCTGTGCAGGATGCGGCCGTTGAAGGTCGAGAAGCCCTCGAAATAAGGCACGTTGGGCACGGAGAAGTGCCCGGAGGCAACAACGACGTTGTCGAACTCTTCGGAGTAAGTCACGTCGTTGGTCCGGTCATGCGCGGTGACGGTGAATTTCTTCGTCTCGTCGGAAAAGGTCACCATGCGCACCGGGCTGTTGAAGCGCACCCATTTGCGCAGGCCCGACTTCTCGACGCGGCCCTTGATGTAGTCCCACAGCACGGCGCGTGGCGGGTAGGAGCCGATCGGCCGGCCGAAATGCTCCTCGAATGTGTAGTCGGCGAATTCCAGGCATTCCTTCGGCCCGTTCGACCAGAGGTAGCGGTACATCGAGCCGTGCACGGGATCGCCATGTTCGTCGAGCCCGGTGCGCCAGGTGTAGTTCCACAGGCCGCCCCAGTCGGACTGCTTTTCGAAGCAGACGATCTCGGGAATCTCGGCGCCCTTGTCGGCAGCCGACTTGAAGGCCCTGAGCTGAGCCAGACCGGACGGCCCGGCTCCAATGACGGCAACACGAGTTTTCATTTCCGGGCCTCCTCTTTTTTGATTTCCCCAGCGAAACAAATTTCACTGACAGGACAGTAATTGGCCCTTCCGTGCTGTCAACAGCGATCTGCGGAAACGGCATTTGCGCACAATCGATTCCTGGCGAAAAACCCGCGACGTTCGCACTCAAAGGACCGGCGCATGCACCACAAGACGGCTTGCCGTTGCGGTTGCGCTGCTGTATCGCCACCTGACATGTTCACCTTGAGTGAAATAAATCCGCGAAGTCCGGGGGCGACATGGCGAAAGACAGTACCAAGGCCGGGCTTGCCGGCGCCAAACCAAAGCCGCAGCCAAAGGTCTCGGCGGACGGCAAGACTATCCGAGCGCCGCTGACGCAGAACCCGCACGCCATCCGTGATACCCGCGAGAAGGTGCTGGAGGTGGCGATCGGCCGCGAGGTGCGGGCGTTCCGCAAGAAACTCGGCATCACCGTCGCCGATCTCGCCGTCGCCACCGACATTTCGCTGGGCATGCTGTCCAAGATCGAGAACGGCATCACTTCGCCGTCGCTGACCACGCTGCAGGCGCTGTCGCGGGCGCTCGGCGTTCCCGTCACCGCCTTCTTCCGCCGTTTCGAGGAAGAACGCAGCGCTGTCTTCGTCAAGGCCGGCCAAGGCCTTGACGTCGAACGCCGCGGCACGCGCGCCGGCCACCAGTACAATCTGCTCGGTCATATCGGTTCCAACACCAGCGGCGTCGTGGTCGAGCCCTATCTGATCACGCTGACCGAGGATTCCGACGTGTTCCCGACCTTCCAGCACGAAGGCATGGAGTTCCTCTACATGCTCGAGGGCGAGGTCGTTTACCGGCATGGCAGCAACCTCTATCCGATGAAGCCCGGCGACAGCCTGTTCTTCGACGCCGACGCGCCGCACGGGCCGGAAGAACTGACGCGGCTGCCGATGCGGTACCTTTCGATTATCTGCTATCCGCAGAACAGCGCTGGTTAGGCACTTGGTTCCTCGCCCCTGTAGTGGGGAGAGGTGGCTCGGCGAAGCCGAGACGGAGAGGGGAGCGCCCTACGAAGGCCCCCTCTCCGTCCGCTTCGCGGACACCTCTCCCCCGCCTCTGGCGGGGGCGAGGAACCCAAGTCTTTGGAGGTCAATCCGGCCCAAACCCCGGTGATGTCGCGCTCCCATCATCCAGCTTCGACAGCCACTCGACCAATGTCGACCGATAGCGGGTCAAGCCCTTATAGGTGGCGAGTTCCTCCGGCAGGTCGCGTATGACGCGATGCAGGCGCCGCGCCCATTTCGGCTGCGTCACCAGTTCGTCCATCTTGATCAGGTAGCAGCGGATCGGGAAGACGATGCCGTTGGAGCGCGGCAGCCGCCAGAAGCTCTGCAACTCGACCCGCAGATGCACCTTGTCGCCGACGTTCTCGGGCGTCACCGTTGCCCGGTCCGGACCCCATTTGTGGTAGTTTTCGGGGCTGGTATCGAGGCGCGGATTGATGGTCATCGTCCAGTTCAGTCGCCTGGCCGGCTTGCCCTGCTGGATATTGGTGAGGAATTTCAGCGCCCTGACGAAAATCCCCTTCTCATGCGCCAGCGGCACCGGCGCGTGCCACTCGAAGAAATTCATGCCGATGTCGAAATCGAGCGACCAGTCGGCCTGGGTGGTGACCATGCCGGCATCCATCCACAGATTGCCGTCGCGCTGGTCGAGGATGCAGAAATCGCCCTGGCTCTGGCGGGTGATGTATTCCATCGGCCCGTAAGGCAAAGTCGAGGTGTCGCCGAAGGTGAAGGTGTCATCGATGCCGAGCGGCCGGTTGATCCAGCGCCAGCGATCGCCGTCGCGCATCAGTGTGAAATGCTCGGGGTAACCCAGTGCCTGCTGCTCCATCAAAAGTTCCAGCAGATCCCAGCTGGCGAGCGTCATGTGCGGCAGCGACTGGCAGCGCAGCGGATCCTCTGCCAGCACCATCGCGCGGTCCTGCATCTCGGCGACATAGTGTTCGTCGACGTCGATCAGGTTCTCCAGCACCGAGCCCTTCGGGCCGACGACATGCGGCTCGATATTGACTGCATACATGTAGCTGTCTTCGTGGAACGGGAACGGAAATCGTCTGATGTGCTCAGGGCTGTTCCTGAAGGTGAAGTCGTCGCGGAACGTTTCCTTGCGAAAGGTGATGCCCATGATTTCCTCCTAGAGCGGGATGCCCGCTCTATCTCTTTGTTTTAGCCGCATTTCTGCGACGCCAAGTATCCACTTGGCTGCAAAATGCTCTACCGTTCCAGCACCAGCGACCGGCCTTCGAAGCGCGACACGCACGGCATGATCTTCCTGCCGGAACGGTGTTCTTCCTCGCTCAGCCAATGGTCGTTGTGGATGAATTTGCCGTCGCACGAGATGACGTTGGTCTCGCATTGGCCGCAGACGCCGCCACGGCAGAGATAGGGTGGATCGACGCCGGCCGCCTCGATGGCTTCGAGCAGGCTCTGCTGCGAGCCGACGCGGATCGTCTTGCCGCTGACGGCGAGCGTCACGTCGAATGGCAGGCCGGGCTGGGGCGCCGCGAAATGCTCGTAGTGCACGGTCTCCGGCGGCCAGCCGAGCGCGGCGGCGCGGTCGCGCACCCAGTTGATCATGCCGGCGGGGCCGCAGACATAGAGATGCGTGCCGAGCGGTTGCGAGGACAACAGCCGGTCGAGATCGATGCGCTCCTCAAGGTCATCGTGATAGAGTCGGACCCGACGGCCGTAGCGTTCCCGGAGCAGGTCGGCATAGGTACCAAGCGAGGCGGTGCGGCAGGTGTAGTGCAGTTCGAAATTGCCGCCTTCGCCAGCCAGTTGCGCGGTCTGCGCCATGAACGGCGTGATGCCGATGCCGCCGGCCAGCATCAGGTGTTTTTTCGCCCTGAGATCAAGCGAGAACAGGTTGACCGGATAGCTTACCACCATCTCCAGCCCCGGCCGGACCTGGTTGTGCATGAACAGCGAGCCGCCACGACCGACATCGTCGCGGCGCACCGAGATGGTGTATTCGCGCGTGTCGAGCGGCGAGCCCATCAGCGAATAGGGATTGAGCCTTGTGCGCTCGCCATCGCGCATCTCGACCACGACATGGGCGCCGCCAGAAAAGGTGGGCAACAACCCGCCGTCACGCCGGCGGAAATGGAAGCGGGTGACCAGGTCATTGACCGGGACAACGTCGCTGACGACGACATCGAGCTTGGTGGTGCCGGTGCTCATGGGAAGGCCTCCTCGGTCGGAGGAATCTCGGAGCGGTCCTCGGCGTTGATGCAGACGCCCTGGAAGGCGGCGAGCCGTCGCGAATAGTGGTCGCGCACCAGAAGCAGCAGGCCGCAATGCGAACAGGTCGCGGGCTGCGTCGTCACATTTTCGGTTATGCCCTTGCAGTGCACGCACTGCATGCGCCGCGCCAGCGAGCCGCGATGCTCGGTCTGCATGGAGGTGTGGTCGATGCCGGCTTCGAGCGCCACCTGCATGGCCTGGCCGATCAGCCCTTCGGTGCCGGCAAGATAAAGGCGCAAGCCCATATGCGCGTTGGTCAGGGTCTGCTTCAGACGCGGCAGCAGGCTAGCGAAGGACGGCGCAATGTGCAGTTGCGCCGGCTTCAAGGCTTCGAGAGCGGCAACGTATTTGCCGTCTGGACCGGCAATGAAGACGATTTCGGCTCCGTCGAAGAATCCGGCCGGAGCCCTGGCGGCCATGTCTTTTATCGCGAGCGCGCCTTCGGCATCCGCCACGAAAAGATGATGCTTGCCCGGCTGCGGAGACAGGGTCCCGTAAATGGGCCGGCTGATGATGGTCTTGGCTGCCATTCTGTCTTTGTGCCTCGAAACCCTCGCTGTCGATTATGCCTCAGCCTTTCGCCGTGCGCTTGGTCTTCTTGGGATCGTCGAACGGCAAGGGCTGCGCCGTCGCCTTGATCGATCCGCTCTTGTTGCGGATTTCGAGCTTGGTGTCCTTGACCGCGCAGTCGACGTCGAGCCGGGCGATGCCCATCGATTTCTTGACCAGCGGCGAATACATGGCGCAGGTCACCACGCCGACCTTTTTACCGTCGCGATAGACCGGCGCGCCTTCATCGGCTGGCTCCTTGCCGTCGAGCAGGACGCCGTAGATCTTGAAGCGCTCCTTGCCTTTCAGGCGATAGTGCTCCTCGGCACCGCGAAAACCGGTCTTGCCGGGGCTGACGGTGAAGTCGAGGCCGAGTTCCCACAGCGTGTCGCCGGGGCCTTCATTGTCGAACGGGTATTTCTGCGAATTGTCATAGGGGTAAAAGAGCAGATAGCTCTCGACTCGCAGCATATCGAGCGTGGTGAAGCGGCAGGGAATGATGCCGAGACTTTTGCCCTCGTCGAGGATCCTGTCCCAGATCGTGCCGGCATCCTGGCCACGGCAGAAAATCTCGTAGCCGCGCTCGCCGGTGTAGCCGGTGCGCGAGATCATGACGGGGAAGCCGAAGAGCTGCGTCTGCATGTGATGGAAGTAGTTGAGGTCGCGAATGCCCGGCACGTGCTTGGCCAGATAGTCGACCGCCGTCGGCCCCTGCAGCGACAAATCGTGCAGATTGTCGTCGAAGCGCAGCGACACGTCCCGGCCCATGGCCGCTCGCTGCAATTCCTCATGGCCGGTGCCCGAGCCGTGCACCACCATCCAGGAATTCGGCCCGGTACGGTAGAGGATACAATCGTCGGTGAATTTTCCCGCTTCGTTCAGCATGCAGGCGTAAGCCGACTTGCCGGGATAGATTTTCTCCACGTCGCGCGTGGTGGCGAGGTCGATCAGGTGCGAGGCGTGCGGCCCTGTGATGTGAACCTTCTTCAGGCCGGAAACATCCATAAGTCCGGCCTTGGTGCGGATGGCGACATATTCCTCATCGGCATCCTTGTCATAGGTCCAGGCGGTGCCCATTCCGCTCCAGTCTTCGAGTTTCGACCCCAGAGCGCGATGGCGATCCGCCAGGGTTGAAAATCTCCAGGATGCCGTCATCCGCTCGTCCTCCGTTCGAAAATCATGCTGTTCCCTGCTCCTTTGCCCGAGGCCGGAGCTTTGGATGGAATATTGACCGCAAACGCGGGAAGCCTGCAATCCCCTTGAAGCAAATAATTTCATTGTCAGGCAAAATTGTTCACTCGAAGCGAGCGGTTAACTCTACGCAAATTCGTCTTGACAAGTCGGGGATTCGAGCGGAACTTATGAAAAAAATTTCACTCTCTTGAAAGAGGGCGGCGGGCGGTGGATTCGGAACCGGGCGTCGGCAAAGAAGGGGAAAACCGATGTCAGACCTGCAGCAGCGCATCGAAGCGCTGTACCGCTCCGATTTGCGCGGATCCGCGCTTCTGATCGTCTGCCTGTGGGCGACGATCCTCTTCGTCCTCCTCATGACTTGGCCATACATTCCGCAGGGCGGCATCAAGGCCGTCGTAGCCATGGCCGCCGCCGCGGTGCTCATCTTCAACACGGCGGCCATCCTGGCGATGGTCAAACACTACAAGGAAGACAAGGAGTTCATCTACGGGCTCGACATCAAGAACGCCGACGCGTCCCGCAACCGCAAGTCCTGAGGGGAGAAACAATGTCCCGCTACACGCCGCCGGAGCAGAGCAAGGCCGCGCAAGTCTTCGACATCGCCGTTGTCGTGGTCGCCATCTTCGTGGCGCTGTGGCTACCGCTGAAGCTTGGTCTTGCCGGGGCCGCAAAATCCATCGATGCACTCGATGCCAAGACCTGGGAAGCGCTCGGGCAGAATCCGACCATGGCCTCGATCTGGGAAAAGCTCGGCTATACGCCGGAGACCGCGCACGACATCATCCAGAACCGGTTCCACTACATCATCGACTGGCCGACACTGATCATCATGGCGGCCGTCCTGATCGGTTATTTCGTGTTCCTGTTCCGGGCATCCGACCGCGAATATCGCGATGTCATCAACGAGAAGTTCGACGACAAATAGAGTTTGGCGACGAAGAATTTGGGGACACGATCATGTGGGTGGCACTCTCTTACGCATGCTGGGGCATCTCGATCGTGCTCGCGCTGTGGATGCTCTACGACTGGTTCAAGATCGATACAAACTACTCCGAGGACGTTCTGACCTCGTCGCGTGAAGGCGAGCTTGAAGCCGCTTCCGAAAAACACCGGATCTGAGTGGGGATTGATCGATGACGGTCGCGCTTGAAAACAACATCACCACCACAATTCACGGCGACCGGGTATCGCTGCTTCGGGTGCTCGGCCCGGCCCATGTCTGGGCGCTCGGTGTCGGCATCGTTCTGGTCGGCGAGTTCACCGGCTGGAATTTCTCGGCCGACAAGGGCGGCGCGCTGGCGGCCCTGATCGTGTGCTGGGTCGTCGGACTGCTCTACACCTCGGTGGCCATGATCGATTCCGAGGTGACGTCGACTGTCGCCGCCGCCGGCGGCCAGTACGCCCAGGCCAAGCACATCGTGGGCCCGCTGATGGCGTTCAACGTCGCGCTGTTCCTGGTCTTTGCCTACACGATGCTGGAAGTGTCTGACGCCATCCTGCTCGGCGACACGATCGTCGCCAAGGCCGGAGTCGAAGGGCTAACCCACAATTCCTTCATCGCCGCGACCATCGTGGTGCTGGCCTGGCTCAACTATCGCGGCGTGCTGATGACGCTCAACGTCAATTTCGTCATCACGGCAATCGCCTATGTCTCGATCGTCGTCCTGTTCTTCTCGGTCAGCCCGTGGACGCAAGGCGCGGTGCTGAAGCTCAACGAACTGGTCACTCCAGGCAACGCGCTGCCCTATGGCTGGATCGGGGTCATTGCCGCCTTCCAGTTCGGCATCTGGTATTATCTCGGCATCGAAGGCACCACGCAGGCGGCCGAAGAGGTGCGCTCGCCCGCACGCTCGCTGCCCTACGGCACGATGGCCGGCATGATCACGCTTCTGATCGCCGCCGCCATGACCTGGTATGTCTGCGCCTCGCTGATGCCCTGGGAATATCTCGGCATCACCTATTATCCGCTGTGGGATGCCGGCAAGCTGACCGGAAGCCCGCTGCTCGAGAACCTTCTGTTCATAGCGACGCTGCTCGCCGCGCTTGCCTCGGCAAACGGCTGCATCAACGACGCGGCGCGCGCCTGGTTCTCGCTCGGCCGCGACCGCTATCTGCCGAGCTGGTTCTCGGCGGTGCATCCGAAATACCGCACGCCCTACCGCTCGATCCTGTTCCTGCTGCCGATCGCGCTGGCCTTCGCCTTCATCGCCGATCTCAACCAGGCGATCACCTTCTCGATCCTGTCGGGGGTCCTGCAGTACACTTTCATGAGCATCAACATCATGATGTTCCGCAAGAAGTGGCCGCTGGGGTCGATCCGCCGCGGCTACACGCACCCCTTCCATCCGCTGCCGGCAATCGTGCTGTTCTGCCTGTGCGTGGTGACCTTCTTCGCCATCTTCCTCGGCTTCGGCTCGCAGTTGATCGCCATGGTCGCTTTCTATTTCCTGATCTCGCTGTGGTTCCACTTCTACCGCTACAAATTCGTGCGGCGTGGCGACCAGTTCACCATGCCGTGGCCGAAACCGCAGGGCTATTGATGGGAGTAGGCCCGCCCAGGATCTGGACGGGCCTTGCACGATAAAATGTCCGAGGTGACATCAGCACTGCTTGCCGGGGCAATTGTCCTGGCTCTCGTCCTTCACTTTGCGTGGCTGGCACGCCGCAGCCGCGACAGGGCCTCGGCCGCGCTCGCCGCCGACGAGGCCAGCATTCGCACCGTCGTCGCGGACGTGGCCAATGTCTCGGAGGGCACGGCCGGCGTCATCACCTGGGAAGGATCGTGGAACGGCCATCATGTCCAGTTGCGCACCATCGTCGACACGCTTGCGACACGAAAGCTGCCGGCGCGCTGGCTGTCGGTGTCCCTTACCGAAAAGGTCGCGGTGCCGGCGGTGTTCGACATGATGATGCGGCCGGGCTCGCCGACGACATTCTCCAATTTCGACCATCTGGACCATACGCTGCCGAAAGCTCCGGGATTTCCGGCCGAAGCGGTGCTGCGGACGGACCGCAGAGGCACGCGTTTTCCGCAAGGCATCATCGCCGGCCATCTCGAACCCTTTGCGGATGGCCGCGCCAAGGAGCTGCTGATCACGCCAAACGGAGTGCGCATCGTGTGGTTGCTGGCCGAGGCCGAGCGGGCACGCTACGGGGTCTTCAGGCAGGCCGCGTTCGGTGACACGCGTATCGATGCGACGCTGATCGAACGGCTGCTCGTATCTCTCTCGAAGCTGCGCGACGCCATCAACCGAAGCGAACGGCAGGCCGCATGAGCACTTCAAACACTTCGCCGGCGCCAGTGAGCCCTTATCTCGTCCTGGGCGCCGCAATCGTGCTGCCGGCAAGCGGGCATGTCATTCTTGGCGTACCGGTGCGCGGACTGCAGTTCCTTTTCTTCATGGTCATTCTGGCCTGGGTGACCGCCAAGATTTCGCCGCCGGATGCCAACTTCGTCGGCCGTCACGCCGGCGGCTTCCTGATCTATGCGCTGTCGATCCTCGACGCCTATAAGATCGCCCGTATCCGCGCCGCCAAATGGGCTCATAATGCCCAGCGCGAGGGCGATGTTACGCAGAGTGGCATTGAGCCGCATACGTAACCAGAGGAAAATTTTTTTCATCCCATTGAATTCAAGGATTTCATTCGGTACATCATCTCTAGTCACAAACGTCGGGAGGCTGACATGTGCGGAATCGTTGGACTTTTCCTGAAGGACAAGGCGCTGGAGCCGAAGCTCGGCGCGATGCTGTCGGAGATGCTGGTATCGCTCAGCGATCGTGGCCCCGACAGCGCCGGCATCGCCATCTATGGCGCGACATCGGGCAACGAGGCCAAGATCACCATCCAGTCGCCGAAGCCTGACCGCGATTTCCGCGGGCTGGACGCCGAACTCGCCAAGGCTCTCGGAGCGCCGGTGAGCATTGCGGTGAAATCGACACACGCGGTGGTCAGGACCACGCCCGACAAGGTCGACGCGGCGCGTGAAGCCCTTCAGTCGCTCAGGCCCGATGTCCGCATCATGGGCGCCGGCGAAGCGGTTGAAATCTACAAGGAAGTCGGCCTGCCGGAGGCCGTCGTCGATCGCTTCGATGTCCGCAAGATGACCGGCACGCATGGCATCGGCCACACCCGCATGGCGACGGAATCGGCCGTGACGACGATGGGCGCGCATCCCTTCTCGACCGGCGCCGACCAGTGCCTGGTGCACAATGGTTCGCTGTCCAACCACAACAATGTCCGCCGCGAGCTGGTGCGCGAAGGCATGAAATTCGAGACCGAGAACGATACCGAGGTCGCCGCTGCCTACCTTTCCTCGCAGATGGCGCACGGCAAGAATCTCGGCGAGGCGCTGGAAGGCACGCTCTCCGACCTCGACGGCTTCTTCACCTTCGTCGTCGGCACCAAGAATGGTTTTGGCGTGGTGCGCGATCCGATCGCCTGCAAGCCCGCCGTGATGGCCGAGACCGACCAGTATGTCGCCTTCGGCTCGGAATATCGGGCACTGACCAAACTGCCCGGCATCGACAATGCGAGGGTCTGGGAACCGGAGCCCGCAACCGTTTATTTCTGGGAGCATTGAGTTCATGCCGGCAACCTCCAAGGCAACGCGCGAAAGCCATGCGCGCGTCTTCGACCTCGACGTCCAGTCGTTGCGGGAACTCAACCAGGCGCTCCATAAGCTGACCGCCGGCTCGAATGAGACGGCATGGGAAGTGCTCAACCCGAAAGGCAACCACTCGGTCGCCGTCGGTGTCGACCAGCCCGTCAGCATCGATGTGCGCGGCAGCGTCGGCTATTATTGCGGCGGCATGAATTCGGGCAGCGCCATCACCGTGCACGGCTCTGCGGGCCCCGGCGTCGGTGAAAACATGATGGCGGGCTCGATAACGGTGAAAGGCGACGCCAGCCAGTATGCCGGCGCCACCGGCAGGGGCGGGCTGCTGGTCATCGAGGGCAATGCCTCGTCGCGCTGCGGCATCTCGATGAAGGGCATCGACATCGTCGTGCACGGCAATATCGGCCACATGTCGGCCTTCATGGCGCAGTCCGGCAATCTCGTGGTTTTGGGCGATGCCGGTGATGCGCTGGGCGATTCCATCTACGAGGCACGGCTTTTCGTGCGCGGCAAGGTCGATAGTCTGGGCGCCGACTGCATCGCCAAGGAGATGCGGCCCGAACATCTGGAATTGCTGCAGGGCCTGCTCGACCGCGCCGGCGTGACTGGGGTAAAGCCGTCGGAGTTCAAGCGCTACGGTTCGGCGCGCACGCTCTACAATTTCAATATCGACAACGCCGACGCGTATTGAGGCAAGATGACGTACCGCAACCCGCCGACGACACCGCGCAAATCCGCGACCTTCGACGACTACACGCTTTCCGAAATCCGCCGCGCCGCGGCGACCGGCATCTACGATATCAGAGGTGCCGGCGCCAAACGCAAGCTGCCGCATTTCGATGACCTCCTGTTCCTCGGCGCCTCGATCTCGCGCTATCCGCTGGAAGGCTATCGCGAGCGTTGCGACACATCCGTGGTGCTGGGGTCGCGGCATGCGAAGAAGCCGATCGAACTGAAAATTCCGATCACCATCGCCGGCATGAGCTTCGGCTCGCTGTCCGGCCCGGCGAAGGAAGCGCTCGGGCGCGGCGCGACGCTGTCCGGCACCTCGACCACGACCGGCGATGGCGGCATGACCGAGGAAGAGCGCGGCCATTCCAAGCAACTGGTCTATCAATACCTGCCGTCGCGCTACGGCATGAACCTGCGCGACCTGCGCCGCGCCGATGCCATCGAGGTGGTCGTCGGCCAGGGCGCCAAGCCGGGTGGCGGCGGCATGCTGCTCGGCCAGAAGATTTCCGACCGTGTCGCCGAAATGCGCACGCTGCCGAAAGGCATCGACCAGCGCTCGGCCTCGCGCCACCCCGACTGGACCGGCCCGGACGATCTCGAGATCAAGATCCTCGAACTGCGCGAAATCACCGACTGGGAAAAACCGATCTACGTCAAGGTCGGCGGCGCCCGCCCCTACTATGACACAGCGCTCGCGGTGAAGGCCGGCGCCGACGTCGTCGTGGTCGACGGCATGCAGGGCGGCACGGCGGCGACGCAGGAAGTGTTCATCGAAAATGTTGGGCAGCCGACGCTCGCCTGCATCAGGCCGGCGGTGCAGGCGCTGCAGGACCTCGGCATGCACCGCAAGGTGCAGCTGATCGTCTCCGGCGGCATCCGCAACGGCGCCGATGTCGCCAAGGCGCTGGCGCTCGGCGTCGACGCGGTGTCGATCGGCACCGCGGCGCTCGTCGCGCTCGGCGACAATGATCCCCGCTGGGAGGCGGAGTACAACGAACTCGGCACCACATCAGGCGCCTATGACGACTGGCACGAGGGCAAGGACCCTGCCGGCATCACCACGCAGGACCCGGAACTGATGAAGCGGGTCGACCCCGTGGCCGCCGGCCGCCGGTTGGCGAACTATCTCAAGGTGATGACGCTGGAGGCGCAGACCATCGCCCGCGCCTGCGGTAAGAACAGCCTGCACAATCTCGAACCCGAGGACCTCGTCGCATTGACGATCGAGGCAGCCGCCATGGCCGGCGTGCCGCTGGCCGGCACCAACTGGATACCGGGGAAGAACGGCTTCTAACACACACCCGAAATACCATAAGCGAGGAACTATAATGGGGAACGATCTCGCCGCTTTCGCCAAAAAGAACGGCGTCAAATATTTCATGATTTCCTACACTGACCTGTTCAGTGGCCAGCGTGCCAAGCTGGTGCCGGCGCAGGCGATCGCCGATATGCAGAAGGATGGTGCGGGCTTTGCCGGGTTCGCCACCTGGCTCGATCTGACGCCGGCGCATCCCGACATGCTGGCGGTGCCGGATCCGGACTCCGTCATCCAGTTGCCGTGGAAACCGGAAGTCGCCTGGGTCGCGGCCAACTGCATCATGGACGACAAGGAGGTCGACCAGGCGCCGCGCAACACGCTGAAGCGGCTGATCGCCGAGGCAGCCGCCGACGGCATGCATGTCAAGACCGGCGTCGAAGCCGAGTTTTTCCTGATCTCGCCTGACGGCAAGGCGATCTCCGACGAATACGACACGGCATCGAAGCCTTGCTACGACCAGCAAGCCGTGATGCGCCGTTACGATGTCATCGCCGAGATCTGCGACCACATGCTGGCGCTCGGCTGGGGCGCCTACCAGAACGACCACGAGGACGCCAACGGCCAGTTCGAGATGAACTGGGCCTTCGACGACGCGCTGCCGACCGCCGACAAGCATTCGTTCTTCAAGTTCATGGTCAAGTCGATCGCGGAAAAGCACGGCCTGCGCGCCACCTTCATGCCCAAGCCCTTCCAGGGCCTGACCGGCAATGGCTGCCATGCCCACATCTCTGTCTGGGACAAATCAGGCAAGACCAATGTCTTCGCCGACAATTCAATGGAGCTTGGCCTGTCGGCCAAGGGCAAGAACTTCCTCGGCGGCATCATGAAGCACGCCTCCGCACTCGCCGCGATCACCAACCCGACGGTCAATTCCTATAAGCGCATCAACGCGCCGCGCACCATTTCGGGTGCGACCTGGGCGCCGAACACGGTGACCTGGACCGGCAACAACCGCACCCACATGGTGCGCGTGCCCGGCCCTGGACGTTTCGAATTGCGCCTGCCGGATGGCGCGGCCAACCCCTATCTCCTGCAGGCGGTCATCATCGCCGCCGGCCTCGACGGCATCCGTTCGAAGGCCGATCCGGGCAAGCGCTACGACATCGACATGTACCAGCACGGCCACACGGTGAAGGGCGCGCCGAAACTGCCGCTCAACCTGCTCGACGCCTTGCGCGAGTTCGACAAGGACAAATCGCTCAAGGCGGCGCTGGGTGAGGAATTCTCGTCGGCATATCTAAAGCTGAAGCACCAGGAATGGAATTCCTATGCCTCGCACTTCACGCAATGGGAGCGCGACCACACGCTGGACATTTGATCGTCCTGGCGGTGCGAGCGACCTCGGAATGAACGTATGAAATACTCGATCTTCTCGCTCGCGCGCGCCGCTCTTTCCGGCCACAAAAACTGGCAACGCACCTGGCGCGACGCTGCGCCGAAGGACCGCTACGACGTGGTGATCATCGGCGGCGGCGGCCATGGGCTCGCCACCGCCTGGTTCCTGGCCAGCGAGTTCGGCATCAAGAATGTCGCGGTGCTGGAAAAGGGCTGGATCGGCTCCGGCAATGCCGGCCGCAACACGACCATCATCCGCTCCAATTACGGCCTGCCCGGCAACACCGGCTTCTACGAATTGTCGATGAAGCTGTGGGAGCGGATGGAGCAGGACCTCAACTACAACGCGATGGTCAGCCAGCGCGGCGTTCTCAACCTCTATCATTCCGACGCGCAGCGCGATGCCTATGCGCGGCGCGGCAACACCATGCGCATCAACGGCATCGATGCCGAACTGCTCGACCAGCCGGCGCTGAAGAAGATGCTGCCGTTCCTGAATTTCGACCATGCGCGCTTCCCGGTGCAAGGCGGGCTGCTGCAACGGCGCGGCGGCACGGCGCGCCACGATGCGGTGGCCTGGGGCTACGCCCACGCTGCCAGTGAACTTGGCGTCGACATCATCCAGAATTGCGAAGTCACCGGCTTTGTCAGGGACGCGAACGGCAAGGTGACCGGCGTCGAGACCTCGCGCGGCAGGATCGGCGCCGGCAAGGTCGGCATGGCGGTTGCCGGCTCTTCCTCGCGCGTCGCTGATATGGCGGGCCTGCGCCTGCCTATCGAAAGCCATGTGCTGCAGGCCTTCGTCTCCGAGGCGATCAAGCCGCTCATCCCCGGCGTCATGACGTTTGGCGCCGGACATTTCTATGTCAGCCAGTCCGACAAGGGCGGCCTCGTCTTCGGCGGCGACATCGACGGCTACAATTCCTACGCCCAGCGCGGCAATCTGCCTGTGATGGAGGATGTCTGCGAGGGCGGCATGGCGATCATCCCGATGATCGGCCGCGTGCGGCTGTTGCGCCAGTGGGGCGGCATCATGGACATGTCGATGGACGGCTCGCCGATCATCGACAAGACACCGGTCGACGGGCTCTATCTCAATGCCGGCTGGTGCTATGGCGGCTTCAAGGCGACACCCGGCTCGGGCCTTGTCTTCGCCCATCTGATCGCGCGCGATGAATCGCACAAGGAGGCCGCGCGCTTCCGCCTCGACCGGTTCCGGACCGGTGCGGTGATCGACGAAAAGGGCCAGGGCGCCCAACCGAACCTGCACTGAAGGCGGCTGGAACCATGCGCATTACCTGTCCCTTCTGCGGCGAACGCGACCTCGGCGAATTCACCTATCTCGGCGACGCCAAGCCGGTGCGGCCGGCGGCCGACGCCGGCGAGGACGCCGTCTATGACTATGTCTATCTGCGCGACAATATCGCCGGCGTGATGGACGAGAACTGGTATCACGGCGGCGGCTGCCGGGCCTGGCTGAAGGTCACCCGCAACACGCTGACGCACGAGATTTCGGCCGTTGAGCCGGCAGCGGGCGCCGGGGCGAGGCAGGTTGCGAAATGAGCAATTTTGCTAACGTCGCCGCCCTTCGCCATGAAATGAGAGGCCGGACACCATGACCTCTCATCGCCTCTCTTCCGGCGGTCTCGTCGACCGTTCGGCGCCGCTGAATTTCAGTTTCGACGGCAAGAGCTACTCCGGCTTCAAAGGCGACACGCTTGCCTCGGCACTGGTTGCCAACGGCGTCAAGCTGGTCGGCCGCTCGTTCAAGTATCACCGGCCGCGCGGCATCCTGACAGCGGGGTCGGAAGAGCCCAACGCGTTGGTCGAACTGCGCAGCGGCGCGCGGCGCGAGCCGAACACCAAGGCGACGACGGCCGAACTCTATGAAGGTCTTGAGGCCGCCAGCCAGAACCGCTGGCCGTCGCTCAATTTCGACGTCATGTCGGTCAACCAGCTGTTCGCGCCGATCTTCGTCGCCGGCTTCTACTACAAGACCTTCATGTGGCCGGCGAAGTTCTGGGAAGCGATCTACGAGCCGGCAATCCGACGCGCCGCCGGCCTTGGCCGCGCGGCGGGCATCGCCGATCCCGACCACTACGACAAGGCGTGGGCGCATTGCGATGTGCTGATCGCCGGCTCGGGCCCGACCGGCCTCGCGGCCGCATTGGCCGCAGGCCGCACGGGTGCGCGCGTCATCCTGTGCGAGGAGGATTTTACCCCCGGCGGCCGCCTGCTTGCCGATGGCGGCACGATCGACGGCATGCCGGCGGCCGAATGGCTTTCACGGACGCTGGCTGAACTTGGATCCCTGCCCGACGTGCGCATAATGACGCGCACGACGCTGTTCGGCGTCTATGACGGCGGCACCTATGGCGCGATCGAGCGCGTCAACGACCACGTGCCCTCGCCGCCCGAGCATCAGGTGCGGCAGCGTCTGTGGCGGATCGTGGCCAAGCGCTGCGTCGTCGCCGCAGGCGCGCTCGAACGGCCGATCGTCTTTGCCGGCAACGACGCGCCAGGCGTGATGATGGCGTCCGCCATGCGCAGCTATATCACACGTTACGCGGCGGCCCCGGCCAAGCGCATGGCGCTGTTCACCAACAACGAGGATGGCTGGCGCACGGTCGAGACCGCACTCGGTGCCGGCTTGCAAGTGGCGGCCGTGATCGACGCGCGCGCGGAGATTTCGCCGGCGCATCGTTCGCTTGCCAGCAAGGGCGGCTTTCCCGTTCTGCATGGCTCGGTTAGAGGCATCGATGGCGGCAAGAGTGGCGTGCGCAAGATTTCGGTCTCGCTCCCCGGCGGCGCGCGTGCCGAAGTGGAAGCCGACGGGCTTGCCGTTTCCGGCGGATGGAACCCGACCGTGGGGCTCACCTCCTACCATCGCGGCCGGCCGAAATGGCGCGACGACATCGCCGCCTTCGTGCCTGACGGCGCACCGCCCGGCATGGTCGCAGCGGGCGCCGCAAACGGTGCCTTCGGACTTGGCGCCTGCCTGCGCGAAGGTTTTGCGGCGGGCGTGACGGCGGCACGCGATGCCGGACGTGGCAATGGTTCAGGCTCCACGCCGGTGGCCGATGACGAGGCCTTTTCGCTGACGCCGCTGTGGCATGTCGCCGGCAAGGGCAAGGCCTTTGTCGACCAGCAGCATGACGTCACCGCATCCGACATCGAGTTGGCGCAGCGTGAGGGTTTTGAATCGGTCGAGCACCTGAAGCGCTACACCACGCTTGGCATGGCGACCGACCAGGGCAAGACCTCGAATGTCGCCGGCCTCGCCATCATGGCGGCGGTCACGGGCAGATCCATTCCCGAGACGGGCACCACGATCTACCGGCCGCCTTACGTGCCGGTGGCCATCGGCGCCTTCGCCGGCCATCACCGCGACGAGACTTTTCACGCGACACGGCTGACGCCGTCGCATCACTGGGCCGCCGAGCAGGGTGCGATCTTCGTCGACACCGGTTTATGGAAACGGGCACAGTGGTATCCGCGCGCCGGCGAGAAGGACTGGCTGGAATCGGTGACCCGCGAGGTCAAGGCGGTGCGCGGCGGCGTCGGCTTCTGCGATGTCTCGACGCTGGGCAAGATCGACGTGCATGGCGCGGACGCCGGCGCCTTCCTCGACCGCGTCTACATCAACACCTTCTCCAATCTTGCCGTCGGCAAGGCGCGCTATGGGCTGATGCTGCGCGAGGACGGCATCGTCTATGATGACGGCACGACGTCGCGGCTGGCCGAGGACCACTATTTCCTGACCACCACGACGGCCAAGGCCGGGCTGGTGATGCAGCATCTCGAGTTCTGCCGGCAGGTGCTGTTTCCGGAACTCGATGTCCAGCTTACTTCGGTCTCCGACCAGTGGGCGCAGTTCTCCATTGCCGGACCCAAGACCCGCGATCTGTTGAAAGAGATCGTCGATCCTTCGGAAGACCTCTCCAACGAAGGTTTCCCTTTCATGGGCGCGCGCGAAGTCGCGTTGCGCGGCGGCGTCAAGGCGCGGCTGTTCCGCATCTCCTTCTCCGGCGAAATGGCGTTCGAGATTTCGGTGCCGGCACGCTACGGCGAGGCGATGGCCCGCAATCTGATGATTGCGGGCCATCCGTTCGGTGTGACGCCTTACGGCACCGAGGCGCTCGGCGTCATGCGCATCGAAAAGGGCCATGTCGCCGGACCGGAGCTCTCCGGCACGACAACCGCGGCCGATCTTGGCCTCGGCAAGATGATGTCGACCAAAAAGGATTTCATTGGCCGCGTCATGGCCGGACGCGAGGCGCTGATTGCAGCGGACCGGCAGGTGGTCGTTGGCATCAAGCCGACCGACAAGGCGCGACGGCTACGCTCCGGCGCGCACATCATTCCGAAGGGGCAGACGCCCGGGCCTGATAACGACCAGGGCTATGTCACCTCGGTCTGCTTCTCGCCGACATCAGACCACTGGATCGGGCTTGCCCTTGTCGAGCGCGGCCGTGAGCGTATCGGCGAGATCGTGCATGCGCACGATCCGTTGCGCGGCGAAGACTATGACGTCGAGATTTGCAATCCCGTCTTCTACGATCCGGATGGAGGGCGCCAGCGTGGCTGAGTTTTCCTGGGAGACCCGCAGCCCGCTTGATCGCGCACTCGTTGCCGGGCCTCATGGTGCGAGCGGCGATGCCGGCGTGTCGCTGACCGAGATCCGCAATCTCGACCTCGTCCAGGTAATGGCGCGGCGTGGCAAGGCGGCTGAGATGGCCGAGGCGGCCAAGGCTCGCTTTGGCGTTGCTGCTCCGGAAACGCCGAACGCGCTCGGCGCGGCGGATGCCACGTTGATCTGGTCGGGGCCGGATCAGTTCCTTGCCCTGTCGACAGGCGGCAAGCATTCGATCGAGGCCCTTGAGCCCGGCTTTACCGGCTCGGCCTCGCTTTCCGACCAGTCGCATGCGCGGGTGTTGATCAGCATCTCCGGCGCCAAGGCGCGGACCATGCTGGCCAAGCTGTCGTCGATCGACCTGCACCCCGATGTTTTTGGCGTAGGCGCGGCGGCAGCCACGTCGATGGACCACACCAGCGTCACACTGTGGCGCGGCGCGGATCGCGACGGACAGGCGGTGTTCAATCTGCTGGTGTTCGCGACCTTTGCCGAGAGCCTGTGGCACACCATTCTGGACTCGGCCGCGGAGTATGGCGTCGAGATCGGGCATTCCGAGGAATTGGCGTAGCGGCGACGCCCCCTTCCTTCCCCCCTTGTGGGGGAAGGTGGATCGGCGCGATAGCGCCGAGACGGATGAGGGGTGTTCCAGCGGAGTGAGACGTTTGCGTTCCCTGGAACACCCCTCATCCGACCTCGCTTCGCGAGGCCACCTTCTCCCACAAGGGGAGAAGGGAAGATCAGGCGGCGCCTTGCCAAAAGCGACCACCCTGCTATTCTCTCAGCGAAAATAATTTTACACACAGGCAAACTAGTTTCTCGAACCGCAAGCTGAGATGAGCCAGTCGCCCTACCCCGCTGTCACTGCCGGACCGCCAAGGCCAAGTCTCATCCTGAGGCCCGGCCAGATCGCGCTGCCGGCGGGGATGGAACGCTACACGATCCAGGGCAATGGCGCGGTGCTGATCGAGGTCGAGGCGGGCGATACGGTCACGGTGCGCAACGTCGAGGGTGGTCAGGCCTGCGAGTTGCTGGCCTGGGATAAGTCGGGCGTCACCGACCCCGGCATTCTCGGCGAGAAATCCAACAGCAATGCCGCCGGCATCAAGGCGTTGCTCGCAGAGGGCGATGACAGCATCGCATCGCTGCGCCGCGGCCTTGAGCGCCGGCAGGTACAACTCGATCAGCCCAGAGCGGTGCGCGTGTTCGGCGGCGCCACGCCGGCCGGCACCGAGCAGAGCTTTTCGGTCCAGCGCGACGGCGCGCTGCTGATCGCGGCGCCTGGCGGGCCTATGCTGGTCGACGGCCACAACACGGCGACGACGCTGACCGTGATCGTGCGCCGCGCCACCATCCGGCTGAAGACGAGAGGGCAGCTTGCCGATCCGCTCGCCGATCCGGTGCTCGATCTCAGGGTGCATTCGGCAACCGCCGAATCCTATTTCGTCAAGGCCGGCGACTATCTGCAGATCATCGATGTCGACGGCCGCCAGTGCACCGACTTCCAATGCTTCTCGGCGCGCAAGCTCGACAAGGGCCTCGACCATCCGCTCGACGTCACGACGACGCGCACGCTGATGGGCGCGAGCTATCCGATGCCCGGCCTGCATTCGAAATATTACGACCAGGACATGGAGCCGCTGGTCGAGGTGGTGCAGGACATGTGCGGCCGGCACGACGCCTTCGCGCTCGCCTGTGCGGCGAAGTATTACGACGACATCGGCTATCCCGGCCACACCAACTGCTCGGAGAATTTCAACCGCGCGCTCACCGGCAAGGGCGTCAATCCCCGCGCCGGCTGGATGGCGATCAACTTCTTCTTCAACACGGCGATTGACGCCCATGGCGTCATGGTGTCGGACGAGCCATGGTCGCGCGCCGGCGACTATGTCCTGCTCAGGGCGCTGACCGACATCGTCTGCGTTTCCTCAGCCTGTCCCGACGACACGACACCGGCCAATGGCTGGGACCTGACCGACATCCACGTGCGGACCTATTCCGGCCAGCACAAATTCTCGCGAGCGATCGCCAGACGCATGACGCCCGATTCGGAACCGAAAATGACCCGCGAGACAGCCTTTCACCAGAGCTTTGCCAAGCACACGCGCGACTTCGTCGAGTACAGGGGCTATTGGCTGGCCAATTCCTTCGCCAAAGAAGGGGCCATCGCCGAATACTGGGCCTGCCGGCAGGACGCGGTAATCATGGACCTGTCGCCGCTGCGCAAATTCGAGGTCACCGGCCCGGATGCCGAAGCGCTGCTGCAATACACGCTGACGCGCGACGTCAAGAAACTCGGCGCTGGCCAGGTCGTCTACTCCGCCATGTGCTACGAGCATGGCGGCATGATCGACGACGGCACGCTGCTCAGGCTCGGCAAGGACAATTTCCGCTGGGTCGGCGGCGACGATCTGTCCGGCGAATGGCTGCGCGAGACGGCGACAAAGCTCGGCCTCAACGTGCTGGTGCGCTCGTCCACCGACCAGATGCACAACATCGCTGTGCAAGGGCCAAAGAGCCGCGACATCCTGAAACAGGTGATCTGGACCTCGCCGCTACAGCCCTCGATCGAGGAACTCGAATGGTTCCGCTTCGCCGTCGCCAGGATCGGTGGCGGCAATGGCATTCCCATCGTCGTCTCGCGCACCGGCTATACCGGCGAACTCGGCTACGAGGTCTGGTGCCATCCGCGCGATGCCGAAAAGGTGTTCGACGCCATCTGGGAAGCCGGCCAGCCGCACGGGCTGAAGCCGATGGGCCTGCAGGCACTCGACATGGTGCGCATCGAGGCCGGGCTGATCTTCGCCGGTTACGAATTTTCCGACAAGATCGATCCGTTCGAGGCCGGTATCGGCTTTACCGTGCCGCTGAAGAGCAAGACCGACGATTTCATCGGCCGCGAGGCGCTGATCCGGCGCAAGGACCATCCGCAGACGAAGCTGGTCGGCCTCGAGATCGACGCCAATGTCGCCGTCGGCCATGGCGACTGCGTCCATGTCGGCCGCGCCCAGATCGGCGTCGTCACGTCGGGCATGCGCTCGCCAGTGCTGAACAAGAACATCGCGCTGGCGCGTCTCGACGTCACTCATGCCGCCATCGGCACGGAGGTCGAGATCGGCAAACTCGACGGCCATGCCAAGCGGCTGCCGGCCCGGGTCGTCGCCTTTGCCCACTACGATCCGCAAAAGACCAAACCACGCTCCTGACCTGCCCTTTTTGGGTTCGCAAAGCGCCCGCCGGCCACCCCGCCGGACGCTTTGTCATCAGCGCGCGCAAGCGTGATGTGCACGGTTTCACAAATCGCTTGACGTGACGGCGCGTCGGATCAATCTTCACTCTTAAGAAAAAAATACGACTGAGTGGAAACACTGCGGCCGGAACGGTCATTAGCCGGGGAGCAAGCTTCGCGTAGCCGAGGCATCGCTGGCGGGGAACATCGAAAAGGGGAACTCATCGACATGAGCACGATAAGTACGGTCCTGGACCAGCCTGCCGAAAGCAAGCTGCTCAGGCATATCGACTGGCGCGGCGCCTTCTGGGTGGCGAGCGGCGTTCCGGCGCTGGTCCTGTTCTCGATCGGCGGCATTGCCGGCACGACGGGAAAGCTGGCCTTCCTGATCTGGACGGTGTCCATGATCATGGGCTTCCTGCAGTCCTTCACCTATGCCGAGATCGCCGGCCTGTTTCCGAACAAGTCCGGCGGCGCCTCGATCTACGGCGCCACGGCGTGGCTGCGCTATTCCAAGTTCATCGCGCCGCTGTCGGTGTGGTGCAACTGGTTCGCCTGGTCGCCGGTGCTGTCGCTCGGCTGCTCGATCGCCGCCGCCTATATCCTCAACGCGCTGGCGCCGGTGCCGATCTTCACCGACACCTCGCCCGAGGTGGTGGCCTACATCGCCGCGCATGCCGGAACGGTTCCCGCAGACGCCGTCACCGCGGTGACCGCCGCCGCGACGCCGGCCATCCGTAACTGGACGCTGTGGAGCCACACGCTGGGCCCGGTCTCGTTCACGCTCAACGCCACTTTTTTCATCGGCGCGGTGCTGATGCTGATCATCTTCTCGATCCAGCATCGCGGCATCCTGGGCACCGCCAGCGTGCAGAAATATATCGGCCTGCTTGTCATCATCCCGATGCTGATCGTCGGCGTCGTGCCGATCTTCACCGGCCAGATCGACTGGGCAAACTTCTCGCCGTTGGTGCCGCTGGCAGCCGCCTACGCGCCGGACCCCGGCTCCTGGAACATCGCCGGCTGGACATTGGCGCTCGGCGGCATGTTCATCGCCGCCTGGTCGACCTATGGGTTTGAGACCGCCGTCTGCTACACGTCGGAGTTCAAGAACCCCGGCACCGATACGTTCAAGGCCATCTTCTATTCCGGCCTGCTCTGCATGCTCTTGTTCATCCTGGTGCCCTTCACCTTCCAGGGCGTGCTGGGCTTGAACGGCATGCTGGCAACGCCGATCGTCGACGGCTCAGGCGTGGCCGACGCGCTGGCCGGCATGGTCGGCGGCGGCAAGATTATCCACAGCCTGCTTGTCATGCTGATGATCCTGGCCCTGGTGCTCTGCATCATGACGGCGATGGCCGGCTCCTCGCGCACGCTCTACCAGGGCTCGGTCGACGGCTGGCTGCCGCGCTATCTCAGCCACGTCAACGAACACGGCGCGCCGACGCGGGCCATGTGGACTGACCTCTGCTTCAACCTGGCGGTTCTGGCGATCGCCTCGGCCGACGCGACGAGCTTCTTCTTCATCCTCGCCGTGTCGAACTGCGGCTACATCATCTTCAACTTCCTGAACCTCAATGCCGGCTGGATCCACCGCATCGACAACGGCCATATCGTACGGCCGTGGAAGGCGCCTAGCTGGCTCTTGGGGATCGGGGCGATCTTCGCCTATGTCAACGCCATCTTCATGGGCGCAGGCGCCAAGGTGTGGAACCCGATGGCCCTGTGGGCCGGCCTGATCACCGCGGCGCTGATCATCCCGGTGTTCTGCTTCCGCCACTACATCCAGGACAAGGGCAAATTCCCGGACCACATGCTGGCCGACCTCGGCATGGCGGGAGCCGACCTCTCGGTCAAGAAGGCGGGCATGCTGCCCTATCTGACGCTGGTCGCCGGCGTGGCGGTCATGCTCATCGCCAATTGGGTATTCGTCATCTGATGATCTGACCGCGGCCCAAGCCACTGCATCAAGGAAAACCGGCCGGTCGCAAATCGACCGGCCGGTTTTTTTCTTATTCCGCCGCCAAAGCCAATTGCGGCCGCTCGATGCCTTCGATCTCTCCTGGCTCAGGGGCCTGCTCGTCGGTCTTCACCTTCTTCGGCTCGCGGCCGAAGAAGAGCGCATAGCCCGCCGGCAGCACCAGGATGGTGAGCACGGTCGCGACCAGAATGCCGCCCATCATGGCATAGGCGAGCGGCCCCCAGAACACGGCGCGCGAGATCGGGATCAGTGCCAGCACCGCGGTCATCGCCGTCAGTACGATCGGCCTGAAGCGGCGCACCGCCGAGCCGATGATCGCTTCGGAACGGTCCATGCCCCTGGCGATGTCCTGGTCGATCTGGTCGACCAGGATGATCGAGTTGCGCATGATGATGCCGAGCAGCGCGATAACGCCGAGGATGGCGACGAAGCCGAATGGCGCGCCGCTGATCAGCAGAGCGGCGGCAGCACCGATGATGCCGAGCGGGCCCGTCGCCAGCACCAGCATCGCCTTGCCGAAGTTCTGCAGCTGGATCATCAGCAGCACGACGATGACGGCCAGCATGATCGGCGCCTTGGCGGCAATCGAAGCCTGGCTTTCAGCCGAATCCTCGGCCCCGCCCTGAATCTCGATCTTGTAACCGGGCGCCAGGCCGTCGCGCAGACCCTGCATGTCCTTGTACATCTTGGTGACGACGTCGTTGGACTGCACGCCGTCGGGCAATGTGGCGCGCACCGAGATGGTCGGCAGGCGGTCGCGGCGCCACTCTATGCCTTGCTCCAGCACAGGCATGACCTTGGCGACCTGCGACAGCGGAACGAAGCCGCCGAAATCGGTCGGGATATAGACCGAGTCGACCGAGGACAGCAGGCTGCGGCTGGCATCCGGCTCGCGGGCGACGATGGACACCGTCTCCTCGCCGTCACGGAAATCGTCGAGCGGCGCGCCGGACATCGCGGCCTGCAGCATCTGGCGGATGCGCTGCGAGGTGACGCCGAGCGCACGGGCGCGATCCTGATCGATGACCAGCTTCATCGCCGGCACCGGCTCCAGCCAGTCGTCATGGACGGCGCCAAGCAGCGGATCCTCGCGGAACTTCGCCTTCACCTGGTCTGCGATGCGGCGCACCTCCTGACGATCCGGACCCATGACGCGCATCTGCACGGGCCAGCCGGTCGGCGGTCCGAGGAACAGGCGGTCGACCTTGGCACGGATCGACGGGAAATCCTGCGCCAGAACCGTGCGCAGCTTGACGATCAGCCGCTCGCGGGCCGGCTCGTCATTGGCCATGACAAGCATCTGGGCGAAATTCGGGTTGCGCAGTTGCTGGTCGAGCGGCAGGAAGAAGCGCGGGGCGCCCTCGCCGATATAGGTGGCGATGAAACGCTTGTCCTTGTCGTCCATCATCTTGGCTTCCAGGGCCTTGGCCTGCGTCTCGACTTCCTTGATCGAGGTGCCTTCCGGCAGCCAGAGGTCGACGAGGATTTCGGGCCGCGACGATTGCGGGAAGAAGTTCTGCGGAATGAACTGGAAGGCCCACAGGCTGGTGCCGAAAGTCACCAGCGTCATCACCAGCACGATGATGCGGTGACGCACCGCCCAGCCGACGGTCGAGCGAAGCCGGCGATAGAAACGCGTGTCGAAGGCGTCGTGGTGGGTGCCGGCATGCTTGCGCTGCTTGAGGATCATATGCCCCAGCCACGGCGTGAAATAGACCGCCACGAACCACGACACGATCAGCGCGATGCCGACGACATAGAACAGGGTGCGCACATATTCGCCAGCCGTCGAGGCGGCGAAGCCGACCGGGATGAAGCCGGCGGTGGTGATCAGCGTGCCGGTCAGCATCGGGAAGGCGGTCGAGGAATAGGCGAAGCTCGCCGCCTCGATCTTGACCAACCCCTCCTCGAGCTTCCGCTCCATCATCTCGACGACGATCATGGCGTCGTCGACGAGCAAGCCGAGCGCGATGATCAGCGCGCCCAGCGAAATGCGCTGCAGGTCGATGCCGATTTCATACATGATGGCGAATGTGGCGGCGAGCACCAGCGGTATGGCGATGGCGATCACCAGGCCCGAGCGCCAGCCGATCGACAGGAACGAGACGACGAGCACGATCAGCAGCGCCTCGCCGAGCGCATGCATGAATTCGGCGACCGCGTCCGTGACGACGCCCGGCTGGTCGGAAATCTGGTCGACCGAAACGCCATAGGGCAGCGCTTCCTCGAAGTGCTTGTAGGTCGCCTCGACATCCTTGCCGACATCGGTGACTTTAAAACCCTTGGCCATGACGACGCCAAGCTGCACGCTGTCGTGGCCATTGAAGCGGTATTTGCGCTGGAAGGGATCTTCCAGCCCCGAAGTGACGGTGGCGATGTCGCCCAGCCGGGTCACCTGGCCGCCGGCGCGCAGGCGCAATTCCCTGATGTCGGCGGCCTTGGCGACGTCGCCTTCGACGGAGATGCGCACCGAATTGACGCCGGTATCGACGGAGCCGGCTGGATCGACGTTGTTCTGGCCCTTGATCGCGTTCTGCAGGTCGGTCAGCGTCAGGCCGCGTTCGGCCAGCGCCTTGGACGAGACGTCGATATAGAGTTTTTCCGGCTGGTCGCCGATGATGACGGCCTTTTCGACGCCTGATGTCGTCAACAGCATGTCGCGCGCCTGGATGGCGAACTTCTTCAGCTCCGGATAGGAGAAGCCGTCGCCGCTGATCGAATGCAGCGTGATGAAGGTGTCGCCGAACTCGTCGTTGAAATAGGGGCCGAGCAGGCCCTGCGGCAGGTCGCCCTGGATATCGCCGACCTTCTTGCGCACCTGATAGAAGGCATCCGTCACTTCAGCGGCGTTGGTGTCGCCCTTGATCTGGACGGTGATGATGGCGCTGCCGGCGCGGGTGAAGGAGCGCACGAAGTCGAGATGCGGCGTCTCCTGCAATTTGCGCTCGATCTTGTTGACGACCTGGTCTTCCATCTCCTGGATCGAGGAGCCCGGCCAGATCGCCTGCACGACCATGACGCGGAAGGTGAAATCGGGATCCTCCTTCTGGCCCATGCGCATCAGGCCGAGCGCGCCGGCGATGATGATCAGCCCGAATAGGAAGCGCGCAATGGAGGGATGGCCAATTGCCCAACGAGAGAGATTGAAGGGCCGCTTTTCTTCAGTGGAGGTCGTCATCGGTGCTGGTCCACTTTGCTTGGTTGCCGGCGCCCTTGTGCTTCGAGGAAGGTGCTTCGAAGCAGCGCGGCGCGCGAAACGAAATCATCTGCGTTCGATACTGGTTTCCGGGCGGCGTCGCTCTTCGAGCGGAGAGACACTCATCGCGGTGGGACGCGAGGATCGATGCGGGGGTACATCGGCCTTGACGTCTCGACCTTCGGGCACGCCGCCCGGAAACCTGCGGCCGCGGGAACGCGCGGCCGATCTGTCTGTCGTCAGCGCAGCTTGCTGGCGTCCTCGCCTTCGGCCGAGGCGGACTGCTGTGTGACGCCGCCGGCGAGTTTCACCTTCAGGTCCTCGGTCATGAACTGCGTACCGGCGGCGACCACGATATCGCCCGGTTTCAATCCCTCCGCCACGCGCACGCCGTCGGCGGCGAACTCGGCGACCTTGACTGGACGGGCATGAACCGTGTCGGCGCCGCGATCGACCGTCCAGACGATCGACTGGCTGTCTTTCTCGGCGAGCGCGCTCAGTGGGATAGAGACGAGCTGCTTTTCGTTGGCTGCCGACGCCTCGATACTGGCGGTCATGCCGAGCAGCACGCGCGGGTCGTTGGGCAGGCTGACGCGGACGGCAAAGGTGCGCGACTGCGGATCGGCGCTGCCGGCGACCTCGCGGACCTTGCCGTCGAGCGCCAGAGCGGCATCGGACCAGAAGCCCGCCTTGACGTCCTTGCCCGGCTTGAACTGCGCGATCTCCATTTCCGGAACCGCGATCAGCACTTCCTTTTCGCCATCGACCGCGACGGTGATCACCGGCGTGCCCGAGCCAACCACCTGGCCGACATCGGCGTTGACCGCGGTGACGATGCCGTCCCTGTCGGCCTTGAGGTCGGTATAGCCGACCTGGTTCCGGGCCTGGGCAAGCGTCGAGCGGGCGGAGTCCCGCGTGGCGACGGCCTGGTCAAAGGTCAGCGTCGCCTGCTCGAGCTGCGATTTCGGCGCGAAGTTCTTGGCGAAAAGCTGCTCGGCGCGCTTGCGGGCGAGTTCGACGGTCTCGACCTGACGTTCTGAGGCATCCAGCGCGGCCTGCGCGCTCTTGACCGACAGGTCATAGTCTGAGGGATCGATGCGGGCGAGCACATCGCCAGGCGCCACGTGCTGGCCGATGTCGACGAGACGCTCGGTGATCTTGCCGTTGACCCGGAACCCCAGTGTGCTCTCGGTGCGGGCGCGCACCGATCCGGAATAGGACAGCGTGCGGGTGTCATGCGCCTTCGCGATCTCGACGACCTTGACCGGGCGGATGATGTCCTTCACCTCCGCCTTTTCCTGCGAGCAGCCGGCAAGCCCAAGCGATGCGATGATCAGGCCGGCGGCTGGCAGCTTGCGAAGGATGGAACTGGGCAAAAACATCTTGATACTCCCGACTGGAGGCGGACGGTCGACACCGGCACCGGCTGGCGGCGGCTATTTCAAGGCTCTGATGGCGTAATCGATGAGCTCGTCGGGCATCGCCCGATTGGTCTTGGCGAGGCACTGCGCCACCATCTGCGGATGGCACAGGATGACGGTGGCGGCACCGAAACAGCGCGATGCGGTCACCGGGTCCTGTTTCCTGAACTCGCCGGCCTCGATGCCCTCGCGGATTACCTCGGCGAAGAGATCGTGGATGCTGTCGACATGCTTGTCGATGACGCCCCAGTCGCGCTCGAGGGCGACGATGACCATCTCGTGGACCTTCTGGTCGTCGAGCATGACCTCCATCGTCATCTTGTACTGCGCATGCACGTAACGCCGCAGCCGCTCCTCGGCGCTGATCGGCAGGTGCATGATCTCGTAGGCCATCTTGTAGCTGGCGCCGAGCATCCGGCCACAGACGGCCTGGTGGATTTCGACCTTGGAGGCAAAGAAACGATAGATGTTGGCCGGCGACATGCCGAGTTCGCGGGCAATGTCGGCGACATTGGTCTTGCCGTAGCCATAGTGCCGGAACAGGCGCTCGGCGCAATCGAGAATGCGCGTCACATTTTCCTGGCGGGCGACGTCGGCGACGATGTTGGCGGCTTCGGACATAGCTCTCTGTCAAATAACGAGTGACGAATTTCGATTTTCATCACTCGTAAATCGAAAGGGGCACTCTGTCAACACGGATTCGACGTACGCGTACGATAGGTGACAAATGGTGACATCCCATAGACGTCACAAGACGCCCCCAGGATGCGGGCCTCTGAAAATAATTCTCTCGAAAAGGCCCACGGAGGGCTTCAGGCGACCTTGGCCATTTCCCGCAGCCGGAATTTCTGGATCTTGCCGGTCGAGGTCTTCGGTATTTCGGCGAAGATCACCGCCTTTGGCACCTTGAAGCGGGCGAGCAACACCCGGCAGTGCTCTATCATCTCGGCCTCGCTCGCCTCCTTGCCCGGCTTCAGCTCGACATAGGCGACAGGCACCTCGCCCCACTTGTCGTCATGGCGTGCGACGACGCCGCAGGAGGCGACGGCGGGATGCTTGTAGAGCGCGTCCTCGACCTCGATCGAGGAAATGTTCTCGCCACCGGAGATGATGATGTCCTTGGAGCGGTCCTTGAGCTGGATGTAGCCGTCTGGGTGCATGACCCCGAGATCGCCCGAGTGGAACCAGCCGCCGGCGAAAGCCTCGTCCGTTGCCTTGCGGTTCTTCAGGTAACCCTTCATGACGATGTTGCCGCGGAACATGACCTCGCCGATGGTTTCGCCGTCGGCGGGCGTTTCGGCCATGGTTTCGGGATCCATCACCGTCAGGCCTTCGAGCGCGGCATAGCGCACGCCCTGCCGTGCCTTCTTGCCCGCCCTCGCCCCTTTGTCGAGTGCGTCCCAGCCATTATGCCATTCGTTGACGACAGCCGGACCGTAGGTCTCGGTCAACCCGTAGAGATGGGTGACGGCGAAGCCGGCATCGGCCATGCCCGACAGCACGGCTTCGGGCGGCGGCGCGGCAGCCGTGTTGAAGGTGACCGTCTGCGCAAACGCGCGCTTGTCCTCATCCCTGGCGTTGATCAGCACCGACATGACGACCGGCGCCCCGCACAGATGCGTGACGCCATGGTCGGCAATGGCGTCGTAGATCGGCTTCGGCCGCACCCAGCGCAGGCAGACATGCGTGCCGGCCTGGACGGCCAGCGTCCAGGGAAAACACCAGCCATTGCAGTGGAACATCGGCAAGGTCCAGAGATAGACGGCGTGCTTCGCCATGCCGGCATGGATGGTGTTGGTGTAGGCCATCAGGGCAGCACCACGGTGGTGATAGACGACGCCCTTGGGATTGCCTGTCGTGCCCGACGTGTAGTTGAGCGAGATGGCATCCCATTCGTCGTCGGGCATCGACCAGGCGAACTCCTCGTCGCCATTGGCGACAAAGGCCTCGTAGTCCACCGTGCCGACCCGCTCGCCTTTCGGGTGGGGCGCATCAGCGGCGTAATCGGGATCGTCGTAGTCGATGACCAGCGGCTTGACCTTGGCCAGACCGAGCGCTTCTCGCACGACCCCGGAAAACTCGCGGTCGACGATCAGCACCTTGGTCTCGGCGTGGTCGAGCTGGAAGGCGATGACCGCGGCATCGAGGCGCGTGTTGAGCGAATGCAGCACGGCCTTGGTCATTGGCACGCCGAAATGCGCCTCCAGCATCGGCGGCGTGTTCGACAGCATGACCGACACCGTATCGCCCTTGCCGATGCCGTGCCTGTGCAGCGCCGAGGCGAGCTTCAGGGAGCGGCGCCAGAAGGCGCGGTAGCTGATGCGCTGCCTGCCGTGAATGATGGCAATATGGTCGGGATAGGTTTTAGCCGCGCGCTCCAGATAGGTGAGCGGCGTCAACGGCTGGTGGTTGGCGGCGTTCCTGTCGAGATCCTGTTCGTAGGGATTGGCCATCCCATCCTCCCCAAAGTCTTTTCGAGCTTTCTAACCCCAGGTTCGTCGTCACGCTATCCCCCTGGATGGCTGAAAATGCTATGCTGCGGCGACTTGCTGGAATGGTGATCTGCATCGAGCCGCGGCGGCAGAAGATCGCTTCCTGTCGATCCAAATTTGACTTTTGTCGAGAGCCGTGACTATTGTCAGCCAAGGAGGTGGCATGGCGATCCGACCGGCAGAACAGCTCATTCACAAGGCGGCCTGGCTTTACTATGCCCATGGGCTTCGGCAGGACGAAGTGGCCAATCAGCTCAACATTTCGCGCGCCTCCGTCGCCATGTATCTGCGCAAGGCGCGCGAGACTGGCATCGTCAACATCTCGACCTCGACGCAGCTCTTCACCGACGACGTCATGGCGCGCAGGCTGGAAGACGCCCTGAAGCTCGACGCCGTCTGGATCGCGCCTGAAAACGCCTATCTCGCCGACCCGTCGACCGATATCGCGGTGCTGGCGGCAAGCGTGTTCCTGGAACTCGTCAGGAAAGGCGACCGCATCGGCGTTGCCTGGGGCCGCACCGTCTACACCATCGCCGACATCATGTCCTATGCCGACCTGCAGGACGTCACCGTGGTGCAGCTCTGCGGCAATCTCGGCGCGCCCTACTCCTACCGGCCCGACCAGTGCACGATGGAAATCGCGCGCCGGCTCAACGCCAAGGGCCTCAACTTCTACGCACCCCTGGTGCTGTCGACCGAGGCACTGGCGCAAGGCCTGCGCGCCGAGCCGGTGATCCGCGACCAGCTTGCTGGGATCAGCGACTGCGATCTTGCGCTCTACTCCATCGGCGCGGTCGATGCCGACAGCCATCTGGTGAAGTGTGGCGCGCTGACGGCAGCCGAGATGGCGGCACTGCGCAAGGAAGGTGCGGCCGGTGTCATCGCCGGGCAGATCATCGATGCCGGTGGCGAGTTGCTCGACTGCAGCTACAACCGGCGGGTCATCTCGGCGGGGCTTGCTTCGCTGCGCGTCATCGGGAAACGGCTCATGGTCGTGCAGGAGGACAGCAAGTTCGAGCCGCTGCTCGCGGCCATCGCCGGCGGCCTCTGCACGCATCTGGTTGTCGGCGCGCATATGGCGCAGCGGCTGCTCGATCATGCCGGAACGTCAGCAGAAAAGGCATCCTGAAAATAAACCCTTTGCCGACGCATTGTCATCAAGGCGTCGCGGCATTCCTGTTTCACCACCTAAAGACAGCAACTGGACGAAGCGAACATGAAGAACCTGTGGAACGACGACGCGGCCGAAAAACTCGTTGCCGACTATGCGAAGAAGGGCGTCGGCCGCGATCTCGCCTTGCGTGTCTACACGACGCGGCTTCTAGGCGGCGTGCCACAGCTGGTCCTGCATGGCGGCGGCAACACCTCCTGCAAGATCAAGGCGACCGACCTCGTCGGCGACGAGTGGGACGTGCTGTGCGTCAAGGGCAGCGGCTGGGACATGGCCGTCATCGAGCCGCAGGGCCTGCCCGCCGTCAAGATGGGCGCGCTGCTCAAGGCGCGCAAGCTGGACAGGCTTTCCGACGAGGACATGGTCGCGCTGCAGCGGGCAAACCTGATCGACCCCGCCTCGCCCAACCCCTCGGTCGAGACGCTGCTGCATGCCTTCCTGCCGCACAAGTTCGTCGATCACACCCACTCGACCGCCATCCTGGCCATTGTCGACCAGGAAGACAGCAAGCCGCTGGTGGCAAAGGTGTTCGGAGCAAAAATGGGCTACGTGCCCTACATCATGCCGGGCTTCGATCTCGCCAAAGCGGCGGCCGATGTCTTCGACGCCGACCCAACGGTAGAAGGCCTGATCCTCGACAAGCACGGCATCTTCACCTTCGGCGACGATGCCAGGCAGGCCTACGACCGGATGATCCACTATGTGAACGTCGCCGAAGACTATGTGGCCAAGCATGCCAAGCCCAAGGTGGCAAAGGCAGCATTGCCGGCAAGGCTGGCGACGCCGGCTTCCATCGCGCCCATGCTGCGCGGCGCGGTCGCGGCGCCACGCGGCGAAGGCCGCTTCGACCGCATGATCAGCGACTTCCGCACCTCCGACTCGATCGTCGACTTCATCAATTCGGCTGACATTGCCGACTATGCCGGGCGTGGCGTGTCGACGCCGGATCTGTCGATCCGCATCAAGACCGGACCGATGGCCGTGCCGGCGCCCGATGCCGACAAGGCCGGCGACTACAAGGCCGTCATCAAGAGCCATGTCGACGCCTTCGTCAGCGATTACCGCGCCTATTTCGAGACCAATGACGCGCTCGACGACGTCAAGCGCACCATGCTCGATCCCATGCCGCGACTGACGCTGGTGCCGGGGCTCGGCATGTTCGGTCATGGCCGCACGCTGAAGGATGCCAGGATCGCATCGGACGTCGGCGAAATGTGGATCGAGGCCGTGCGCGGCGCCGAGGCGGTCGGGCGTTTCCACCCGTTGTCCAAGGCGGACCTGTTCCCGCTCGAATACTGGTCGCTGGAACAGGCCAAGCTCGCCTCCAACAAGCCGAAGCCGCTGACCGGACAGGTGGTGCTGATCACCGGCGGCGCCGGCGCGATCGGTGCGGCGACCGCAAAACTGTTCGCCGACAATGGCGCTCATGCCGTCGTTGTCGATCTCGACGCCGAAAAGGCCGCCAATGCCGCCAAACAAGCTGGCAACAATTCGATCGGTGTTGGCGCCGACATCACCGACCCGGCTCAGATGCGTGCCGCCTTCGACAAGGCGGTCGCCGTCTTCGGCGGCGTCGACATATTGGTGTCCAATGCGGGTGCCGCTTGGGAAGGCCGCATCGGCGAGCTTGACGATGCGCTGCTGCGCAAGAGCTTCGAGCTCAATTTCTTCGCCCACCAGTCGGCGGCGCAGAACGCCGTGCGCATCATGCTGGAACAGGGCACCGGCGGCGCGCTGTTGTTCAACACCTCCAAGCAAGCGGTCAATCCGGGCCCGAAATTCGGCGCTTATGGCGTGCCGAAAGCGGCGACGCTGTTCCTGTCCAGGCAATACGCGCTCGACTACGGCGCCCATGGCATCCGTTCTAATGCCGTCAATGCCGACCGCATCCGCTCCGGGCTTTTGACCGACGCGATGATTGCCAGCCGTTCGGGCGCGCGCGGCGTGTCGGAGAAGGAATACATGTCCGGCAATCTGCTCGGCCAGGAGGTGACGGCGCAGGATGTGGCGCAGGCCTTCCTGCATCACGCATTGGCCGATCGCACCACCGCCGACGTGACGACGGTCGACGGCGGCAACATCGCAGCGGCGCTGCGCTAGGCATCTCCCGACAGGCAACAAAAAGGGCGGCTCACCGGCCGCCCTTTTCCGTCCTGTACTGGCGAGCCTCACTTAGCGTTCGGGTTCGGCATCCAGGCGGGCATGGCGACATCGGCATGGGCGAACTGCGGCAGCTTGGCCGACAGGTCTTCCATGTTCTTGATGTCCTTGTCGATCAGCTCCTTCTGGGTGATCAGCGTCGGCGGCACGATGACGTTGTGGCCGGGATCTTCGCCGGCGAGCAGCTGCGCCAGCGCGCGCACCGAGACCTGGCCGACGACGGCCGGGTTGGTCGCCGCGGTCGCGGCCCAGGCACTGTCGGGCTCACGCATCGCAGCGATGTCGGACGTCGAAATGTCGGCCGAATAGATCTTGATCTTCTTGTTCAGGCCCGCTTCGTCGACGGCGATCTTCACGCCCTTGGCGAATTCGTCATAGGGGGCGAACATCACGTTGATGTCGGGGTGCGCCGACAGCACCGAGCGCGCCTGGTTGGCGACGGAGTTGGCGATCGGGTTGTCGAGCGTGCCGAACATGGCGGCCTCCTTGATGCCGGCATATTTCTTCTTCACGTCGACCCAGGTTTCGTTACGGCGGTCGAGCGGCGCAATGCCGGCGACATAGACGTAGCCCGCGTTCCAGCTTTCGCCATTGTCCTTGACCGCCTGCTCGAGCGCCAGCCGCGCCAGGTCCTTGTCCGACTGTTCGACTTGCGGGATCTTGGGGTTTTCGACATTGACGTCGAAAGCCACCACCTTGATGCCGGCGTCGACGGCACGCTGGGCGGCGTCCTTCATCGATTCCGTCAGGCCGTGCTGGATGATGATGCCCTGCACCCCGAGCGCGATGGCCTGGTCGACCATGTCGGACTGAAGCGCGGCGTCCTGGCGGCTGTCGAGCACGCGAAGGTCGATGCCAAGCGCCTTCGACTGCGCCTCGACGCCCGAGAGATAGGCCTGGAAGAAGTCGCCGGTCGAGAGATAACGCACCAGCGCGATCTTGACGCCGGGCTTGTCGAACGGCGCCGGCTTGTCCGCGGCAAATGCCCCCTGCATCAGCATGGTTGCGCCGGCCAGCCCGAGCGCCACTTTCCCCAGAACTCTTCTTGTGATGTTCACCTTGTTTTCCTCCACTTCTGTTGAACCCAAAATCCTGTCCGGCCGAATGCTAGCCCCTGCCCCTGCCCGAAAGGGCAAAGGTGAAGACAAGGGCGACGACCAGAACCACGCCCTTGACGAAATCCTGCGTGTAGTAGGGCGCGTTCATCATCGTCAGGCCTTGCAGCAAGATGCCGACGAACAGCGCGCCGATGGCGGTGCCGAAGGCGTTCGGCTTGGCGGCGCCGAGCACCGCGTAGCCGATCAGCGCCGCGGCAACCGCATCGAGCAGCAGATTATTACCCGAGGCGATGTCGCCGCGTCCAAGCCGGGCGGCGAGCAAAATGCCGCCAATGGAGGCAAAAACGCCTGAAATAACGTAGGCCCAGATCTTGTATGCCTTGACAGGCGCGCCGGCGAGTTCGGCGGCGCGCTCATTGGAGCCGACCGCATACATCATACGACCGAAGCGGGTGTATTCGAGGAAGAACCAGATCAGCACCGCCAGCACCAGAAGCACGACGACCGACACCGGAATGAGGTTCGGGATGAAGAAATCGAAGCGGTGGCGGCCGAGCGCCAGGAAGGCATCGGAGAATTTGCCGTTGGCGACCGAGCCGTCGGGCATGGTCATGCCCGTGGCGATCGAGCGGCCCTCGGTCGGGATGCGCTGCAGGCCGACCAGCAGGAACATCATGCCGAGCGTCGCCAAGAGGTCCGGCACGCGCATGTAGACGATCAGCCAGCCATTGATCAGGCCGACAAGGGCGCCGATCAGCAGGCAGACAATGACGGCCACGACCGCGTTTTGCTCCAGCACCACCATGACATAGGCCGCCGCCATCATGGCCGAGGTCGCGACCGAGCCGATCGACAGGTCGAAGCCGCCGACAACCAGCGTGGCGGTAACGCCGAGCGCCAGCACGCCGGTGATGGCGACCGACTGGAAGATGAAGACGGCACTTTGCGGCGAGACGAACCCGTCGGCGGCGATCGCGAAATAGGCGACCAATCCGAACAGCAGCACGATGAACCCATAGCGGATGGCATAGTCGCGCAGCGTCATTCGGCGCACCCCAGCGCCGCTGCCGTTTTTACCCAACTCCAACCCATGGTCTCTCCATTCCAATTCCATTCACCGCCACCCTCAGGCAGCGCTGTGCAGCGGTCCGCCGGCGACCTCGGCCAAAAGGCGGTCGAGGTCGACATCGGCATTGCGGTGTTCGCCGACGATCGTATGCTCCGACATCACCAGGATGCGATCGGCCGTCTCCAGCGCTTCGTCGAGTTCGGTGACGAACAAGAGCGTGGCACGGCCATTGGCGCTTGCCCTCAGCTTGGCGGCGATGTCGCGCCTTGCCGAAATGTCGACGCCCTGGAACGGCTCGTCGAGGATGAACAGCGCGGCATTCTGCGCCATCCAGCGGGCGACCATCACCTTCTGCTGGTTGCCGCCGGACAGCGCCGACATCTCGTCCTTCTCCGAGCGGCAGACTATGGCCAGTTGCTCGATCTGCCGGTGCGCGGTGGCGCGTTCGAGGCGGCGTTTGAGCACGCTGAAATTCGACATACGCTTCAGGAAAGGCAGGCTGACATTGCGCTCGATGTTGAAGCCACCGATGATGCCGCTGCTGGCGCGATCCTTGGCGACGAGAAACACGCCGGCGGCGATCGCGTCGCCCGCCGAGCGCGGCGCGTAAGGCTTGCCGTTCATCGTCATGGTGCCGGCGAGCGGCCGGCGCACACCGAACAACGTTTCGGCAAGAGCGGTCTTGCCGACGCCAACGAGGCCGGTGATGGCGACGACCTCGCCATCGCCAAGCGTCAGCGAGATCGGCCGGGCACCCTGCGCGATGCGCAGCCCCTCGATGGCCAGGACCGCCCTGGCCGAACTCCTGGCGACGATCTGGTCGAGATGGATCTTGCGGCCGAGCATGGCGTTGACCGCGCCTTCATAGTCGAGCGGCTTGGTGTCGAAGGCGCCCGAGACGACACCATCGCGCATCGAGACGATGCGGTCGGCGAGCCGCCTGATATCCGACATGCGGTGCGAGATATAGAGGATCGCCACGCCTTGCTCGCGCAGCCGGTCGACTAGCGCGAACAGCCTGTCGGCTTCGGCACTGGAGAGCGATGAGGTCGGCTCATCGAGGATCAGCACTTTCGGCTGGTGCGCCAGCGCTCGGGCAATCGCCACCATCTGGCGGTCGGCCAGCGACAGATCGCTGACGCGTGCCTTGAGATCGATGGCCAACCCCATGCGATCGGCGACCGCCTTGGCTTCGCGGCGCACGCGGACGGGGTTGAACAGGGTCGGCACGCCTTTGCCGCTCAGCCTGTCGAGCGTGAGATTGGTGGCGACATCGAGGTCGGCGACAACACCGTCATTGATGTTCTGGTGCACGGTGACGACGCCGGCGCGGATCGCTTCCGCCGGCGTGTTCGGTGCGAAGTCCTGGCCGGCGAGCGTCATGGTGCCGCCGCCACGCTCGTAGACGCCGCTGACGATCTTGACGAGGGTGGATTTGCCGGCGCCGTTGGCGCCCATCAGCACGGTCACTTCACCGGCATGAAGGTCCAGCGCGATGCCGCCAAGCACCTCGTTGCGGCCAAAGGATTTCCTCAGTCCCTCTACGCGGAACACGGCATTGCCGACCATGCGTTCCTCCCTGACGACGACGCTATGGTCAATATCGGCAATTGTCAACACGATTGACAATTGCCAGACAGCTTCCTAGCTTGGCCCCGCCGCCAAGGCTCCCTTATGATCGGAGCACACAGGCGGGAGGGACGAGGATGACTGGGAAATTGCCGTTCGAAGCATTGTCGGTGGAGACGCTCGCAACACGTCTCGGCACGAACGAAGCGCTGTGCGCGAAGATCGGCGGGGACGCGAGCGCCTGGAAAGTCCGCGAAGTCGGGGACGGCAATCTGAACCTGGTGTTCATCGTCGAAGGCGCCAGTGGCGGCGCCATCGTTAAGCAGGCCCTGCCCTATGTCCGCCTCGTCGGCGACAGCTGGCCGCTGCCCCTGAAGCGCTCCTTCTTCGAGTATCACGCGCTGACCCGGCAGGAGGCGCGCGCGCCGGGCTCGGTGCCGGCGATCTATTACTTCGACGAGACCCAGGCGCTGATCATCATGGAATATCTGTCGCCGCACATCATCCTGCGGCGGGCGCTGATCGAGGGCCGGCAGTTGCCGAACATTGCCCGGGATATCGGCCTGTTCATGGCCCGCACCCTGTTCCGGGGTTCCGATCTGTCGATGGCGACCAAAGAGCGCAAGGCCGACCTGGCGCTGTTCGCGGACAATGTCGAACTCTGCGACATCACCGAGAATCTCGTATTCTCAGACCCCTACTTCGACGCCAAGATGAACCGCCACACCAGCCCGCAGCTCGACGCGTTGGTTGCCGAGTTGCGGGCCGACCGCGACCTCAAGGTCGAGGCACAGCGGCTGAAGCATATCTTCGCCGCCAATGCCGAGACGCTTCTTCATGGCGACCTGCACTCCGGCTCGATCATGGTCACCGACCAGGAAACGCGGATGATCGATCCGGAATTCGCCTTCTACGGTCCGATGGCGTTCGACGTCGGCATGCTACTCGCCAATTTCTGGATGTCCTTCTTCTCGCAACGCGGGCATGAGCAGAACGGCAAGCGCGACGCCATGCGCGCCTATCTGCTCGATGTCGTCGTCGAGACCTGGGCGGTGTTTCGCGCCGAGTTCTCGCATTTGTGGCGCAGCGAGCGCACCGGCATGCTCTACCAGAAGAGCCTGTTCGAGGATCAGGGCGACATACTCGCCGCCGAGCAGGCGCTCGACCATGTGCTGCACCAGATCTGGACCGATCTGCTCGGTTTTGCCGGCATCGAGGTGCACAGACGCATCCTTGGCCTCGCCCACAATGCCGACTTCGAGACCATTGCCGAGGAAGACCTACGCGCCAGTTGTGAGGCGAAGGCGCTGAAATTCGGCCGCCACATCGCCGTCAACCGGCACCAGATTCACAGCATCGACGAGGTCAACAACCTGGCCGCGCTGATCGAACAGGAGAACAGCATTTGAACGTCGGCGACCGCCACTATCGGACCATCTGGCTCAGCGGCGACGGCCGCTCGGTGGAGATCATCGACCAGCGCTGGCTGCCGCATGAATTCCGCATCGAGAAGCTCGGCACGGTCGCCGGCGTCGCCACCGCGATCCGGGACATGTGGGTGCGCGGCGCACCGCTGATCGGAGTCACCGCGGCCTATGGCGTCGCCATGCAGATGACGGATGACGCATCCGACGAAGCGCTCGATGCCGTCTGGGAAACACTGCACGAGACACGACCGACGGCGATCAACCTGCGCTGGGCGCTGGACGAGATGCGGCGTTTCCTGCGGCCGTTGCCGCCAGAAAAACGCGCCACGGCCGCCTACCGGCGCGCCAGTGAAATCGCCGACGAGGACGTTGGGCTGAACCGCGCCATTGGCAAGAACGGCCTTGAAATCATCAAGGCGATCGCGGCGCGCAAACAGCCGGGCGAGACGGTCAATATCCTCACCCACTGCAATGCCGGCTGGCTGGCGACCGTCGACTACGGCACAGCCACTTCACCCATCTATCTCGCCGTCGAGGCCGGCATTCCAGTCCATGTCTATGTCGATGAAACACGCCCACGCAACCAGGGTGCCCAACTGACCGCCTGGGAGATGGCCGGCCACGGCGTGCCGCACACGCTGATCGTCGACAATGCCGGCGGCCATCTGATGCAGCGCGGCGCGATCGACATGGTCATCGTCGGCACCGACCGCACGACTGCCGATGGCGATGTCTGCAACAAGATCGGCACCTATCTGAAGGCGCTCGCCGCCGCCGACAATGACGTGCCGTTCTACGTCGCGCTGCCCTCTCCCACCATCGACTGGACAGTGGGCGACGGCCTCGCTGAAATCCCGATCGAGGAGCGCTCGGGCGACGAGGTGTCGCTGGTCTGGGGCAAAACCGCCAAGGGCGAGATCGCCCAGGTGCGTGTGTCGCCCGAAGCGACGCCGGCAAGGAACCCCGCCTTCGACGTGACGCCGGCACGACTGGTGACCGGACTGATCACCGAGCGTGGCATCGCCAAGGCCTCGCGCGAAGGGCTGAGGGCGATGTTCCCCGAGCGGGGATAATCGGTTGCGCGAAGGCGCGCGTTCAGAACCAAACGTTCACGGTCCGGGCCGTGCCGCCTGGCGATCTCCAGCACGCTGACAAAGTGCGGTGAGCACCGCGGGCCGCCGCGAATAATGGTATCCATGGGCGTGTTTTGGCGGCCGGGGACCATGACGCAGGCACTCCAATCGCGGGCAGGCTAATAAGGCACGTTGATCTTCAGCGGATCGACAAGCGCCGTCGCCACCTGTTCGCCAGCCTGCACGTCCCCATCATCACCACACATACAGACCGGCGGTCTGCCGTCGGGCGCGCGGGACATCGTCCAGGATATCGTTGCTCTCCTCGATCTGGCGATGCCGGGCTGGAAAGTGCCGTCGCGACGGGCCGCCTTCTACAGCACGGGCGGCGACGGCGAGGCGGTGAAATCCGATCCGGACGCCCGAGGCGGTCCGCCCGGAATGACAGACGGATGATGATTTCCTCTTGCCAAAACGTGGTAGAGTGATCATACCAGTATATAAGGCAACGATCGGCTAAGCCATCGTTCAAGACCAGGGAGCAAGGGCTAGATGACGACGATCGCGCTGTTCGGTGCCGGCGGCAAAATGGGATACCGCCTTTCGACCAATTTCCGCGGCTCGCCCTACACAATCCGCCATGTCGAGGTCAGCGAGGCTGGGCGTGAGCGGCTGAAGACCGGACTGGGCTTCGATACGGTCAGCGCCGACGAGGCGCTGAAAGGCGCCGACGTGGTGATCCTGGCCGTGCCGGACACTCATATCGGCAAGGTCGCGGCCGGCATCGAGAGCAAGCTTGCGCCGGGCACGATGGTGATCGTGCTCGATGCCGCAGCACCCTTCGCCGGCCATTTGCCCGATCGTCCCGACCTGACCTACTTCGTCACCCATCCCTGCCATCCGCCGATCTTCAACGACGAGACCGACATGGCGGCCAAGAAGGACTATTTCGGCGGCGTCAAGGCAAAGCAGCACATGGTCAGCGCGCTGATGCAGGGACCGGAAGCCGACTATGCCAAGGGCGAGGCCATCGCCAAGATCATCTGGGCGCCGGTGATGCGCTCGCACCGCGTTTCCGTCGAACAGATGGCGCTGCTCGAGCCAGGCCTTTCGGAAACCGTGTGCGCCTCGCTGCTGGTCGTCATGAAGGAAGCGGTCGACGAGGTCGTGGCGCGCGGCGTCGACCAGCAGGCGGCGCTCGATTTCCTGCTTGGCCACATGAACGTGCTCGGCGCCGTCATCTTCGGTGAGACCCAGGGCGTGTTCTCCGATGCATGCAACAAGGCGATCGAGTTCGGCAAGCCGGTGCTGATGCGCGACGACTGGAAGCGCGTCTTCGAGCCGGAAGAGATCGCGGCCAGCATCCAGCGGATTACCTGAACGAGTCATCAGGTACATATCACCTGAATTTGTGGTTGACTCATCATACCAGTTGGCTAAATTGTTGCTGGCTCGGATCGGGCACGCTTCGCTGGGAGTTCGAGCCGGGACGAGTGGAGGATGGCGGGGAACGGGAGCGCGGATCGGCTCTGAAGAAGCCGATCGACGGCTTGAGCCGAAGTGGTCCGCATTCTCCGCGGCCTGACGAATTCAGATGCAGTCGCCTCGACGACCGAGGCACAGATTTTTCAAAGGGAGGACTTCATGAAACTGACACGCAGAATGACGCTTGCCGCCTTCGCAGGTGTGCTGGCAATCGGCACGGCGATGCCCGCCTACGCGGCCGACCTCATCGCCATCATCACCCCATCGCACGACAATCCGTTCTTCAAGGCGGAAGCCGTCGGCGCCGAAGCCAAGGCCAAGGAACTCGGCTACGAGGCGCTGGTGCTGGTGCATGACGACGACGCCAACAAGCAGTCCCAACTGATCGACACCGCGATCGGCCGCGGCGCCAAGGCGATCATCCTCGACAATGCCGGTGCCGACGCGACCGTCGCCGCTGTGCAGAAGGCCAAGGACGCCGGCATTCCCTCCTTCCTGATCGACCGCGAGATCAACGCCACCGGCGTCGCCGTGGCGCAGATCGTCTCTAACAATTACCAGGGCGCGCAGCTCGGCGCGCAGGAGTTCGTCAAGCTAATGGGCGAGAAGGGCAATTTCGTCGAGCTGGTCGGCAAGGAATCCGACACCAATGCCGGCATCCGCTCCAAGGGCTATCATGATGTCATCGACGACTATCCGGACCTGAAGATGGTCGCGCAGCAGTCGGCCAACTGGAGCCAGACCGAGGCCTATTCCAAGATGGAATCGATCCTCCAGGCCAATCCCGACATCAAGGGCGTCATCTCCGGCAACGACACGATGGCGATGGGCGCCTATGCGGCGCTCGCGGCCGCGAACCGCAAGGATGTCATCGTCGTCGGCTTCGACGGTTCGAACGACGTGCGCGATTCCATCACCTCCGGCGGCATCAAGGCGACCGTGCTGCAGCCGGCCTACGCCCAGGCGCAGATGGCGGTCGAACAGGCCAGCGACTTCATCAAGAACAAGAAGTCGCCCGAGAAGGAAAAGCAGTTGATGGACTGCGTGCTCATCAACGGCGACAATGCCGCCAAGCTCGAAACCTTCGCGCTGAAGAACTGAGCCGGCGCGCCATAATTGCGAGGGGCGGACCCAGGTTCGCCCCTCGCCTCCATTCACGTTCCGGGTGCTTTTGATCGCCATGCCGAAGACATTGACCTGGCTAACTCTCGCCGCGCTCGCTGGCCTTGGCCTGAGCGGCTGCAAGATCCTGCCGACGCCAATGGCGCGGAGCAAAAATAGTGCGCCTGCCTTCAACCCAGACAAGATGGTCGAGGACATCTGGGCCTCGAAGGTCATCCCCTATCTCGTCCAGAAGGCCGGACCGTTGGCCGAAGTCCAGGCGCTGGCGAAAACCGATCCGGCGGCGGCCGGCGCCAAATACGGCAATCCCAGGAAGCAGACGAATTCGCCATGGACCTTCGCGGTCCGAGTCGAGGGCAAGATCATCGCTGCCAACACGCAGTCGCGGGCGGGCACGATGGATATCGACGTGGACGGCGACGGCAAGGCCGATGCGCGCGTCCAGATCGGGCCGGCCATGCGCGGCACGGCGTTGCGGGACAGCCTCGATTTCGTCCAGTTCAACGACTTCACCAACCAGATCGACTTCGCCCAGTTCGGGAAGGCCTTCAACGCCTATGCCGACAAGACCGTGCTGTCCAAACTGCCGCGCGAGGCACTTGAGGGCCGGACCGCCAAGGTGCTCGGCGCTTATACGATCGAAGGCGGCCAGGAGCTGCCCCTTGTGACGCCGGCGGAGGCCGAGATCGGGCCGAGGCCATGAGCCCCGCTCACGACGTCATCCTGAAGCTGGAGGACGTCTCGAAGGTCTATGCCGGCACTGTCGCGGTCAAGCAGGCGAACTTCGAGGTGCGCAAGGGTGCCGTCAACGTGCTGGTCGGTGAAAACGGCGCCGGCAAGTCGACGCTGATGAAGATCATCGCCGGCGTCGAGCAGCCGACCGCCGGCCGCATCCTGCTCGAAGGCGAAGAGGTTTCCTTCTCCTCGTCGGGAGATGCGGTGGCGCGCGGCATCGGCATGGTGTTCCAGGAGCTGAACCTGTTCGGCAACATGACCGTCGCCGAGAATATCTTCGCCACCCGCGAGATCACCAACCGGCTGGGCAAGATCGACCGCAAGGCGCAGGAAAAGCGGGCGGGCGAATTCCTCGACCGGCTCGAGGCCGGCATCCGGCCCGACATGCTGGTCGAGGATTTGCGCATCGGCCAGCAGCAGCTGGTCGAGATCGCCAAGGCGGTTTCGCTCGACGCCAAGATCCTGATCATGGACGAGCCGACCTCGGCGCTGAGCGCGGCTGAAGTCGAAATCCTGTTCAAGGTGATCGCCGACCTCAAGGCGCGCGGCGTCGCCATCGTCTACATCTCGCACCGCCTGGAAGAACTGATCCGCATCGGCGACACCGTTACCGTGCTGCGCGACGGCCGTATCACCGGCCAAGAGGAGATGAGGAACGTCGATACGCAGTGGATCGTGCGGCAGATGATCGGCTCGGACGCCAAGGATTTCGCCAAAGCCGACGGCCATCAGCCCGGCGCGGAAATCTTCCGCGCCGAGGAGATCTGCCTGCCGCGCGTGACTGGCGGGCTGGCGGTCGACCATGTCTCGCTGGCGCTGCGCGCCGGCGAGATCCTTGGCATATATGGGTTGATGGGCGCCGGGCGCAGCGAGTTGTTCGACTGCATCATGGGCCGTCACGGCCATGCCAGCGGCAAGATCTTCATCGCCGGCAAGCAAGTGAAGGAGCGCGACACGACGCGCCGCATCCAGCGCGGGCTGGCATTGATACCGGAGGACCGTCAGCGCGAGGGGCTGGTGTCGATCCTCTCGGTCGCCAGCAATCTGACGCTGGCGAGCCTGTCGCGCTTCGTACGCCTGTTCCATATCCGGGGCGGCGCCGAGCGGCAGGCCGTTGTGCAGATGGTGCGGGAACTGGCGATCAAGGTCGCCGATCCGGCGCAGGAAGTCTCGTCGCTGTCGGGCGGCAACCAGCAGAAGGTGGTGATTGGCAAGGCGCTGCTCACCGGACCGAAGGTGCTTTTGATGGACGAACCCAGCCGCGGCATCGATGTCGGCGCCAAGGCCGACGTCTTCCGCACCATGCGCAAGCTGTCGCGCGATGGTCTCGGCATCCTGTTCGCCACCTCCGATCTCGACGAGGTGATGGCGCTGTCCGACCGCATCGCGGTGATGAGCAATGGCAGACTGACCGGCATGTTCGACCGCGCCGAGGCGACGGAAGCAGCGATCGTCGCGGCATCGGCGCTGGGCCACGGACCCACCGCACAACTTGCCCCCGCACATGGAGAGCAACGCTGATGACTGACATTCCGGCCAAGGCGGCCGCTCCTTCCGCCTCCAGCGGCTCCGCGTTGCTGACGCTGATGAAGCTTCGGACCTTCATCGCGCTGATCGCGGTGCTGGTGTTCTTCTCGATCGCCGCGCCGAACTTCCTGTCGGCGGCGAACCTGATCCTAATGGCCAAGCACGTCGCGCTCAACGCCTTCCTCGCCATGGGCATGACCTTCGTCATCATCACCGGCGGCATCGACCTTTCGGTCGGCTCGATCGTCGGCCTGTGCGGTATGGTGGCCGGCTATCTCGTGCTGAACGGCATCGACCTGCAGATCGGCTACACCGTCTATTTCAACGTCTTCGAGATCATCCTGATCACGCTTCTGGTCGGCATAACGATCGGCGCCGTCAACGGCCTGCTGATCACCAGGCTCAACGTCGCGCCCTTCATCGCCACGCTGGGCGTGCTCTATGTGGCGCGCGGTTTCGCGCTGCTGTCCTCCGACGGCCGCACCTTTCCCAACCTGGTCGGCAAGCCGGAATTGGGCACCACCGGCTTCGGCTTCCTCGGCGCTGGCCGGCTCCTCGGCCTGCCGGTGTCGATCTGGATCCTGGTCGTGGCGGCGCTGGGGGCCGCCTACCTCGCCCGCTACACCCCGCTCGGTCGCCACATCTTCGCCGTCGGCGGCAATGAGCGCGCAGCCCGGATCTCGGGCGTGCGCGTCAACATGGTCAAGATGTTCGTCTACATGTTTTCCGGCTTCTGCGCCGCGATCGTCGGCCTGATCATCTCGTCGGAGCTGATGGCTTCGCACCCGGCGACGGGCGAGAGCTTCGAACTGAACGCGATCGCGGCGGCGGTGCTCGGCGGCACCTCCATGTCTGGCGGCCGCGGCACGATCGGCGGCACCATCGTCGGCGCCTTCGTCATCGGCATCCTGTCGGACGGGCTGGTGATGATGGGGGTGAGTTCCTTCTGGCAGATGGTGATCAAGGGCCTCGTCATCATCGTCGCCGTCGTCGTCGACCAGGCGCAGCGCCGGCTTCAGCAGCGCGTCACCCTGATGCAGATGGCGAAGGCGGGCTGAGCATGGCGGGTTTAAGGGGAGCGCTGATCGGCTGCGGCTTCTTCGCCGTCAACCAGATGCATGCCTGGCGCGACATCGAGGGCGCCTCGATCGTCGCCATCTGCGACCGCGATCCGGAACGGCTGCGCATCGTCGGCGATCAGTTCGGCGTAGCGCGGCGCTATGCGGACGCGGCGGCGATGTTCGCGGCCGAAAAGCTCGACTTCGTAGACATCGCCACCACCGTGGGCAGCCATCGGCCGCTGGTCGAGATGGCGGCCGAGAACCGCGTCCCTGTCATCTGCCAGAAACCCTTCGCGCCGACGCTCGCTGATGCCAAGGCGATGGTGAAGGCCTGCACGGACGCCGGCGTGCCGCTGATGGTGCATGAGAATTTTCGCTGGCAGTCGCCGATCCAGGCGGTGCGCGCCGTGCTCGACAGCGGCGAGATCGGCACGCCGTTCTTCGGGCGGATTTCCTTCCGCTCCGGCTATGACGTGTTTTCCGGCCAGCCTTATCTGGCGACGGGCAAACGCTTCATCATTGAGGATCTCGGCATCCACATCCTCGACATCGCCCGTTTCCTGCTCGGCGACGTGACGAGCCTGACCGCGCGGACCACACGCATCAATCCCAAGATCGCCGGCGAGGATGTCGCGACGATGCTCATGGACCACGCCGGCGGCGCGACGTCCGTGGTCGATTGCAGCTATGCCACCAGGCTTGCTACCGAGCCGTTCCCGGAAACACTGGTCGAACTCGACGGCAGCGACGGCACGATCCGGCTGGCGCAGGGCTACCAGCTTACCGTCACCGGCAAGAACGGCACCACGGTCAAGGACGTCTCGCCGCGGCTGCTGCCCTGGGCCTCGCGGCCATGGCACAACATCCAGGAAAGCGTGCTGGCGATCCAGAGGCACTGGGTCGACAGCCTCGTATCCGGCAAGGAGCCGGCAACCTCGGGAGCCGACAATCTGAGGACGTTCGCCCTCGTCGAAGCAGCCTATGCCGGCGCCGAAAGCCGCGCGCCGGTGCAGATCGACGACCTGCTGAAATGACGGCCGACGCTTTCCATCTCTACGGCACCGGGACGGCCGAAGCGGCGCCTATCCTGCTGCAGGCCGGCGCGCTCAGCGCGGAGCTGGTCAACGGCAACCTGCGCACCATCCGCCATGGCGGCTCCGAAGTGCTGCGCGCCATCGCCTATGTGGTGCGCGACCGTGACTGGGGCACCTATGAGCCTGTCCTGACGGATCTCACAATCGACCAGCGCGATGGCGGCTTCCGCGTCAGCTATGCGGCAAGCTGTACGGGTCCGGGCGGCAGCCGGCTCGGCTTCCGCACGACGATCGAGGGGTCCGCCGACGGCAATCTCAGCTTCGATGTGACCGCATTGCCGGAGAGCGATTTCGAGACCAACCGATGCGGCTTCTGCATCCTGCATCCGATCGCCGGCCTCGCCGGCAGCGCGGTGACGGTGGAGCACACCGACGGCAGCGTGGAAGAGACGGAACTGCCCGATCTGATCGACCCGTGGCAGCCGTTCAAGGATTTGCGCGCCATCACGCATCAGGTGCGGCCCGGCGTCGTCGCGCAATGCCGGATGGAAGGCGACACATTCGAGATGGAAGACCAGCGCAACTGGTCTGATGCCTCCTACAAGACCTATGTGCGGCCGCTGGCGCTGCCATGGCCCTATGTGCTGCCGGCCAGGCAATCCCTTCGTCAGACCATCAGCCTGAGCATCGCAGGCGACGCCAATCTGCCCGCCTCGGCCGTGCCGGCCGAGCCGGTCCGCGTCGAGCTTGGGCAAGCCGGCGCGAAGCTGCCTGACATCGGCGTCGTCATCTATCCCGAGGATGTGGAGGCGGCACTTGCCGATTTGCCGCTGCTGGGAAGGCTCGGTCCCCGGCAGCTGATTTTCCATTTCGATCCGACGCGCGGCCACGGTCTCGACGCGCTGCGCGCCCATGCCCGACTCGCCGCCGCCTATCCTGCTTCGACGACGCTGGAATGCGTGGCCGCCTGCACCGGCGACCTCGACGCCGAACTTTCCGACGTCGCCAATATGCTGCGCCAGGTAGGCCTGCGGGTGGACGCCATCGCGGTATCGCCCGCGGTCGACCGCCAGTCGACGCCGCCGGGCAGCCCCTGGCCGGCATGTCCGCAGCTCGAGGACGTCTACGCGGCCGCCCGCCGCGCCTTTCCCGGCCTCCGTCTCGGCGGCGGCATGTTCAGCTATTTCACCGAGCTCAACCGCAAGCGCGTTCCCGCCGACCAGCTCGATTTCATCACCCACTGCACCTGTCCGATCGTGCATGCCGCCGACGATCTCAGCGTCATGCAGTCGCTGGAGACGCTTCCCTTCATCACCCGGTCCACCCGGGCGATCTTCGGGACAAAGCCGTATCGCATCGGGCCATCGACGATTGCCATGCGCCAGAACCCCTATGGTGGGGCGACCAAGGACAATTCGCGGGGACAGCGCATCGCCATGGCGAACCGCGACCCCCGCCATGCCGCGCAATTCGCCGCCGCATGGACGATCGGCTATGCCGCGCGCGTCGCGCCTGCGGGACTGGAGATGCTGACACTGTCCAGCTTCGCCGGACCGTTCGGCGTGGTTGCCGGATCAGGCGAACCCGTCGCGCAAGGAACGCCGCGGCCGATCCTCCGGGCCATCGAAGGGCTTTGTGAGTTGGCTGGACTGACGCATGTTTCCGCCACGACCAGTGACGAGACGCGAGTTCTGGCGCTGGCCGGCCGCGCTGCCTCCAGGGAAACCATCGTCTGGCTGGCGAACCTGACGGCGAATAATGTCCCGATCGATGTTTCGACGCTTGGCCAGGACCATCTCGTGATGTCGCCCTACGCCATTATGCGTGTCGGCTAGAGCGTCACTTCTCGGAATTCATCACATAGAGAGCTCGCGAGCGTTCGAGGTGTTTGATCATCGCCTTCTCGGCACCGTCGGCATCCCTGTGCTCTATGCGGTCGATGATCTCTTCATGCTCCGTCAGCGTGTATTTTTCCTTGCCGGTCCAGATCAGCATTTCGGTGTGGTATTCCTTCAGCCAGCCCAGCGTGGCTTCGCTGACGGCGACATAGATCGGATTGCCTGAAATGGACGCGATCTGGGTGTGGAACTTCATATCGGCGGAGATGAAAGCTTCGGAATCGCCGCGCGCGGCGCGCTGCTCGGCCACGGTTGCCTTCAGCAGTTGCACATCCTGCGATGTGGCTTTTTCCGCGGCTTCCCTGACCATGCCGCGCTCGAAGAAGATGCGCGCGGTCTTCAAGTGCTCCAGCGTGTCCCTGGACGAGGACAGGATGATCTTGGCCGCGCCGTCGACCTGCTTGATGATCGACTTGGCGGTCAGTTGCAGCACCTTGGCGCGCTCGCCATGCGAGATGGCGACCAGCCCCATATTGCTCAGCGCCTGCATGGCTTCACGGATCGCCGGCCGGCCGACCTCGAAGCGCTCCATCAACTCGCGCTCGGACGGCATGTCGTCGCCGGGCTGCAGTTCGCCGCTGGTGATCAGCCGCTTCAGCCTTGCAAAGACTTCGTCGGAAAGTTTGCGCCGGACGATCGGCTCCGAACGGTTCATCGTGACGAATCACTCCCTGGCTCGGTTCTTGTTTAGCATTCCCGGCAGGATTACCGGAATGCCCGCACCTGGAGCGGGGACGCTCCAGCTTTTACGCAATTCCGGACAGAAAACCGTTGCACGGTTTTCCTGGAATTGCCCTAGCCCGCCCGCTCTTGCCGAGACTCGGATATTTCTTGCAATACTTATGTACTCATTATACCAGATTTCCTGCGCGACAAAACTTTTTTCGAACCCTTTTCGAGCGGCCGGTCGAACATGATCACACTTACCTATCGCATCGAAACCCCTGGCAGCATCGAGGCGCTGGCGGCCAAGATCGCCAGCGACCAGTCGACCGGCACCTTCGTCGCGCTGCCGGGCGAGACCGAGGAGTTGAAGGCGCGCGTGGCGGCGCGCGTGCTGGCGATCCGGCATCTGCCCGATGCTGAGCAACCATCGCTGCCCGGGTCCGGCAGCGGGCCATTCCGGCGCGCCGATGTTGACATCGGCTTCCCATTCGACGCGATCGGCACCGACCTGTCGGCGCTGATGACCATCGCCATCGGCGGCACCTATTCGATCAGGGGCCTGTCCGGCATCCGCGTCATCGACATGAAGCTGCCGGAACAATACCGGGGCGCCCATCCGGGCCCGCAGTTCGGCTTGACCGGCAGCCGCAGGCTGACCGGGGTCGAGGGCCGACCGATCATCGGCACCATCGTCAAGCCGGCGCTGGGGCTCAGGCCGCATGAGACGGCCGAAATGGTGGGCGAACTGATCGAGGCCGGCGTCGATTTCATCAAGGACGACGAGAAGTTGATGAGCCCGGCCTATTCGCCGCTGGGCGAGCGGGTGAAGGCGATTATGCCGCTGATCCTCGACCAAGAGCAGAAGACCGGCAAGAAGGTGATGTACGCCTTCGGCATCTCGCATGCCGATCCCGACGAGATGATGCGCAACCACGATCTCGTGCTCGAAGCCGGCGGCAATTGCGCCGTCGTCAACATCAATTCCATCGGCTTCGGCGGCATGGCATATCTGAGAAAGCGTTCCGGGCTGGTGCTGCATGCCCACCGCAATGGCTGGGATATCCTCACACGCCATCCCGGCCTCGGCATGGATTTCAGCGTCTGGCAGCAATTCTGGCGGCTGCTCGGCGTCGACCAGTTCCAGATCAACGGCATCGGCTCGAAATATTGGGAGCCGGACGATTCTTTCATCCGCTCCTTCAAGGCGGTGACGACGCCGCTGTTCTCATCAGACGATTGCGCGCTGCCCGTGGCCTGCTCCGGCCAGTGGGGCGGCCAGGCGCCCGAAACCTATCGGCGCACTGGCCGCACGCTCGATCTCCTCTACCTCTGCGGCGGCGGCATCGTCAGCCATCCGGACGGGCCCGGCGCCGGCGTACGGGCCGTGCTGCAGGCCTGGCAGGCGGCGGTCGAGGGCATCGCGCTGACGGACTATGCCCGCGATCACGTCGAACTGGCCCGATCGATCGAGAAATTCGGCGACGGCAGGGCGGCATGAGCATGGCCGTGCAAAACCTGCTCCTCAGTTATTACGGCGACGACCTCACCGGGTCGACCGACGTCATGGAGGCGCTCGAACTCGGCGGCGTGCCGACCGTGCTGTTCATGCGCCAGCCCGACCAGTCCCTGCTGGCGCGATTTTCGCATTGCCGCGCGGTTGGCCTGGCGGGCATCAGCCGAAGCGAAACGCCGCAATGGATGGAGGAAAACCTGACGCCGGCCTTCGAATGGCTGAAAGGCCTCGGGGCGGCGGTCTGCCATTACAAGATCTGTTCGACCTTCGATTCCAGCCCGGCGGTCGGCAGCATCGGCCGCGCCACCGAGATCGGCAGGCGCATTTTCGAGGCGGCAAGCGTGCCGATGGTGGTCGGCGCGCCACAGCTCAAGCGCTACACTGCCTTCGGCAACCTCTTCGCGGCGTTCCGCGGCGCATATTTCCGCATCGACCGGCATCCGGTGATGAGCAGGCATCCGGTGACGCCGATGGACGAGGCCGACTTGCTCGTCCACCTTTCGCGCCAGACCAGCCTTAGTTCCGGCCTAGTCGACCTGGCAACGTTGCAGGCGGACGATCTCGCGCAGACGGTCGACCAAGTCCTGCAAGACAAGGATATCGTCCTGTTCGACGTCGACAGCCACCAGACGCAGAAACGCGTCGGCGAACAACTCTGGCGTATCCACGGGAAGGGCCATGGTTTCGTCGTCGGATCCTCGGGCGCCGAATATGCCTTGCTGGCCGAATGGGCGGCCAAGGGCATCGTATCGGGGCATGCCGCATTCGCACCGCCCGGCCCCGTGGATCGGCTCGCCGTGGTGTCGGGTAGCGTCTCCCCTACCACGGAAAAACAGATCCGCCACGCGCTTGCTCACGGGTTCGACGGCGTCGAGATGGATGCGATGCGACTGGTCTGCGAAGGCGCCAGCGAAGCGACCGAGCAGGCGGTCGCGGCCGGGTTGGCGAGCCTGGCCAAGGGCCGCAGCGTCATCCTCTACTCCGCGCTTGGTCCACAGGCCGATCGCGGTGCTGAGATCGACCGGATCGAGGGCGCCCGGAACACACTCGGACGGGCGCTGGGAACCATCCTGCGCAGGCTGATTGCCGAGCAGAAACTCAAGCGCGCCGTGATTGCCGGCGGCGACACCTCCAGCCACGCGCTCGGACAATTGGCCATCGACGCGCTGACCGTGCGCATGCCGTTGCCGCAGTCACCGGGGTCGCCGCTCTGCGTCGCCCATGGCGGCGGCGCGATAGACGGCCTTGAGATCGCGCTGAAGGGCGGCCAGGTCGGCACCGACGCCTATTTCGAGACCATCCGGCTGGGGAGCTAATACAGCGGCTTGCCCAGGTGTTTCGGCGTCGGCCACTGCGCCGTGATGCCGGGCTGCACCGGCCGTTCGAGGTAAGTCGCCAGAACCACGTAGCTGCGCGTCGAAGTGACTCCGGGTGTCTCGTAGAGACGCAACAGCAGGCCTTCGAGTGCCTTGGTGTCCTCGGTACGCACCTTGAGCAATACGCAGGTATCGCCGGCGACGGTATGGATCTCCTCGACCTCGGGATATTCCGAGATCGCCATCAGTTCCGGGGTCTTGCCCCAGCCACTGGTGTCGATGTGGACAAAGGTGAGCAGCGGCTTCCGCACCGCGTTGGGATCGATGATGGCGGCCGTGTTGCGGATGGCGCCGCTGCGCCGGAGCCGCTTGACCCGCTCATGCGCTGCCGGCGGCGACAGGCCGACGCGATCGCCAAGCTCGGCATAGGTGACCGTCGCGTCGTCGGCCAGAACGCCTAATATTTTTCGGTCGGTCGCGTCGACATCCCGGGCCGCCGGCCTGTTCCGCGGAATGCCATCTGTTTCTTCATCCATATCGATATTCCCGATTGCCACGGAATCTGATGCGGCCATTATGATGATATGTCGAACAACGATCAAGCCGCAGCCTTGGGCGCGGACACCAGACCGCCCATCCCGGCCCTCGCCTATCTGCTGACCGGATGCATCGCCGTGATCGGCTCGAATTCGCTGGTGCTGGGCCCGATCGCTCCGGCGGTGTCCGTATCGTTCTCGACCAGCGTTCCCATGGTGATGATGGCAGCGGCTGCCTTCGGCCTCGGCACGTCGGCGAGCGCCGTGTTCCTGGCACGCCATATCGACCGGGTCGGCGCGCGCCGGATGCTGCAGGCGGCCCTGCTGCTGCTGGCATTGGCCTTGGTCGCCAGCGCCGCCGCGCCTACCGTGACAGCGCTGGTTGCGGCACAGCTTGTCGCCGGCATTGCCGCCGGCGTCGCCATGCCGGCAATCTACGCCAGTGCCGCGGCCATCGCTCCGCCCGGCCGCGAAAGCGGCACGATCGGCGTGGTGCTGACCGGATGGACGCTCAGCATGGTGGCCGGCGTTTCCCTGTCGGCGGTGCTTGCCGATCTCGTTCACTGGCGTGCCGTCTTCGCCGCTGTCGCCGTGCTGGCCGCGCTGGCGCTCGGCGGCCTCACCGCATCGTCGCTGCCGGATGTCAGGAAGGCCGGACCGGCGCCCGCCCCGCTCGCAGCGCTGAACATTCCCGGCATTGTGCCGCTTCTGATTGCCTGCGGCGCCTTCATGACCGCCTTCTACGGTGTCTATGGCTATCTTGGCGATCACCTTCACAGCGGACTTGGGCAGCCGGTCAGCGCCAACGGCCTGGCCGCCCTCGCATACGGGGCGGGCTTCGGCACGGCGGCGCTCTTCGACGGCATCATCGATCGCCTTGGCGCAAGGCGTGTCATGCCTTTCGCCTATCTGCTCGTCGCCATGGTCTACGTGGCGCTCGCCGCAACCAGCGGCAGCTATGGCCTGACGCTCGCCATGGTCGCGGCCTGGGGGCTCGCCAATCATTTCGGGCTGAACGTGCTGGTGATGCGCCTGTCGGCGCTCGATCCGTCACGGCGGGGCACGATCATGGGCCTGAACAGCGCGGTGACCTACCTCGCGGTGTTTGTCGGCACCACCGGCTTCGGGCCGCTCTATTCCGACTTCGGCTTTGCCGCCTGCGCGATGGTCGCGGCGGTGCTCATGCTGATTGCCGCCTCGGCCGCAGCGTGGCAGCCGGTAGAGCCAGCGTCTCATCGCATTGCTCCAGTCGACAGAACGTGATCGGCCACCAGCCCTTGGCGCGTTGACAGCGGCACCCCTGCCCTTCCATACAAAGCCGTTAATGTTCTCAGGGCGGGGTGAAAGTCCCCACCGGCGGTAAGGACTCCCAGTCGCGCATGAGGCCTTTCCGAAAACCGTTTCCGGTTTTCGGGGTCATGCGCGGGACCCAAGCCCGCGAGCGCCTTCCAGCAGTTGGAAGGGTCAGCAGATCCGGTGTGATTCCGGAGCCGACGGTTAAAGTCCGGATGGAAGAGAACGAAACGGAAAACGAACCGCCCCGGCGGGTCGGATTTCGTATCGTGCGTCCTGATTCTGGTTCGAAACGGAAGGATGGACCCATGAATCAGCATTCCCACAAAGACTATGAAGCAATCCGCATCGCCGTCATCAGGGCGCGCTGGCACGCCGACATTGTCGACCAGTGCGTGAAGGCGTTCGAGGCCGAACTGGCCGAGATCGGCAGCGGGCGCTTTGCCGTCGACATCTTCGACGTGCCCGGCGCCTATGAAATCCCGCTGCATGCCAAGACGCTCGCCGGCACCGGCCGCTACGCCGCGATCCTCGGCACTGCGTTCGTCGTCAATGGCGGCATCTACCGGCACGACTTCGTCGCCAGCGCCGTCATAGACGGCATGATGAACGTGCAACTTTCGACCGGGGTGCCGGTGCTTTCGGCGGTGCTCACGCCGCACAATTTTCACGACAGCGCCGAGCATCACCGCTTCTTCTTCGAGCACTTCTCGGTCAAGGGCAAGGAAGCGGCCAACGCCTGCGTGCAGATTCTCGCGGCGCGGGAAAAGATCGCGGCATGAAATCTTCCCGGCCGGGTGGAAATCGCGATAACACCCGGTAGTATTTGCGAAAATACCGAGTTCGGGAGGATGCCGGTGCAGACCAAGAAGATCATCAATGACGGCAACCGCGCCGTCGACGAAATGCTCGAAGGGATCCTGGCCGCGCATCCTCGCCATCTCGCAAGCGTGGACGGCAGCCCGCGCTCGATCATCGCCCGCGACGGGCCACGGCCCGGCAAGGTCGGGCTGGTGATCGGCGGCGGTTCCGGCCACGAGCCGACCTTTCTCGGCTTTGTCGGCAAGGGGCTGGCGGACGCGGCGGCAATCGGCAACGTCTTTGCCTCGCCTCCACCGGATCCGATCCTGGAATGCGCCAAGGCGGTCAGCGGCGGCACTGGCGTCTTGTTCATGTACGGCAACTATGCCGGTGACGTGATGAATTTCGACATGGCGGCCGAGATGGCCGGGATGGACGACATCGATGTGCGCACGGTGCTCACCACCGACGACGTCGCCTCGGCGCCGCGCGACCAGCGGCACAAGCGCCGTGGTGTCGCCGGCAATTTCTTTATCTTCAAGGCTGCCGGAGCCGCCTGCGACCGGATGCTGTCCCTGGACGAGGTCGAGCGCATCGCGCGCAAGGCCAACGACCACACCTTCACCATGGGCGTGGCGCTGTCGCCCTGCTCGCTGCCGCAGACACGGCGGCCGAATTTCGAGATCGGCGCGGACGAGATGGAGATCGGCATGGGCATCCATGGCGAACCCGGCATCGCGCGCGGCAAGCTCGGGACCGCCGACGAAATTACCGACGAGATGCTCGACAAGATTTTCGCCGAGATGGCGCCGAAGCGCGGCGACAAGGTCGCGGTGCTGGTCAATTCACTGGGCTCGACGCCGCTGATGGAACTCTACATCATGAACCGACGGGTCAAGCAGAGATTGGACGCAATCGGCGTTTCCATCCATGCGACCTGGGTCGGCAATTACTGCACGTCCCTGGAAATGGCCGGTGCTTCGGTGACGCTTTTCCATCTCGACGAAGAATTGCAGGCGGTGCTCGACCACCCCTGCGACTGCGCCATGTTCCGTGCCGGCTGAGGAGCGCCCATGACCATCGGTGCCTCCGACCTGAAAAGAATGTTCGACGCGATCGCGGTGGCGATCGAGGCCGACAGGGACCGGCTTTGCCAGCTCGACGGCGTCATCGGCGACGCCGACCACGGTATTGCCATGGCGCTCGGGTTCAACGCCGTGCGCGATGCGCTGGCATCGCTCGACCTTGCGGCGACCGAGCCGACCGCGCTCCTCAACACGGCGGCGAAATCGTTCCTCAATGCCGTCGGCGCGTCCTGCGGCCCGCTCTATGCCACGGCCTTCATGCGTGCAGCCGTCGCAGTCAAGGGCAAGGCGACGCTGGCGGATGCCGAATTCATCGCCCTGCTGCAGGCCATGGCGCAAGGCATCAAGGATCGCGGCAAGGCCGAGATCGGCGAAAAGACCATGGTCGATGCCTGGCAACCGGCGGCGGAAGCGGCTGGCGCCAGCAATGCAGGGGGAAAGAGCCTTGCCGACAGTCTGCAGGCAGCCCTTGCCGCTGCCGAGCGCGGTGCTGAATCGACCAAGGACATGATCGCCGCCAAGGGCCGCTCGTCGCGGCTCGGCGAACGGTCGCTCGGGCACATGGACCCGGGCGCGGCCTCAGCCGTCACCGTCATCGGCGCGATGACGCGGAGCCTGGCTTAGGCCTTCGCCGCGTCGAGCTTGTTGATCGCCTGGACGTTGCCGGCCGACGGCCCCTTCTCGTCGAACTCCGAGGCCAGCCACGTATCGACAATGGCCTTGGCCAGTTCCGGCCCGATGACGCGCGCGCCCATGGTGATGATCTGGGCATTGTTGGATTTCGCCGCGCGCTCGGCCGAGTAGGTGTCGTGGGTAAGCGCGGCGCGGATGCCCGGCACCTTGTTGGCCGAGATCGAGACGCCGATGCCGGTGCCGCAGAACAGGATGCCACGGTCGTTCTCGCCTTCGACGATCGTCTGGGCGAGTTTCTGCGACAGGTCGGCATAGAAGCCGGCCTGGCTGAGATCGCTGACGGTGAGGCCGGGCTTGGTCGCCAGATGCGCGGCGATGACGTCGAGCAGCGGCTTGCCGGCGCTGTCGGCTCCGATGGCTATTTTCATGGTGATGTCCTTTCTGACTGAATGCGTTTTCGATTGGTTCAGATCGCGGCCGAGGCGCTGCGCAGGATGTCGATATAGCCTTCCGCCTGCCAGGCGGAGCGGCCGATGAACAGGCCGTCAATGTTGGGCTGGCCGATCAGCTCGGCGGCATTGCCGGGATTGACGCTGCCGCCATAGAGCACCGGCGGCACGGACGGCAGCACGCCGGCGGCGACCTGCTTGATCAGCGCCTGCTGCTTGTCGGCATAGTCGGAACTGGCCGGGATGCCCTTGTCGCCGATCGCCCAGACCGGCTCGTAGGCGAACAGGATTTCTGCTCCCCTCGCCTCGTCGTCGAGGAATTGCAATGCACCCTCGACCTGAGCGGTCAGCACCGCATCGGCCTTGCCGCTTTCGCGCTCGGCCAGCGTTTCGCCGACACAGATCAGCGGTATCAGTCCATGCCTGACCGCCGCCGCCGTCTTCAGCCCGACCGTGCGGTCGGTCTCGCCGAAATGTTCGCGCCGCTCGCTGTGGCCGAGTTCGACCAGGTCGAGGCCGCAATCGTTCAGCATTACCGGCGAGATCTCGCCGGTCCAGGCGCCGGCATCGACCCAATGCATGTTCTGCGCGCCGACCTTGATGCGCGTTGCCGACAGCGCCCGCTTGACCTCGCGCACCGCCGTGAAGGGCGGGATGACGAAAGGCTGGATGCGATCGTCGAAACCCGGCACGAAGCCGGCCAGTGCCCCGGCAAAATCAAGCGCCTCGGTCAGCGTCTTGTTCATCTTCCAGCTTGTACCGACCCAGTAAACCACGCGTACTCTCCTCGACCCTCAATCCTTGTCGGCGACGACCGTCAGCGAAACCCCCGCCGCATCCAGCGTCGCGCGTATCCCGGGCTCTGGCTCGCGCCCGGTGAAGACGGCGTCGAATGCGCTGAGATCGGTCAGGAAATGCAGTGCGCTGCGGCCAAACTTGCCGTGATCGACCAGCAGGTATTTGCGGGTCGCCGCGGCCATCATCAGCCGCTTGGCCTGCACCACTTCCTGATCTTGATGGAAGGCGGAGGCGCCATGGATGGCGGATGAGGACAGGAAGGCGACGTCGGCGCGCAGCGACCGCAGCGACGCCTCTGCGAGCAGGCCGAAGAAGCCATGGAATTTCTTCGAGTACTGGCCGCCGAGCGCGATCAGGTTGATGCCTCCGGCACCGGCCAGATCCTGGATGACGGCGAAGTTGTTGGTGATCACCGTCAGCGGCCTGAGATCGGCGAGATGCCGCGCGATGCCGCCCGCCGTCGAGCCGTCGTCGATGATGACCGTCTGGCCGGGTTCGATCACGGCCACGGCGGCCGCCGCAAGGCGCTGCTTTTCCCCGATCGCCTGCTTCTGCCGGTAGCGAAAATCGCTTTCAAACAGGCTGCTCGGCTGGATCGAGGCGCCGCCGCGCACCTTGCGCAGGAAGCCGCTCTCCTCGAGCTCGTCCAGGTCGCGATGCACGGTCATCCTGGAGACGCCAAAACGCGAAGCGAGGTCGTCGACGCTCGCCGCGCCGGCGTCCACCAGGAAATCCATGATGCCTTGCCGTCTGTTGTCGCTCTTCATTGTCGCCGACCAGCCAACGCAGAACTCCGGCTGCTTGATCGAGCCCAGATATAACAGACATCGTCGCGCATGTATCACAATTTTTGTTATAATGAGATATTTCCATGGGATATTTCGCCGGCTTTTATCGCGCCGCTGTAACAAGAATTGCGGCCGGGACGGTCTGTCACGGTTGCGGTTGCACGGAATTCCGGCCAGAAGCATCGGTGGGCTGAACGATGCGCGGACAGCCCGCAACCACAGGTTTGAAACCAGATACGGGAGACTAATCGTTGGCTCGCATCACACTGAGACAATTGCTCGATCACGCCGCCGAATACGGCTATGGCGTGCCGGCCTTCAACATGAACAACATGGAACAAGGCCTCGCCATCATGGAGGCCGCGGAGGAGACCAAGTCGCCGGTCATCCTGCAGGCAAGCCGCGGCGCGCGCGCCTATGCCAATGACGTGGTGCTGGCCAAGCTGATCGACGCGCTGGTGGAAATCCACCCGGACATCCCGGTCTGCATGCATCTCGACCATGGCAACAACGAAGCCACCTGCGTCACAGCCATCCAATACGGCTTCACCTCGGTGATGATGGACGGTTCGCTCAAGGAAGACGGCAAGTCGCCGGCCGACTATGCCTATAATTCCGGCATCACCAAGCGCGTCGTCGACATGGCGCATTGGGGCGGCGTCTCCGTGGAAGGCGAGATCGGCGTTCTGGGTTCGCTGGAGAGCGGCGGCGGCGAGCAGGAAGACGGCCACGGCGTCGAAGGCGCGATCAGCCACGACCAGCTCTTGACCGATCCGGTGCAGGCCGAACAGTTCGTGCGCGACACCCATGTCGATGCGCTGGCGGTGGCCATGGGCACCAGCCACGGCGCCTATAAATTCTCGCGCAAGCCCGACGGCGCGGTGCTGGCGATGAACGTCATCGAGGAGATCCACCGCCGCCTGCCGAACATGCATCTGGTCATGCACGGATCGTCCTCCGTGCCGGAGGACCTGCAGGAGATCATCAACAAATATGGCGGCCAGATGAAGCCGACCTGGGGCGTGCCGGTGGAAGAGATTCAGCGCGGCATCAAGCATGGCGTGCGCAAGATCAACATCGACACCGATAACCGCATGGCGCTGACCGGCGCGATCCGCAAGGTGCTGACCGAGAACCCCAGCGAGTTCGACCCGCGCAAATACCTGACACCGGCGATGGCGGCGATGAGGAAGCTCTGCAAGGAGCGCTTCGAACAGTTCGGCACCGCCGGCAATGCGCCTAAGATCAAGCCGCTGCCGGTCTCGGAAATGGCCAAGCGCTACAAGTCGGGCAGCCTCGACCCGAAATTCGCCTGAGTTCTGGCTGTTTCAATGTGCTGAGTTCGACGGGCAGGAGCCGCATCGGCTCCTGCCCGTTTTTCATTCGGCCTTTGGCAGCAGGTCAGCCCTGCCGGTCTCGATGAAGGGCGCCCAATAGTCGACCGACTCGCGGATCATGGCGACCACCTGATGGTCGACCGGCTCGCGCTCGCGGAACGACAGTTCGAGGCAGATTTCGTTGTCGGTGCCGCCGCCGCGCCGCACCGTTTCCAGCAGCTTTTCAGGCGTGATGCGGCCGTCCTTGTTGTGGGCTGCGGTGAACGGCCAGTGGCCGCCCTTGTTCATCGAGGATTGCTTGATGTGGATGATCGGCGACTTCAGGGGGAAGGCTTCGGCCCAGGCATAGGGATCGATGTCGGCTGGGTTGGAGGAGGTCACGTCACCATGGTCGATGTCGACCATCATCTCAAGCGGAATGGCCATTCCGGCCGCATCGATCGCATCCTGCAGCATCCGGCAGTTTTCGATGGTGTGGCCGAACTCGCGGCCGACCGACATCGGCTCCCAGAACAGGTAGGTCAGGCCTGCCGCCCGGGCGTGTTCGGCGACCTCGCGCCAGCAGTCCAGCGCGATGTCGAACAGGCGCGCGCGACGGTCGGGATCGTCGAAGTCGCGATGCGTGAAGATGGCGAACTGCGTGCCCATGCCGCCGGCGCCAAGCTCGGCCGAGACATCGGCGAAGGTCTTGAACCACTCGACATAGTAGCGGCGCACGTCGGCGTCGGGATGGCCGAAATGGTTGAGCCGGCCGTAGGGGCCCGTCATGCCGGAGGTGACACGCACGCCGGTGCGGTTCAAAGCGTTGCGGAACAGGCGGACGAATTTGACGATCGTCGCCGCCGGCCAACCCGGATTGACGAATTCATGCGTGAGCTGAATGTCCCTGATACCGATGCCGTAGGCAATGGTCTCGATCAGATCGTCCGGCTCCGCGAAGCGGTTGACCAGCGGATTGGTGTTGAGGGAGAGCGTGAAGGCCAAGGTCGCTATCCCTTCAACGCCGTCGCCGAACAGGGGCCATGAGCGCCATCAGCCTGCCCTCGCCTGCCGGCTCGCGCACCAATGCTCGAAGGCCGACTTCTCCTCGGCGGACAGATGCAGGCCGTGCTTGGTGCGCCGTTCGAGAATATCGGCCGCGTCTTGCGCCCATTCCTGTTCGAAGAGGTAGTTCGCCTCGCGCTCGAAGAAATCCTTGCCGAAGCACCGCCCCAGCGCGGCGAGCGAACGGGCGCCGCCAACCACGGACCGCGTCCTGGTGCCGTAGAGCCGGCCGTAATGCTTGAGCAGCGAAGCAGGCATCCATGGATACTCATTTGCGAGGTCGCCGAGAAACTGTTCGAAGTCGGCATTGGCGATGTCGCCGCCGGGCAGATGCGCCTTCGCTGTCCATGGCTTGCCCATCTTCGGAAAGAACGGTGCGATCCTGTCCAGCGCATGCTCGGCCAGTTTGCGGAAGGTGGTGATCTTGCCGCCGAAGACGGAGAGCAGCGGCGCCCGCGCCTCCGGCGCGTCGAGCTCGAAAATATAGTCGCGGGTCACCGCGCTCGGATTGTCGGCGTTGTCGTCGTAGAGCGGCCTGACACCGGAGAAGGAATAGACCACGTCGTTGCGCGCAAGGCCGCGCTTGAAATAGCGGTTGACCACTCTGATGAGGTAGTCGATCTCGCTCTCATCCGCGGTCACGTCCTCGGGCCGGCCTTCGTAGGGAATGTCGGTGGTTCCGATCAGCGCGAGATCGTTCTGGTAGGGATTGATGAAGATGACGCGCTTGTCGCTGTTCTGGACGAGATAGGCCTGCCGGCCCTCCCAGAACTTGGGCACGACGATATGGCTGCCCTTGACCAGGCGGACATTGCGCCTCGAGTTCTGGCCGGCAACGCGGTTGACGATGTCGTTGACCCAGGGACCGGCGGCATTGATCAGCGCGCGCGCCCGCACACTGGTCTTGATACCGGTCCTGACGTCGCGCATTTCGACGACCCAGAGGCCGCCCTCGCGGCGGGCGGCGGTGCAGGCGGTGCGGGTGAAGACCTTCGCTCCCCGTTCGGCCGCGTCGAGCGCGTTGATGACGACGAGGCGGGCATCGTCGACCCAGCAGTCGGAATATTCGAAGCCGCGCTTGAAACTGTCCCTGATCGGCGCGCCCTCGGGCGCGGTGCGCAGGTCAAGCGTGCGGGTGGCGGGCAGCCGCTTGCGGCCGCCGAGATGGTCGTAGAGGAACAGGCCGAGCCGCACCAGCCATGCCGGCCGGTCGTCCGGGCTGTGCGGCAGCACGAAGCGCATCGGCCAGATGATGTGCGGCGCCGATTCCAGCAGCACCTCGCGCTCGATCAGCGCCTCGCGCACCAGGCGGAATTCGTAATATTCGAGGTAGCGCAGGCCGCCATGGACGAGCTTGCCCGAGCGCGAACTGGTGCCTTGGGCGAGATCGTCCTTTTCGCACAGAATGACGGAAAGCCCGCGGCCCGCGGCATCGCGCGCGATGCCGGCGCCGTTGACGCCACCGCCGATGACGAAGAGGTCGACGATGTCAGGGCCGCCGCTCATCTCGTGTCCATGCCGGGTTTGCGCTCCATGGCCGTGGCTCTCAGCATGGATTGACCGGAGGCTGGCCGGCCAGGTAGCGGCGCACCTCCTCGGCGGCCTGCTCGGCGGCATAGGTCACCGTGCGCACCGAAGCGCCGGCGATATGCGGCGTCAGCGTCACGTTGGGCAGCTGCAGCAATGGCCAGTCCGATGGCACCGGCTCGACCGCGAAGGTTTCCAGCATGGCGCTGGCGATCTGCCCCGAAACAAGCGCCTCGTAGAGCGCGTCATAGTCGACCAGCGGACCGCGCGCGGTGTTGACGAAGATCACGCCAGGCTTCATCCGCCCGATTGTGTCCTTGCCGATCAGGCCGCGTGTCTCCTGCGTCACCCGCGAATGCAGCGTCACCACGTCGGAGCGCGACAGGAGATCGTCGAGCGCAACCAGTTCGACGCCGGCGTTGCGGTCCTCGGCGCTCAACTGCACATAGGGATCGCTGACCAGAACATGGCAGCCGAAGGCGCGCAGCAGGCGCACCACTTTCGTGCCGATATTGCCGTAGCCGACGACGCCGACCGTCATTTCGCCGAGTTCGCGGCCGGTGCGGTCGGCACGGTAGAGATCGCCGCGCCATTCCCCCTTGCGCAGGGCTTCGTGGCCGACGCGGATCAGCCGCGTTTCGGCCAGGATGGCGCCGATGGTGAACTCAGCCACGGCGGTGGCATTGCGGCCAGGCACGTTGACCACGGTGATGCCCTGCGCCCTGGCCGCTTCCATGTCGATATTGATCGGCCCGCCGCGCGACACCGCCACCAGCTTGAGATCAGGCAGGCGCCGCATCATGCTTTCCGACAAGGGAGCGAGCTGGGTGACGAGGATTTCGGCATCGCCGATGAAATCGACGACCTCGTGGGGATGGCCGAAATACTCCTTGACCCTGTCGAGGCCAAGTGCCGGATTGCCGAATTCCATGGGCTCGTCGGGCCAAGCCGTCTGCAATGTCCTGATATCGAGGTCGCCACTGGCGACCTTCTCGATTTTGGCGCGAAACACCTCCGGCAGCATGAAGTTGTCGCCAATGATCGCTATCTTTTTACGCATACTCGACTTCTCAATTTTCCTGCGATGTGGCCATGGCACGCCAGACCGGCCGCAAGGCCTGGTGCGCCAGCATGTAGGACGGGGTCATCCTGTCGTAGATCGCGGCAAGGTCCGGGTCGCTCGGCTCGGCCTCGCCGAGCAACGGCGTCACCCATTCGCCGACGCATTCGTCCATGGAGGCGTATTGGTCGACGCAGACCGCGGCGATCATCGCCGCACCGGCCGCACCGGCCTCCTCACGCGCGCTGGTGCGCGTGTCGGCGCCAATGGCCGCGCCCAGGATCTTGCGGAGCGCCGGACTTCTGGCGGCACCGCCGGTCAGGCGGATTTCGCGTGGCAGCGGTCCCATGGCGGCGTAGCAGTCGCGCGCCGCGAAAGCCAAGCCTTCGAAGACGGCGCGCACCAGATCAGCGTAGCCGTGCCGCGAGGAAATGCCGATGAAGCCGGCCCTGGCATTGGCATCGACGAACGGTCCCCGCTCGCCGGCTTCCGAGACGTAGGGCTGGTAGAGCAGCGAAGCCGGCCGCGAGGCCGCGATCCAGGCATCGACCAGCGCGATCATCTCGCCATTGCTGCGGGTTATGCCTTGCGAGGCGAGAATGCCCGAGGCAAGCCCGAGCACCCAGTCGATGTTGAGCGTCGCCGCCATGTTGGACTGCATCTGTGCGAACACGCCGGGCGCCGGCATCGCCATGGTGTAGCCGGTCGCCGCCTCGTTGAGCTGCACATCGTCGGGCGTCTCGGCCAGCCGCATATGCATGCCGGTGGAACCGATGATCGAGCAGCCAGGCTTGCGCTCGCGGTCGAGAAGGCCGGCGCCGAGCGCGGTGCAGACGACGTCGACATAACCGAGCACGACAGGTGTCCCGGCGAGCATGCCGGTGACGGCCGCGGCGGCCGGCGAAAGTCCGGTGCTGTGCCTGGTGCCGTCGACGATCGGCGGCAGCAGGTGCCTGAGATCGGCGACGCCGAGGACGTCGAGCACATCGTCGCTATAATCGCGGGTGCGGAAGTCGCCGAAGGTGAAAGTCCCTTCGGACGGATCGGTGGCGCGCTCGCCGGTCAGCTTGAAATAGAGCCAGTCCTTGCAGTGAAAGGCGGTGGCCGCCTTGCCGAGCATTTCAGGCATGGTGCGCTTCATGAAGACGAACTGCGAGCCCTGCTGGCAGGCGGCGAGCCCGCTGCCGGTCTTTTCGAAACGGAGCCGGTCATCGGGCCGCGCGCGGATTTCCTCGACGACGCCGGCGGCGCGCGCGTCAAGCCAGAGCCAGCCCTTGGCCACCGGCTCGCCCTTGCCGTCGATCAGCCAAGTGCCGTCGCCCTGCCCGGTGACCGCAATGGCGACGGTCCGGCTGGCGAGATCGGGCACCTTGTCGGCGAGCTGGCGCAGGGTCGTGGCGGCATCGGCCCAGGTGCGCGCCAGATCCTGTTCGGCGCCGCCGCCCGGCAGCGTCTCATAATGGTTCGGCGTCGCCGCCGCCGCGATCTGGCGGCCCTTCGTGTCGAAGGCGATGGACTTGATGACGGAGGTGCCGGCGTCGATGCCGATGAATATGTCGCGCATCACGCGAGCTCCATGCCGTGCGAGATGGCCTTGCCGCTCGCCTGGTCGAAGACGTGCAGGTTTTTCGGGTCGATGCTGACATTGATGGGCGCGCCGAGGTCGAGCCGAGTGCGGTCATGCTCGACCAGAACCAGCGAGCCGCCGGCGAAATCGGCTGCGATGTGGGTCTGGTCGCCGAGCCACTGGTTGGCCGAGACCGTGGCCGGTACACCTTCCTTCGAGCGCCGGACCGCGTAGGGCCTGATGCCGATGACCACCCGTTCGCGGCTGAGCAACTGGTCGCGAACCGGAGCGCTGAAGGCGTCCTTGTCATAGTCGAGCGACAGCCCGTCGGGCAGCCGCAGATTGATGCGGCCGGCGGCGGTCCCGACAAAGGCCTCGAAGACATTCATCGGCGGCTCGCCGACGAAGGTGCCGGTGAACAGGTTCGCCGGACGCTCCTTGATCCGGTCCGGCGTGTCGAACTGCTGCAGCACGCCGCCCTCCATCACCGCGATGCGGTCGGCGAGCGCATTGGCCTCGGTCTGGTCGTGGGTGACCAGGATCGCGGTCAGGCCGCGCTCCTTGATGAAGTGCTTGATACGGCCGCGCAGCACGGCGCGAAGCTGCGGCTCGAGTTGCCCCATCGGCTCGTCGAGCAGATGCAGGTCGGCTTCCCGGATCAACGCCCGCCCAAGACTGGCACGCTGCTGCTGGCCGCCCGAGATGGAACTGGGATAGCGCTCCAATATGTCCTCGATCTCCAGCAGCTTGGCGATGCTGGCGACCTTGGCGTCGACCTCGCTCCTGGGCAGCCTTGCGGCCTTGAGGGCGAAGGCCATGTTCTCGCGCACCGTCAGCGGCGGATAGAGCGAGTAGCCCTCGAAGGCCATCGCCACATTGCGTTTGACCGGCGGCAAGGTGTGGACCTGGCGGCCGGCGACCGCGATCGCGCCGCGCGAGACCTCCTCGAAGCCGGCGATCATGCGCAGGGTCGAGGTCTTGCCGCAGCCGGACGAGCCGAGCAGTGCCACGATCTCGCCCTTGCCGATCTCCATGGTCAGGCTCTTGACGGCGTGAACGCCCCTGTCCATCGGACCATAGAATTTGTCGACGCCTGAAATGGTGAGTGCGCTGGCGCTCATGCCGCTTCTCCGCTGCGCAGATTGACGATGTTCTTGGCGCCGATGCGCTCGCCACTGGCGTGATCGAACAGCAAGGCGCTCTTGCCGTCGACGGCGATATGGGCCTTGCCCTCGCTGCGGCCCGGCGTTCCGGCCGGACGCGAGACCAGGATTTCACGGCCGCGCACGGTGCGCACCAAGGTGACGATCTTCTCGTTGAGCGGCGTCTCGGCCTCGACTGTCACCGGAATGGCGCCGGGCTCGTTGTCGCCAACGAAATGCAGTGCCTCGGGCCGCAGCCCGATGATGCAGTCGCGGCCGATGGCGGTCTCGGGAGCATCGGTGAGATGGACCTGGACATTGGACAGGCCGACATAGACCCCCCTGGCATCCCGCGCGGGCTTGACGTCGAGCAGGTTGATGGTCGGGTCGCCGAACAGCCGCGCGATCTCGATGTTGGCCGGCTCGCGATAGATTTGCTCGGGCGTGCCGAGCTGCCGGATGACGCCTTGCGACATGACCGCGATGCGGTCGCCGAGCGCCATGGCTTCCTTGTAGTCCTGGGTGACGTAGACGACGGTGGCCCCGCGATCGGCGAGCAGCCGCGGCAGTTCGAGCCGCATCTCGAAACGTAGCTTAGCATCGACATTGCGCAAGGGATCATCGAGCAGCAAAAGCGGCGGCGAACCGACAAGGGCACGGGCAAGGGCCGTGCGTTGCTTCTGGCCGTTGGAGAGCGCGCGCGGCTTGTGGGAGAGCACATGGCCGATTTTCAACAGCTTGGCGACGCTCTCGACGCCGGCCTTGATCGCGCCTTGCGAGGAACGCTTGGCCTCCAGCGGCGTGGCGATGTTGTCGAACGCGCTCATATGCGGAAACAGCGCGAAATTCTGGAACGCCATGCCGACGCCACGGAATTCCGCGTCGACATCGGTCATGTCCTCGCCGCCGATGAATATTTTGCCTTCCTCGGGGTCGATGACGCCGGCGACGAGGCGCAGCAGCACCGTCTTGCCGGCGCCGGAAGGCCCGAACAGCACCAGCGTCTCGCCGTCGGCGACGGTCAGCGACAGATTGTCGAGGACGGTCTGACTCTTGTAGCGCTTGACGATATTTCTGAGTTCGAGGCTGGCCATGTCTATCCTTTCACCGCGCCGAGCGACAGTCCTTCGACCAGATAGCGCTGTGCGTAGAGGGCGAGCGCCAGCGTCGGCGTGATCGAGAGCACGATGGCCGCCGAGATCTGGCCGTACTGGATGCCTGACGAGGTGATGAAGGCGAGCGCACCGACAGTCACCGGCTGCTTGTCGGCCGAAGCCAGCACCAGCGCGAAGACGAAATTGTTCCAGGCGAAAATGAAGGCGAGCAGGCCGGCCGCCGCGATGCCCGGACCGGCGAGCGGCAGCGCGATCTTGCGGAAGGTGGCGAACCAGGAATGGCCGCCGATGCGATAGGCGTATTCGATGTCGGCTGGAATATCCTCGAAATAGCCGCGCACGATCCACAGGATCAGCGGCAGGCAGATCAGCTGGTAGACCCAGATCAGCCCGATATAGGTGTTGGCGAGGCCGAGTTTCTGGAAATAGAGCGTCAGCGGCAACAGCACCAGCAGCGCCGGCGCGAACTTGAACGACAGCAACGTGAAGGCGATGTCCTCCGAGCCACGGAACTTGTGGCGCGCGAAGGCGTAGGCGGCCGGCACGCCGAGCAGCAGCGATACCGCAACCGAGGTCACCGACAGGAACACCGAATTCCAGAGGTTGCGCATGAAGGCGATGTCGAGCGTGCCCGCTGCGGTCATCAGCTTGCCGGTGATCAGCGCCGTGTAATTGGCGAGCGTCGGCTCGAAGATGAGCTGCGGCGGGATGCGCAGGATGGTCTCGTTGGTCTGGAACGACATCATGAAGATCCAGACGATCGGAAACATGAAGAAGATCACGACCAGCGTCAGCGCCGCGCCGCGCAGGATGCGTTCGAGCAAGGAGGTGTGTTCCATGGCCGCCTCCTATGCCTGGCCACGGGCGCGTTCGCGCAGCCGGAGCCAGTTCTTGATGAAGATGTTGGAGAGGAAATAGGTGATCGCCCACAGGATGATCATCAGCGCCGCCGAGCGGCCGACATTGGTCGACTGGAAGAAGTTGAGATAGGCCTCGACCTGGAAGACCGTCAGCGTGTCGCCCGGCCCGCCCTGGGTCATCGCGTAGATGATGTCAAACTGCTGGATGGAATCGAGCAGGCGAAACAAGGTCGCCGTCAGGATGTAGGGCGTCAGCATCGGCAGCGTGATGCGGAAGAAGACGAAGCTCCTCGGCACGCCATCGAGAGCCGCCGCCTCGAAGGGCTGCGTCGGCAGGCTGCGCAGGCCGGCAAGCAGCAGGATCATGATGAAGGGCGTGTAGACCCAGATGTCGACCAGCACCACGGTGAACAGCGCCGTCGACGGCGACGAGGCCCAGCGGAAATCCTGCAGCCCGATGAGGCTGGCGAGATAGCTCAGCACGCCGAAGCCGGGATTGGTCATCAGCTTCCACATCAGCGCCGCCAGTGCGGGCGCCGTCATCAGCGGCATCAGGAGCATGATCGAGATGAAGTTGTTGAGCGTCGAGCGCTTCTGCAGCAGCAGCGCGATAGCAAGACCCAAAAGCAGTTCCAGCACGACCGTGGTGCCGGCATAGAGCAGCGAGATCTTCAACGTGTTCCAGAACTTCGGATCGGTGAAGAAGGAGATGTAGTTGTCGCCCCAGTTGAACTGCCGCGCCCAGGGCTGGCTCAGCCGGTAGCGTTGGAACGAATAGACCACCGAGGTCAGGAACGGGATGAGGATGCCGATGCAGACCAGCAGAGCCGGCAGGCTGAGCACATAGGGCAGCACCCGCTTGCTGATCCTGAAGCCGGATGGCTTGAGCCTTTGCGATACCACCGCGGTCATCGAGCTGCTCCGTTGTTGCTGTCGCTTCGCCCTGCCGGCCGCCCAAGGGAGCAAGGCGGCCGGTCGGGCGAAATGGCGGTCACCTTTCGGCACCGCATCGCAAACATGAAAAGGTTTGACGAGGGCCGACCCGCCAAGCAGGCCGGCCCTCATTGCGACTTAACCGAGACCGGCTTCCTTGAGCTGGCCGTTGATGCTTTCGGCGAGCTTGTCGAGGCCCTCGTCGACCGGCACTTCCTTGGCCACCATCTTCTGCAGCGTCGCCGCCCATTCGGTGGTGAGGTCGAAGAACAGCGGCTGCGCGGTGAACTTGATCGAGGCGCCCGGCGCCGAGGCGTCGAACATCTCGACATAGCCGGGATAGCTCTTGTTCAGCTTCTCACGGAACATCTCGTCCTTCCACACCGATTGGCGGACCGGATTGACGAAGTCCATCTTGGTAGCGCCGAACAGCCCATGCTCCGGCCCGGAGGCCCATTGCATGAAGTACCAGGTGGCGTCCTTGTCTTTCGAGAAGTTGGACATCGCCAGCGACCAGATCCAGATGTTCGGTGTCGCCGCCTTGGCTGCCGGGTTGGCCTTGAAGCTAGCAAAAGCGAGCTTGCCGGCCATCTTGTTGTCGCCGCCATTCATGAAGTAACCGAGGATGTCGGCGTCGAAGATCATGGCCGAGGCGCCGGCGCCGAGATCGGTGCCGACCTGATACCAGGTATAGGTCGACCAGTCCTTGGGGCCGCTCTCCTGGATCATCTGAACCCATTGCTTGTGGAAAGCCTTGGACTGGGCGGTGTTCATCGCGGCCGACAATTTGCCATCGGCCGAGACATTCAGGTCCTTCTGATCGAAATTGGCGTAGGCCGACAGGAAGCCGGGATGGATGGTCGCCCAGGAGCGCGAACCGCGCACGCCGATACCATAGACGCCACCACCGACATCCTTGGTGAGCTTGGCGGCCGCGGCCACCATCTCGTCCATGTTGCCGGGGATCTTGACGCCCGCCTTGTCGAACATGGCCTTGTTGTAGGTGATGTTGTTCTGCTCGAACCCCCACGGAATGCACCACTGCTTGGCATCATCCGAACCCAACGCGCCGCCCGGCTTGCCATTCCAGGCGCAGGAATTCTTGACGCCGGGCAGGAAGTCGTCCCAGGCATAGTTCGGGTTGGTCTTGGCCGGATCCTTGATCCATTCGTTGAGGTCGGTGATCCAGCCGGCTGGGCCGTAGGTCCAGGTCATGTAGGCGCCGGTCATGAAGGCGTCGTATTCGGGCGAGCTCGCCGACAGTGCCGCCGTCACCTTGTCGAAATAGACGTCTTCGGGGAAGACGTCATAGACGACGTTCATGCCGGTCAGCTTCTTGAAGTTCTCGAGGTCTGCGATCATGGCGTCGGCATAGGGATGCTTGTTGAGCAGGAGCTTGATGGTCTTGCCCTTGTGCGCCTGCCAGTCAAAGTCCGCGGCAAGCGCGCGGGTCTGGCCCAGGTTGAGCAGCGTGCCGGCGGTGCCGGCGGCGAGGCCCATCGCACCCAGGCCCTTGATCAGTCCGCGACGGTCGACTTGTCCGCGCAGGAAGGCGTCTATGAGGTCTTTCTCTTTCTCATGCATTTCGTCTTCTCCTCCACAGGGTAGTTTCAACTGAACTGTTGCCGGCTACCCGACCGGCGTCTCTTCCACGAGCGATCGCGCCGTCCGCTCGTCCGTTATCAGGCCCTTGAGATAGCGCCCCTCCAGCACCGACTTGATGGCACGAACCTTGATCCTGCCGCCGGCGACGGCGACGATCCGGCGGCTGGCGATATCCTCGCGCGCCAGCGCCAGCGCCCGGTTGGAGACGGTCGCCGCCACCGCCTTGCCGGCCTCGTCGAAGAAATGGCCAAGCAATTCGCCGACGCCGCCATTGCGGCGGATCTCTTCCATCTCGCCCTTCTCGATCATGCCGGTGGCGACCAGCGACGCCTCGCGTTCGGCGGTACCGATGCCGGCGAACAACAGATCGGCGGACCGCGCGAGATCGAAGACCTCGTTGATGCCCTTCTGGCCCAGCAGCACGATGCGGTCCTCCGCCGTGTTGGCGAACATCGGAACCGGCATCACATAGGCTTCGGCGCCGGTGCGTTCGGCGAGACGATGGATGACGTCATGCGGATTGGCCGAGAATTTCCGCGTCAGGCCGCCGAGCAGCGAAACGAAGCGGATCCGGTCGGTGGTGGTGCGCGGCAGATATTCGACGCAGGCGGCGAGCGTGCGGCCGTGGCCGACGCCGATCAGCGCCTGCTCGCCGCGCTCGATCTCGCGCTTGAGGAACTGCGCGCCGGCAATGCCGAGCGCCTTGAGCGGCAGGTCCTCGGAATCGAAATCCGGAACCACCTCGCAATAGTCGAGGCCGTAGCGGCGGGACAATTCGTCCTCGAGCTCGACGCATTCCGACACTTCACCGTCGATATAGACCTTCACCAGCCCTTCCTGGTTGGCCTTGGTGATGAGGCGGTGGGCCTTGAGGCTGGTCAGCCCCAGCCGCTTGGCAACCTCTGACTGGGTCAGGCCGCCGGCGTAGTGAAGCCATGCGGCGCGCGCCGCCATGCTGGCGTCATCGTCGCGCAAGAGGCCGTTTCCAAAACCAACCACGTTTCCGTCCCGGTGATATTTTTATCAGTTGCTGCAAAATTTTTCACATGGCTCGATCAGAGTCAAGCGACCGCTGCGCGCAATTCACGACATGATGGCCAGGGCGGGCGTCGGCCGGCCCTTTGGCGATGTCAGCGCGTGGTGATGCGAAGCGGCTCTTCCGCGGGGCCTGTCAGCACCGCGGGCCTTTCAAAGTTGCTTTTGGGTTGCCGCTCTGGCGATGCCAAGCGGGCTTCCGGCGGGGAAGATAGTCGCGCCTCAGGCGTCAGCCATGGTATCATCGGCCTCGGCGCGGACCAGCTTGATATCGGCCCCGGCAGCCCAGGCGCCGATATCCTCGCGACGCAGTGCCGCGGCCATCATGTCGGGAAACAGATCCGGCGTGCAGGCAAAGACGGGAATGCCGAGTGCCGCAACCGACCCGGCCATTTTGGGGTCATAACCCGGCCTGCCCTGATCGGTCAGCGCCAGGAGCACGACCACATTGACGCCCGAGCGAACGAGTGCCGCCAGCCGCTGCAGCAATTCCTGGCCATTGCCGCCTTCATAGAGGTCGGTGATCAGCACCATATGCGACTTGGTCGGCCGTTCGATGCGGTCGGCGCAATAGGCGACCGCCTGGTTGATGTCGGTGCCGCCACCAAGTTGCACGCCGAACAGCACCTCGACCGGATCGCTGAGCTCCTCGGTCAGGTCGACGATCGCCGTGTCGAAGCAGACCAGCTTGGCCCGCACCACCGGCAAGGAGGCCATCACGGCGGCGAATATCGAGGCATAGATCACCGAACTGGCCATCGACCCGGACTGGTCGACGCACAGCACAACCTCGTCCAGGTCGACCATCCGACGTTGCTGGCGCATGAAGCCGATCAATCTTTCCGGCACGATGGTCTTGTGCTCGGGCTGATAGTGGCGAAGGTTGGCCGAAATGGTGCGCGGCCAATCTATGTCGCGCTGGCGCGGGCGGTTGGTGCGGCGCGAGCGGTCGAGCGCACCGCGTATCGCCTCGGCGGTCTTCTGCTCCAGCCGTTGCATCAGCTTGGCGACGATGTCGGCGATGATCGTGCGGGCGACGTCCTTGGTCTTGGCCGGCATGACCGAACGCAGCGAGATCAGATCGGCGACCAGATTGACATCCGCCTCGATCGCCTTGAGGAATTCCGGCTCCATCAGCATTTGCTTCAAATTGAGCCGTTCGAAGGCATCCTTCTGGACGATCTGCACCACCTGCGCCGGAAAGAACGACCTGATATCGCCCATCCATTGCGCGACTTTCGGCGCCGATCGCCCCAGCCCGCCGCGCCGCTTGCGCGGATCGGCACCAGCATCGCCGGCGCCGTCGCCATAGAGCGCATCGAGTGCCGCCGAAAGCCGCTTGTCGGTCTCGGAAAGCGCTGCCGATGACGGATCATCGGCGCCGATCGCCAGGCGCCAGCGGCGCTCGCGCTCGTCGCCCGCCTGGCCGGATTCGCTCATTTTGATCCCGTCATCCATGGTCATTCTCGCCCCTGAGCAACGGCGCGAGCCGATCGAGATGCCGGCGCCACGCCTCGCCGCCGTCAGGCGTTGGTGTCAGCCCGGCCGGCAGGCGTCTGGCGCGGCCGAGCACCGCTTCGATCAGCCGCCGCCGCTCCATCGAGTCGAGGTGCGAAAAGACCCGGCGCAACAGCGGCAAATGCGCGACGAATGCCTCCTCGTCGAGCGATTTGAGCCAGGCGTCCACCGCTCCGCGCAAACCTTCATCGTAAATGAGCCGCTGGCCGGCGGTGCTGAAGAAGCCCTCGAAGAACCCCGCGGCCTCGGTGACCGCCGTGCCCGGCGACAGGCGCCGCGCGATCAGGCCCGCCGCTGCTTCAGCCGATAGATGGCCGGCCTCGTAGAGCAGATGCGCGGCACATCCCGCCACCAGCGCCGTCGAGCGCGATCCGTCGAGCACGGCAGCCAGTCCGTTGCGCCAGGCATCCAGGACGTCCTGTTCCGGTTCGACCAGCTTGATCGCCTCGTCGGCCTTGCGCATGGCGCCGACCAGGGCGGAAGAAGCCTGCGCATCGAGATCACGGGCGGCATAAGGGAGTGCGATCCCGCCTTCGACAATCAGTCGCGCCAGAAGACCGGACAGGCGGGCGGTTTCGGTCTTGCGGGCTTCGCCGTAGCGGATGATGTCGGCGAGCGGCGGAACCGATGCCAGGACTTCCAGGCATTCGCTGCTGTGCGCCGCGCGTTCCTCCAGCGTCGCGAGACCGACGGTCGAGGCTTCCGACAGGTTTGCCGTGATGGCGCCTTGTACGAGTGCCGCCAAGGCATCGAGGGATGCTGCCGCGGAAATCATCTGGATCAGCCGGCCGTTGGCAGCTTTTTCGATGGTCGGGCCATGGACCAGGTTCTCGACCAGGCGAACGGCATATTCCGGCTCCCATGACAGGGTCCAGCGCTCGCGGAAGGTGCCGCGGCTGCGGCCTGCGTCGGTCAGCTTGCCCCAATGCACGCCAAGCACATTCAGCCGGTGCAGCAAGGTCGACCGAAACAGCCCGCTTTCACTGCGCAGGTCGACCGACAATTCGCGCTCCAGCGCCTCGGGCTTCAGCCGCGCCGCCTTCTGGTTGCGCTGCAGATCCTCGATCAGCGGCGCCAACGGGGTATCGGGCGGAATTTCGCCGACATCCGCACCCAACAGCAGTTCGGCCTCGACCAGCGCCCACAGGATGGCTTCGCCGTTGAACAAGGCGGCGATCGCGGCGTCGCGCAATTCCTCGAAGCCGGGCTTTGGCCGTTCGCGGATTACAGCCAGCGCGCGGGCCAGCCTTTCGGCTTCGATCAGCGAGGCGGTAGAGACCATATGCCCCTTAGCCCTCAGCACCGCGGCGATCATGGCCAGCCACAAGGTCGCCGCGTCATGTCGGCCGCGGGTGCGCCACAGATGCTTGCACCAGCCGGGGGCGACGACGCCGGCGCCATAGCCGAAGCCAAGCGCCAGACGCGGTCCGGTCCAAGGCGCCCAGGTCATCGTGCTCTTGCGCCGGGCTAGCCCTTTCAGGAGGGCCTGATCCTCTTTTTGCGGACGTGTCGCCTGCAGTGCCGGCACATGGAAGGCGCCGCAGACGACAGCGATCGGCCCGTCGAATTCCTCGCGCGCGGCGGCGATCTCAAGCCGCATATGCGCTTCGCGTTTGGCCTCGAATTCGGCAAGCGGACCTTCGCCTTCGCGCAGTGTCGTCATCGCATCGGCTATGGCCGCGAAGATCGGCCCCGGCTCCGGGTTCTGCTCGATGATGTCTGCCCACCAGCTTTCGCCATCCTCGTAGCCGGCGGCTTGTGCCAGCGCGCCGATCGGGTCACGCAGATGCGGCGCCGTTTCAGTCTCGACCTCGGCTCCCGTTTCGTCGGCGGCAGCGTCTTGCGCATCTTCAAGCGGTGCTACCCGGGCTGATGACGGCAGGTCGATGAAGCGCAATGCCGCGTTGTTGCCAACGGCCCACAGGGCCGCCTGGTATTCCGGCGAGAACTCGGCGAACGGCCAGAAGCTTGTCGAAGCCGGATCGTCTTCGGGATAGCACAGCAGCGCCACCGGCGGCTGCATTTCGGGGCGGGCGAGCAACGGCAGCAGCGCGGAAGCATCCGCGGGCCCCTCGATCAGCACGGCGACCGGTTTCAAGTCCTGCAATGCCTGCACCAGACTGTCGGCGGAGCCGGGCCCGTGATGGCGTATGCCGAAATAGGAAACCTCGCCCTGCGCCATGGCGTCAGATCGCTGCGTTCAAGGCCGCGTAATAACCGGCATAGTCGGGCCGCTTCTTCAGCACCGTCTCCAGATATTCCTCCAGCACGAGCTTGTCCTGCACCGGATCTTTCACGATCGCACCGACGAGGCTGGCGGCCAGGCCTTCGGCGCCGAGCTTGCCGCCATCGAACCATGCCGCCTGGCTGAGCCCGCCGACCATGGTCGCGATCGCCTCGGCCGTGGACAGCGACCCGGATGGCGTCTTCAACGTCACCTTGCCGTCCGATGTCGCGCCCGAGCGAAGCTCGCGGAAAATGGTCAGCACGCGAGCGATCTCGTCGCCGACATTCTTCGGTACCGGCAGGTCGAGACCGCCGGCCATCTCGCCGACTCGCTTGGAGACGATCGCCACCTCCTCCGCCATGTCTTCGGGCAAGGGCAGCACGACGACGTTGAAGCGGCGCTTCAGTGCCGAGGACAATTCGTTGACGCCCTTGTCGCGGTTGTTGGCGGTGGCGATGATGTTGAAGCCGCGTTGCGCGTAGATCGAGGTGTTGAGCTCGGGGATCGGCATCATCTTTTCGGACAGCACGGTGATCAGCGTATCCTGCACGTCCGAACCCATGCGCGTCAGTTCCTCGAGGCGGCAGAGCTTGCCGCCTTGCATGGCGCGATAAAGCGGTGTCGGCACCAGCGCCTCCTCGCTCGGGCCCTTGGCGAGAAGCTGTGCGTAGTTCCAGCCATAGCGGATCTGGTTTTCGTCGGTGCCGGCGGTGCACTGCACGATCAGCGTCGAGTCGCCCATGATGGCGGCGGCGAGATGCTCCGACACCCAGGATTTGGCGGTACCGGGAACACCAAGCAGCAGCAGGGCGCGGTCGGTTGCGAGCGTCGCCACCGCGGTTTCCATCAATCGGCGACGGCCGACATATTTCGGCGTAATCGGCGTGCCGTCGTCGGCTTTTCCGCCGAGGAGATAGGTCAGCACCGCCTTTGGCGACAGGCTCCAGCCGGCGGGCTTTTGCCGATCGTCGTTACGCGCCAGCGCCTGCAACTCGCCGGCATAGGCCTGCTCGACCGGAAGACGGATGACTGCGTTCATTTGCTGTTCTCCGGATTTGATCATTTTCGAGATTCGGACTGATATTCGGCCAGCGCCGCGTTGAGGCGCAGCAAGCCGAGCGAAGGGGCTGCCGGCGGCATGCCGGCTGTTACCATCTCGTCGATCAGCCGCTTTGCCGTGGCTGACGTGGCAAGAAAGCCAAGCATTTCGAGGACGTTGTCGGCGGTCCGCCTGGCGGCGTCATCGCTTCCGCCAACGGCCGGACGCAGCGCCTGCAGGACCTGCCCAAGGTCGCCCCACTCCACCCAGCCCGCCTCGGCGGCTTCAAGCAGGCTGAGCGAGGCGAGATATGCCGCGTCTTTCAAGATCAGCCGGATGAGGGCCTGTTTTCTTCCGGTATCCAGGCGCGGCATCAACTGGAGCACGAAAAGCGCCGGCTTGCCGCCTTCCGCGACAAGCGTGTCGGCCATCTGCGCCACCGCGCCATCGCTGCCCGAGGCGGCCACCATTCGCGCGAAAAAGATATCGGCATTGTTGTCGGCGCCGAACTGCCAACCGGCGATGAATTCGGTTTCGCCAACGCCAAAGCGTGTGGCGAGATCAACGAGATTGCAGGTGCCGAACAATTCGGCGCGGCGCTGGTCCTGCGCCGGGGATTTTGGTTTCACCGGCGTGTAGGTCGTGCGACGGCGGATGAACCCGGATTTGCCCGCGCTGACGAAGGCAGCAAGTTCGGTGACCGGATCTTCGCCTCCGCCCTCACCTGGAAGGCCGTGCTGACCCAACCTTGCCAACAGCCGGCCGGCGAGTTCGCGCACCTTGCCTGAGCGATCGGCGGAGAGGCCCTTCAGAAACGGCACGTCATCCGGCCCCAGCCCGAAATGCATGAGTTGGATAAGGGCAAGCCTGATCTCCGCAGGCTCGCCGGATCCCTTGGTCTCGATCAGCAGCCGGGCCGAAGCCGGTTCGCGGCGGCGCATCTCGGCCAGTGCCGTACGCCGCGCCGCGGGGTAGAAATCATGCCAGTTTTGCGCCGTCAGCCTGTCTTGGCTGATATGGCTTTGCCCTTCGACGCCCGCCTGCCAGTCGACCCAGGGGGCATAAACATCAGGACTGTCCTGATCGGAGGCGGCCGGCATCCAGTCCATCGGATGCAGCACCAGGCCATGGCTGGCGACAAGCGCCACCACCCGTACCTTGCCCCTTGTGTCGGCCGCCTGTTTGAGTGCGGCTCTGACAAGCGGCCGCAGTTGGGCGGGCAACATCGGCAAAGCGAGTGCTGGTAACGGGGGGCGGCGTTTCAGCGTCGATGGCGCGGCGGGCCGCAAGGCGATTTCAAGCGCCTGCGCGGCGATCACCAGCAGCCGGCGCTCCTTCTCGTCGGGGTCCGAACCGCCGGCGATTTGTTGCCACGCCACCGGGGCCAGGTCGAAGCTCGTTCCGCCGGTGATCCAGCAGTCACGCATCGCCGCCAGGCCGATCTGCTCAAGCTCGTTCACGACAGGTCGAGCCTCCCGAAACTGCTCCGCGCCGCCAGGAGGTCGAGCCGGCTGCCATTCCAAAGCGCGACCGTTGCCGCGAGATCGATACCGAGAAGGGTTGGACTGACAGCCTCGTTGATCGGCAGAGCGATGCCGTTCGGGTCGCCAGCCGCCTGCCACCAGGGCGCGCCCCGGTCGTCGAGCAGGATCGCGCCTGGCGGCAGCATGACAGGACAATCGGTGAGCCACGGCGCCGCGTCCTGACAGAAAAGATGCGTGGCGAGCGGATCCGTTTCGCTCGACGCAACAGCAGGCCACTCGCCCGACGAAACCTTACCCTTGCGGTCCATCACCAGGGCACGCAGCGGCTGGCGTGACGGATAGAAGATCAGCCGCGCGTCGAAGCGGTCGCCTGGTGTGAAGGCGTTGGACCGGCGGCCGGCCGAAGCCGGGAAATAATCGAGCAGAAGCGCGAATTGCGGAGCGGCACTCCTGATATCGAGCAGCCAGGTCGAATGGCTGACGAGACCGTCGCGGCGGGTCTCGATCTTCTCGCCGAGAACCTCCCATGCACTTTCGACCTGGACCGCGTGGGGGCTGGCCAGAACCTGCTCGCGCGTTTCGGAAGTCGACACCAACCGCTTCATTTCGGGATCGTCGGGCGCGGCACGCCAGGCCTTGGCCAGCAGCACCAGCTTGCCAAGTTCGCGGATCGCCGCATCGGGCCGTTCTTCGCTGCGAAGCGACATCAACCGCGACGGAATCTCATCGAGACGGCCGGCAAGGGCCGTCGCCTTCATGTCGACCAGCCGCGCGGCAATCCGGCGGCAACGGTCGCCGCTGTTGTCGACAAATCCGGCAAGACCAAGCCGTAACTGATCCGATATCCACTGGTCCATCTCGTCCAGCGCCGCCGAGACCGAAGATCGTGTCTCCTCGGCCCGCTTGCGCTGTGCCGCTTCGCGGCGTTCCACGGCCGCCGTGTCTTCCACCTCGGTGCTCTCGTCGGTCCGCGCGGCTTCACCGATGCTCTTGCCGCCGGCACCCGAGGCCTGTTGCGTGCTCGGCGGCGTGGTCTTCCTGCGGCGGCCGAGCCAATCATTCACCCACTCCGGCGTCGAATCGGCGGGGGTAAAACTGGTCGGCACCGTGGCGGCGATCCACATCAAGGCCAGGCTGTGCTTGCAGGGGAATTTCCGCGACGGGCACGTGCATTTATAGCCATGATCGCCGGTGTCGACGACCACACGATAGGGATTGGAACCGGATCCCTGACACTCGCCCCACATAAGGGCCAGCGCTTCGTTCTTTTCGAGGCGTGGCCAGTTCGATCGTTTGGTCAGCTTGGAAGCGGCGCTCAGCGATGCCTGGTCAGGGGCAAGCGCCTCGATCGTTTTCAAGTCAAATTCCAAGCCGCGCCTCTGGTCGCCAGAACGAATGCCAGTTGCCAGTATAGATGGCCGTCTGTGACGGATTCTTGTAGCAGCGGCGGACTGGAGATCAATACAGGCGCTGCGTGCCGATTGTCTCTACCAGCCCGCTGCGCACGCAAAAAGGCGATATTGGCGAGACCCGCCAATAAATTCTATTGGAGGATTCGTGTCGGCGCGTGGCCTGGATGGTCACGCGCCATATCGGCATGGACCTCCCCCTCGGCCAGCGAACGATCGAGCCCCGTCGCCACCACTGAGACCCTGAACCGGCCTTCCATGCTCTTGTCGAAGATGGCACCGACGATGATGTCGGCGTCCTCGTAGACTTCCTCGCGGATGCGCGTGGCCGCCTCGTCGACCTCGAACAGGGTCATGTCCCTGCCGCCCGATATCGACACCAGGACGCCCTTGGCGCCCTTCATGGACATTTCGTCGAGCAGCGGGTTGGCGATCGCGGCTTCCGCCGCCTTCATCGCACGGCCGTCGCCGGACGCCTCGCCGGTTCCCATCATGGCGCGGCCCATGCCGCGCATCACCGATTTGACGTCGGCGAAGTCGAGGTTGATCAGGCCTTCCTTGACGATGAGGTCGGTGATGCAGCTGACGCCGGAATAAAGCACCCGGTCGGCGATCACGAAAGCGTCGGCGAAGGTGGTCTTGGCATCGGCGATGCGGAACAGGTTCTGGTTGGGAATCACGATCACCGTGTCGGCGGCCTCGCGCAGCCGCTCGATGCCCTCTTCGGCCATCTGCATGCGGCGCCTGCCCTCGAAGGTGAACGGCTTGGTGACGACGCCGACCGTGAGGATGCCGGCCTTGCGCGCCGCCTGGGCGATGATAGGAGCAGCACCGGTTCCGGTGCCGCCGCCCATGCCGGCGGTGACGAAACACATATGGGTGCCGGCCAGATGATCCATGATCTCGTCAAGCGATTCCTCGGCCGCGGCACGCCCAATCTCGGGCAACGAGCCGGCGCCGAGGCCTTCCGTGACGTGCGCGCCAAGCTGGATCAGCCGTGTCGCCTTCGACATGGTCAGCGCCTGGGCATCGGTGTTGGCGGCAATGAACTCGGTTCCCTGAAGCTGTTCCACGATCATGTTGTTGATCGCGTTGCCGCCACCGCCGCCGACGCCGATAACGGTGATCTTGGGTCTCATCTCGGAGATTTCCGGCTTCTTGAACTCGGCCATGCCTGCTTCTCCTTCGCCAATTGCGTGCGCTTCACGACCCACAAGCAGACTGCCCGTAGGACATTGCAATCGAGCGGCATGACGCGAATCAGTCCGTTCGGATGGGTACCCCAAAGAGCCAGAGAGCGGCCGCACGTGCAAGTGTGTGAGGGTCAAGTTTTGTGATGAAGAGGCCGACCTGCGAGAACGCGATTGTCCGGTCCCGGGTGATCGCGATACTGTCGTCGCGGATCAGGCGCCACGACGGATGCCTGGCGATGGCCGGGCGGAGCCCGCCTTTGCCGATCGTCTCAATGGCCAGGACGAGATCTCCGCGGAGTTCGACATCAATCAAAGCTGGAGGGGTATATCTCCCTTCCAGAACCCAAAAAGGCATGAAAGAGTTGTCCAGTTTGCCAGCCATGAGATTGCGTCAGCCGGGATGGCGGCGCGGACTTTCGCGGCGATGAAACGCCCCGTCGATCACGGCGCCATGGCCGTCTCAGGCTACACCGTTCCCTGGCATACAGCGGCCGGAACACCGGTCGCCCTTCATGTCTCGTCGTCGCGGCAGCTACGCGACGTGCACGTCGTGCGGCTCGATACTCCCGCGGCCGAGCCGATGGGCTGGCGCGTCGAGCCGACGGGAAATGCCGTGTCCCACCGCGATTTCGATCACGGATCCTTCCTGAAGATCGCGGCGGCGGAACTGGGCAAGGCCACCGAGATCGAAGGCGTCGCCTTCGAAGTGTATTTGACGCGCAACGATGGCGCCCGCGTGCTGTTCGAGAGCGGAAACCTGCGCCTCGGCTTGCAGGACGGGCGGCTGACGTCAGGCCACGACGGCAAGCCGCTCGAAACCCACGTGGCCTTGCCGGCAAACACCTGGCTCATGGTCGAGATTTCGTCAAACGACGGCGTGACCGTGTTGCGCATCGGCTCGGACGATCTCCTGTCGCCGTTTCGCCTGCATCGTCAATTCGACCTGCCCTGGCGGCCCCTGTCCGGAGACATGGTCTTCGGGACCAGCGCGGCAAACGACCTGAGGTCGCTCAACGCCAAGTTCTCGGCAATCGCGCTGCGAACCGCGGCCGGTCGCATCGCCTGGGCGTTTCCCACCCTGCTGCCGAGCGGCCCGCTCTCTTCGACAGGCGCCGATCGCGTCCTCTTGCTGGAAACGATCAACCAGCCCGCTTTCTGCATGACCTCGCGGCGCTGGGACGGGTCGAGTTTCGACCCCCGCCTGGTGCCGGCGCATTACGACGCCGTGCATTGCCACGACGACGACATGGGCGCGTTGCAGTGGCCCGCCTCCTACCAGTTACAGGTTCCCGCCGAGGCGCCGGCCGGAGTCTATGCCTTCGAGGTCGGTCACGATGAAGGATCGGAGCGCGTCGTCTTCTTCATCACTTCGTCGGTGCGCCGGGCGCCGCTGTTGTTCCTGGTGCCGACGGCCACCTATCTCGCCTATGCCGATGAATTCCTGCCAGCGCATCTCTACGAATGGATGTGCGAGGATCGCGGCCATCGCTTCGCGATCGACAACAATCTGAAGTCGCTCTACGACTACCACAGCGATCTCAGCGGCGTGTCTATCTGTTCCACCAGGAAGCCGAAGGCGACGCTGCGCGACGACTACAATTATCCGCTGTGCGGCTGCCCGCACAATCTGCCGGTCGACCTGCACTTTCTGCGCTTCTGCCACAGCAACGGCATTGCCTTCGATCTCATCACCGACCGCGATCTGCATGAGCGGGGCCTTGCCGGCCTGCAGGATTATCAGGCTGTCATCACCGGCAGCCATCCCGAATATATGTCGGTCGAGATGGAGCATGCGCTGCGCCAGTTCGCGGCGGCGGGCGGCGGCATCGCCTATCTCGGCGGCAATGGCTTTGCCGGCAAGGTCGCATTCAAGGACGATCTGATGGAACTGCGCCGCTCGCCGCTCGAGGCGGGCCGGACCTGGGACGGCCCCATTGCCGAACAGTCACTGTCGATCACCAACCAGCCGGGCGGCTATCTGCGCGCCAGTGGGCGCGGTGAATTCTCGCTGACCGGCGTCGCCATCTCGCTGATGGGTTTTGACGGCGCGCGACCCTTCACACGCACGCCGGAAAGCCATCAACCCTCGGCCGCGTGGTTGTTCGACGGCGTCACCAGCGAGACCTTCGGTGACGAGGGCATCGTGCTTGGCGGCGCGGCCGGCTACGAAGTCGATGCCACCGATGCGCATCTGGGCACGTCCCCCGACACCATGGTCATTGCCCGCGCGACCGGCTTCCCGGACAGCTTCGTCCATGATGCCACCCGTTGGTACGAGGGAGGTAGCAGCGCGCGCGACGGCCGCCGCTGCGCGGAGATGACGCTGCGCCATCTGTCTTCGGGCGGCCTGATCTTCTGCGCGAGTTCGGTCGCCTGGTGCGGCGCCCTGCCGGCGGGCGATGCCATGAACGACGTCGGCCGGATCACCAAGAATTTGCTGACGCATCTGGCGGCGGAAAAGAGCCGGCAGGCCGGGGATCGATAGCCCGGAAAGGAAGGCAACCCACCGCACCGCGCCGGTTGGGGCAGTTGGCTTGCCGCGCAACGACCGAAGCGTCTATCATGCATGATCAATCGGCGGCTTGGGTGTTCCCGCCGTGCCCGGCTCAAGGTTTGTCCGCGGCGCGTGTCGTCAGGTCAATTTCAGAACGCATGAAGCAACGCCCCCGCCAATGGCCGACAGAACACATTTCGGTTTGACCGCCGTCGACACTGTGCCCTTGCACGAGAAGGTCTATCTGGAGCTCGTGCGGGCTTTGATGTCAGGGCAATTCCTGCCCGGCCAGAAGCTGACCTCGCGCAAGCTCGCCAGGGAACTGGGCACCAGCGACATGCCGGTGCGCAGTGCCTTCATGCGGTTGCAGGCCTTGCGGGCGCTGAGTCCGATGCCGAACGGCAGCGTCGAGGTGCCGGTGATCTCGGCCGAAAGGTTCTCGCAGTTGACCGCCGTGCGCACGATCCTCGAAGGCCCGGCGACCGAGCTTGCGACAAAACTGATCAACGGCAACAATCTGCGGGCGATCCGACGCCATTGCGCGGAATTGACCCTGGCCGCCCGCAAGGGCGACATCGGCGACTATCTCAGGAAGAACCACGATTTCAAATTCTCGATCTACCGTCATTGCGGCAACGAGCAGATGGTCTTCCTGATCGAGACGGTGTGGATGCAGGTCGGCCCGTTTCTCAGAAACCTCGCCATGGGGTTCGAGGACGACCTCTCCTCCATTCTGGACATCGACTATCACGAGGAAGTCGTCGCGGCGATCGAGGCACAGGACGGCGCGCGGGCGCGCGCGGCCATCGTTCGCGACATCGACGAGGGCGCCGCGCATATCCTGCGGCAGGCCAGGTTTCCGGAAGCGAGGAGCTAGACCAGGGTCTCCTGGACCCGTCACCAGATGCCACTTGGCTTTCCCTTGCCTTGCCGCTATGTTGCGATCGCAAATCGCGCAATTGGTTCCTGAAATGCCTCCTGACATCCCGGCTAATGATCTGAAAAAATGAAGGAAATTCTTCCGACTGATGTCGGAGATGCCTTCATGAACTCATCAGCTGTCTTGTCGTTAAATAGGGTGGCCGCCTCAGGCGCGGCACCGCAGGGAACCAGAGGTAACGGAAATTGAGCGATGCAATTGCGGACGTTCTGAGCTGGCTTGAAAGCAGAAACGACATCCAGAGCCTGAGGGCGGCGGTGTGCGACCTCAACGGCGTCATGCGGGGAAAACGCATCCCGGTAGAGCAGGCCCGCAAGGCGCTCGAAGGCAAGCTGCGCATGCCCTACTCGCTGATCGGGCTCGACATCTGGGGCGAGGATATCGAAGGCAACACGCTGGTTTTCTCCACCGGCGATGCCGACGGCCTTTGCCAATGGACGGGACGCGGCATCCTGCCGGTGGACTGGACCGCGCATCCGACCGCGCTTGTCCCGCTCTGGCTGGCCGACGAGAGCGGAGCGCCCTATCTCGGCGATCCCCGGCGCGCGCTTGCCCGTATCCTCGACCGTTACAAGGCGCTCGGCCTGACCCCGGTCGCGGCGACAGAACTTGAATTCTACCTGGTTGATCCGCAGTCGCAGCGGCCGGTCGGACCTGTCTCGCCGGTCACCGGGCGGCGTCTCGATTCCGACGCGGCATTGTCGATCGACGAGATCGACGATTTCGAGGCCTTCATCCACGACGTCTACGAGGCCTGCCGGGCGCAAGGCATTCCCGTCGACACGGCGATTGCCGAAAACGGCGTCGGCCAGTTCGAGATCAACCTCAACCATGTCGCGGACGCCCTGCGGGCCGCCGACGATGCGGTGTTGTTCAAACGCACGGTGAAGGGCATTGCCCGCAAGCATGGCTTTGCCGCCTGCTTCATGGCCAAGCCCTATGGCGACCGGGCCGGCAACGGGTTTCACGTCCATTTCAGCCTGGTCGACGCCGACGGTCGCAACGTGTTCGACGACGGCACTGATCAGGGCTCCGAAACCATGCGCAACGCGGTCGGCGGGCTGCTGGCGGCGATGGCCGAGAGCACGCTGGTCTTCGCACCGCACTTCAATTCGTATCGCCGCCTTCGCCCGCGCTCCTATGCACCGACCGCGGTCGCCTGGGGTTACGAGAACCGCATGGTCGCGATCCGCATTCCCGGCGGCCCGACCGGGGCGCGCCGCATCGAGCATCGCGTGTCGGGGGCGGATGCCAATCCCTATCTGGTGCTTGCCGCCATATTGGGAGCAGCCCTGATCGGCATCGAAAGACAGATGTCGCCGGGCGAGCCTACCGGGAGCGATGGCCAAGGCGCGGCGCCAGCCAAGCTACCGCCGGACTGGGCCTCCGCGATCGCCACTTTCGAAGGTGGAACGCATGTGGCGGAGATCTTCCCGGCGATCCTGCGCGACTCTTTTGTCGCCTGCAAACGCCAGGAGTTGAACACCTTTGCCCTCAACGTCAGCGACTTCGAGATCGAGACCTATCTCGAAAGCGTCTGAGTGTTTACGGCGATCATCCGGCCTTCAGCACCGAGACCGCCGCCTCGCTGTTGTGGACATAGTCGTTGGCGTCGGGCTGCCTCTGCACCAACAGGATGAACAACAGGTCGGTTAGTGTGAGCTGCGCGTCGCGCGCGGTGATGGAGGAGGAGCGCGCTCGCTCCTCGTCGGCGATGGTGTAGAGGCGGATGTCGGCGACCCGGCTCAGCGGATTGTCGTGCAGGCCGGTGACGGCGATCACCATTGTTCCGCGCTTGGCTGCAAGTTCGGCGATGCGCAAGGTTTCGATGCTGGCGCCGGAATAGGAGATCGCGAACAGCACGTCGCCAGGCCCGAGCGTCGCGGCATTGGCCATCTGGATGTGGCTGTCGCTGTCGTGCAGCACATTGCGGCCGAGCTTCATCAGCTTGTAGGAGAAGTCGCGCGCCACCAGCGAGGAGGCGCCGACGCCGACCAGATGGATGCGGCGCGCGCCATCCAGCAGTTCCAGCGTCCGGGAGATGATGCGCTCGCTGTTGGCGGCGACGGTCTGCTGCATCGACAGCAGCTTGCTGCCGATCAGCTTCTTCAGGATGACCGGAAAGTTGTCGCCGACCTCGATCGAACCATGGATGACACCGGCCGGCACCTGCCAGTCCTGCGCCTTGGCCTCGCTGACGGCGAGCTTGAGCTCCTGGTAGCTGGCATAACCGAGCTTCTGGCTGAACTTGACGACACTCGACTGGCTGCGGCCGATCTCGGCCGCGAGCGCCGCCGTCGACAGGCGCAGCATCTGGTCGGGATTGTCGACGATGTACCGGCCGATCTCGCGATCGCCGGGCGCCATGCCGTCGAGCTTCGCATTGATCCTGCTTAGGACGGACACGGGAATTCCTCGCTGTTCAGACTTGCAAGACGAGGAATAAATTATTCCAATCTCGATTGACAGCCAAGAACGCAGAATTAATTCTCAACTCGACCCGGATCAATATCCGGGATTCGGAGCAGGCTTTCCCAGGCAGATCCCGGGCGTGGCCCTCATCATCAAGGTTTCAGTCATGGACAGATTGCGGATCGTCGGCGGACAGAGACTGCAAGGCGCGGTCACCATATCGGGCGCCAAGAATGCCGCTTTGCCGCAGATCGCGGCTTCGCTGCTCAGCCCCTACCCGCTCGAACTGACCAACCTGCCCGATGTGACCGACGTCGAAAACATGCTCGGTGTGGTACGGCTTCACGGCGCCGACGTGACGCGGTCCGCCCATGCCGCGACCATCGACACCAGTGCCGCCGTCTCCAAGGAGACGTCCTACGACACGGTGCGGAAGATGCGGGCGACGGTGCTCGTCCTGGCGCCGTTGCTGGCGCGGTTCGGCCATGCGCGGGTTTCGCTGCCGGGCGGCTGCGCGATCGGCGCGCGGCCGGTCGACATGCATGTCGCCGCACTCGCCGCACTCGGCGCCAGGATCGCCATCGAGAACGGCCTGATCGTTGCCTCGGCGCCGAACGGATTGACCGGCACCCGCATCGTGCTCCCCTCGCCATCGGTCGGAGCGACGGAAACCGCCATGATGGCGGCGACCACGGCCAAGGGCGAAACCGAAGTCCTCAACGCCGCGCGCGAACCCGAAGTGGCCGATCTCGCGGCTTGCCTCAACGCCATGGGTGCGCGCATCGAGGGCGCCGGCACGCACCGCATCCTGATTGCGGGCGACACCAGCTGGCAGGCCGCCAGGCACGACATCATCCCCGACCGCATCGAGGCCGGCACCTATGCGATCGCCGCGGCGATCACCGGCGGCCAGCTCGAACTCACCCATGCCCGGCTCGAACACATGGCCTCGGTGGTGCAATTGCTGGAGGCGACGGGGGTCAGCGTCTGGCCGGGCGATCGCGGCCTGATCGTGTCGCGCGACCGGCCGCTCAAGGCCGCCGACCTGACGACCGAACCCTATCCCGGTTTTCCGACCGACCTGCAGGCGCAGTTCATGGCGCTGATGTGCTGCGCGGAGGGTGCGTCGCTGCTGCGCGAAACCATCTTCGAGAACCGCTTCATGCATGTGCCCGAACTGATGCGGCTCGGCGCCAACATCAAGCTGCAAGGCACCATGGCGCTGGTGCGCGGCGGCGCGAAGCTCCATGGCGCGCAAGTGATGGCCACCGACCTGCGCGCTTCGGTGTCGCTGGTGCTGGCGGCGCTGGTCAGTGAAGGCGAGACAACAATCAACCGCGTCTATCACCTCGACCGCGGCTATGAGCAACTGGACCGCAAGCTGCGCCTTTGCGGCGCCGACATCGAGCGGCTGGGCGCATGAATACCGAGGCGCATTATTTCCTCGGCGTCGATGGTGGCGGCACTGGTTGCCGCGCCCGCCTCGAGGACCCGCAAGGCGTGGTGCTGGGACAGGGCCTGTCCGGCCCGGCGACGACGCGGCTCGGCATCGAGGCAGCCTGGGCCTCGATCGCGAAAGCCTTCGGCGCGGCGATCGAGGAAGCAGGTTTCGCGCCAGCCGAGACCGCGCGGATCCATGCCGGCATCGGCCTTGCCGGTATCGGCCGCAAGGGCGCGCTGGAGGCGCTGCGGGCAATCGCGCATCCCTTTGCCAGCACCGATTTCGTCAGCGACGGCGTCGGCGCCTGCCTTGGCGCGCACTCCGGCAAGGACGGCGCCATCGTCATTGCCGGGACAGGCTCGATCGGCCTTGGCTTTGTCGAGGGCCGCGACCTGCGCGCCGGCGGCTATGGATTTCCGATCTCCGACGAGGGCAGCGGCGCCGACCTCGGACTGAAAGCCGTGCAATTGGCATTGCGCGCCCATGACGGCCGGCACGAACGGACCGCGTTGCTGGCGGAGGTCATGCAGCGCTTCGCCGGCGACCCGATGGAGGCCGTCACCTGGATGGACCGCGCCAGCGCGACGGACTATGCCGCGCTTGCACCCATGGTGATGCGCCATGCCGACCAGGGCGACCCTGTCGGACGCCGCATCGTGCAAAGCGCCGCCGAACAGATCGACACACTGGTGCGGGTGCTGTTCGAAAAAGGCGCGCCGCGCGTGACCTTGCTCGGTGGCCTCGCCAGCCCACTCGAACCCTGGCTTTCCCCTGACGTGCGCCGACGCCTGAAGCCCGCCGACGGCGACGCCGTGTCCGGCGCGATCATTCTTGCCAAGAGGTCGGTTGGCGGAGGCTAGGTCGACAAGATAGGAATAAAATATTCCAAAATTCGATTGACGATGTGAATATTGAATTCTAAAAAGTTAACAAAGAAAACTGCGATGACGGACCCAGGATCCGGACGCGCTCCGCCCGTCGAGCGGTGCCGGACGCCGTGCAGCATGATTTTGAAAGCGCTGGAATGACCGAGCAAGGGTTGATGTCTGAGCTGGACCGGCTGGTTTCCGAAGGCCGGAACCCAAGGACCGTCGACATCGACCTGTTGCCGACCATCGACGTCCTGCGCAGGATCAATGACGAGGACAGGCTTGTCCCGGCGGCCGTCGAAAAGGTCATGCCGGAAATCGCCGCCGCGGTGGATCGCATCGTGCTCGCCTTCCAGAAAGGCGCGCGGCTGATCTACATCGGCGCCGGCACCAGCGGCCGGCTTGGCGTGCTCGACGCTTCGGAATGCCCGCCGACCTTCGGCGTACCCGAAGGCATGGTCGTCGGCCTGATCGCCGGTGGATCCGACGCGCTGGTGCGCTCGCTGGAAGGCGCCGAAGATGACCCGAAGATGGGCGCCAAGGCCTTGCAGGACATCGGGCTCACACCCGATGACGTGGTGGTCGGCATCGCGGTCAGCGGGCGCACGCCCTATGTGATCGGCGGCCTGACCTATGCCAAGCAGTTGGGCGCGGCGACGGTCGCGCTGTCCTGCAATCCGGCATCGACCATTACCGGCATCGCCGACATCGCCATCTCGCCTGTCGTCGGCCCGGAGGTTCTCACCGGCTCGACGCGTCTGAAATCGGGCACCGCGCAGAAGCTGGTGCTCAACATGCTGACCACGGCCTCGATGATCCGCATCGGCAAGAGCTACCAGAATCTGATGGTCGACCTGAACCCGTCGAACCGGAAACTGGTCGCCCGGGCGATCAGGATCGTCATGCAGACGACCGGCTGCACCCCTCCGCAGGCGCGACAGGCGCTCGACCGGACCGGCAATGACGTCAAGCTGGCGATCCTGGTGACGATTACCGGCCTCGACGTCGAAGTGGCGCGGGCCGCGCTGTTCAAGGCCGGAGGGTTCCTGCGAAAGGCGATCAGCGACGAAGCGGCCTAAGCCCGGACAAAACGGCTGAAGCCGCTTTAGACATGACGGCAAGAAGCCGCATGGGACAAGACGGCGTCAAGCCGCATAGACTGGGCCGATACTCCAAAGCATGTGTGCCTTGGAAGCGGCCGACGGAAACTGCAAGGCATCGAGTTCAATAATGGGAGACGAGAATGGTTCATCTTACAAGAAGGCTGCTTTCGGGCATTACCCTTGCCGCGATGCTGGGCATCGCGACGGTTTCGACACAGGCGGCGACGCTGCACATGGCATGGTCGCAGGACGCCACCGGGCTTGACCCGCACAAGCAGACGGCGTTCTCGTCGCTGCGGCTTTTGGAGCTGATCTACGAGCCGCTGGTGCGGGTCGATGCCAGCCTGCAGATCATCCCCGCCATCGCCAGCTCCTGGGAGTTCTCCAAGGACGGCAAGGAGCTGACCTTCAAGCTCGATCCCAAGGCGAAATTCCAGGACGGCACGGCCGTGACCTCCGCCGACGTCAAGGCCTCCTTCGAGCGCATCCTCGACGAGAAGACGGGTGCCGCCGCCCGCGCCAACTTCCTGTCTATCGCGAGCATCGACACGCCGGATGCGGCGACGGTAGTGTTCCATCTCTCGCAGCCCGACGTGCCGATCCTGACGGCGATGAGCGACGTCAACGCGGCCATCGTTCCGGCGACCGAGATCAAGGCCGGTTCGATCGGCACCAAGGCGGTCGGTTCCGGCCCATTCAAGCTCGACAAATGGGACCCCAACGCCAAGGAAGTTCTGAGCGCCAACAAGGACTGGGCCGGGGGTGCTACCGGCGTCGACGGCATCGAGATCAGCGTACTGCCGGACGAAGCGGCGATCCTCGCCGCCATGCGTACCAAGCAAATCGATTTCGCTCTGCTCAACGATCCGCTCGTCGCCACGCTGGTGCCGAAAGAACCCACCCTGCAGCTCAACCGCGTGCCGGTGCTGGCCTATCACGTGCTGCAGCTCAATCCGTCGCGCAAGCCGATGACCGAGATCAAGGTGCGCCAGGCGATCTCATGCGCCATCGACCGGCAGGAGGTGCTGGACACCGCTTCGCTCGGCGAAGGCAAAGTCACCGGGCCGCTGACCATCCCGGCGCTCGCCACCGATCCGACCCAGTTGTTCTGCTACAAGCGCGATGTCGAGAAGGCCAAGAAGCTGATGGCCGAGGCCGGCTTTGCCGACGGCTTTTCGGCGACCGTGATCGGCGCCACCGGCGAGCCGCCGACGGCGGCGGCGGAAGCCCAGGTCATCCAGTCGCAGCTCGCTGAAATCGGCGTCAAGCTCGACATCAAGATGATGGAGCTCAACGTCTATGTCGACGCCTGGCTGAAGGGCGATTTCGACATGGCGATCGCGCTCAATGGCGGCCGTGCCGACCCCTACACCATGTACAACCGCTACTGGACCAAGGCTGGCAATCTGCAAAAGGTGGCGAACTACATCGACGACACGCTCGACAGCCAGATGCAGCAGGGCCGCGCCGAGACCGACCCGGCCAAACGCAAGGCGATCTTCGCCGCGTTCGAGAAGCATCTCGCCGAGATGTCGCCCTGGATCTGGCTCTACACATCCTACAGCTATACGGCCCAGCAGAAGAACATCGCCGGGTTCGTGCCGACGCCGACCGGCACGCTGTTCAGCCTGAGCAAGGTTGCCATCCAGCAGTAGCCACCGCAGGCATTGGACGAGAGGACTTCTTCGCGTGGACTATCTCTTGCGACGGCTGGCGACGTTTCCTCTCGTCCTGCTTGGCGTGTCCATCCTGGTCTTCGTCGCGATCAGGATGGTGCCCGGCGATTCGATCACGGCGATGCTGGGCACCGAAGCCGGCCTGCTGACGCCGGCACAGCGGGATTCGCTCGCCGCCTATTTCGGCATCGACCAGCCTTGGTTCATCCAGTACTGGCGCTGGGTCGGTGGCATCCTGCACGGTAATTTCGGCATCTCCGTCACCTATGGCAGGCCGGTTCTCGACGTTATCCTCGAGCGCTTCCCGCTGACGCTCGAACTGGCTCTGCTGTCGATGGTCATCGCGCTCGCCGTCGGCATGCCCGCGGGCATCTACGCGGCCACCCACAATGAGAAGCCGTCCGATCTCGGCGTGCGTATCGTCGCCATGATCGGCCAGTCGACGCCGAGCTTCGTGCTTGGCCTGCTGATCATCTACACGCTGTCGGCCGGCTTCGGCGTGCTGCCGGCGATGGGCGAATTCGCGCCGCTTTGGCGGGATCCGTTGCGCAATCTCAGCCAGCTGATCCTGCCCGCCATCACGCTTGGCTTCGCCTTCGCGGCGTCCGTCACCCGCATAGCGCGCTCGGCGATGCTCGACGTGTTGAGCGACGACTATGTGCGCACGGCCCGCAGCAAGGGCGCTTCGGCAAGCAGCGTCATCTGGCGGCACGCTTTGCCCAACGCGCTGATCCCGGTGGTAACGCTGAGCGGCATAGAATTCGGCTACCTCCTCGGCGGCGCCGTCATCGTCGAGCAGATCTATGCCCTGCCCGGCCTCGGACGCATGGTGCTCGACGCCATCCTGCAGCGCGACTACGCGCTGGTGCAGGGCAGCGTGCTGTTCATCGCCTTCAACTTCATGATCGTCAATCTCCTGGTCGACCTCGCCTATGTCGCGCTCGATCCACGCATCCGGCTTGGGGAACAGTGATGCGCATCCTGCGCGCCGTCTTCCGGCATGGCAGCGGCCGCATCGGCGGCGGCATCGTCTGCGTCTATCTGCTGCTCGCCATCCTTGGCCTGCTCGGGCTGACGCCGCACAATCCGATCACGCAATACCGCATCGACCGTCTGCACGCGCCGAGCGCCGGCTACTGGATGGGCACGGACCTGTTCGGCCGCGACGTCGCCAGCCGGCTGATGGCGGGCATCGGCCAGTCCTTCACGGTCGCCTTCTTCTCGGTTGCCTTCGCCACCCTTGCCGGCACGGTGCTGGGGCTTGCCGCCGCCTGGCTCGGCCGCCGCTGGGACGGCGTGGTGATGCGGGTCATGGATGTGCTGCTGGCCTTCCCGGCGATCCTGCTGGCGCTGCTCATCGTTACCGTTGCCGGGCCGGGCACCTGGACCAGCGTGGTGGCCATCGGCATCGTCTACACGCCGATCTTCACGCGGGTGGTTCGCGGCCCCGCGCTGTCGCTCAAGACACGCGAGTTCGTCGATGCGGCGCGTACCTTCGGCAGCAGTTCGTCCTACATCGTGACGCGGCATCTGCTGCTCAACCTTGTGGCGCCCTTGACCGTGCAGGTGACGCTGGCGCTCGCCTGGGCGCTGCTGACGGAAGCCGGCTTGAGTTTCCTTGGCCTCGGAACGCAGCCGCCCGCCGCCTCGCTCGGCCTGATGCTGAGCGACAGCCGCAATTTGATGGAGACGGCGCCCTGGCTGATGATCTTCCCCGGCCTGGCGATCATGATCAGCATCCTCGGCTTCAACCTGCTGGGCGACGCCTTGCGCGACATTCTCGACCCGAAGATGCGAAGGGCGTTGGCATGACCCCGCTCCTCTCGGTTTTAGACCTGCGCGTCGGCTTCGGCCGCAATCCCCAGGCCAACGAAGTGGTGCGCGGCGTCAGTTTCGATGTCGCCGACGGCGAGACGCTGGCCATTGTCGGCGAGAGCGGCTCGGGCAAATCCGTCACCGCGCTGTCGATCAACCGGCTCGTCGACTTCGGCGGCGGCCGCATCACCGGCGGCTCGATGAAGCTCAAGCGGGCCGATGGGACCATCTTCGAGTTGGCGACCGCAACCGAGCCACAACTGACCGGCATTCGCGGCGCCGAAATCGGCATGATCTTCCAGGAACCGATGACGTCGCTCAACCCGGTGCTGACCATCGGCACGCAGATCGAGGAATCGTTCCGGCTGCATCGCGGGCTGACGGGCCGGCAAGCGACGGCGGCAGCCAGGGACGCGCTCGACCGCGTGCGCATTCCCGATGCCGCGCGACGGCTGAAATACACGCCCAACCAGCTGTCCGGCGGCATGCTGCAAAGGGTGATGATTGCCATTGCGCTCGCCTGCAATCCGCGCCTGCTGATCGCCGACGAGCCGACGACGGCGCTCGACGTGACGGTGCAGGCACAGATCATGGCGCTGCTGGCCGAGCTGAAGCGCGAAAGCGGCATGTCGATGATCTTCATCACGCACGATATCGGCCTGGTCGCCGGCATCGCCGACAAGGTGATGGTGATGCAGAACGGAGAGGCCGTGGAACACGGCGAACTGAACCAGATCCTCGATAGCCCCCAGCATCCCTACACGCAGCATCTGCTGCAGGACGTGCCGCATTTCGCCAGCGGTCGGGCCACGCGCGCGGACGGGCTGCGCGACAAGGGCGCGAACACGCAGCCGGCCTTGAAGGTCGATGGGCTCGTGGTGCGGTTTCCGCTCAAGAGCAGTTTCTTCAGTCGCGCGACCGGCGCGGTGCATGCCGTCGACGGCGTCGACTTCGACCTGATGCAAGGCGAGACGCTGGCCATCGTCGGCGAGAGCGGCTCGGGCAAATCCACCACCGCCAAGGCGGTGTTGGGGCTGGTGCGGTCGACGCGTGGCAATTTCTCCGTCGCCAGCCGAATGGCGTCGGCGGAGCGCAGTGCCAAGCCCGTGCAGATGGTGTTCCAGAACCCCTACGCGTCGCTCAACCCGAGGCTCACCATCGAGAGCATCCTCGCCGAGCCGGTCATCGCCACCGGTGGGCGGGTGGATGCCCAAACACGGGCCAGGATGGCGAGCCTGCTCGAACGCGTCGGCCTGCCCAAGAACAGCCTCGAGCGCTATCCGCATGAATTCTCCGGCGGCCAGCGGCAAAGGCTATGTATTGCCCGCGCACTGATGCTCAACCCGTCCGTGGTCGTTCTCGATGAAGCGGTTTCGGCGCTCGATGTCTCGGTGCAGGCGAAGGTGCTGGAGCTGCTGGTCGAACTGCAGCGCGAGTTTGGGCTGGCTTATCTGTTCATCTCGCACGATATGGCGGTGGTCGAACGGATCGCGCACCGCATCGCCGTCATTTATGCCGGCCAGATCGTCGAGATCGGCGACGCGCAGTCCGTGCTATCGCAGCCGAGGCATTCCTATACGAAGAAGCTGATATCAGCCGTTCCGGCCATCGATCGGCGGCACGAGCATTTCGAGATCGACACGCGTCAGGTGCCTTCTCTGGTCAGGCCGCAGGGATTTGAGCCGGCGCCGGCGAGATGGGAGCGGTTCGGCGGGGATCATATGGCGAGGGTGGAGACCTAGACATGTTAGCGGGACAGCGCCCCCCTCTGCCCTGCCGGGCATCTCCCCCTCTAGGGGGGAGATCGGATGTCACATTGGCCTTCGCCAATCTTCAACGTCTGAGGGCTGGCGCCGCGCACGAACTGCCAATCCCCCCCCTAGAGGGGGAGATGTCCGGCAGGACAGAGGGGGGCGCCGTAGAACGCTACTTCTCCGAAGGAGGCGGGCATTGACCGACCTCGCCCACCTCTTCGATCGCGCGTTCCAGCCCCTCGCAACCGCAGTGGTGGCCAAGTGTATCCCCGGCGGCGTGCTCGGCATTGCCGACAAAAGTGGCGAACGCATCGTCCGCGCAATTGGCTCGGCACAGCTCGTGCCCAAGGTCAGGCCGATGCGGGAAAACACCTGGTTCGACCTGGCGTCCCTGACCAAGGTGATCTTCACCACGCCACGCATCCTGGCGCTGGCGCAGGACGGCACCATCGATCTCGACGCGCCGCTGATCACCCTGCTTCCCGACCTTCGCCAGTATGACGCGAACGCCTGGGAGCGGAAGGTGACCTTCCGCCAGTGCCTGGGCCACCAGACGCCCTTCCCTGCCGTCGAGCCGATCTACACCTATGGACGCGATCCCGAACTGCTGCGCGCCTTCATCCTGCAGCGCGAATGGCGCGCCCGTGATCCCGTCTATTCCGACATCAACTTCATCCTGCTCGGCTTCGCGCTGGAGCGGCTGTCGGGCAAGAGCATCCGCGACATGGAGCCCGGGCCGGGTTTTGCCTGGTTCGCTGAACCCGATGCCGCCGCCGCGACCGAGGACTGCACCTGGCGCCATCGCGTGCTGTCGGGCGAGGTGCACGACGACAATTGCTCGGCCCTGCAAGGTGCGGGTCATGCCGGCCTGTTCGGAACGGCCGCTTCGGTGCTCGATTTCGCGCAACGGCTGCTGGACGGCACCGGCGCATCTGAGCGTTCGATCTCGCTGATGCGTACGCCCTTTTCGGCCACCCGCACCCATGGCTGGGAACGCCCCTATGAGGGGTGGTCCGGCGGTGCGCTGTGCGGTCCGGGAACGATCGGCCATACCGGCTTTACCGGCACCGGGCTGTGGATCGACTTCGACAGAGGCAAGGCATGGACCTTGCTCACCAACCGCATTCATCCGACACGTCATTTCGACAGCGGCATCGTTTCGCTGCGGCAGGCGGTCGGCGATCTCATCAACAGGGACTAGGACCATGGAACCAATCTGGGCCGTCGGCCTGATGACCGGCACCGTACTTGACGGCAATATCGACGTGGCGCTGATCAAGACCGACGGCGAGCGGATCGACGATTTCGGTACCTACCGGCTGATGCCCTATCCCCAATCGATCCGCTCCTTGCTGGAAGAGACGCTGACGGCGGCCAGGGCCTGGAATTTCACCGGGCCAGAACCGGCGATCTTCCGCAAGGCCGAACAGGCGCTGACGCGCGCCCAGTCGGCGGCGGTCAAGGAACTGGTCGAGGGCCACGGCATGACGATGGCCGAGATTGGCGTCGTCGGCTTCCACGGCCAGACCGTGCTGCATCGGGCGCCGCAGGTCGGACGGCTCGGCCAGACCCGGCAGCTCGGCGATGGTGAGCTGATGCATGAGATATTGGGCACCAAGGTTGCCTATGATTTCCGCTCGGCCGACATGCGCGCCGGCGGACAGGGCGCGCCCTTGGCAGCCGCGTATCACACCGCACTGATGCGCAGCGCCGGCGCCAGTGGCGAGGTGGCCGTGCTCAATCTCGGCGGCGTCGCCAACATCACCTGGTGGGACGGCGCCGACAATGTCATCGCCTTCGACACCGGCCCCGCCAACGCGCCGCTCAACGATTTCATCAAGTCGAAAGGGCTCGGCGAAATGGACCGCGACGGCGCGCTGGGCGGCGCGGGCAAGGTGGACGAAGCCCGGCTCGCCAAGCTGTTGCAGCATCCCTATCTGAGCAAGCCCTATCCGAAATCGCTCGACCGTTTCGATTTCGGCGCCGCCATGGCCGACGGCCTCGATGCCGAGGATGGCGCCGCCCTGCTCACCGCCTTCACGGCCGGCGCCGTAGGCAAGGCGCTCGACCTCCTGCCCAGCCGGCCGAGGAAACTGGTGGTCAGTGGCGGCGGCCGCCACAACCCGACGATGATGGCGATGCTGGCCAGCCGCGCCGGCGTCGAGGTGGTGCTGGCCGAAAGCCTCGGCTGGAGTGGCGACGCAGTGGAGGCGGAGTGTTTTGCTTTTCTCGCGGTCCGCGTCCTGCGCGGTCTGCCGATCAGTTTCCCAAGCACCACCGGGGCGCCGCAGCCCATGCGCGGCGGTAAGCTCGCCGGCTAGGCGGGCGACAGCTTCTTCTGCAGGAAGATGCGGCTGCGGCCGACGGGGAAATCGGCAAGCGTGCCGAAAGGCTGGTAGCCTTGCCGTTGGTAGACCTTGTCGGCGTTCGGGTTGAAGGTGTCGATCAACGCGCCGTGGCAGCTGCGCGCCACGGCTTCCTGTTCGGCCGCCTCGAGCATCTGGCCAGCCATGTGCCGGCCGCGCAGCCTTTCATCGACCCACAGCCATTGCACATAGAGCCAGCCCCAGGCGGTATAGCCGGAGATCCCGGCGACGATCGCACCGGCCTCGTCGCGGACGAAAACGGCCAGTGCCTTCCTCTGGGAAGCGCCGACATCGCTATCGTTGAACGCCGTCAGCCGTTCACCGAGAAAGGCGAGTTCTTCCGGGCGGGGATTGGCGGTCGTTTCGAGCGTGGTGTTCATGGCTTTTCCGGATTGCGGGGTTGGAAGCATCAAGAGGGGCGGAAGTCGGATGCGGCGATGCCATAGCGCTTGAGCTTGTCGTAGAACGTCTTGCGCGGCACGCCGAGCGCGTCGATGGCGCCGCGCACGTCGCCGCCATGGTCGCGTAGCGCGTCGCGGATGAGCTGCGCCTCGTACTGCCCAACCCTTTCGGGCAGCGCGGCGGCAGGCCCCGGCAGCGCGGGGCTCGCGCCGGCCTCGTCATCGGGCCCAAGGCCGAGCGCGACGCGATCGGCGAAATGCGCGAGTTCACGCACATTGCCCGGCCAGTCGTGCGACTGGAGATAATCGCTCACGGCGGCATTCACCTTGCCGACAGGCCGGCCGAAGCGTTCCGCGGCCTTGCCGAGGAAATGGCCGAACAGCATCGGGATATCGCCGCGCCGCTCGCGCAGGGGCGGGATGCGCAGCGTCACCACGTTGAGGCGGAAATAGAGGTCCTCGCGGAAATCGCCGCGTTGATCCGGCCGGCCGAGATCGACCTTGGTCGCCGCGACGACCCTGAGATCAAGGCGCCGTGTCTCGTTCGAGCCGAGCGGGGTGAGGCTGCGCGTTTCCAGCACCCGCAAGAGCTTGACCTGCAGGGCCGGCGGCATGGATTCGATCTCGTCGAGAAACAGCGTGCCGCCGCTGGAGTGCTCGACGCGGCCGATGCGTCGCCGCTGCGCGCCGGTGAACGCGCCGGCCTCGTGACCGAACAGTTCGCTCTCGATGACGGTCTCCGGCAGGGCGCCGCAGTTCAGCGCCACGAACGGCTTTGCACGGCGCCTGCCCCATCTGTGCAGGAGGTCGGCCACCACTTCCTTGCCGGTTCCCGTCTCGCCTTCCACCAGCACGTCGACATCCATGTCGGCGATCTGGCGCAAGGTCTCGCGCAATCGGCGGATGGCGGGCGCCTCGCCGATCAACGGCATACCGTCGGCGGCAAGTGCCGCGGCTTCGCGCAGCCGCCGGTTTTCCATCACCAGCCGCCGCTTCTCCGATGCCCGTTTCAGCGCCTCGACCAAGCGCTCCGCCGCATAGGGCTTCGGGATGAAATCGTAGACGCCATCCTTGAGCGCGGCGACCGCAAGATCGACATCGCCATGCCCGGTAACCAGGACCACCGGCAAGTCGGCGTCAACTGCCTTGACGCGGTCGAAGAGCTGCAGACCGTTCATGCCGGGCATGCGGATATCGCTGACCACCACGCCTTCGAAACTCTGGTCGACAACGCCGAGCGCCGCTTCGGCGGCCTTCAGTGCAATGACCGTGAAACCGGCAAGTTCGAGCAGTTGCGTGGTGGCATGCAGCAGGTCCGCATCGTCGTCGACGAGCGCGACCAGCCCTGATCCCTCGGTCATTCGATCCGCCTCAAGTCGATTGTGAAGGATGCGCCGGCGGCGGTGTCGGGGTCGAGCCGCAGCGTGCCTCCCAATTCCTGGGCGATCTCTTGCGAGATCACCAGGCCGAGGCCAAGCCCCTTCTCCTTGGTGGTCTGGAACGGCATGAACAGATTTCCGGCGGCTTCCGGCCCAAGGCCGGGACCATTGTCGCGCACCGAAATCAGCACCCGGTCGTCACGTTCGGCGAGGTCGATCTCGATGCGGGGATCGGGCCGGTCCTTCATGGCGTCCAGCGCGTTCTGCAACAGGTTGACGAGGATCTGCTCCAGCCGGATGCGGCTCGCCATCACCAATGGCGAGGCGGTGCCGCGCGGCTTGACGATGGTGACGCCGGAATCGCGGATGCGGCCGGACAGGAGCGACAGCGCACCTTCGATCGCCTCACGCACCGGCAGTGGCGATGCCGCGACGCCGGGCCGGCGGGCGAAACTGCGCAAGGTGCTGGTGATGGCGCCGATGCGTTCGGTCATCGAAACGATCGACGTCAGATTGCCGCTCGCCGGTTCGGTCTTGCCGGCGTCGAGAAAGCGGCCGGCATTCTCGGCGTAGGTACGGATGGCGGCGACCGGCTGGTTGATTTCATGCGCGACGCCGGCGGCGATCTGGCCGAGGATGGAGAGCCTGTTGGCCTGGGCGAGATCGTCGCGGAGCCGGCGGACCTTGGCCTCGGCGTTTTCGCGCTCGGCGATTTCGCCGGCAAGCGCCGTATTCGATCGCGTCAATTCGGCCGTCCTTGTGCTGACCCGGCTCTCCAGCTCGATGTTCATGCGGGCCAGCGCCTCCTGCCGCAGCCGGCTTGTGCGGCGGCGCCGGGTGAGCACATAGGCAAGCAAGCCCGTCAACAACAGCCCGAGCAGCGTCGTCAGGCGCGCGGTGTTGGCGGCGGAGTTCAGAGCGGCATCGGCGGGCGTCAGCAACCATAGGCGCCAACCGGGGACGGCACCAGGCAAGTCCTGCACCACCTCGACGAACCGGCGCGATTTTCCAGCCTCCTCGATTGTCGCCAGGCCATCACCGGCGCCACGCCGTATCGGCAGCGGTTCGAAGGCTGCGTCCAACTGAAGCTGGGCATGCGCGGCGGCTGCATCCGCGGCGGAGAGCGGCGCCAGCGCATGGAACCGCCAGTCGGGCTGGCTGGTGGCCAGAACGACTCCGCGTTCGTCGGTGACGAAAACGCGAAAGCCGCTTGCGCGCCAATTGGCTTCGACACCGCCGAGTTCGACCTTCAGGACCGCGACGCCAAGCGGTTTGCCGGCATCGTCGACACGGCCGGCGAGGTAGAGTCCCGGCTTGCCGCTGATCGTGCCGAGGCCGTACTGACTGGCAGCGCCCTTGGCCATCGCATCGGTGAAATAGTGGCGAAAATTATAGTCGATGCCGACAAAGCTGTCCGGCTGGCCGGCATTGCTGGCCGATATCGCGATGCCCGCAGTGTCGATGACATAGATGGCCGAGGCCAATGCATCGCCGGCTATCGCCTTCAGCTTGGCGTCGAGAGCCGTTTCCTCGACCTTCCCGGCGCGGCGCAGCGCATCGCGCACCGCATCGTCGCGCGCCAGCACCAGCGGCACGAGACGCTGCTTTTCGATTTCGCCGGTCAAGGTTCCCGCCGCCAGGGGCAAGGCGGCCAGTGCCCCATCGCGCAGCTCGCCGGCCGCCTGGCCCGCGGCGATGCGGCCGGCAATGGCAACCGCGCCGGCCAGCACCGCGAGCGCGATTGCCGCAAGCAGCCAACGGCCATCACGCAGGCGCGCTACCGCTTCGCGCAACAGGTCGCGGCCGGCAAACCCAGGGGTTTCGCTATCGATGCGCTGTCGCGGCGTCGGCCCTCTCCCTTCCCTGCACGGCTTTGGCCCCCAGTCTAATGCGAAATTCCGCCAGGGCAAACAAGACGTGTGCGGAAATCCGCACACGTCTCCGTCGAAAGCGGGGGCAGGAACGGCCGAAACCCGGGGATTCCGGCCTTCCTCCGATTTGGCACGGCGCTTGCAAAAGTTCTTCCAGCGGCGGGCAACCGGAGCGCCGCGATGGGAGAAGTCACGCAGGACGGCGCATGTCCGTCCCTTCCGGCCAGGGAGAGTTCGATGCATATCGCAGACCAATCCGCCGCGCCCGCCGCGCAGCGCAAGCCCCTCTATGCCCAGCTTTACGTCCAGGTGCTGGTGGCGATCACCGTCGGCATCCTGCTTGGCCACTACTATCCGTCGATCGGGGAGAGCATGAAGCCGCTCGGCGACGCCTTCATCAAGCTGGTCAAGATGATCATCGCGCCGGTCATCTTCCTGACGGTCGCAACCGGCATCGCCGGCATGAGCGACCTGCAGAAGGTCGGCCGCGTCGCCGGCAAGGCGATGCTTTACTTCCTCACCTTCTCGACGCTGGCGCTGATCATCGGCCTTGTCGTGGCCAATGTCGTGCAGCCGGGCGCCGGCTTCAACATCGACCCGGCGACGCTCGACGCGTCGACCGTCAACACCTACGCCGCCAAGGCACATGACCAGTCTGTCACCGGCTTCCTGATGAACATCATCCCCGGCACCATCGTCGGCGCCTTCGCCGATGGCGACATCCTGCAGGTGCTGTTCTTCTCGGTGCTGTTCGGCATCGCGCTGGCGCTGGTCGGCGACCGGGGTGCGCCGGTGCTCAACTTCCTGCAGGCACTGATGGCGCCGATGTTCAAGCTGGTCAGCGTGCTGATGAAGGCAGCCCCGATCGGCGCGTTCGGCGCCATGGCCTTCACCATCGGCAAATACGGCATCGGCTCGGTCATCAACCTCGCCATGCTGGTCGGCACTTTCTACGCGACCTCGTTCCTGTTCGTCTTCGTCGTGCTGGGTGCGGTCTGCCGCTACAACGGCTTCTCGATCCTGTCGCTCATCCGCTACATCAAGGAAGAGCTGCTGCTGGTGCTCGGAACATCGTCCTCGGAAGCCGCCCTGCCCTCGCTGATGGAGAAGATGGAAAAGGCCGGCGCCAAGCGCTCGGTGGTCGGGCTGGTCATCCCGACCGGCTATTCCTTCAACCTCGACGGCACAAACATCTACATGACGCTGGCCGCCCTGTTCATCGCCCAGGCGACGAACATCCATCTGTCGATATCGGACCAGATCCTGCTGCTGCTGGTGGCGATGCTGTCCTCGAAGGGTGCCGCCGGCATCACCGGGGCCGGCTTCATTACCCTTGCCGCAACGCTTTCGGTGGTTCCCTCCGTGCCGGTCGCCGGCATGGCGCTGATCCTCGGCGTCGACCGCTTCATGTCGGAATGCCGGGCGCTGACCAACTTCGTCGGCAATGCGGTGGCGACGCTGGTGGTGGCGCGCTGGGAAGGCGAACTCGACGAGGCCAAGCTGGCCCGGGCACTGGCTGGCACGGCCGACGACAGCCTGCCGGCGGACATCGTCCCCGCCGAGTGATCCACGGCTTCATGCCAAGGCAATGGCCGCAAGCACGCCGCTTGCGGCCATTGTCATGTGTCATCGCTGTCAGGCGGCTTTGCCCAGCGGCGCCAGGGCCTTGCCATCGGCAGCGAAAAGATGGCAGCGCGACGGATCGACTTGCGGCGAGACAGGGCCGGGCAGCTTGACCTCAGCCATTGAAGTCCCTCCTCCTCTCCGGATATGTGCTTGGGCCGGCAGGCATGGGAGCCGTCAACGTTCCGCCATCGTTGAACAGGACGAGGCTCGCCGCGCCGACCAGTCCGGCGTGGCGGCCGAGCTGGGCCTGGACCACCGGCACGTCGCGATAGGCGCGCATGGCGCGCTGGCGGATGGTCGCCCCGATGACGGGCGCCATCAGGTCGAGGCCATTGGCGATTCCGCCGCCGACGACCAGCACATCGGGCGAATAGAGATGCAAGAGATTGGTGAAGCCGACGCCCAGCCAGCGGGCCTCCTCCTCGAGCAAGGCCACGGCGAGGTCGTCCTGCAGCCGTGCCGCTTCGACCACGTGACGACCGGTGACCTCGGCGTTTGCCGAGAGGCGGCGCAGCGTCGAGCCGTCCAGGGGCGACGTCGCAGCGTTGGCGCGGCGGCCGAGCGCCGTGCCCGAGGCGATGGCCTCGAAGCAGCCGATGACGCCGCACACGCAGCGCTCGCCCTCGTTGGTAATGGTCATGTGGCCGATCTCGGCGGCAAGGCCGCGGCGGCCGTGCAGGATGCGGCCGTCGGCAACGACACCGCCGCCGATCCCGGTCGAGACGGTGACGAAGACCAGCGAGCGAGCGCCGTGGCCGGCGCCGAAACGCCATTCGCCGAGCGCTGCCGCATTGGCGTCGTTCTCCAGCCGTACCGGCAGGCCGAGCCGGCGCTCGAGTATGTCGGCCAGCGGCACGTCCTGCCAGCCGGCCAGCGTCGGCGGTCCGACCGCGATGCCGGCCAGCGGATCGAGCGGACCCGGCGCGCCGACGCCGACGCCGAGGATCGACAGTGCCGGCGCCTCGGCATGGATGGTCGCGGCCAGCGCCTCGATCTGGCCGATCACCACGTCGGGGCCGGCCTGCGCCTGCGTCGGCACCGCCGCGAAGGCCAGGATCTTGCCGTCACGGTCGACCAAAGCGGCACGAAGCTCCGTGCCGCCAAGATCGATCGCGAGGGCGGCTTCGATGTTCATGCCGCGACCTTCAAACCATGCAGCCAGCCGATGCGGCCGGCGAGATCCTTGTCGCCGAAAGCGAGCGAACCCAGAACCACCGTCTCGGCGCCGGCGGCGCGCAGCAACGGCACGGTTTCGTGGCGGATGCCGCCGTCGGCGGCGAGCACCACCGCCGCCTCGCGGCCGGCCTTTCGCAGGATGGCGCGGGCCTCACCCAGCCTGTCACAGGCTTTCTCCGACAGGCCCTGGCCCTTGACGCCGATCGCGGTGCCGAGAAGCGTTACGAAAGCGACCTCGGATACGAAAGGCGTCACCGCCTCGACCGGGGTCTCCAGCCTCAGCACGACGCCGGCCTCGGCGCCGAGTTCGCGCGCCAGCTGCACCGCGCGCAGGCCCGCCTCGCCGTTCTCGGCATGGACGCTGATCATGTCGGCGCCGGCCTCGATGAACTGACGCGTCTGTTCTTCGACGATTGCCCCATCGACCATCAGATGGACATGGATGGGCTTGGCCGTCAGCGTGGCAATGCGGGCGACGAGATCGGGGAAAAACAGGAAGGACGGAGCGAAATGGCCGTCCGCGACGTCGATGTGGTGCAGATCGACATAGGGCTCGATGCGCTTCAAGTCGCTCTCGAAATTGGCCAGATTGGCCGACCATGACGAGAATTCGGCGACCAGACGGTCACGCGGCAATGCGGCGATGGCGGCCGGGCCTGACAAAGGTTTCGAGATCATGACTGGTCCTGGTTGTTGAAATTTCTATCGAGGAAGCCGCCGATGGCGGCACGGATTTCGGCGAAGTGGCGATCCTTGTCGGTGGCCTTCGGGCTCACCTCGGCGAAGGCTGCGTTCGGGATGGTTTGGGCGAGTTCGCGGGCGGTCGCCAGGGGATGGACGAGATCGATGCCGCTGCCGATAACGAGCGTGGGCATCGCAAGGCCGGCAGCTTCGGCCCGCGTCACGCCGGGTCCATCATTGGCGATCGCCTGCATCACCTCGGCAAAAACGGTTGCGTTTTCGCGCGCGAAGAAGCTGAGCAGCGAGGCGAGATTGTCCGGCGCCTCGTCGCGAAAGTGGGCAGCGGTCGCGGAGGAGGCGAAGGCCGCGCGCGCCTCAGCCAACGGAAGCCGCCGGATGAGTTCCGCCACTTCGACGTAAGGCTGCATATTCTGGGGGGCCACGTCGAAGGTCCAGGCGGGGCGCACCAGCACGAGACCAGAGACGCGATCCGGGTGGCGGGCCGCCAGGTGCAACGCAATCGCCGCTCCCATCGAGATGCCGCCCGCGACGAAACGCTCCATTCCGGCTGCGTCGGCCGCGTTCATTACATCATCGGCGAACATCGCGATCGAGAACGGACGCTTGCTGCCGGCACTGGCGCCGCCTTGCGCGCGGCATTCGACGGTCAGCCGCCGGCGCGAAGGGCTGTCGGGAAAGTTCAAAGCCACCTGCGCGGCATCGCCGCCGAGACCGTGCTGGAAGACGATGGGAAGGCCCTGCCCCGTATCGAAGACACGGAGCGCTGCATCGTCGCACAGCATGATCGTCGGCGCCGCGCCCATCAGAGCAACCCTCGCAGGAAGGCGGCGACGCCGGCAGCCTCGTCGGCGGACAAGCCGTGCGTGACGAGCGCGCCATCGAAACCCACGCCCTTCAGCCGCGCGACGAAATCCGGGAAGTCGACAACGCCTTGCCCTGCGGTGGCAAAGCGGCCGTCACCGTGCCGGTCCTTGGCATGCGCCATGGCGATGTGGCCGGCGGCTTCATCGATCGCGGCGGCGACGATGGTGCGCGCCTCGTCCGGCGTCGCGTGCTCGAACAGGTTTGCCGGGTCGAGCACGATCTTCAGGTGCTTCGAGCCCATCTCGGCGATCAGGCGCATCGCATCACTCGCCGAAGTGACTATGTTGGCCTGCTCAGGCTCGATGCCGAGATCCACGCCTGCGGTCTCGGCCAGCGCCAGCGCCTTTTCCATCTCGGCGGCCATGTCGGACCAGGCGGCCGGTGTGGCGTTGTCGGGATGATATGCCCACTGGTCGGCTGCATTGCGCGAGCCGGTGCAGAGCGTGACCAACCGGATGGCAAGGGCGGCGGCAGTGTCGATGACCACCCCCAAGCGCCTCAAGCCCTCGTCGCGGACCGTCCTGTCGGGATGCGCCATGTTGTAGGTGCCCGAGAGCGCCGCCAACGAAACGGCAGACGATCGCGCAGCGACACGGATGGCAGCGACGGCATCCGCCGGCACGGTATCCGGCATCGACGGCAGGCCGGCGCAGGCGAGGTTGAACTGCGTCGTCTCGTATCCAGCCTTCTTCACCGCGGCCAGCACGGCGGCCGGGTCAATGCCGGGAAAAGTCTTGGCGAAGATGCCGAGGCGCATCAGACGGCACCCGAAACCGAGGCGAGCTCAACCCGTTGGCCGGTCTCAACAGAGCGGGCAATGGCCACCATTGCGCGGATCGAGGCGATGCCGTCCTCGACATTGGCGCCGCGCATCGGCGCGCCAGTGAGCACGGTGTCGGCAAGGCCTTCGAGCTGGCGGCGGAAGAAATGGCCGTCGGCGCCGAGCGGTTTGCGCGAGGTCGCGTCCTTCTCATGGAAGATGTCCACCTCGCTGGCGCGGAAGTACCAGGGGTTGAAGGTCTTGGCGATGACCGAGCCATTCTCGCCATAGAGCTGGAAGCCCTCGTGCCAATCCATACGCACGGCGACGGTCAGATCGAGATGGCCGAGCGCGCCGCTAGCGAATTCAGTCTCGACAAACCAGCAATAGGCGCCGAAGCGCTCGTTGAGGCGGGCGCGCACGGCGACGATGTCGCCACAGAGGAAGCGGGCCGTGTCGACCAGATGCGATCCGTGCGCCAGCATGAAATATTGCCTGAGATCGGCCTTGGGATTTCCCGCCGGCTTTTTCGCCAGCTTGCTGGTGACGGGCAGCGGCTGCACGGCATCGGTGTTGGTGTAGCGGTGGGTGGAATCGCAATACCACGCCTTCAGCGCCAGCACCTCGCCCATCTCGTCGCGGACGAAGTCGCGCGCGGCCTCCAGTGCCGGGTCGAAGCGCTTCATGTGGCCGACCTGCAGCACCTTGCCGGAGCGCCTGACCGCCGCCGCCAGCGCCTCGCCTTCCTCCACCGAGGTGCCGATCGGTTTTTCGCAGAGAACATGCTTGCCGGCATCGAGCGCCTTGATCGACATTGGCACGTGATAGGCATCCGACGTGGCGACGATCACCGCTTCCAGCTCCGGATCGGCGAGCATCGCGTCATAGTCGGCATACATCTTCTGCGGTTCGTAGGTGGCGCCCATGCGGGCGAGCAGATCGGGCGCCGCGTCGCAGATAGCGTAGAGGTCGGCATTGCCGGCCTTGACGCAGGATTCCAGATGCGCGAACTGCGCGATCGGGCCGCAGCCGAGCACCCCGATCCTGAGGCGTCTGTCCTGTTTCATGATCATCGCTCAGGCCCCGTAGCCGCGCATTGTCCGGCGGTTGGTCTTGACCGCCGCGGCCGGATCGGCGGCGGCCGTGTCGGATTCTTCTTCCAGCACCAGCCAGCCGTTGAAGTGCGGCGCGGTACCGGCGATTTCGATGACCTGAGGTGTGTCGCAGACGCCTTCGCCCAGCATCGCCCAGGTGCCGCTGGCGTCGACGTCCTTGAGGTGGATGTAGCGGATGCGGTCACGGTAGGTGGTGAGCGTGTCGGCCATGTCCTTGTGGCCGCGCAGGATGTGACCGGTGTCCGGCACCCAGCCGACCAGGTCGGGATCGAGCAAGGCAAAAATCGCGTCGTAGTCGGCGCGGTCGAACAGCAGCGTGTTGTGGTGCGAACTGGGATGCACCGCCACCTGGACGCCAGCCTTGCGGCCGAGCTCGCCGGCCTTGTTGTATACCTCGGCGGCAATAGCGAATTTGTCGGCGCGCGGTCCGTCGGACACCACGGTCGCCGAGCCCATCGACACCAGCGCGCCGGGAAAGGCGGCGGCGAAATCGATCCAGCGCCTGGCGGTGTCGAGGTCGGCGCTGATCTGATCCTTGAGCGTAAAGCCGCTGCGTGAGCCGAAGGCGAAGGAGACGAGCGTCAGCCCGGACGACTTCAGGGCAGCGGCGAACTCGGCCGGCTTGCCGGCATAGCGGCCGATCATGGTGTCGGTGATCTCGATGCCTGCATAGCCGCCATCGGCGATCGCCTTCAACAGATCGTCGGGACCGCCGGTAAACCGGTCTCCCAGCATTTCCCAGGTGAAGGTCTGGCAGCCGACTTTGAGGTCTTTCACGTTCATCCTTTCATTCCTTGATACCGCTTACTCTTGATGCCGCCCCGCGATGATGTGGCGCTAGAAGAACAACACGAGTAGCGGAACGGTGATGACGGACGAGGCCGCGGCGATATCGCCTGCCAGCAGACAGGGTCCAATCATCGATTGCAATACGCGGGTCAGTTCTCCTGGGGATCGACATCTTATTTGACCGAGCCCGCGGTCATGCCGGCGAGGAAATACCTCTGGGCAACGAGGTAGATGAGCAAGAGCGGTAGCGAGCCGAGCACGCTCATCGCCATCATCTGGTTCCATTCGAAGGCGTGCTGCCCCATCAACAGCTGGATGCCGATCGGGACGGTGCGCATCGAGGTCGACTTGGTCAGCGTGAGCGCAAAGAGAAATTCGTTCCAGCACAGCAGGAAAGTGTAGACCGAGGTCGCCACGATACCGGGCAGCGAGATCGGGACGATCACCCGCCAGAGTGCGGTCCAACTGCTACCGCCGTCGACAGCCACCGCTTCATCGAGATCGCGGGGCAAGGTGTTCAGATATCCTGTCATCAAAAGGATCGCGTAGGGCAGCGTAAACACCAGGTAAGTCAGGATCAGCGCGACATAGGTGTCGAAGATGCCGTACGAGACGACAAGCCCGAAGAAAGGAATCAAAAGTGTGATCGGCGGGATCGTCTGCGTGCTGATGATGATTGTATTCAGGCTGCCCTTGCCGCGGAAGTTGAAGCGGCTGAACCCATAGGCCGCCAGCAAGGCGATCAGCACCGTCAGCACGGTTACCGCTCCCGCCACGAAGTAGCTGTTGAAGAAGAAGCGCAGCTTTACCGGGTCGCCAAGGATGGCGGCATACGCTTCCAGCGTGAAAGCCTTCGGCAGGATGGTTGGCGGCAGGGCAAAGATTTCGGTGTTCGACTTGAACGAGCTGCTCAGCATCCAGTAGATCGGGAAGGCCGCGAAGAACAGCCCTGCCGCAAGAGCGACATGCAGCGCGACGGTGATCAGCTTGTCTTTGCCAGAGTTTCGTTTCCTCATGGTGACTACCGAGCCTTCTGATAACGGATATAGAACAGCGTCAGGCCAAGCGAGATCAGCAGGATGACCACGGCGCTCGCCGACGCCTGTGACAGGTTGTAGCTCGAAAACGCCAGCTTGTAGGTGTAGGTGCTGAGGACCTCGGTCGCGTAGATCGGACCGCCGCCCGTGGTTATCCAGATCAACGGGAAGACCTGCATGGTCCAGATGAAATCGAGCAGCGAGATGCTGATGATGATCGGCATCAGCTGCGGGATGGTGATGAAGATCAGCTTCTGGTAGGCCTTCGCGCCATCGATATCGGCGGCCTCGTAGAAATCCTTGGGAATGCCTTGCAGGCCTGCGAGCAGGCTGACCATGAACAGCGGATAGCCCGCCCAGATATTGGCGAAGGTGACGGCGTGCAGCGCGGTCTGCGGCGAGGAAAACCACTCGACTTTGGAACCGATGATGCCGATCTGCATGAGAATGCTGTTCACCACGCCATTCGGCTCGAGCAGCAGGCGCCAGATCACGGCGATGATCACCGCGGTGAACAGCCAGGGCAGTATGTAGAGCACCCGCAGAATATTGCGCAGCGTCGGGTTGATGCGGTCGCTGTTCAGCATGAGGGCGAAGATCATGCCGATGGTCATATGGAAAATGACGCTCATGCATGTGAAGTAAAGCGTATGCCACAGCGACGCCCAGAACACCGGGTCGTCGAAGATCGCCTGGTAGTGCTTCAGTCCGGCAAAGGATGGGTCACGACGCAGCACGGCGCTGTTCTGGAACGAATAGGCAATCACCGTCACCATCGGCAACAGCATCAGAAGGCCGATGATGAGCAGCGAGGGCGACAGATAGAGGTAGGGTGCGACCGCTCGTTTCAGCTTGTGGTGGGAGCGCTTTTGCCGGGTCATGTGCCAACCTTGGGATACGCCTTCAAGAGAAGGTAAGCTTCAAAAACAGGTCCATCTCAAATTGCCGATCCGTTGTTGCCGGGTGGCCTGCCCGAAGCCGGGCCACCCGGTCGAAGATAGCAAAGGGGAACAGGCCGATCAGAATTTCGCCATCCAGCCCTTTTGCGCGGCAGCGGCCGCCTCTTCCGGTGTCTGCTCGCCGGCAAGCATCTTCTGGGCTTGCACGTCGAACTGGGTCATCAGGTCTTCGGCCACCGGCAGGCCCGTGAACTCGTTGGCGAGATAGCCGGTCTTGAAGATCTCGAAGGCCTTGCCGAAAGCCTTGTCGGACGTCACGAAGTCGGGTTTGGCGTTGACGTTGCCCGGGAAGGCGTTTGCAAGCGAGACCAGCTTGGCGTTCACCTTTTCGCTCATCAAGTACTGGACGAGTTTCCAGGCCTCCTCCTGGTGTTTCGAGGCGGCGGAGATGCCGATGCCCCAGGACGCATAGGGAAGGCCGCGCTTGCCGGTATAGTTTTCCACGACCGGGACCGGGATCAGGTCGAAGTTCAGCTTCGGATTGCGCTTGCGGATGAGGTTCACATGCGCGAGCGAGTCGATCATCATCCCGACGCGGTCGTTGACGAATTCCTCGACCTTTTCCTGCTCGGTCTTGGTGGCGATGCCGGGCGAGATGGTGCCGGCGTCATTGAGCGATTTGACGAAGGAGAGCATATCGGCCACCGGCTTGCCCTCGAGGGCGGGCTTGCCGTCCGCCATCATCGACTGGCCCGAAGCCCAGACCCACGACATCAGATCGTTCTGGACTCCGCCGGGAGACTGCAGCGACAGCGGCAGCACCCAGCCATACTGGTTCTTGTTGGCGTCGGTCATCTTCTTGGCGGCGTCGAGAAATTCCGCGCGGGTCGACGGCAGCTTGGTCACGCCGGCCTTGGCGGCGAGGTCCAAATTGACGAAGACCGGATAGACGAAGGAGGCGACCGGAAACATCACCGCCTTGCCGTCGACCTTGATGATGTCGGCGACCTGGCTCTTGTCGAACTTGCTCGCATCCATCATCGGGTTCATGTCGGCGAGCGCGTTCTGCGCATTCAAATTGTTCACCCAGGCACCGTCGAGACCGACGACGTCGCTGAGCGTTCCGGTCGCAGCACCAACCGAGATCTGGTCTCGCGTGGTCGCGTAGGGACCGCTGACCAGCGTCACCTTTACGCCGGGGTTTGCGGCCTCGAACTCATCCATGATTGACCTGAGAGAGCCAGCCGGCAATTCGGGCTCCCACCATTGGGTGAATTCCAGCGTCGTGTCCGCCAGGGCGCCGGTTGCGCCGAGCAACCATGCGGCCGCGGCTATTTTCAGCACCGCGGGTTTAATACGAAACGTCATTTTCTCCTCCTTCTTTGGGGATCGACCGCACAATGCGGACGACCGTCTGGTTATTCAGAAGTCTTCTTACGCAGGCGCCTCACCCTCACCTGCGGGCCTTGCCGCGGGTCTTCAGATCGCCAGATGCGTCTCGGGATCGAAGAAATGGAGCTTGGCGTCATCCAGGGCCAAGCGGATTTCCGAGCCGGCGCGGACCGTGCTGGCCGGTTCGAATCTCGCCACCGCGTTCGACGCCAGGCCGAAATCCTGCACCGCGTCCGGGTCGCCGGAGTCCACCCGGACCGCATCGATGTTGAGATGGACGATGTGTTCGGATCCGAGTTCTTCGATCGAGGTCACCTTTGCCGGTATCGTCTGATATTTGCGGCCCGATTCGAGGTTGCTGTCATAGAGATCCTCGGGTCGGATCCCGAACACGACCTTGCGCCCCGCATAGGACTTCAAGCCCGGCCTGCGGACGAAGGCCGCATCCTGCAAACGGATAGCCAAGGCGCCGGACGTCAGTTCGTCGCCCGTCAGGGTCGCCTCGAAAAGGTTCATCGAAGGAGACCCGATGAAGCCCGCAACGAAAGCGTTCACCGGCGATTCATAGAGCCTCTTGGGGGTGTCGACCTGCTGCAGCACGCCGCCTTTCAACACCGCGACCCTGTCCCCCATCGTCATCGCTTCGGTTTGATCGTGGGTCACGTATATGGTCGTTACGCCGAGCTGCTTTTGCAGGCTGGTGATTTCGGCGCGCATTTGCACGCGCAGTTTCGCGTCCAGATTGGAAAGCGGTTCGTCCATGAGAAAGGCGGCCGGCTCGCGCACCATGGCGCGGCCCATCGCAACCCGTTGACGCTGTCCGCCCGAAAGGTTCGCGGGTTTGCTGTCCAGCAGAGACGTCAGCTGAAGGGTTTTGGCGATCTCGTCGACGCGCTTCTTGCGCTCGGCCTTTGGCTTGCCGGCCAGCCGCATCGAAAAGGCGATGTTTTCGAACACCGTCATATGCGGGTAGAGCGCGTAGCTCTGGAAGACCATCGCGATGTCGCGGTCCTTGGACGGCATGTCGACGACGTCGATACCGCCGATCCGAAGGCTGCCGCTGGTGACGTCCTCCAATCCCGCGATCATCCGCAACGCGGTGGATTTGCCGCAACCGGACGGCCCGACGAGTATCAGGAACTCGCCGTCCTCGACCGACAGATTCAGCTGGTCGATTGCGTGAAAATTGTTGCCATAGGTCTTGCAGATATTCTCAAGAACGACTTCTGCCATCTTCCTCCCTCCACAAGTCCAAGCCACTGATTTTTATGATTATCCTCGGCTTGTGTTCACCTGCGAGATATTTCCTCGGATAGTTCGGGCTCTGTTGCGGTATCGAGCCGCGCATGCTTCAGTTCGACTGCCGACGGCGCGTTCGTCGATGCCAGGAGTGCCTTGACCTGATCGTCGGTCGGAAGCGCCTCACGCCCGCCCCGCCCCGTTATCGAAAGAGCCGCAGCAGCGGCCGCGAATGCGACCCGGCCCGCGGTGTCGGCGCCGCGCGTCAATGCAAGGGCGTAGGCGCCATGAAAGCAGTCGCCGGCGCCGGTCGAGTCGACGACTTCAACCCGGTGCGGAGGCAGGTGCCACAGCCCGGCTTCGTCGCGTCCGCGATAGTAGACGCCCCTGCCGCCATCCGTCAGAACCACGGCGGACCGCGACGGCAACCACAATGCATCGAGTATCTCGGCCGGCGATCGGCGGCCCGTGGCGGTGCGCGCAAAGCCGAGGGGAAGAATGAGATGGTCGCAGAGCGCGATCAGCCTTTCGGTGGCTGGACCGCCGTTCCATTCGACGTCGCCGAGGATCGCAAGGCCGAGACCCTGAGCCCGCGCCACGACATCCAGCGACCCGATCGCGTAACTATCGACGATCAGGACGGTCGCGCGGCTGAGGACCTCGTCCGGAAAATCCGGTGCGGTGCCCAGCATCGCTTCGTCGTCATAGGCGATGAACCGGTCCCCATCCGAACCGACCGTGATCCGTGAGCGCACCGGGCGCGCATCGGCGTGGCGCGGCGCGAACGCGGTTTCAACGCCGCTCGCAACGAGATCGCACAGCACGGCGTCGTCCACGGCACTGCCAAGCCATCCGATGAACCCGGCGCTTCCGTCGAGCCGCGCGACGGCGGCAAGGGCCGTCGCGACATTTCCTCCGAAAGCCCGGGCACTTTGCAGAACCTTCCCCTTGCCCGCCGACAACGGCTGATCGACATAGACGATGTCGTCGATCGAGATCGCTCCGAAGCCGAGGATTGAGGGAACGGTGGGCATGGTTCAGGCACCCGCCTTGGCCAGGGCGTCCTGCGCCGAGAGCCCGTCATGGATGACGCCCCGGAAAGCGGTCGCCGCCTTCTGAGGATCGCCATGCCCCCAGAGATTGCGGCCGACCACGGCGCCGCGCGCGCCGGCACGGATGGCGTCCGCCGTCTGCTGAAGGGCGCCGAGCAGCGTATCGGTCTTCGGGCCGCCGGCGATGACAACCGGCACCGGGCAGGTCCGGACGGTCTCTCGAAACGACTCGAAATCGCCGGTGTAACCGATCTTGATCACGTCGACGCCGGACTCGTAGCCGATGCGCGCCGCATAGGCGATCTCGTCGGGGGTGAAGACGATCTTTGCCCCGTCGGTGAAATCGCGAGGGTAGATATGCGCCACAACAGGCATGCCATAACGGGCCGCCGCGTTCACCGAATCTGTCAGCCAGCGAATGTACTTGCCCTCGGTCGCGCCGCGCACCGGAATGGCAACGGCCAGCGCGTCGGCGCCAGCCCGCACCGCGTCCTCGGGCGTCGCAATCAGTTCGCTGATGCGATCGTCCGGGGTGAAGCAGCCGGCCTGGATGACCAGGGAAGCCTTGCCCGCGTATTGCGGCCACAGATGGCGCGCGGTGCCGGGCTGGATGCTGACGTAGTCGGGCTTACCTTCCATGACGCGAGCGAGCGCGCCCGGCAGGTCGGCAAGGCCGCCTTTGCGCACGTCGCCATAGCCGACGAAGTGGTCGACCGCGCCGCCAAAAAGGTTCCCCGATGGATGCGAGAAGAGGCGCGCAAGGCGCACCTTGGTTCCGAGACTCATGACTGCAAAATTCTCCAATCGGTTGATTTCAAAATCCCAAACGCAGTGTTTGCGAAAGAAATCACAAAATCAATCTTTCGAAAGCTTTCGAATTTGCGTATTTTGGGTGTGACGAACCGAGGCCATGGCGATCGCCTGGCGCGTGGAGGCAAGGACGGGGCAATGTTGTCAGAGCAGAGACGCCAATCGATCCTGGGCGAGGTACAACGCAGCGGACAGGTTCGCATCAAGGACCTGTCGGACGGTTTCGGCGTGTCGGAAGTCACGGTGCGATCCGACCTCGAGATACTGGATCGCAAGGGACTGCTGACCAAGACCCGTGGAGGCGCGGTGACCCGGACCACGGATTCGACCACGGCTGCGTTCGCGCGGCGCATGCAAACCAACATCGAGGCAAAGAAACGCATCGCCCGGGCGGCGGTGGAACTGTTCGAGGACAACCAATCGGTCATCTTCGACGGCGGCTCGACGTTGATGCAGGTTGCCATGCAGTTACCGCCGCTCAGCAATGTCGTGGTCGCTGCCACGGCGATGAATATCGTGCAGCATCTGATGCATCGACCCGGGCTCGACGTTCACATGATCGGCGGCCGGGTCTATCCAGACACGGTGAGCACGCTGATCACCGATGCCGACACGGCTCTCGGCGGCTTGGTGGCGCATCAGGTCTTTGTCGGAGCGCATGCGATCGACTCCTCACTGGATGTGGTCGACGTGAATGAAGACATGGCGCGAACGAAGCGAAACCTGGTGCGCATGGCCCGGCGCGTGGTTCTGCTTGCGGATTCGAGCAAATGGGGCGTCAGCGGAACCTCCAAGGCTTTTTCGCTGTCGGGCGTCGATGTGGTGATCACCGACGATGGCCTGTCCGGTCCGATACGCAGCCAGCTCGATAGGACCGTGGCCAAGGTGATCTATGCCTGAAGCCGTCGCGATCCACGGCCGCGAGGCCGGGATTCAATGCGCGTCTGGCCCACGAGATTCGGGTCGGCGCCCGGCCGATTTTTGCCTGTCATCTTCTCCTCCCAAGCGCCGGCAGCCTCCCGACCCCGCCAGCATTTCCGCATGTTCTATAAAAATTTTACGCGCGTCAATATTTAAAATGTTGTATAGCGATTTCGAAAACGGTCCGGCAGCGTCGCGACGGATCGGGCAGACCGTGACCGCATTGGGAGGTACAACAGGAAATGCAGGCAAGCTCACCGGCCAAACTCGGCATCGGCGTCATCGGATGCGGCAACATATCGATGACCTATCTGCGCAACTCCGCGCTGTTTGGCGGGGTCGAGCTTCGTGCCTGCGCCGACATCTCGGCCGAAATGGCGGCGCTGCGAGCCAAGGAATATGGCATCCGTGCCCTTGGCGTCGATGCGCTGCTGGCCGATCCCGAGATCGACCTCGTCCTCAACCTGACCATTCCGGCGGCGCATTTCGACATTTCGATTTCAGCCCTGTCGGCGGGAAAGCATGTCTTCACCGAAAAGCCGCTGGCGACGTCGGCCAATGACGGGCGCCGCCTGGTGGCGGAGGCGGCGAAGCGCGGCGTGCTGCTCGGCTCGGCTCCCGACACCTTCCTTGGTGCGGCCGGCCGCCGGGCGCGCCGTCTGATGGATGAGGGCGCGATCGGCCGCCCGGTCTGCGGCACCGCCTTCATGATGGGACGCGGCATGGAACACTGGCATCCCAACCCGCAATTCTACTACCAGCCTGGCGGCGGCCCGGTGTTCGACATGGGGCCCTACTACCTGACCATGCTGGTCAACCTGCTCGGTCCGGTAGCGCGCGTTATGGCGATGGCGACGAAGGGCCAGGAGGAACGTTTGATATCGGCCGAAGGGCCGTTCAAGAACACGACGTTCAAGGTCGGCACCCCGACCAATGTGCTGTCGCTGCTCGAATTCCGCTCCGGCGCCACCGTCACCTTCGGCGCATCGTGGGACGTCTTCAGGCATTCCAACCATCCGATCGAACTGCACGGCACGGAAGGCTCGCTGCGCCTGCCCGACCCGGACACGTTCGGCGGCACCGTCTCGCTGTCCGAACGCGGCGCGGAGTGGAAGGATTTCGCCAGCGAAGGCGAACTCTACGGCGCCCGCAACTGGCCTTACGCAGCGCCCGACCGCGCCAATTACCGCATGCTCGGCGTCGCCGATCTCGCACGTTCGCTGCAGACGGGAGCAGCGCCGCGCGCGTCCGGCAATCTGGCGCTGCATGTGCTGGAGATCATGGAAGCGATCCTGCGGTCGGGCGAGACGAAAAGCTCGGTCGCCATTGCCGGTGACGTCGTCCAGCCGGCCCTGCTCGGCGAAGACGAGGCGCGCGACCTGCTCGCCTGACCTCCAATGGAGATCACGATGACACTTGATCCGGATGCACAGCGTGCCCTCGAAATCGGCCGGGCCGCCGGCGGCGAGCCGTTCGAGAATGGCAGCGTGGCGGCGGCGCGGGCCGCCTATATCGCTTCGTTCCCAACCCAGCAGGGCGACCGCGAGCCGGTCGCGGCAACCGAGCAACGGCAGATCGACGGGCCGAACGGCCCGGTGACGATCCGCATCCATCGCGGTATCGGCGCGGCGCGGATGGGGGCGCGCGCCGTGCTCTATCTGCATGGCGGCGGCTGGGTCATCGGCAATCTCGATTCACATGACGAGATCTGCCGTTGGTTGGCCAATCTCGGCAACGCGGTCGTCATCTGTCCCGACTACCGGCTGGCGCCGGAGCACAAGTTTCCCGCCGGGCTCGAGGACTGCGCGGCAGCGCTGCGCTTCATGGCTGGGAATGCCGGAGACCTCGGCATCGATCCAATCCGCATTGCCGTCGCCGGCGACAGTGCCGGCGGCAACCTTGCCGCCGTTCTGGCGCTGCTTGCCCGCGACGGACTGGCGCCGCCGCTTGCCGCCCAGATTCTGATCTATCCCAACACCGATGCCCGCCAGACGGCGGACAGCTACCGGCGTTTCGGCGACGGCTTCGGGCTCACCGCCGCCACCATGGCCTGGTTCCGCGACCGCTATGTGCGAACGCCTGACGACATCGCGGACTGGTGTGTTTCGCCGCTTCTGGCCTCCAGCCTTGCCGGCGCACCGTCGGCCTTCGTCGCGATCGCCGGCCAGGACATCCTTGCCGACGAAGGCACGGCCTATGCCGAGCGCCTGCGCGCCGACGGAGTGCCGCTGGTGTTGCGGCACTGGCCGGGCCAGATCCATGGCTTCGTCTCCATGGGCCGCCACATCCTGGCCGCGCGGCAAGCGGTGAGCGAGGCGGCGGCCTGGCTTCAACTGCAGACGCGTGCTCAGGCCGACTGACGCATCACCAGGGTCGCGCCGAGCTTGACGTTGCGCGCCATGTCGTGGCCGGGCGGATCGGCCTCGTCCAGCAACGCCAGCAGGATCTCGACGCTGCGGCCGGCCATGGCGGCAAAGTCCTGCGCCATGGTGGTCAGCGCGGGACAGGTGTAGCGGCTCAGCGGATGATCATCGTGGGCGGCGACGCGAAAATCGCAATCGGCGCGGCGGCCGATCTTCAGCCCGCGCGAAAAGGCGGCCGACATGACGCCGAAGGCGAGACGGTCATTGGCGCAGAGCAGCGTGCGGGCCGGCAGGCCGCCTTTCTCGAGCGTCCTGTCCATCCATTCGTGACCGATGCGCTCGAAGTCCCAGCTGTAGTCGCCCGCCGCCTTGAGAACGGTGGGCTCCAGGCCTGCGGCGTGCATCGTGTCGACATAGCTCTGCAGACGTTCGCCCGAATTGTGGTTGACATGCGGAATGTCGACATAGACCGGCGGTTCGCCGGACCGGCAGAGATAATCGACGATCGTCGAGGTGCTCTGGTGGTTGTCATTGCCGACGAACGGCGTGTCGCCTTCGATGTAAGTGTCGAAATAGACGATCGGGATGTCCTCGCTCATCCGCTCGAAGACGCCAGGTTCGGAGACCCGTCCCAAAGGAGCGACGATGGCGCCGGCAACCTTCAGCGACATCAGCGTCCTGACCGATTCCGCCTCCAGCTTCGGCGAACCGTGCGAGGAAATGACGATCGGCCAAAACCCTTCGTCGCGGCAGCGCAGTTCGATGCGGCTGACCATCTCGGCGTAGAACGGATCGGTGATCGTCGGCACGACGATGCCGACATTGCGGGTGCGCTTGCGGTTGAGATTGCGTGCAAAAACATTCGGCTGATAGTCCGAGGAACGAAGTGCGGCCTCGATGCGCGCCCGTGTCGCCGGCTTCACGCTGGCCGGATCGTCGAAATACTTCGACAGGGTCGGCCGCGACACGCCGGACGCCCTGGCGAAATCATCCATCGTCCGGTGGGTCTTCTCCGCCATCTATATTTAGCCCTTTACCTCAAAGCCGCCCTTCGCGCTCCGGCCAGAATCAGCCTTGCGACCGTCGCGATGAGGCAGCATTGCTTGACCGAACTTATTCAGTCAAATTTCCACGTTTCCAGTACAACGCAAAAGTATTGCGCACGTCAAATTATTTATTGACGCTCTGAAAACAACAACTTAGGTTTTGAACTCGCACGGACATGGGGGGAGCGTACGGCAACCAGAGTCCGGCAGATGGTGAGGACATGAAGAAACTGGTTTGCGCCGGCGAGATCCTGGTCGAGATCATGGCCGAGCGGATCGGCCAGAGTTTTCGCGCCGCCGGCCCGCTGGTCGGCCCGTTTCCGTCAGGCGCTCCCGCCATCTTCATCGACCAGGCGGCGCGGCTCGGTCAGCCGGCGGGGCTGATCGCGGCAGTGGGCGACGACGATTTCGGCCATTTGAACATAGAGCGCTTGCGCGCCGACGGCGCCGACATCTCGGCCATCACCGTCCATCGGGGTGCCGCGACCGGAACCGCCTTCGTCACCTATGAGACCGATGGCAGCCGGCACTTCGTCTACAACATCAAACAGAGTGCCGCCGGACTGATCGAGATCGGTGCGGAAGCGCGCGCGCTGCTCTCTGGCGCCGACCATTTTCACGTCATGGGAACATCGCTGTTCTCGCCCGAGGTGATCGAGGTTGTCCGCGACGGGATCGAAGCCGTCAAGACGCGCGGCGGCACGGTCTCCTTCGACCCCAACATTCGCAAGGAGATGCTCGATCTGCCGGGCATGCGCGACGCCTTGCATTTCGTGCTGTCCAAGACCGATGTCTTCCTGCCGAGCGGGCCGGAACTCTTCACCTTCACCGAGGCAACCGACGAGGAGAGCGCGGCGAGCGAAATGCTGGACCGCGGCATCTCCGCCGTGGTCGTCAAGAAGGGCGCGCAGGGCGCCGTTCACTACGACCGGTCGGGGCGCATCGCTTCACCCGGCTTCGTCGTCGAGGAAATCGACCCGACTGGCGCCGGAGACTGTTTTGCGGCGGCCTTCGTCTCCTTCTGGCTGCGTGGAGAAGCGCCTTGGAGGGCGCTCGAGATCGCCAATGGCTGCGGCGCGCTGGCGGTGACGAAGAAGGGCCCGATGGAAGGCATCGCCTCGCTGGCCACTGTCGAGGCGTTCGTCGCGACCGCCAGGACCGGAGCACCGGCATGAGCCAGGCGACCGACAGGCTGGCCGCCATAGCAAAGCGTCGTGCGGCCGGCGAGCGCGCCGGCATTGCCTCGATCTGCTCGGCCCATCCGTTGGTCATCGAAGCGGCGCTGCGCCACGGCAAGGCGCGCGGCGCCGATGTGCTGATCGAGGCCACCTGCAACCAGGTCAACCACGAAGGCGGCTATACCGGCATGACGCCGGGCGATTTCCGCCGCTTCGTCGAGACGATCGCCGGCAAGGCCGGGTTTCCCCTGGACAGGCTTGTGCTCGGTGGCGACCATCTCGGCCCCAATCCCTGGAAGCACCTGCCGGCGCCCGAGGCGATGGAAAAGGCAGCGCGCATGGTGGACGCCTATGCCCAGGCCGGCTTCACCAAGATCCACCTGGACGCCAGCATGGGCTGTGCCGGCGAAGGTGCCGCACCACCCGACGCGACGATCGCCGCGCGCGCCGCCGAACTGGCCGAGGTGGCGGAGGCCGCGGTTGAACGAACAGCCGGCGCCAAGCCTGTCTATGTGATCGGCACGGAAGTGCCGGTGCCGGGCGGTGCCCTGGAAGCGATGGACCATCTGGCTGTGACGACACCGGAAGCGGCTGGCGAGACGGTGCGCATCCACCAGCAGGCCTTCCACCAGCGTGGCCTCGACCATGCCTTCTCGCGGGCGATTGGCGTCGTCGTCCAGCCCGGCGTCGAATTCGGCAATGCCGAGGTCATCACCTACCGGCCCGAACGCGCCCAGGCGCTGGCCGGCACGCCGCGGGACCTGCCGCAATTCGTATTCGAGGCGCATTCGACCGACTACCAGCCTATCGCGGCGCTGAGCGCCTTAGTCGACGATGGCTTCGCCATCCTGAAAGTCGGGCCCTGGCTGACCTTCGCGTTGCGCGAAGCGCTTTATGGTTTGAGCCATATCGCCGACATTCTTGCACCCGATCCATCCCGGGAAAGCCTGCCGGCGGCGATGGAGCGCGCCATGCTGGCGGCGCCGGGCCACTGGAAGAATTACTATCACGGCTCGGAGGCCGAACAGCGCATCGAACGCCATTTCTCCTACAGCGACCGCATCCGCTATTATTGGCCGGTGCCGACGGCGCGGCAGGCCGTGAACGCGCTGATGCAGGCGCTGGGCGAGCGCGACATTCCCTCCCCGCTGATCAGCCAGTATCTCGGCCGCCTCGACGGCAGGGTGGCGAGCGGATCCGTGGCGCCAAAAGCCAGGGAGCTCCTGATCGCCGGCGTGACCGACGTTCTCGATGTCTACGCCAGAGCAACCGGCTGATCCAGGCTACGGTCCCGGCACGAGGACCAGCGCCCCGGTGGTGCGGCGCGCCTCCAGATCGCGATGAGCGTCGGCCGCGTTGGCAAGGTCGTAGCGGGTCGGCGCGTCGACCCTGACCACGCCCTGGCGGAGCGCCTGGAAGAACCTGACGACATGCGAGGCGAGTTTCTCCGGCGTATCGGTAAAATGGGCATAGTTGGGCCGCGAAATGGTCAGCGACTTCGACGCGAAGCGGCCGATATCCCAATTGCCGACCGGCCCCGAGGCCTGGCCGAAGCTGACGAGATGGCCGCGCACCGCAAGGGCGGCGAGGGAGCCGGCGAAGGTGTCGTTGCCGACCGCGTCATAGGCGACATCGGCACCCCTGCCCGCCGTCAACCGCATGACGGCATCGGCGAAGTTCTCGCGGGAATAGACGATCACATGGTGCGCGCCGAGACGCTCGACAATGCGGGCCTTGTCGTCGCTCGACACCGTAGCGATCACCGTCGCGCCGAGATGACGCGCCCACTGCACCAGCAACTGACCGACGCCGCCGGCCGCCGCATGGATGAGCACGATTTCGCCCGGCTTCACGGCATGAACATCGTGCAGAAGGAAGCTCGCGCTGACGCCCTTGAGCAGGCCGGCGGCGGCGGTCTCGTCCGAAATATCGTCGGAAAGACGAACCAGCAGTTCGGGCGCCATGTTGCGCCGCTCGCTGTAAGCGCCGACCGGCGGACAGGCATAGGCGACGCGGTCGCCGATTGAGAAACCCGATACCGCCGGACCAACCGCCTCGATGATGCCGGCGGCTTCCATGCCCGGCACGCCGGGTGGCCGCAGCAGGTCGAAGAAACCGGTGCGACAGTAGACGTCGATGAAATTGACACCAATCACCGTGTGACGGATCCGCACCTCGCCCGGCGCGGGCGGAGGCAAGGCGATGTCCCTGAGCTGCAACTCCTCCGGTCCGCCGTAGCGTTCGACGACGATCGCGTGGGTCGTTTCGGCGGCAGCCCTTGAAGCAACGAGCGGCACGCTTGCGGATGAGGTCGGCGCGACGATCGCTGGCGATGATCGCGCCTCCACCGGCGCGCCGGCGTTGCGCCGCCGCAGAAGAGCGCGCACGGCGGCGAAGCCGGCCTGATAAATGCCTTCGGTGACCAGCTTTACCAGCTCGTCGCGGCGATGCGCCGGCGGGTTGAACTCGGAGCGCCATTCCCAGAAGGTGGCGTCGCCGTCGGTCACCGGCTTCAGCCGCAGCGAGGCGACATAGCCCATCAGCGGCAGCGGCGCTTCGAGCAGGCAGTAACTCAGCCGCCGGTCCTTGTCGGACAGCGCCAGCAATTGCTCGCGCAATTCGCCGCCGTCGTTCAGCCTGAAATGGCGCACCGAGCCGACGGCATCGACCGGCTCGCTGCCTTCGATCTCGCTGAAGGCGATCGCCGGGTGCCAGCGATCATGGCCGTTGAAATCGCGCAGGATCGCCCAGACCTCGTCGATCGGTGCATCGATGATCGTGCTCTGGCAAACCCTGACCATCGGCCGGCGTCAGCGCCCGAACCGGTGCTTTAACGCGGTGAACGCGGTCTGGAACACGCCATTGCCGATCTGTTGCATGAGTGCCGCCTCGCGATCGTCGGCGCAGTCGAACTCCGCCTGCCATTCGGCGAGCGTCAGATTGCCGTCGGTGACCGGCGTCAACGATAGCGTGGCGACATAGTTCTCCACCGCCATCGGGCTTTCCAGAATCGCATAGCTGCAGGACAGGTCGTAATCCGACAGCGCCAGCAGCCTTTCACGGATGCGACCGCCGTCCTTGAGCGTGAAATTCCTGATGCAGCCGATCTGGTCGGCCTGCGCATTCTGTTCGATGCGGCTTTCGGCGACGAACGGCGCCCAGCCTGCCAGACCGTTGAAATTGCGCACGATCTTCCAGACCTCCGCCGCCGGTGCGGGAATGACCGAAGAGACATAGACCTTGGTCATGCTTGCTGGCCGAGAGTGGAACGATGGAGGCCGAGCTTGGGTGTGCCCTCCCTGTTGATGTCAGCGCCGACCCTCATTGTCCTGCCGGACATTTCTCCCCGTATAGTGACGGGGAGAAAGAGGCTGGCCGCTACCTCGGCGCCCACCTTGCAACGCTGGCTGCTGGCGAAACCGTCGATGACGGCGCCCCTCTCCCCGTCACTATACGGGGAGAGGATGCCGGCAGGCAGGTGAGGGGCAGCGCAGACGTTCCCGTCAATGATCGCGGTCGTCATCGTCGTCCTTGGCGGCCTTGCCCTTGCCCTTCTTGTCGCGGGTCAGGCTGGAAATATCCTTGGCGTCGCGCAGCACGTCGGTCATGCGGCCGAGCGAGCCGCCCTCGATGCCGATCTCCTTCATCAGATTGTCGATCATCGGCGCCTGCACGCGATAGCGCAGCGCGGAGTCGATGACCTCGTCGGTGACGTTGCGGTTGCCGCCCTGCCCGCCATTGATGCCATCGACATGCAGGATCTTGATGCCGTCGATCTTCTCCATCGGCTTGACGCTTTCGCGGATGATGCCTTCCATGTGGTCGAGCAGCTTGCCGCGCAGGCGGCCGGCGCGTGCCTCGCTGGACAACAGGTTCTCGGCCTCGTTGAGCTGGCGGTTGCCGGCGGCATCGACTTCGTAACGCTGTGCCGCGGCAAGGGCATGGATCTTCTCCGCTTCGGCCGATGCCAGCGCCGCGATCTTCTGCGCTTCCGCCAGACTCTTGGCCGCCTTCATCTCGGCGTCGGCAGCGGATGTGACGCGCAGCGCCTCGCGCTCGGCCTCGCGCTGCGCGCCGATCAGGTCGGTCAGCTTGCGGCGCTCGGCGATTTCGCGTTCGCGGGCAGTGAAGGCCTGTTCCTCGGCCTGGATGGCCTTGGCGCGCACGGCTTCGGACGCCGCGATCGCGGAAGAACGCTCCTGCGTCTTCTTGGCGATGTCGATCGCCTTCTGGATTTCGGCGATTTCGATCTTCTGGTCGCGGTCGACGCCAAGCTGGCGGATGTCGCGTTCCTTGATCAGCCGCGCTTCCTCGATGCCGCGCTCGGTGGTGATGCGGGCCCGTTCGACCTCCTCGCCGGCCGAAATCTCGGCCTCCTCGAAGGCCTGCCGCTTGGCGATCTGAAGCGCTTCGAGATGCCGCTCCCTGGCGATCCGCACCTCATCGACCGCACGCTCCTGCGCGATGCGCGCGGTCTCGGTCGCCTGGTTCTCGGAAATTTCGGCGCGGCGCTTCTCAGCTTCCGCCTTCGTCACCTCGAGCGCCTTTTCGGCGAGTGCGATCTGCCGCTCCAGTTCGGCCACTTCGAGCAGTTTCTTGCGCTGGATTTCGAGTTCGCGCTGCGTGCCTTCGCGTTCGATGCGGGCTTTCTCCAGCGACAGTTCGAGCGCGATCTGCTCGCGCTCGGTCAGCTCGCGCATCTTCATCTCGGTCTCGTCGAGCGAGCGGCGGCGGGCGATCTCACGGCGCTGCGTCTCTTCCTCGCTGTTGATGCGCTCCTGCGTGATGTTGCGCTCCTGATTGAGGCGCGATTTCTCGACCGCCTCGCGCGAGGAAAGCTGCGCCTGTTCGGACTCCTGGTCGCGCAATGCGCGCTCTATGGCGAGTTCGGAACGCTGCGCGGCGCGGCGGATCTCGACCTCGCGCTCCTGTTCGAGGCGCGCATATTCGGTGTCGCGGTCAATCTCCAGCACTTTGCGCTGGGTGTCGAGGTTCTGGTTGCGGATATCGACCAGCGTGCGTTGCTCGATCTCGTTGCGCATGCGGCGCCGGGTCTCGATCGATTCGGTCAGTTGCGTCAGGCCCTCGGCGTCGAAGGCGTTGGACGGGTCGAAATATTCAAGACTGGTCTGGTCGAGATCGACGATGGCGACGCTTTCGAGCTCGAGCCCGTTGGCGGCGAGCGACTCCTCCGCCAACCGGCGCACCTTGGCGGCGTAGTCGCCGCGCAGTTCATGCATTTCTTCCAGCGTCATCTGGGCGGCGACGGTGCGCAGCGCGCCGGCGAATTTGCCTTCCAGCAATTCGCGCAGGCTGTCGGGCTGCAGCGTGCGGCGGCCGAGCGTCTGCGCGGCGGCGGCCACCAGTTCGCGATGCGCGCCGACGCGGACGAAGAACTCAGCGATCAGGTCGACGCGCATGCGGTTGCGGGTGATCAGCGCCAGCGCGTCCTCGCGGCGCACCTCGATGCGCAGCACGTTCATGTTGACCGGGGTGATCTCATGCAGCACCGGAATGACGAAAGCGCCGCCATTCACCACCACCTTCTCGCCCATGAAGCCGGTGCGCACGAACGCCGTCTCCTTGGTCGAGCGGCGATAGAGCCAGCGCAAGATGTAGACGGCGATCACGACGACGATCGCCGCAATGATCAGCCACAACAGGAAAGCGCCAAAGGTCTGCGCGTCCATGATCTATCCTCCCCAAGACAATGCGGTCGGCGCGAGGCGACCGGCAGTATTTTCAAACATCCACCCGTCGGGCGGCGAAGTCCAATTCTTCATGCCCGCCTCTGCAGCTTCGGCGTGATGGCGTGGAACGCTGAGATCACCGCGTCGACAAAGGCCGGGTCATTGATGTTGGCCGGCACCCGCTCGACGTTGCGCTGCGGCGTCTGGCGAACGGTCCTCTCGATCGCTTCGAACAAAGCGTTGTCAGCCTCGGGATCATGAAAGGGCTGGCTGGGCGCACCGAGCATGGAAACGCCGCCCTCGGGCAGCAGGAACCGCACCGGGCCGTTCATGGCGTTGAGCCGCGCGCCGATCCATTCGCCGAAGGCGCGGTTCTCGTCACGCGTCGTGCGCATCAGTGTGACGTTGGGATTGTGGATGACGAATTTGCGGCTGCGGAATTTGTCCGGCACGCTGTCGCGCGGGCCGAAATTGACCATGTCGAGCGCGCCGGCCGAGCCGACATAGGGCAGTCCGGTGCGGATCGCCGCGCCAAAGCGATCCTGCGTCGCCGGGAAGACGCCCCCGACAATCATGTCGGCCACTTCGGTCGTGGTGAGATCGATGAAGGCTGACAGCAGCCGGGAATCGCCGAGGTTTTCCATCGCCCGCCCGCCTATGCCGGTGGCGTGGAAGACGAGGCAGTCATAGTCGGCTTCGAGTCGTCTGGTCACCGCCTGCACGGCAGGCGTGGTGACGCCGAACATGGTGATGCCGACCGCCGGCCGCGCCAGCTTGCGCTTGGCTTCCCAGGCCTCGGCATCGGGCAGTTGCGCGACCATGCCGGCCATGGCGTGCGCGGCATTGGAGAGCACCTGTTCGGTAATCGAGTTCAGCCCCTGCACATCGGCCACGGAATGGAACATCATGATGTCGGCGCCGCCGACATATTTGGCGACATCGCCGGCCGCCACCGTCGACACCATCAGCTTGGGAATGCCGACGGGCAGCACGCGCATGCCTGCGGTGGCCAGCGTTGTGCCGCCGGAGCCGCCGGCGGAAATCACGCCGCCGATGCGCGGCTCGCGCTCGATCCAGCGTGCGAAGGCGTCCGCCATGGCGCTGACCGAACCGCCGCGGTCATTGGTGAAGACGGCGGAGGATCCGCGCACATGCATGCCGGCGACCTGCATGGCCGGAACGTCGGCGCTGGTCGGTTTTCCCGAGGTCGACAGGTCGACCGTACGCGCCGGCAGGCCCAGCGCCTTCAGCCGGTCGGCCATGAAGCGCAATTCCTTGCCCTTGGTATCGAAGGTGCCGACAACCAGCACGGTCCTGCCGATGCGCTCGGCAAAGGGGATGGCGAAGATTTTTTTCGGATCGTCCTGCGGGGCGGTTTTGTCGACCGCCGCCTGGCGCAATTCGGTGACCGGGACGTTCCAGCGGTTGGGCAGTTCGACGACCGGTCGGTAGACGCCGTCTTGAGGCATCGGCTCGCCCGATGCGGTGCCGGTACGGTCGACGCGATAGACTTTCGCCAGTTGCTCCCTGGCCTGCGCGGCTTCGGCCAGCGTGACGGGCGCTTCCTCGGCGTGGCGGCCGACGCCAAGCAGCCGCTGCTGCAGTTCGCGGTCGGCGGCCAGCGCCTTGGCGTCCATCAGCCGGTTGATGCGGCCGTTGACCATGATGGCGACCTGGTTCGACACCGAGGTCGCCACGCCGATGTTCTGCTCGATGACCAGCACCGCCATCTCGCCCTCGGCGGCGAGATCGACCAGCATTTTTTCGACCTGGTCAACGATGACCGGCGCCAGCCCTTCGGTCGGCTCGTCCATCACCAACAGCTTGGGATCGCTGAGCAGCGCACGCGAAATCGCCAGCATCTGCTGCTCGCCGCCCGAAAGCTGCGAGCCGCCATTTGTCCGGCGTTCGGCCAGACGCGGAAAGGTCTGGTAGACCCGTTCGACCGTCCAGGAGGCGTCGCGCCTGTTGCCGGCCGCGAGGCGCAGATGCTCGTCGACCGTCAGGCTCGGCCAGACGCGGCGGCCTTGCGGCACATAGCCGACGCCGAGACGGTGAATCTCGTGCGGCTCAAGCGAGGTGATTTCGCGGCCGTCGAGGCGGATCGAGCCGGACTTCGCGCGCTTCAGGCCGACAATGGTGTTGCAGAGCGTCGACTTGCCCATGCCGTTGCGGCCGACCACCGACAGCACGCCGCTTTCCAGCGTCAGCGAAACGCCCTGCAAGGCATGGCTTTCGCCATAAAAGACCTGGAGGTCTTCTATGCGCAGCATTGCCTTGGCGGTCTTCCCGGCACGCTCAGCCATGCTTGCCCCCGAGATAGATCTCCTGGACTTCCGGGTCGGCTTCGATCTCCTGCGGCGTGCCTTCCTTGAACAGGCGGCCATTGTGCATCATCGAGACATATTCCGAGACGCGCAGCGCGACGTCGAGATCGTGCTCGATGATGATGTAGCCGATATGCCTGGGCAGTGCGTTGAGGATGGCGACGAGGTCGCGGCGCTCGGTTGGCGACAGGCCAGCCGCCGGCTCGTCGAAGAGGATGAAGCGCGGCGCACCAGCCAGCGCCAGGGCGATCTCCAGCTGGCGCTGCTGGCCATGGCTCAGCGTCGCCACCAGCGTGTCGCGATAGGTTTCCAGATGCACGGCGTTGAGGATCGATTCCGCCTGCACCATGTTGACGTCCGACGCGGCCGGCCGCAGCAGCGAGAAGCGCCGCCTCGAGACGCCGCGACAGGCAAGGAAGATGGAATCGAGAACCGACAGGCCCTTGAACAATTGCGATATCTGATAGGTGCGCCGCAGGCCGCGCCGGATGCGCTCATGCGGCGGCAGGTCGGTGATGTCCTCGCCGAAGAAGCGTATGCGCCCTGACGTCGGCATGAAGTCGCCGGTCACGGCGTTGAACAGCGTGGTCTTGCCGGCGCCGTTGGAGCCGAGGACCGCGCGCCGTTCTCCGGCCGCGATCCTCATGGTGATGCCCGAGAGCGCCACCAGCGCCCCGAAATGCCGCGCCACGCCATCGAGCTCCAGCGCATAGGCACCGGTGCTCTGGAGGCGGTTTGCTGCGAGGCTTTCGGTCACTGGCGGCTGCATTCGATATTGGCTGTTACGGGCAGCTCGGATTGTCGCGGTTGACCGCGCCGAGCTTCATGAACTCGTCTTCGGGAATGCCGAGCGTCTGGTTGACCTGCGGCACGACCTTGACCAGCTTGTTGAGGAGATTGCCGTCGGCACCTTCGGTGACCTCGGTCAGGAAGATGTCGGCGATGGCGTTGCGGTTCTTGTCGAGCGACACCTTGCCGGTCGGCGTGTCGAAGGAGAGCTTCGACAGCGCGTCGCGCAGCTTCTTGCCGCCGTCGGAGACATCGCCGCCGACCTGGTCGAGGCCGAGCAATGTCGCCTTCATGTCGACATAATAGCCATGGGCGAAGAGCGAGGGCGACGGAAAGGCGCCAGGCTGCTTCTTGTAGGCCTCGACGAACGCCTTCCACGCCGGCGCGTCATTGGTGTCGGCGGTCGGTCCGGCCGATGGCGTGCCCTTGAGCACGTCCTTCAGCTTGCCCTTCGAAGTCAGCACCGTCTGGTCGACGGTGATCGAACCGCCGATCAGCGGCGCGGTGCCGCCGCCCTGCTGGTACTGGGTCAGGAAGTTGACGGCGTCGGCGCCGCCGAGCGCGACATAGATCGCATCGACGTCCTCGGGAATGGCTGCGATGACCGACGAAAAATCCTTGTTGCCGATCGGCACCCACGACTTCGACGGCACATGGCCGCCGGCCTTGCAGAACTCGGCCATGAAGCCGAACACCTGCGTGTAGGGGAAGGAATAGTCCTCGGCGACGGTGGCGACCTTCTTATAGCCCTTGTCCTTGAAGGCATAGGTGCCAAGGCCGGCCATCCACTGCGCGCCGTCGGTGGAGAAACGGAAGAAGTTTTCCGCCGGATTGCGCAAAGTGGTGTCCTGCGCGGCCGACGTACCGTTTATGAAGGTCACGTTCGGCTGCGTCTTGGCGTAGTCCTTGACGGCGATGCCTTCGTCGCCCGAAAGCGGGCCGACCAGCACCTTGACGCCGTCCTGCTCGACCAGCTTGCGCGCCGCGCGCACCGCGCTGTCGGGCGAGGCGTCGGACGAGCCCTTGACGATCTCGATCTTCTTGCCGGCGACCATGCCCTTCATCTCTTCGACCGCGGTCATGGCGCCGCGTTCGCCGTCCTCGCCAAGCACCGTGAACGGTCCCTCGAAGGTGGCGAGCAGGCCGATCTTGACGGTGTCGTCGGCGGCCAGCGCCATCGACGGCGCGGTCAGCCCGGTGAACACCGCGAGCGCCAGTAAGGTACGTCTATGCATCCTCATGTTTTTTCCTCCCGTTGATTTCGTTTTGCAGTGGTTCATTCCATCCCGGTCGCTAGGCGCCGGGACGCAAGGACTCCTGGGCAAGATGTGGCTTGATCCTCCCCCACAACCCAAGAATTCCGTCCGGTGAGACGAAGACGATCACCAGGAACACAAGGCCGATCAGCGTGTTGAACCGCTCAGCGCCGACGATGTCGATGGCGAAGGTCTGCATCAGGACGACGACGAGCGCGCCGAGGAACGGCCCAATCGGATGGCGCAGCCCGCCGATGACGGCGATGATCAAGACATCGATCGCGGCATCGACGCCGATAGTGCCTGGCGAGACGCGGCCGTTGAACCAGACCAGCAGCACGCCCGCCAGACCGGCGATGACGCCGGAGAGCAGCCAGGCGAACACCTTGTGCGCGGTGACATGGTAGCCCAGCGCGCGCATGCGGCGCGGGTTGTCGCGGATCGCCTGCAAGGTCATGCCGAAGGTCGAGCGCGAGCCATAAAGCACCGCCGCGTAGCACAGCGCCGCCAGGCCGAGGCAAAGGTAATAGAAGGGCTTGGCGTCGCGCCAACCGATGCCCCAGAAGGCCGGCGCGCGGATGCCGGCATAGCCGGAATGGCCGTTGAAGATGGCGTAGTTCTGCTGGGCGAAATAGTAGGTCGCGGTGGCGATCGCCAGCGTGATCATGATCGTGTAGATGCCCTCGGTGCGCACCGAGATCCAGCCGATCAGCGCCGATGCCAGCGCCGCCGCGAGCACGGCGAATGGCACCGCCAACCACCACGGCCAGCCGAAACCGAGGATATTGGAATTGTTGTTGCCGAGGATGGCGATGGCATAGGCCGATATGCCGGCAACGGTGATCTGCGCCAAGCTGACCATGCCGCCATAACCGGCGAGCAACATAAGCGAGAGGCCCAGCATGCCGAAGATCAGCGAATAGCCGCCGATCTGGGTCAGGAAGAAGTCCGACGCCACGAGCGGGTACAGCACCAGCGCGACGCCAAGGATGATGTGGCCGGCGCCGAGCTTTTCCACCCAGCTCTGCTGCGTCGTGCCGTCCGTGGCGATGGCGAGGCTCATCGGGCCTTCCCCATGATGCCTTGCGGCCTGACCGCCAGCGTCACCACCATGATGACGAAGGTGAGCACGATGCCGTAGGTCGGGAAATAGACGAGGCCGATCTGCTCGGCGAGACCGATCAGCAGCGCGCCGATGGCCGCGCCAGTGATCGAGCCCATGCCGCCGACGATGACCACGACCAGCGACGCCAGGAGGTAGCGCACGTCCTCGCCGGGCGCGACCGACAGTGCCGACCCTCCGACGACGCCGGCAAAACCGGCAAGACCTGCGCCAACCGCGAAGACGATGGCGAACACCGCGTGCACGTTGACGCCGGAGGCCTGCAGCATGGCGCGGTCGTCGACGCCGGCGCGGATCATCATGCCGACGCGGGTCTTGTGCAGCATCAGCCAGAGGCCGACGCCGATGACGATCGCCGCCGCCAGCACGACGACGCGGTAGAGCGGATAGGTGAGGAAGACCGAGGCGCCGTTGGAACGCACCGCCGTGATGACAGGCAAGGTCAAGGCGCCGTCGAGCCATTCCGGCGTCGTGATCTGGTAAGTGCCGCCGGCCCACACCGCCAGCATCAGGTCGGCGGCGACGATCGAAATGCCGATCGACACCAGGGTCTGCCGCAGGTCGTCGCCTTCGAGGCGACGGAACACGAAGACCTGCATGACGACGCCGACGATGGCCAGCACCGCGAAGCCGGCGGCGACGCCGAGCAGCCAGTAGCCGGTGCGGTTGGTGACCTCGTAGCCGATATAGGCGCCGAGCAGATAGAGCGAGCCATGTGCGAGATTGACGTTGCGCATCAGGCCGAAGATCAGAGTGAAGCCCGAGGCGACGAGGAAATAGAGGCCGGCCAGCGTAATGCCGTTGAGGATGGCGCTGACGAAAGCCTTCTTCGAGATCAGGATGGCGTTCAGCCAATCGGGCCAGACGGCAAAGACCAGCCATGCGATGACAGCGGCGGCGAGCAGGCCAACAAGGCCCCACGCTTGCCCGCGCGTCATGCCATCGCCCGAGGACAGCCCGGACGACGAGGATGGCTGGTCGAGCAGGCTCATGCCGTCAGCCGCCGGCGCTGCTCGTTCATGCGCGGCGCCTTGTGGAACTTGCCGTCCTTCATGATGGCGAGGATGCGGTTCTTGTCCTGCAGGATGCGCACATCCGAGATCGGATCGCCGTCGATGAGCAGGATATCGGCGAGGTAGCCTTCCTTGATCAGACCGAGCTCGTCGCCCATGTTCATGATCTGGCCGCCATATTTGGTGCCGGCCTGGATCGCTTCCATCGGCGAGAAGCCGAGCATCTCGACGAAGGTCTGAATGTCCTTGGCGTTGGTGCCTTGCGGCGTCCAGGCAAAGCCGTAGTCGCCGCCGATGCACACACGAATGCCGCGCCGATGCATCTTCTTCATCGTGTCGATGCACATTTCGAGTTCGCGCTCATATTCGAGCGAGAGCGGCGAGCCGGGCTTGATGCCCCATTGCTCGGCATGGCGAGCGGTGTTGATCAGCCAGGCAATGCCGGGCGCGACGAAGTGCTTGTCCTTGACCGCCTCGAGCATGTCGAGCGCCTCCTCGTCGGCGAAGGAGGCGTGATAGATGTTCTGGATGCCGTGGCGCACGCACTGCTTGACCGAGCCGGACGAGCGCGCATGCGCCGACAGCACCTTGTTGCGGCAGCGCGCCTCGGAGGCGGCCATGGCAACCTCCTCCTCCGACATCGGCGTTTCCTCGGCGCCCATGCCGGTGATGCTCTCGCCGGACAAATTGAGCTTGATGGAATCGACGCCGTATTTGATCAGCTGGCGGACGGTGCGGCGGATTTCCTCGGGGCCGGAGACGACGAGGCCGAGGTTCAGCCCCTCATGCGGAATGTGCGAGGGCGCTGAATCGCCGAGACCGCCGACCGTGGTGATCTCGGGACCCGCCGCGAGATAGCGTGGTCCGGGGAAACGGCCCTGGTTGATGAATTTCTTGGCCACGACATCGAGGCGCGGCTTGGCAGCGGCAGCGCCCCGGCCGGCGGTGAAGCCGGCGTCGAGCACCAGCTTGGCCATCTCCATGGTGACCAGCATGTGTTCCTCGACCTCCATCATCTGGATGGGATCGATGCCGGGCGCGTTGTTCCAGGACAGGTGCAGATGCGCGTCGATCATGCCGGGCATAAGCGTCGCGCCCATGCCGTCGATGATAGTTGCTCCCCCCGCTGCACCACCGCTGTAGGAGGACGACGAGGACGAGCCGAAGCGCGACGAACCCTTGGTGATCTGCTTGATGCGGTTGCCCTGCACCAGCACCTCGCCGGTGTAGGGATATTCACCAGTTGCGTCGAGCACGCGCACATTGGTGAACAGCGTGCTGCCCGAGCCGTTGCCGTTCCAGCTGTCGTCTGCCATCACAAGCCTCCCAACTTGCCGAGCGCATAAGTTTACGCCCGATCAGAATTCCTCACCTATCAACCCGTCTCAAAAAATCAGCGAGCTTTTGGGTGCTTTCGCGCGGGCTCTCGACCGTTGCCCAATGTCCGCACCGATCCAGCGACGAGAATACGGCGCCCTTGATTTTATCGGCAAGCGACTGGGCGACGCCGGGCGGATTGACCGTGTCGGCATCGCCGGTGACCAGCAGTGTCGGCGCCGAGATCCGGCGCGCATCGACGGCGGTCGCCTTGGCCAGCGCCTCGCAGGTGCGGGCATAGGATTCGGGATCCTGCCTCGTGATCGATTCCCGCACGAAGGCGACTGCCGCCGGCGAGGTTTCCCTGCTGTGTGCCGAGATCGCGTTGGCGACGATCTGGTCGGCTATGTCGGCCATGCCGCCCGAGCGCGCCAGTTGCGCCCGCTTGCCGAGCCCTTGCCGTGTCGCTTCGGTCGGCTCGGCCAAGGCCCCAAACAGGGCGAGCGACCTAACCAGCGAAGGCTGCGCCGCCGCGATCTGCTGACAGACGATGGTGCCCATCGAATGGCCGACGAAATGGGCTGACGTGACCCCCATGCCGGCCAAGGCGCGGATCACCGCCTCGCTCATGCCTTCGATGGTCAGCGGCTCGATCGGACGCGGCGAACGGCCGGAGCCCGGCAAATCGAGCCGGATGACGCGATAGCCGGACAATGCCGCCATCTGCGGCTGGAACATGTTCGAGGTGCCGCCAAGGCCGTGGATCATCGCCACGGCAGCCCGCTCGCCGACAGTTTCGGCAACGACCTGGCCAACCGTCACCGTCGTCATTGAGCATGCTCCGCGAAGCGGTTTTCCAGCGTGCCGATGCCGTCGATTTCGATGCGCACAACGTCGCCAGCCTTCAGGTATTTCGGTGGATCGAAGCCGATGCCGACGCCGACCGGCGTGCCGGTGGCGATGATGTCGCCGGACTTCAGCGTGATGCCCTGCGACAGGGTGGCGATGATGGTGGGAATATCGAAGATCAGCAGCGATATCCTGGAATCCTGGCGCAGATCCTCGTTGACGAAACACCTGATTCCGGCGGTCGCCAGGTCGAGTTCGTCCCTGGTCACCGCCCAGGGGCCCATCGGGCAGAACGTGTCCTGCGACTTGCCGATCAGCCACTGGCTGTACTTGCCCTGCAGGTCGCGCGCGGTGACGTCATTGACGATGGTGTAGCCCCAGACGTGATCGAGCGCGTTCTCCCTGGAAATGCCGCGTCCACCTTTGCCGATGATGACGGCGAGTTCCGCCTCGTAGTCGATAGCCGTCGAGACGGAGGGATCGATCAGCACGCTGGCATGGTTGGCGACCACCGATTCCGGCACTTTGGAAAAGATGATCGGGTGCTTCGGGATCGCGCCGGCGCCGGCACTGGAATCAAAGCCCGAGCGGGCGAACTCATGCGCGTGCTCGTGATAGTTCTTGCCGACACAGAAAATGTTGCGGCGCGGCTGGGGGATCGGCGCCTCGATCTCGACCTGAGCAAGCGGGACCGGCGACAAGGTGCGCGGGATGCCGGCGCCATTGCGCTCGACCAGCGCCAGGATACCGGACCTGGCCTGGTCGACCGAAAAATCGAAAGGCGCAATGGTCTGGGCATCGAGGTCGACAAGACCGACGCGACGTTCGCCCGATATCGAAAAAGTCGCGACCCGCATCAAGTTCCTCCCTGAACCAATATTGAGCCAATTTTTTGCTCTTTCGCTACACGCTATCGCCGATTGGTTTAGGCCGCAAGTGGAATCTCGACTGATCGTACCAAAAGTATCCGGCCACGATAGGCGAGTTTCAGCGGAATCGCACCGGCGCTGCATAATGGACGGCGGCGCAGGAAGCTGATATGCGTGGTTCAGTATCGGATCAGATAAAAGTTGCCAGGCATGCCAAAGCTCGTCGCCAACGATATCGCCACCGTCCTGAAAAAACGCATCTCCTCGGGCGAGTGGATCGAGAATGGCCGCATGCCGCCGGAACGCGATCTTGCGAGCGAGTTCGGCGTCGCGCGCAACACGGTGCGGCGCGCCGTCTCCTTCCTCGAGGAGGACGGCACGGTGGTGCGCCATGTCGGGCGCGGAACTTTCCTGACCGCCACCAATCCAGCCTCGATGGCCGCGGTGGTCGGGCGGATGGAAGGCACCAGCCCGGCCGATATGATGGAGATCCGGCAGTTGCTGGAACCGGCGGCGGCATCGTTCGCCGCCACCAATGCCAGCGCCATGGAACTCAACGCGGTGCGCGAGGCGCACAAGATCGCCTGCGAAGCGCAGGACATGCCGACCTTCGAACACTGGGACGCGGAGTTCCATCACCGCATCTTCGCCTGCTCGCGCAACGAATTCCTCAAGGAGATCCACAATCTGATGCGCATCCTGCGCAATCAGGCGCCGTGGTTCGAAATGAAGAAGCGCTCCTTTTCCGAGGAGCGCCGCGGCATCTATTGCAGCGAACACCAGACGGTTCTCGACGCGCTGCTGCGCCGCGATCCGGAGAGCGCCAGCCAGGCCATGCTGGCGCATCTGAAAACCGTCGAGCGCAATCTTTTGGGGCGGTGATCGCGCCGGGAAGGCGCGGCAGCGCCTCCCCCGCCCCTAGTATCACTCGCCGCGCATCGTTGCCTGGAAAGTCGGCAGGTGCTTCTTCTGCGCTTCCAGCATGCGTTCGCGGTAGACACCGTAGATGACGTCGGTGTCGTGCAGCGTGACGCCCGCGATCGTCGGCGAGGCAAAGACCGGCAGTTCGATGCCGCGCTTGGCGAGCTGCTCGGCGGTGCGGGCAATCAGCTCATGCGCCAGGATCATGGCGAGCACCGTCGACGAACCGGACACCGGACGACTCCAGCCCTCGACCGGCACGATGGCGTCCTCGATCGGCGAGCAGGTGTCGATGACGAGATCGGCCGCATCCGCCAGCCGCTTGCCGGAGGAATGCGTGGCAGGCTTGTCGAGATTGTTCTTGCTGGTCACCGCGACGACGAAGATGCCGCGTTTTTTCGCGTAGAGCGCGGTGTCGATGCCCGACGAATTGCGGCCGCTATGGCCGAAGATAATGATGGAATCGCCCTTGTTGAGCGGCTGGTGATCGAGGAACTTCTCGGCGTATCTTTCGGTCCGCTCCAGCCACAGAAGCTCGCGCACGCCGCCGGCGCCGAGCACGTTGTGCCACATCACGCGCGGGTCGGTCAGCGGATTGAAGCCGACATAGCTGCCGTAGCGCGGGAACACTTCCTGCACCGGCAGCACCGAATGGCCCGAACCGTAGAGATGGACCAGACCGCCGCCTTCAAGCGAGTCGGCGAAGCGGCTGGCGGCCTGGCCGAAGAGCTCTTCGTTGGTTTTCGCTGCCTTGTCGATGAGAGCGGCGAGACGGTGGATGTAGAGATCGGACACGTGGGTACTCCTGTTTAAGTGTCTGCTTGGGAGGGTGGATCAGCTTCGCGGGTTCGACGGGACGCGCCCGGCGCGCAGCGTCGAGCGGATTTCGTAGCGGTCGCCGCGCATGATGGAGACGGTGAATTCGAACGGGCCGCGCTCGTCGGTGGTGATGCGTTCGACGATGAAGGCGGGGCTGCCGGCGGGCAGATCGAGCAGGTCGGCGTCCGCCGCGCCAACGGCACCGACGCGGTAGTTTTCCCGCGCGGCCACCGGCACGATGCCGTAGTGACGCTCGAGCGCTTCGTAGAGCGAGCCTTGCAGCAGGCCGGCGTCGAGGAAGCCCGGCACGCGCGCCGCCGAAAGCTGCGCCGTCTGGATGCCGATCGGCTCGTTGTTGCCCAACCGGAGACGCCGGATGCGCACCACCGGATCGCCTTCCTCGATCTCCAGCGCTCCGGCCGCCGCAGCATTGGCCGTCGTCAGGCTGCAATCGAGCAGGCGCGAGCCGGCGACCACGCCCATATTGCCCATTTCCTGGGTGAAGCTGGTCAGCTCGCGCGTACCGGCCACCAGCGTGGTCGAGCGCACGAACGTGCCGCGGCCATGCTCGCGCCGCAGCAGCCCGCCTTCCTCCAGATTGCGCAGAGCATGGCGCAAGGTGATGCGGCTGACGCCAAACAGAGCGCACAGCCGGTCTTCCGCCGGGATCTGGTCGCCGGTCGCCCATTCGCCGCTCTTGACGATGGCGCGGATAGCCTCCTCGACCTGATACCAGAGCGGCTCCGGGCGTCTGCGGTCCGGCTGCTGAAAGCTCGCTTCGCTCATCGCACCTGTCTCCACTCTTTCCCGGCGCGACCAGCCAGCGCCGCGCCGACAAGACCGGCACCCGGACCGAACCGGCCGGGCCGGACATCGATGCCACGCAGATGCGCCGGCAACTGACGCCGCAGCGCGGCAAGCAGCGGCGGCCGCATCACCTCCAGCGCCTCGGCCAGTCCCCCCGAAATCAGAACCGCCTGCGGATCGAGAAGCGCCACGGCCCCGGCCAGCGCCGTGCCGAGCCGCCGCGCCGGCACTTCCAGCAAGGTCTGCGCTGCGAGTTCGCCTGCCTGAGCGGCGGCGATCAGTTGGCGGCCATCGGTGAGGCCGATCTGGCCGGCAAGCGCATCGAGCGCCCGGCCCGAGGCGACGCGCTCCAGCCAGCCGCTGCGCTCCTCGCCATGATCCTTGATGTCGGCGCAAGCCCAGCCGAACGAGCAGGCGCCGCCATGCGCGCCGGCAACGATGCGGCCGTTGGCCAGCACCGCCGAGCCGATGCCGGTGCCGATGGCGAGCAGGATCGCATCCGACATGCCTTTTGCCGCACCCTCGACGGCTTCCGCCAGCAGCGCGATCTGCGCGTCGTTGCCGAGCGCCACGGGCAGGCCTGGAAACAGGGCCTGGACGTCGACGCCGTCGAGAAACGGCAGGTTCGGGATCCAGCGGCAGACGACACCTTCGACGAGCCCGGGCACCGCGATGCCGAGCGCCTCGACCGCCCCGGCTCCAGCGCGCAGCGCCTGGATGCGGGCGACGAACGCATCAAGGCTTGCCGGAGCCGGCTCGCGGCTCGGCATGTCCAGCGCGCCGACATCGCCGGTGAAGACGGCGGCGCGCAGATTGGTGCCGCCGAGATCGATGGCCAGAACCCGCGTCATCGGCCGGGCCCCTTGCCGAACGGCGGCGCGAACAGGCCGCTGCCGGCATTCCACGAATGCGACGCCGCCGCGAAGGCTTGTGCGTAACGCGTACCGCGCAGGCAGCCGCGCAACCGGTAGAGCGCGCTGTAGTAATCGACATAGGGAAAGCTGCTCAGGCCCCGCGCCAACTCGTACTCCTTGACCGCCTCGCTCCAGTCCTCGAAGCCGTCGCTGACATCGACGAGATGTTCGGGCCGAAAACCGTCATCATCCTCCCAGTTCTCGCCGAACAGGAGCAGTTGCGGCGTGTGCGCCGGGTTGTCGCTGGCTACCGTCGGCAGGGCGGCGTAGAAGATGCCGGTTTGCGTCAGATGCGCGGCGGCGCGATGGTCCTTGTGCCAGCTGCCGTGCCAATGAGTGATGACGATCTCGGGTTTGAGTTCGCGAATGATGTCGCATACCTCGAGCGCCGTCTCGTCGTCCGACGGCAGGAAGGCGTCGCGCAGGCCGAGGCTGCGCACCTTGACACCAAGCCGCTCGGCGGCCCTGCCCGCTTCCTCTTCCTTCTGCACGCAATAATGCGCGGGGATGAGGCAGGGATGCCCCTGCTCGCCCATGGTCAGGTGCAGGAAGGTCACCGAAGCACCGCGTTTAACGGCGGCGGCGGCCAGCGGCCCAGCGATCACCTCGGCATCGAAGGCGTGCGCGCCGACGACCAGGATGGAGCTTGCGGCGTAGATCCTGTCTTCGATCATTTCATGCCTCCCCCGGCGCCGACGCCTTCGCGAATCTGGCGGGCGAGCAGACAATACATGATCAGGATGGGCGCCATGGAGATCGCCAGCGAGGCGAAGACCAGGCCCCAGTCGGTGCGGAACTGGCCGACGAAGACGCTGATCGCCAGCGGCACGGTCTTGTAGCGGTCGTCGAAGATGAAGATCAGCGGGAAGAAGAAGTCGTTCCACACGGCAATCGCCGTGAAGATGGCGACGATCGACACCGCCGGCTTCACCATCGGCAGGATAATCTGGAACAGGATGCGGACCTCGCCGGCGCCATCCATGCGCGCCGCCTCGTCGAGTTCGGAGGGCAACACGCGCATGAAGTTGGCGAAGATGAAGACGGCGAAGGGAATGCGGATCGCCGAATAGACGAGGATCAGCCCGGTCAGCGAATCGAGCAGGCCGAGATTGCGCATCAAGGTGAACAGTTCGACCGAGGCCAGCCTGATCGGCAGCATGACGCCCGACAGGAACAGGCCGAGCATGATGGCGTTCCAGCCGAGCCGGTAGCGGCTGAGCGGATAGGCGGCCATCGCCGAGACGACGATGGTGAGAATGACCGCGCCGCCGGTGACGATCAGGCTGTTGATGAAATTGTGGCCGAGATCGGCGCGCGTCCACGCCCGGACGAAATTGTCGAAGGCCCAGCTTTGCGGCAGGCCGAGCCGATTGTCATAGATCTCGGCGGTCGTCTTGAAGCAGGAGACGACGAGGATGTAGAGCGGCAGCAGAACCGCGGCCGTCCAGCAGACCAGCACCGTCCAGCCGGGCAGCCGCGCCAGTCTCGGCGAGAAGGTCCTGTGCGGGATCGCCAGCGCGCTCATAGCTGCACCGTGCGGCGATCGAAGAAGCGCAGCATCAGAAGCGTGCCGATGCTGAGGATCAGGAACAGTACGGTGCCCAAGGCCAGCGCCAGCCCGATATCCGTGATACCGACAGCGCCCTCGGCGCCAAAGGCCAGCCGGTAGAAATAGGTCACCAGCGTGTCGGTCGCGTAGCTCGGATTGCCCTGCACGCCCTGCATAACATAGACGATGTCGAACTGGTTGAAGGTGTTGATAAACGACAGCGTCGTCAGCGTGCCGAGCGCCGGCATCAAAAGCGGCAGCGCGATCGAAAACAGCATGCGTGCATTGCCGGCGCCGTCGAGCTTGGCCGCCTCGAAGATCTGGCCGGAAATCTGCCGCAGGCCGGCCGTGTAGATCAGCACCGGCAAGCCCATCCAGTTCCAGGCGTCGACGGCGATCAGCATTCCGAGGGCCGTGTGGCTGTTGCCGAGCACGGTGAGGCTGCCCTCATGCAGGCGAAGCCCGTTCAGCGCCCATTCGACGACGCCGCCGGGCGCCAGGAGCAGCCGCCACAGCGCACCGACGATGACCGGGCTCAGCACCGCCGGAAAGAAAAACACCGACTGGAAGAAGGCCGCGCCCCTGTCGCGCAGGAACAGCAGCCAGGCGAACAAAAGACCGATGCCGTTCTGGAAGACCATGATGCCGAAGAACCAGGCGGTGTTGTGCCAGAGCGCGCCGTAGAGCCGCGCGCCGCTCGGGAAGACGAACAGCCGCGAGAAATTCGACAAACCGGCAAACTCGACCATGCGCAGCCCCTTCCAGATGAAGAAGCTGCCCCACAGCGACATCGCCAGGGGATAGAGGACGAAGAGCGCATAGACGGCCAGCGCCGGCAGGATGAAAAGCACGGCCATGCGCTGCTGCGTGCGTTTCAGGCTGCTTGTGCGGTGAAGGTTGGCCATACGTTCTGTCCGGCGAGAGGCCGGCCGCGATGCGACCGGCCCGGCTCCTCACTGCTTCGGCTTAAACCAGGTGGCGACGGCGGCCTGCATATCGGCGGCCAGCTTCTCGGGTGCGATGTTGCCTTCGACCATGTCGATGATCTCCGACTGCAAGACCGAGGAGGCCGTCGGCGACTGCCAGCGAAAGCCGACCAGCGTCAGATAGGGTGTCGAGTTCTTCGACATTTCCATCATCTGCGCCAGCACAGGATCCTTCACCGTCACATCGGTGCGGGCCGGAGGCCAGCCGAGCTCGTCTGCGAACAGCTGGGCGAATTCGGCCGAGGCCATGAAGCCAAGCACCTTGGTGGCGGCCTCCTTGTTCTGACTCTCGGAGACGAGACCGTAGGAGCCGTCCGAGAAGGCCGAGGTATAGAGCTTGGTCCCGGCATCGTCGGCTGGGAATGGGAAGATGGAGAATTTCAGCTTCGGATTCTGCGCCTTGAAACTGCCGTTCTCAAAGGACCCGCCGAGGAACATCGCCGCCTTGCCGCCGATGAACTGCTGCGTGGCCGTGGTGTAGTCGATGCCGGCGAAGCCGTCGGGGAAATAGGGCTTCAGCTCGGCGAAGCGCTTCAGTGCCGCGACATAGCGGGGGTCCTCGAAGGTCGCCTTGCCGGTCATCATCTCGTCGTAGAAGCCGGGGCCGTAGACGGTCGGGCCGATGACGCCGACGCCGATCTCCAGTTCCCAGGCGGAGCCATTGGCGCCGCCGGTGGCGATCGGGGTGATGCCGGCCGCCTTCAGCTTCTCGCAGGCGGCGACGAAATCCTTGTAGGTCTTGGGGATCTCGATGCCTTGCGCGGCAAAGATATCCTGGTTGTAGAACACCCCCATCATCGGCACCGAATAAGGCACGCCGTAGACCTTGCCGTCGGTGCGGCCGCGCGCGCCACCAAGGGCTGCGTCCGGCATGTTCTTCAATTCCGGCACGCTGTCGTCGAGCACGTCGAGATAGCCGGCATCGACGAAGGGCTGCAACTCGCCATAGGCCTTGAGCTGGGCGATATCAGGCCCGCGGCCGCCGCGCAGCGCCGTGCTCAGCCGGTTCTGGTAGTCGGCATCCGGGGTGAACTGGATGTTGACCTTGATGCCGGGGTTCTTGGCCTCGAAGGCGTCGAAGATGCGGCGCATCGCCGCCTCGTCCTCGGTGCGCCAGCTCCACAATGTCACCGTGCTGTCGGCCCTGGCCGGCAGGGTCGTGAAGATGCCCGCGCAGGCGGCGGCAAGGCCGCCGATTAGCCCTAGCGCGGCGCGCCGGTGAATTAAAAGCATGCTCATTGCCAGTTCTCCCGTTTTTCTCTGTCCTTGGCGTCCCGCGACACTTCGATGCCGCGCGAGAGTCATTCGCTCGGCCTAAGTCATTATAACGACATAGCGTTGTTCGCAAGAGGTGTCATTTTCCCTCAGAACGGCATCGTCGAATAATCTGATTCAATAAATTCTATTAACTTATTGTTTTTCAATAACTAAATATCTCACTGTGGTGGCCATGGAAAGATGGCGCCAGTTTCTGCATGCAGCTTTTTCGCAAACGGGCCTTGCGCGATCGCTTCATGTTGTCATAACGTCATCGTGATCGCTATGCTCAAGTGGAGGATGAGGGATGTCGTTTGCCTGGACGTCGAAACTGGCACTGGCCGCGGGTCTTGCCATCCTGCCCGCCAGCGGCTGGGCGCAATCGGTCAACATCTCCTACCTGACGCACTGGTCGCCCGAGACGGTGGCGCTGCTGGAAGCGGCGGCCAAGGATTACGCCAAGACCAATCCCGACATCAGCGTCACCGTGCGCGCCGTTCCTTTCGGCGATCTCCTGACCACGCTTCGCTCCCAAGGCGGCGGTGCGGACGGTCCGACGATCGGTGGCATCTACGATCTCTGGCTGCCGGAACTCGCCCGCGACAAGCTCGTCGCTCCTGCCCCCGATGCGGTGGCGAGCGAGGTCAAGGGCGCCTGGCCGGCGGGCGTCGCCAGCGCCGCTTCGGTCGGCGACAAGCTCTACGGCATACCTAACGAGATCGACGTCTACGCGCTCAACTACAACAAGGCGCTGTTCAAGCAGGCCGGCATCGCCGCTCCGCCAAAGACGTGGGACGAGTTCAAGGACGCGGCGCGGAAACTGACCAACAAGGACGCCGGCCAACAGGGTTTTGGCATGATCAATTCATGGGCCGCGGGCGTCGTCCATCCCTTCGCGTCACTGCTGGTTTCCAATGGCGGCGAGTTGGTTAGGGAGGGCAAGCCGGTGCTGGACAGCAAGCAGGCCGGCGAGACGTTCCAGCTTTATGAAGACCTCATCAAGTCCGGCGCCAGCGTGCCGGCCATGGCGACCGCCGACGCCAACACCACCGGCCCGTTCCTCGACAATTTCGTCTCCGGCAAGACCGGCATGATCATCATGGCCAACTGGTGGGAGAGTGCGCTGAAGACCGGCATGGGCGACAAGTTCACCGACATCGCCACGGCCCCCATCCCCGTCGGCCCGAGCGGCGACAAGCCGCATGCGATCTCCTATTCCTGGATGACCGTGGTCAACGCCAATGCGGGCCAGGCCGAGCAGAAGGCGGCATGGGATTTCCTGGCCTGGCTCAACAATCCGAAGTCCGGCAAGAACGGCGCGTCGGCCATGTCCGACATCCTGATGTCGATGGGCATCCTGCCGTCGCGCACCTCCGACATCGAGGCGCACAAGGACAAGCTCGGCTCGGAATTCCTGTCCGGCTATGTCAGCGTGCTCGCCGGCGCAAAGCCCTTCCCGGTGGTGCCCGGCGGACAGGAATTCTCGGAATCCCTGCAGCAGACGATCGAGGCGTTGCAGTATGGCCAGGTCTCGGCCAAGGATGCGCAGGCGACGGCGCAGGCCGACGCCACCTCGATCCTGGAGCGCGCCGCCAAATAATGATCAGACCGTAATGATCCAGAGGTACCGTGCCTCGGCGGGCATCATGCTTATGCCCGCCGTGACGCTGATCGGCATCTTCATCCTGCTGCCGATGCTGCTCACCGTCTGGCTGTCCTTCCAGGACTGGTCGACGCAGACACCGTTTTCCAGCGCCAGCTTCATCGGCCTTGACAATTTCCGCGAGATCTTCGGGCCGACCTCGGTCGGGCGCGACTTCAAGGGCGCGCTGACCAACACCGCCATTTATACCGCACTGTCCGTCGTCCTGATCCTGCCGCTGTCGGTGGCTTTCGGCCTGATGGTTTACCAGCACGATGTCGCCGGCGGCACGGCGCTGAGGACGGTGCTGTTCTCCACCTATATGGTGCCGATGATCGCGGTGGCGCTGGTCTGGTCGAAACTCTATTCGCCGAGCGAGGGGCCGCTCAACCAGATGCTCGGCCTGATCGGCGTCGGACCGCAGCCCTTCTTGTCGTCGCCGCGCTCGGCGCTGATCTCGATCGTCTTCCTCAACGTCTGGCAGCAGGTCGGCTATTTCACCGTGCTGGCAATCGCAGGGCTAACGCAGATTCCGGGCAGCCTCTACGAGGCGGCGAAGCTCGACGGCGCCAACCGATTCGAGCAGTTCCGCTTCATCACCTTGCCGCTGATGCGGCGCACGCTTTTGTTCAGCGCCGTCATCGCCATCATCAACGCGGTGCAAGTGTTCGAGCCGGTGGCGCTGATCACACAGGGCGGGCCGGTCGGCTCGACCAATGTCTTGACCTATCACATCCGCCGTGTCGGCATCGAACGCGCGCAGGGCGGACTGGGCTCGGCCATGGCTGTCATGCTGATGCTGTCGCTGATCGTCGTTGTCTGTGCGCTCTTCGCACTCGCCAACCGGAAGAACCAGGAATGAGCGCGGGATCGTCGAGCTGGCTTCCGCGCGGACGCCCCTCCGGCCGCAAGGCGCTGCTGGCGACGCTGATGCTGCTGGCCGCCGTCGCATCCGCCTTCCCGCTGGTGTGGATGGTGCTGTCGAGCCTGAAAACGCCGGCCGAGAGCATGCAGGTGCCACCGGTCTGGATACCGCATGCGCCGAGCCTCGAGGCCTATGAAAAAGTTTCGGGTGTGGTCAATGTCGGCCGCTCCATGTGGAACTCGCTGGTGATCGCCTCGATCACCACGGGCGGCGTGCTGGTCACCAGCATGATGGCCGGCTACGCCTTCGCCAAATACCACTTCCCCGGCCGCTCGCTTTTGTTTTCGGTGCTGATCGCCACCATGTTCCTGCCGCCGATCGTGACGCTGATCCCGCTCTATCGTCTTGTCGGCTCGATCGGCCTCAATGCCAGCCTTGCCGGCATCATCGTGCCCAACCTCGCCAATGCCTTCGGCATTTTCCTGATGCGCCAGTTCATCGCCGGGGTGCCCGACGACCTCATCGACGCCGCGCGCATGGACGGTGCCTCGGAACTTTTGATCCTGTTCAAGATCGTGGCGCCGAGCGTGGCGCCCGCGATCGCCGCACTTGCGCTGTTCGCCTTCGTCTATCACTGGAACAGCTATCTGTGGCCGCTGACGGTGCTGCAGGGCAACGCCGACGCCTATCCGATCGTCATCAGCTTGAGCCGGCTGTTGAGCTACAACAGGGGCGCGGTCAACACCGGACTGGTGATGGCCGGCGCGACACTGGCCGTGCTGCCGCCTCTCATCCTGTTCGTCTTCCTGCAGCGCTTCTTCGTCGATTCCATCGTCGGCTCGGCGATCAAGGGGTAGCCGTCCTCAGTAAGGAAGGCCGACGTAGTTCTCGGCAAGCGCGGTCGACGCTGCGCGCGAGTGCACGAGATAGTCGAGTTCGGCCTCCTGGATGCGCTGGCCGAAGTCGCCGGTATCGGGAAAGCGATGCAGCATCGTCGTCATCCACCAGGAAAAGCGCACCGCCTTCCACACCCGCGCCAATGCCTTTTGCGAATAGGCGTCGATGCCGGCCATGGATTTCTCGCGGTAGAAGTCGCGCAAGCCGGCAAAGAGATAGCGCACGTCGCTGGCGGCGAGGTTGAGACCCTTGGCGCCGGTCGGCGGCACGATATGGGCTGCATCGCCGACCAGGAACAGCCGGCCGAAGCGCATGGGTTCGGCGACGAAGGAGCGCAGCGGCGCGATCGACTTTTCGAAGGACGGTCCGGTGGTGACGCCTGCTGCCGTCCGCTCCGGCAAGCGGCGGCGCAGCTCGTCCCAGAAGCGGTCGTCGGACCATGCCTCGACCCTGTCGTCCTGAGGGCACTGCACATAGTAGCGGCTGCGGTGCGTCGACCGCATCGAGCACAGCGCGAAGCCTCGCTCATGATTGGCGTAGACCAGTTCATGATCGGCCGGCGGCACTTCCGCCAGCACGCCCAGCCAGCCGAACGGATATTGCCGCTCGAAGGTTTTCAGCGCCCGCGCTGGTGCCGATTTGCGGGAGACACCGTGATAGCCGTCACAGCCGGCGATAAAGTCGCAGTCGATGCGATGGCTGACGCCATCCCTCTCATAGGTGACGAAAGGCGCGGCACCGTCGAAATCGTGCAGCGCGACATCGGCTGCTTCATAGACGGTGACCAGTCCCGCCGCTTCGCGCTTGTCCATCAAATCGTGTGTCACCTCGGTCTGGCCATAGACGGTGACATGCTTGCCACCGGTGAGTGCAGTGAGATCGATGCGGTGCAGCCGTCCGTCGAAAGCAAGCGAGATGCCGGAGTGCGGAAGGCCTTCGGCATACAGCCTTTCAGCAGCACCAGCCTCCCCAAGCAGGTCGACCGTGCCCTGTTCGAGCACGCCGGCCCGCACGCGGCCAAGCACGTGCTCGCGGCTCGACCGCTCGAGGATGACGGTCTCGACGCCGATGGTGGCGAGCAACTGGCCGAGCAGCAGGCCGGACGGTCCCGAGCCGACGATGACGACCTGGGTGCGCATCAGTGGCCGAGGCTTTCGACCTGCGCGGCCAGTTCGGCGGCAAGGCGCAGGGATGCGGCCGTCGCGACGACCATCTGCGGCAGCAGCAGCCATTCCAGCGTCCAGGCGGAACCCGAACGCTCCTGCTCATGCACCAGCGCCTGATGCATGCCGGAAAGTTGCATGGCGTTGAAACGAGCAAGCGCCACCAATGCTTCGGCCTTCACCGGGTTCTGCTTGTGCGGCATCGCCGACGAGCCGCCACCGCCCGATAGCTCGATGTCGGTGCCGCCTTGCGCCAGCAGCGCGATGTCCTGGCCGAACTTGCCGAGACTTCCCGTTATCAGCGACATCAGGCCGGCAAGATCGGCGAGCGCATCGCGCTGGCTCTGCCATTGCGAGGCATCGCCGAGGCCGAGCCTGGCGGCAAGTGCGGCGCGCACCGCCAGCCCCTTGTCGCCAAGCTTTTCCAGAGTGCCGGCGGCGCCGCCGAACTGGAGGACGAGCAGGCGCGTCGACTGTTGCGACAGCCTCTCCTGGTGCCGCTGCAGTGGCGCCCGCCACGCCGTCACGCGATCCGCCACGGTGATCGGGATCGCCGGCTGCATGCGGGTCACCCCGGTCAGCGCCCTACCCCCGAAGCGCTCCTCCAGGGACGCGAGCCTTATGATTGTCTCGGTCAGCAGCAGGCCGAGATGCTCGACGACGGATTTCAGCCGGAGCACAAGGCTGGTGTCGATGACGTCCTGGCTGGTGGCGCCGAAATGGACCGAACCGCCATGCGGTTCGCCGACGGCCAGTTTGATCTGGCGCACCAGCTCCGGCACCACGACGCCATCCTTGGTGACCCCAGCGCGCAGCTTGCCGGTATCCGGCCGGAACGAGGCAATCGCCTTGACGATCGCCGCCGCGGCCTCCCTGGGGATGATGCCGCGGTCGGCCTCGGCTTCGGCCAAGGCACGTTCGAAATCCAGCATCGCGGCAATGTCGGCTTCCACCGAAAAATGCCGCGCCGCCTCCTCGTCGCCGAGCAGGCCCGAAAGCAGCGGATGGTCGAAGGGCGATACGGTCATGTCCTGCTCCGTCCATCAACTGTCGAAGAAGACGGTTTCCTTCTCCCCCTGGAGATGGATATCGAAGATATAGGCGTCGCCCTGGCGCTCGGCGATCAGCGTCGACACGCGAACGCGGTGCTCGATACGCGCCAGGATCGGATCCTCGCCATTGGCCTCTTCCTCGTCGGAAAAATAGAGCCGTGTATGCAGACCGAGGTTGATGCCGCGCGCGACGATCCAGAGCGTGATGTGCGGCGCCATCAGGCGACCGTCGCGGAACGGCACGCGGCCGGGCTTGATGGTCTCGAACGAGCAGAGCCCGGTTTCCATGTCGGTCGGGCAACGGCCCCAGCCGAAGACGTTCGGATCGGCGGCACCGCGCATCTCTGCGGACGAATTGTAGAGCCCGTCGGCATCCGCCTGCCAGATCTCGATCAGCGCGTCCTTCAACGGCGTGCCGGTGCCGTCGAGCACGCGAATGCGCAGCTCGATGCGCTCGCCCTTGGTCCGCTCATTGACCATGGCCGAGCCAAGATCGTCCTCATAGACGCCGCCGATGCCGCAGAAATTCGGCGTCAGCCCGATATGGACATAGGGTCCGGCGGTCTGCGAAGGGCTCTCTTTCGGCCGGTCGAGCGACTGCGCCATCAATTGCCCTCCGGTCTGTTTTCGAACAGCGTCGAGCGGCGCCCGCGCAGCACGATATCGAATTTGTAGGCAAGCGCGTCCATCGGGATTGTCGATTGCATGTCGAGCGCGGCAATCAGCGCTTCGACGGCCGCCTTGTCGCGAATGCCGCCGACGATCGGACAGCGCCAGATCAGCGGATCGCCCTCGAAATACATCTGCGTGATCAGCCGCTGCGCGAAGCCGTGGCCGAAAACCGAGAAATGGATGTGCGCCGGCCGCCAATCGTTCGGGCCATTCGGCCAGGGATAAGGACCGGGCCTGACAGTGCGAAAGGCATAGGCGCCGTCCTCGCCGGTGAGGGTGCGGCCGCATCCGCCGAAATTCGGATCGAGCGGCGCCAGATAGCCGTCTTTCTTGTGGCGATAGCGGCCGCCGGCATTGGCCTGCCAGAATTCGAGCAGCGCACCGGGGACGCCAACGCCGCGCTCGTCGAGCACCCGCCCATGGACGATGATGCGCTCGCCGATGGCGCTCTCGCCCGGCCTGGCGAAATTGTGGATCAGGTCGTTGTCGCGTTCACCGATCATGGCATGGCCAAACACCGGGCCGGTCAGTTCCGACAGCGTGTTGTCAAATGACAGCAATGCCTTCTGTGGAGAACGCAGCACAGAACTCTTATAGCCCGGCGTGAACGCCGGCGGGTGCCATTGGCGGTCGCGCTGGAAGAAGGCGCCGGTTTCCGGCGTCCGGTTGGAGCCGGGCTCAGCCATGGGCAGCCTTGTCTGCGTCCATTTCCGCAAACACCTCCTTGGCAATCCTGAAGGCGCGGTTGGCCGCCGGCACGCCGGCATAGATCGCGACATGCAGGAAGGCCTCGCAAATATCCTCGCGCGTCGCACCGGTGTTGGCGGTGGCACGCACATGCAAGGCGACCTCTTCATCATGGCCGAGTGCCGCCAGCAGCGCCAGCGTGACGATCGAGCGTTCGCGCTTGCTGAAGCCTGGCCTGGCCCACACCGTTCCCCAGGCAGCCTCGGTGATAAGTTCCTGGAAAGGCTGATCGAAATCGGTGGCAGCGACCTCGGCCCGATCGACATGCGGATCGCCGAGCACGGCGCGCCGCACCGCAAGGCCGGTGCGATATCTGGTCGCGTTGCCGGGGACTTCATCCATGGGTTTGTGCTCCAGGGGCAAGCGATGCGATGAAATCGCGGATCAGCGCGGTGAGCGCCTCGGGTTGTTCGACGCAGGGAATGTGCCCGGCGTCGCGGATGACCTCGAAGCGCGAACCGGGGATAAGAGCCGCCAGCGAGCGGACAAGATCGGGAGGTGTCGAGCCATCCTGGTCGCCGGCGATACAGAGCGTCGGCACGGCGATGCGGCATGCCACGTCGGTGAAATCCGCGTCGCGAACCGCCACGCAAGTCCCGATATAGCCGGCAGGCGATTGCCGGGTCATCATGTTCCAATAGCCGTCAAGCTCGGCCATCCGCGCGGTATGGAAGGTCGGAGTGAACCACACTTTGAGCACGCCATCCGCAACGGCCTGGATGCCCTTGCTTTCGACCGTCGCAATGCGTGTGTTCCAGCTGTCCGTCGTACCGATCTTGTGGGCCGTGTCACACAGGATCATGGCCTCGACGATTTCGGGCCGCCTGGCATATAGCCCTTGCGCGATCATGCCACCGACCGACAGGCCGCACAGCACGACCTTCTCCAACCCGAAATGATCGATGAGCGCCGAGAGATCGTCGACATGATCGTCGATCGACCTGATGTCACCGATGTCGGACAGTCCGTGGCCGCGCTTGTCGTAGACCAGCAAGGGCATTTCCCCCTCAAGCGCCGAGACAGTTTCGTCCCAGATGCGAAAGTCGGTGCCCAGCGAATTGATGAACACCACCGGTGGCGTCCTGCCGTTCGCCTCGACATATCGGTGATGCAGCGTGATGCCGCCAAGGGTGACGAATGGCACGATTTCAATCCTCCATCTCCACATTGCACAAGGCGTTTGGTTCGGTAAAATGATATTTTGCGCCGTTTCATTAACTCAGGGGTTATCAAATTCATGTCCGAGAGCCGCATCCGGTTCCGTCACCTGCAGGCATTCCTGGAAGTCGCGCGACAAGGCAGCGTGGCCCGCGCCGCCGATTTTCTGCATGTCAGCGCGCCGGCGGTGACCAAGACGCTGCGTGAACTGGAAGACGCGCTGGGTGTCGCCGTCGTCGAGCGTGACGGGCGCGGCATCCGCGTCACGAGGCTTGGCGAGATCTTCCTCGGCCATGCCGGTTCGGCGATTACGGCTCTCAAGCGCGGTGTCGATTCCGTCCGCCAGGACGGCGCCGTCAATCGCCATCCGATCCGCATCGGCGCGCTGCCGACGGTGTCGGCGAAGGTCATGCCGCGAGCCATGAGCCTGTTCCTGCGGGAAAATACCGGCGCCGCTCTCAAGATCGTCACCGGCGAAAACGCTGTTCTGCTTGAACAGTTGCGCATCGGCGCGCTCGACCTCGTCGTCGGACGGCTGGCGGCGCCCGAGAACATGACCGGCTTTTTCTTCGAACATCTCTACTCCGAACAAGTGCTGTTCGTGGTGCGGGCCGGACATCCGCTACTGGAGCCGGGGGCCGACATCTTCGCCAGCCTCGACGAATTTCCGGTGCTGATGCCGACCCGGGAATCCGTCATCCGGCCCTTTGTCGATCGCCTGTTCATAACCAACGGCATGACCGCGCCGGCCACCGAGATCGAGACGGTCTCGGATTCGTTCGGCCGCGCCTTCATGCGGCAGAGCAATGCGGTGTGGATCATTTCGGCCGGCGTGGTCGCCAACGAGATCGCCAACGGCGCCTTCGTCTCCCTGCCGGTCGACACCGACGAGACCAAGGGGCCGGTCGGCCTGACGATGCGCACCGACACCGCCCCCTCGCCGGCCTTCACCATTCTGCTGCAAACCATTCGCGAGGCGGCCAGATCGGGCAGCTAAGGCATCGACTGGTCAGACGGGCTCCGTCTTCCCTCAGGAATCCGCTAACCCCAGGGTTAATGAAACACCGCAAAATATCATTTTACCGAACCAAATCACTGGTGCACTGTACCGATGGAGGACCACAGAGGGAGGAATGCATGACCTACGCTAGCAGTAGCAGATCCAGTATTCGTGGCGTGTCGCGGCGCCAGTTTCTCGCCACCTCGATGGCTGGCGGCGCGGCACTCGCGCTTGGTGGCGGCAAGGCCTTCGCCCAGGCTGAGAACACGCTGAAGGTCGGCTTCGTCAGCCCGCGCACCGGACCGCTCGGTGGCTTCGGCGAGACCGACGGCTATGTGCTCGACCTAGCCCGCAAGGCGCTGGCCGGCGGCATCGAGCTCGGCGGCAAGAAATACAGCGTGGAAATCCTCGACCAGGACACGCAATCGGATCCCTCCCGCGCGGGCCAGCTCGCCAAGGACCTGATCAACAACCAGGCCATCGACCTGATGCTCGCGGTGTCGACGCCCGAGGTGATCAACCCGGTGGCCGATGCCTGCGAAGCCGCCGGCGTGCCTTGTCTATCAACGGTCATGCCGTGGGAAGCCTGGTATTTCGGCCGCGGCGCCAAGCCCGGCGAGCCCTCGCCGTTCAAATGGACCTATCATTTCGGCTTCGGGGTCGACGAATTCTTCAGGGCCTACGTCTCGCAGTGGAACCTGATCGAGACCAACAAGAAGGTCGGCGTCATGTATCCGAACGACGCCGACGGCAACGCCATCCGCGCTCATCTGGCGCCGTTGCTGGCCAAGCAGGGTTTCACCATCGTCGACCCGGGCGCCTACGAGACCGGCACCACCGATTATTCCTCGCAGATCGCGCTGTTCAAGCAGGAAGGCGTCGAGATCTTCAACTCGTTCCCGATCCCGCCTGACTTCGCCGCCTTCTGGCGTCAGGCGGCCCAGCAAGGCCTGATCAAGCAGATCAAGATCTGCCAGGTCGCCAAGACCGGCCTGTTCCCATCCGACATCGAGGCACTGGGCGACCTCGGCATGAAGATTTCGAGCGCCGCCTACTGGCACAAGGCCTTTCCATACAAGTCGCCGCTGACCGGCGTCTCGGGGACCGAGCTTGCCGACGGCTACGAGGCGGCGAGCGGCAAGCAATGGACGCAGCAGCTCGGCGCCTCGATGTCGCTGCTCGATGCCGGCTTCGAGGCGCTGAAAGCGAGCTCCGATGCCAAGGACAAGGCGTCGGTCGCCAAAGCGCTGAGCACGCTCAAGACCGAGACCATGATCGGGAAGGTCGACTTCACCGGCGGCCCGGTGGCCAATGTATCCCCCGGCCCGATCATCGGCACGCAATGGATTGCCGCCAAGGAAGGCAGCAAGTTCCCGCTCGACTATGTGGTGACCGAGAACGCCACCGACCCGAAGGTTCCGGTCGAAGCCAAGCTTCTGCCTTACAACGGCTGATGGACCGCTGACGAGGACCGCCTGGTGACCCATCCGCAACAACAGGCTGTTCTCGCCGCCGCCGGCATCCACAAGCGCTTCGGCGCGCTCGTGGTGCTGGAGGCCGTCGATTTCACCATGGCCGCCGACGAGGCGGTCGGGATTGTCGGCCCGAACGGCGCCGGCAAGACCACGCTGCTCAGCGTGCTTTCAGGCGCCTTTCCGCCGAGCGCCGGCTCGATCTCCTTCAAGGGCGGCGATGTAACGGCGCTGCCGGCGACGGCGCGTTGCCGCCTGGGCCTGGTGCGCACGCATCAGGTGCCGAAACCATTCGGCGGCATGACCACCTTCGAGAATGTTTTCGTTGCCGCGTCGCATGGCGCGGGGCTCGGCCGCGACGAGGCCTATGAGGAGGCGCTCGGCTCGCTGAAGCTGTGCGGCATGCTTGGGGTCGCCAACCGGCGCGCCGAGACGCTCGGCCTGCTCGACCGGAAACGGCTGGAATTGGCACGCGCATTGGCGGCCCGGCCGACGCTGCTGCTGCTGGACGAGATCGGCGGCGGCCTGACCGATGGCGAAGCCGGCGAGCTTGTCGACACGATCAAGGAGTTGCGCCGGCGCAAGGTCGGCATCGTCTGGATCGAGCACATCGTGCACATCCTGCTGCAGGTGGCCGAGCGGCTGATCTGCATGGATGCGGGCAAGATCATCGCCGACGGCGAGCCGCAAACGGTGATGGCCGACCCGGAGGTCGTGCGCGCCTATCTCGGCGGAGGCCCGAAATGAGCCTGCTGTCGGTCGAGAACCTGGTTGTCCGGCACGGCCTGCTGCAGGCGGTGCGCGGCGTCAGCTTCGGCGTCGAGCGCGGCGAGACGCTGGCGCTGGTCGGCGCCAACGGCGCCGGCAAGACGACGCTGCTCAGGGCCATCGCCGGCGCGCATCAGCCGGCGGCCGGGCGTGTGTTTCTGGACGGCGCGGATCTCACCAGCGTGCCGTCGCACAGGCGCGTCGGCATGGGCATAGCGCTGGTGCCGGAAGGGCGAAAGCTGTTCGTGCGGATGACGGTCGAGGAGAACCTGCTGCTCGGCAAGACCACCGGGCGGCCAGGCGACTGGAGCGTCGACAAGGTGCTCGAAATGTTTCCCAATCTGAAACCGCGCCGCCACGCCAAGACGGGGCATCTGTCGGGCGGCGAGCAGCAGGCGACGGCGATCGGCCGGGCGCTGATGAGCAATCCGGATGTGCTGCTGCTGGACGAGGTCTCGCTTGGTCTTTCGCCGCTGATCGTCGACCGTGTCTATGCGGCACTTCAGGGGCTGATCGCTTCGGGCACGACAATCATCCTCGTCGAACAGGACCTCAATCGGGCGCTGTCGGTTTCGGACAAGGTCATCTGCATGCTGGAGGGGCGCATCGCGCTCGAAGGGTCGAGCAGGAGCGTTTCGCGCGACGCGGTGACGAAAGCCTATTTCGGCCTGCACCGGAAGGGCACCGGGAGCGTTCCCGCATGAGCAACCAGATCATCCAGGGCATCCTGCTCGGCGGCTATTACGCGCTGATCGCCTGCGGCCTGTCCTTCATGTTTTCGGTGATGCGCATCATCAACCTCGCCCATGGCAGCCTTGCCGTGTTCGCCGCCTATGCGCTGTGGTTTTTGGCCTCGCGGTTCCACATCCCGCCGTTTCTCGGCCTGCTCATCGTCTTGCCAGTGATGGCGGCGATCGGCTGGGCGCTGCAGCGCTTCCTGCTCGAGCGCAGTGCGCGCGGCGGCGCCCTGCTGCCGATCCTGACCACGTTCGGCCTCGCCATCGTCATCGACAACATGCTGTTCCAACAGTTCGGCGCCGACACCCGTTCGCTGGCGCCCTTCATCGGCAGCCTGTCCTATGATTCCTGGGAATGGCCGGGCAGCATCTATGTCGGCAAGCTCGCGGTGATCATGTTCGCCACCGCCGTGGTCCTGCTTGGCGGGCTGCAGCTATTCCTGACCCGCACCCGGCTTGGCCGCTCGATCCGCGCCACCTCGGAAGACCCCGACACCGCCGGCTTGGTCGGCGTCGATGCACGGCGTGCCAACGCCGTTGCTGCCGCCATCGCCATGGTCACCGTCGGCCTTGCCGGCGCGTTCCTCGGCATGCGCGCGACCTTCGATCCCTATGCCGGCGCGCCGCAATTGCTGTTCGCCTTCGAGGCGGCGGTGATCGGCGGCGCCGGGTCGCTGTGGGGAACGCTGATCGGCGGCATCGTGCTGGCGCTGGCCCAGACGCTCGGCGCGCAAGTGCATCCGCAGGGATTTCTGATCGGCGGTCATGCCGTGTTCCTTGTCGTGCTGTTCGTGCGGCTTTCGGCATCCGGCTTTGGCCTGCGCTGGCTGTTGCACCTGCCTTCCCGGAGCGCACCATGAGCGTCGGTCCGACTTCGCCCATGATCGAGCGTGGTACCGCGACCTCGCGCATCACGGCTATCGCCGTGGCCATCGTCATCGCGCTGCTCGCCATCGCGCCGCAATTCCTCTCGGCCGGCGCGGTCGACCGCATGACGGCGCTGTTCATCTATGTGATCCTGGCGGCGATGTGGAACGCGCTGGCCGGTTTCGGCGGCCTGGTCTCGGTCGGCCAGCAGGTGTTCTTCGGGCTTGGCGCATATTTCGCCATCCGTCTTGCCGATGCCGGTCTCAATCCTTTCCTGGCGCTCTTTGCATCGGGAATTATCGTCGGCGCGGTTTCCTGGCCGCTGTCGCTGTTCATGCTGCGGCTGAGGAATGGCGAGTTCGCCATCGGCATGTGGGTGATCGCGGCGCTCACCCATCTGCTGGTCAATCTCGACCGGCTGGTGCAGGGCGAAACCGGCACCTCGCTGATCTCGCTCAACGTCTACGATGCCTCGATGAGGCGGGTGACCATCTACTGGCTGGCGCTGGCCTCGATGACGGCCCTGCTCGCTGCCCTCTTCGGCCTGCTGCGCGGCAGCACGGGCGCCGCCATCCGCGCCATTCGCGACAATGAGGATGCGGCCGCTTCGGTCGGCGTGCGCGTCACCGGCACCAAGCGGCTGCTGTTCGTGCTTGCCGCCTTCGGCATCGGCATTGCCGGCGCATTGTGGCTGGCGACCTCCATCACCTTCCAGCCGAAAACCTACTTCAACGTGCAGTGGACAGCCTACATGATCTTCATGGTTCTGGTCGGTGGCATCGGCACGTTCGAGGGCGCCATTCTCGGCGCGCTGGTCTTCTTCCTCATCGAGACCTGGTTCGGCGGCGCCGGCGTCTGGTACCTGATCGGCCTCGGCGCCACCGCCGTGCTGTTTTCGCTTTTCCTGCCGCGCGGCCTGTGGGGAACGATCGAGGAGCGCTTTGGGCTGCGCCTGCTGCCGGTCGGCTACCGCGTCAAGCTGCCGGCGAACGTCGCCGATGGCGGCATGATCCCGTCGCAGCAAGCCACAACATATCAGGAGAAGGCATGAGCATGCTTTTCGGCAAGACCATCCTCATCACCGGGGCTGCCTCCGGCATCGGCGCACGCACGGCGGAGCTTGCCGGCCAGCTCGGCGCCGACGTGATCGGCGCCGATGTGCGCGAGCCGGCCGCAGCGGTTGGCAGTTTCGTCAAGGCCGACATCTCGTCGAAGGCGGGCGTCGATGAGCTCATCGCGCGCCTGCCGCAGCGCATCGATGCACTCTGCAATGTCGCCGGCCTCTCCGGCAACACCGGTGCGGCCTCGACGCTGGCCGTCAACTTCTTCGGTCTGCGTGCGCTCTCGGAAGGGCTTGCGCCCAGCCTTCGCGAAGGCGGCGCCATCGTCAACGTCGCCTCGATCGCCGGTTATGGCTGGCGCGCCAATCTCAACCGCGCCGCCTCGATGGTCGGCATCGAAGGTTTCCCCGATGTCGCCAAAGTGGTCGCCGACCACGCGATGAAGAACGAGGAAGGCTACCCCGTGTCCAAGGAACTGCTGCTCCTGTGGACGATGCGCGCGGCACATCAGGAGCTGTTCAGGAACCGTGGCATCCGCGTCAATGCGGTGAGCCCTGGCCCGGTCGAAACACCGATCCTGAAACAGTTCCGCAGCGTGCTTGGCGATGCCCGCGTCGACAGCGATATCGCCCGGGTCGGACGTACCGGCACATCGGGTGACGTCGCGCCTGTCGTGCTGTTCCTGTGCTCGGACGGCGCGCGCTGGGTCAACGGCGCCAATGTGCCGGTTGACGGTGGCCTCGAAGCATCGATCAATGCCGAAGTGCTCGGCTTCTAATCTGTGAAGCTCCATCGAGCGAGGGAAACAACTATGGATATCGGACTTCTGATCGACGGCGACGAAAAGGCGGCAACAGGCAAGGCTTCCTACGAGCGCATGGACCCGTTCACCGGCAAATTGGCGACGCGCGCGGCGGCGGCAAGCGTGGCCGATGCCAACGCCGCCGTCGAAGCAGCCGCCGCTGCCTTTTCCGCCTGGTCGAAGACCGGGCCCGGCGAGCGCCGGGCACTGCTCTCCAGAGCGGCCGATGTGATGGCCACCAAGGTCGGTGAATTCACCAGGCTGATGATGGAAGAGACCGGCGCCACAGGCCCCTGGGCCGGCTTCAATGTCATGCTGGCAGCCAACATGCTGCGCGAGGCTGCGGCCATGACGACGCAGATTTCGGGTGAGATCATTCCGTCCGACAAGCCGGGCACGCTCGCCATGGCGATCCGCCAGCCGGCCGGTGTATGCCTCGGCATCGCACCCTGGAATGCGCCGGTCATTCTCGGGACACGCGCCGTGGCCATGCCGATCGCCTGCGGCAACACCGTGGTGCTGAAAGCCTCCGAAATGTGCCCGGGCACGCATCGGCTGATCGGCCAGGTGCTGGTCGAGGCAGGGCTGCCCAAGGGCGTCATTAACGTCGTCACCAACGATCCTAAAGACGCTGCCGGTATCGTTGAAGCGCTGGTCGCGCATCCCGCGGTGAAACGCGTCAACTTTACCGGCTCGACCAAGGTCGGCCGGATCATCGCCGAGCTCGCCGGCCGGCACCTCAAGCCGGCGCTGCTCGAACTCGGCGGCAAGGCGCCGCTTTTGGTGCTGGACGATGCCGACATCGACGCGGCGGTCAATGCGGCCGCTTTCGGCGCCTTCATGCATCAGGGCCAGATCTGCATGTCGACAGAGCGGCTGATCGTCGATGAAAAGATCGCCGATGAATTCGTGACAAAACTCGCGGTCCGCGCCTCGCAACTGCCGGCGGGAGACCCGCGCGGCCATGTCGTGCTGGGCTCGCTGATCAGCAGCCAGGCGGCCGACAAGATGGAGGAACTTGTCGCCGATGCCGTGGCCAAGGGCGCCAAGCTTGTCGCCGGTGGCAAGCGCAGCGGTACCGTGGTCGAGGCAACGCTGCTCGATCACGTGACGCCGACGATGCGCGTCTATTCGGAAGAATCCTTCGGACCGGTCAAGCCGGTGATCCGCGTCAAGGGCGAGGACGAGGCCGTGCGGGTCGCCAACGACACCGAATATGGCCTGTCGTCAGCCGTCTTCAGCCGCGACATCAAACGTGCGTTTGCCGTCGCCGCCCGCATCGAAGCTGGCATCTGCCATATCAACGGACCGACGGTCGGCGATGAGGCGCAGATGCCGTTCGGCGGCGTCAAGGGCTCCGGCTATGGCCGTTTCGGCGGCAAGGCCTCGATCGCCGAATTCACCGATTTGCGCTGGGTGACGATCGAGGACCCTGGCCAGCATTATCCGTTCTGACCGGACTGCTTTGGACGGCTGACCGTCAAACAGCCAGCGACGGTGTGAAGCGAATACTGGCGGATTGCTTCTGGCCGGGCGCCAGTACGATGCAGCCGGTATGGATCTTCTCGTCATCCATCCGGTTGAAAGCGTCGGTGATGTTGCTGACCGGCTCGGCGCAAAAGAACGGTTCGCCCGGCGGCGTGTAGAGGACGAGGAAATCGAGCGGCGCCTCCGCCTCGATGTCCAGCTGCCGTTCGTGTTCGGGCCAGGAGATTCGGGCGCGGCGCGTCCATCCCGTGAAGACCGTGTCGAAGTCGACCTCCGATACGTCAAAGCCGATGGATGGATCGGCCCCAGCAGGCGGCGGGACATGCCGGATGGGCAGGACCTCCGCATCGGTTTCCCACATGCCTGATACCCGGGCCTGGACATGCGTCCACGGTGTCGACGGGAAATAGGGATGGAGGCCGAAGCCCACCGGCATCGGCGCGTCCGACAGGTTGCGCACCGCAATGGTCATGCAAAGCCTGCCGTCGGCCAGCGAGATCGCTTGCTCGGCTTCATAGCTCCATGGCCAGGTATCGGCGGTGTGCCGACAGCGCAGGACGATCATGCTGGCTTGGTGACTGACGACCGTCCATGGGCGACGCCAGCCATGGCCATGCTCGTAGTGCGGATCGTCAGGCTGGCTGGGCAATTGGATCGAACGCCCCGCGAATTCGAAGCGGCCACCCCTGATACGGTTGGAGTAGGGAACGAGCGGAAAGCAAGCCATGGCGCCAGCATCGCGACGGCTGATCGCCACTGGATCGGCCGGGCGCAGCCAATCCACGGCTGAACCATCCTGCCACCACCGATACGACGCCAGCGCTCCGCCGGCGGCCGGAGCAATCTCGACCGTCGCGATGCCGTCACCGATCGAGACCAGTTCCGTGCGCTGCGCGACCGCCACAGCGGAATTCTTTGTCATTGGCACCCCAATCCCTTGACTCCAATCGCCATGGCTATAAGACATATCATATGAATAGTATGAAGAATAGAAAATCGTTCAGCACCGCACGCACGTCACGGGTTGCCGTGGCGGTTTCCAGCGGCTCCACCGCGCTGCACGCCACCGTTGTCGAGCAGATCGGCTTGCGCATCGTGCAAGGCGACTTCCTGCCCGGCGAGGCCCTGCCCAATGCCGACGATTCCAGCGAGATGCTGGGGGTCAGCCGCACGGTGCTGCGCGAGGCGATCAAGGTGCTGGCCGGCAAGGGGTTGGTCGAATCGCGGCCAAAGACCGGCACGCGGGTGCGGCCGCGTTCCGACTGGAATTTCCTCGACCCCGATGTCCTGTCCTGGCGCTATGCCGGCGGTGTCAGCGCCGAGGATGTGCGGGCGCTGTTCGAATTGCGCCGCGCCATCGAGCCGATGTCGGCAGCCCTCGCCGCGCGGCGTGCAACGCCGGCGCAGATCGCCGAGATCCATGCGGCGCTGGCCGAAATGGAGGCAGTCAGCGATGACGGCGACCGCTTCGCCAAGCCCGATCTGGTGTTCCACCAGACAATCCTGCGCATGACCGGCAACGAGCTGATCGGCTCGCTGGCAGCGCTGGTCGAAACCGCGCTGGTAATGAGCTTTCGCCTCTCCAACGACAATCCGGAAGGCCAGCGCCACTCCCTGCCGCTGCACCGGGAAGTGGCCGAGAAGATTGCCGCCGGCGACGCCACAGGCGCGCAAAAGGCGCTGCTGGTGCTCATCGACAATGCGGAGGACGACGTGCGCCGCAGCGTCGAGAACCGCAACAAACGCCGCAACGACCGGGGCCAGCAATCGTGACCGAAACCAAACGCAAACTGCGGTCCGAAGCCTGGTTCGGCGGAGAGGGCAAGAACGCCTTCATGCACCGCAGCTGGATGAAGAATCAGGGCATTCCCGCAGACGCTTTCGACGGCCGCCCGGTGATCGGCATCTGCAACACCTGGTCGGAACTGACCCCGTGCAATGCGCATTTGCGGGCGCTGGCAGACCACGTCAAACGTGGCGTCTACGAGGCCGGCGGCCTGCCGCTGGAATTCCCGGTCATGTCGCTGGGCGAAAGCAACATGCGCCCGACCGCCATGCTGTTTCGCAACCTCGCCAGCATGGATGTCGAGGAATCCATCCGTGGCAATCCGATCGATGGCGTCATCCTGCTGGTCGGCTGCGACAAGACCACGCCGGCGCTCTTGATGGGGGCTGCCTCGTGCAACCTGCCGACCATCGCCGTCTCCGGCGGACCCATGCTCAACGGAAAGTTCCGCGGACAGGATATCGGATCGGGCACGCATGTCTGGAAATTCGCCGAGGAGGTCAAGGCCGGCCGCATGCCGGTCGCCGACTTCCTCGCCGCCGAGCAGGGCCAGAGCCGGTCGGCGGGCAGCTGCATGACGATGGGCACCGCTTCGACCATGGCAAGCATGGTGGAAGCGCTCGGCATCGGCATGCCGGACAACGCCGCGATCCCCGCCGTGGATTCGCGCCGTGGCGTGCTCGCCCAGCTGGCCGGACGCCAGATCGTCGATCTCGTCCGCCGCGACGTGACGATTTCGCAGATCCTCACCAGGCAGGCCTTCGAGAACGCCATTCGCGTCAACGGCGCGATCGGCGGTTCGACCAATGCGGTGCTGCATCTGATCGCCATCGCCAACCGGGTTGGTGTCGATCTCAGCCTCGATGACTGGGACCGCCTTGGCCGCGACGTTCCGACCATTGTCGACCTGATGCCGTCGGGCCGGTTCCTGATGGAAGATTTCTACTATGCCGGGGGGCTAGCTGCGGTCATGGCGTCGCTTGATGAAGTGGGGCTTCTTCATCGCGACGCCATGACCGTCAGCGCCAAGACCATCGGTGAATTGATCGACGGGGCGCCCAATTACAACCGTGAGGTCATCCGGCCGCTGAGCGAGCCGCTGACCAAGGAGGGCGGCATTTCGATCCTGCGCGGCAATCTGGCGCCCAACGGAGCGGTCATCAAGCCGTCGGCGGCAACGCCCGAGCTGATGCAGCATCGCGGCAGGGCCGTCGTCTTCGAGAATATCGAGCACTACTACGCCCGCATCGACGATCCGGAACTGGATATCGATGCCTCCTCGGTGATGGTGCTGAAGAACTGCGGGCCGCGCGGCTATCCCGGAATGGCAGAAGTCGGCAACATGCCGCTGCCGGCCAAGCTGCTTAGAGAAGGCGTCTCCGACATGGTGCGCATTTCGGACGCGCGCATGAGCGGCACGGCCTACGGCACGGTGGTGCTGCATGTGGCGCCCGAAGCCGCGGCAGGTGGCACGCTTGCCCTGGTGCGTGACGGCGATCTCATCGAGCTCGACGTTGCCGGCCGTCGTCTCGAGCTTTTGGTGTCGGATGAAGAACTGGCCATCCGCCGCCGCGACTGGAAGCCCCCGACGCCACCGCTGGGCGGCTACCAGAGCCTCTATGTCGAGCGCGTGCTGCAGGCCGACAAGGGCTGCGACTTCGACTTTCTCGTCGGCCGGCGCGATGCCGGCGTCCCCCGGCATTCCCACTAGAGAGGCGCGCGATGACGGATCAGATCGGCAGCTACGCGACCTATCCCAGCCTCAAGGGCCGCAGCGTGTTCATTACCGGTGGCGGAAGCGGCATCGGCGAAAGCCTGGTGCGCCATTTCTGCGCGCAAGGCAGCCGCGTCGCCTTCGCCGATCTGGCCGAGGAGCCTTCGCGGCGCCTGGTCGATGCGATCGTGACCGAGGGGCATGCCGCGCCGCTGTTCATTCCCTGCGACCTGCGCAATGTCGAGCAGCTGCAGGCGGCGACCGTGGAGGCGATGCAGCACAACGGCCCGATCCAGGCGCTTTGCAACAATGCCGGCAATGACGACCGCCACCAGACCAAGGATGTGACGGTGGCGTATTGGGACGACCGCATGGCGGTCAATCTGCGCCACCAGTTCTTCGCGGCCCAGGCAGTGCGCCCGCAGATGAGCGCGCAGGGCGGCGGCTCGATCATCAATTTCGGCTCCATCACCTGGATGGTCGGCGATCCCGATTGCCCCGCCTATGTGACCGCCAAGGCGGCAGTGTACGGCATGACGCGGGCGCTGGCCCGCGAACTCGGCCCCGAGCGCATCCGCGTCAACTGCATGGTGCCTGGCTGGGTGATGACCGAGCGCCAGATGAGCCTGTGGCTGAACCCGGCCGGCGAACGCCAGATCGACGAGAGGCAGTGCCTGCCCGACCGGCTGCAGCCCTCCGACATCGCGCGCATGGCGCTGTTCCTCGCCGCCGACGACAGCCGCATGTGCACGAGCCAGCAGTTCATCGTCGATGCTGGCTGGGTGTGACCGGTACAGCCTCAAAGGAAGAAGGGTATTTCATGCGTCTGGTACAGTACACAACGCCCGATGGCGGCAGGCGGGTCGGCCGGGTTTCCGATGACGGCAACCGCCTGCATCCGCTCGACAAAACCAGCACCGTGCTGGAACTCGCCGAAGCGGCGATTGCCCAGGGTGCATCGATCACGGCGCTGGTCGAGAAGCGGACGGGTGCGGCCACGGTCGACTATGGCGAACTGCTGCGCGATGGCCGCGTGCTCGCTCCCGTCGACCACCCGGAGCCGGCACGCTTCCTGGTCACCGGCACCGGCCTGACCCACACCGGAAGTGCCGCCGCGCGCGACAAGATGCATGTGCTGACCCATGGCGAGGACGCCGAGGAATCGGATTCGCTGAAGATCTTCCGCATGGGCCTGGAAGGCGGCAAGCCCGGCGCCGGCAAGATCGGAATCCAGCCCGAATGGTTCTTCAAGGGTGTCGGCACCTGTGTCGTGCCGCCCGGCGCCGATCTGCCCATGCCGGCTTTCGCACGCGCCGGTGCCGAGGAGGCCGAGATCGTCGGGCTCTACCTCAATGGGCCTGATGGCCGCCCCTATCGCATCGGCTATGCGCTCGGCAATGAATATTCCGACCATGTGACGGAGGCCGAGAACTACCTCTATCTCGCCCATTCGAAACTCCGCTCCTGCTCGATCGGTCCGGAGCTCTTGATCGGCGACCTGCCCGAAGAAGTGCGCGGCCATTCCCGCATCCTGCGCGACGGCGCGGTCATCTGGGAACAGGAATTCCTGTCGGGCGAAGCGCACATGTCGCACTCGATCGCCAATCTCGAACATTTCCATTTCCGCTACCCCATGCACCGCAGGGCGGGCGACCTGCACGCCTATTTCTTCGGGGCGGCGGTGATGAGCTACGCCTCCGGTATCAAGACGGCTTCCGGCGACGAGTATGAAATCCAGGCACAGGCATTCGGCAAGCCGCTGCGCAACCGGATGGTGTCGGTGCCGGACGAGGGACTGGTCGCCGTCACCCAGCTGTGACGGCAAAAGCCCCGGAAATTACGGTCCACCAGAACGACAATGGGAGATTAAAAATGGGACTGAAGAAAGCATTTCTGAGATTAGCGACAATCGGGCTTGGCATCGGCCTGATGACATCGGCGGCGCTGGCCGCGAACCTTCGCGTGCTGGCCTGGGACGGCTATGCCGACCCGGACTGGGTGAAAGACTTCACCGCCGCCACCGGCATCGGCGTCGACGTCGTCTTCATCGGCAGCGATGACGAGATCTGGGCCAAGATCAAAGGCAGCGAAGGGCAGGACTTTGATGTCTTCGCCGTCAACACCGCCCAGTTGCAGCGCTACATCAAGGCTGATCTGGTATCGCCGATCGACATCACGAAACTGCCGAACCAGAAGGACGTGCTGCCGCGCTTCCGCGATCTGTCGCAGGTCAGCGGCGACACCAAGGACGGCAAGGTCTACGGCATTCCGTTCTGCTTCGATTCCATCGGGCTGATCTACGACACGGACAAGGTCAAGCCGGCGCCGACCTCGATGTCGGTGCTGTGGGATCCGGCCTACAAGGGCAAGATCCTCGCCTATGACAATGGCGAGCACAATTTCTCCTTCACCGCGCTGACGCTCGGCTACAAGGATCCGTTCAACCTCAATGCGGAGCAGATGGCGGCGGTCAAGGCCAAGCTGGTCGAACTCAAGCGCAATGTGCTGAGCTTCTACACCACCGCCGACGAGGCGCAGCAGATATACCAGAACAATGACGTCGCCCTGATCTGGGCCAATTACGGCCAGCAGCAGGTCAAGGCGTTGCAGAAGATCGGCGCCCATGTCGCCTACGTCAACCCGAGCGAAGGCGCGCTTGCCTGGCTCGACAACTGGGTGATCTCCAAGGGTGTCCGCGACAATGCGGCGGCCGAGAAGTGGATCGACTTCATGCTGAGCAAGAAGATCGGCGGCGAGCTTTCCGAGCGTACCGGCTTCGGCAACACCGTGGTCGAGTCGAGCAGCGCCGGCGGCAACGACAAGCTGGTCTGGCTCAACAATGTCGAGGATCCGCTCAAGCGTTCGGACATGTGGAATGAGGTCAAGGCGACGCCCTGATCTTTTCCGCGCCTGACCTCGAAGGACCCGGCGGTCCGGACGTTCCGGACCGCCGAAGCGTATGCGAGAATATTCCATGAACCAGAACACCGACCTCTTGACGCTGCGGTCCGTCTCGAAATCCTACGGCACGGTTCCCGTGCTGCACGACATCGACCTGTCGATCCGGGACGGTGAGTTCCTCACCGTTCTTGGACCGTCGGGTTCGGGCAAGACCACGGTCCTGCGGCTGATCGGCGGGCTGGAGCCGCTGACCGCCGGCGAAATCCGGCTGGACGGCCAGGAGATCAGCCGCATGCCGATCAACAAGCGGCCGTTCAACACCGTGTTCCAGGACTATGCGCTGTTCCCGCATATGACCGTCTCCGGTAATGTCGGCTACGGGCTTTCGGTGCGCCATATCAAGCGCAAGGAGATCGCAAGCCGTGTGTCGCAAGCCCTCGAACTTGTGCAGCTCGGACGTTTCGCCGACCGCTTTCCGGCGCAGCTTTCCGGCGGCCAGCGCCAGCGTGTCGCGCTCGCCCGGGCGCTGATCTGCCAGCCGCGCCTGATCCTGCTCGACGAGCCGTTGGCGGCACTCGATCTCGAACTGCGCCGGCAGATGCAGGAATTCCTGAAATCCATCCAGCGCGAGATCAAAACCACCTTCCTGTTCGTCACCCATGACCAGGAAGAAGCGATCGGCATGGCCGATCGGATCTGCGTCATGCAGGCCGGCCATATCCGCCAGCTCGGCACGCCGCATGAGCTCTACTACAAGCCAAATTGCGAGTTCGTGGCGCGCTTCTTCGGCGAGAACAACCTGGTGGCCGGAAAGCTCGGTCCCGTGCAGGGCGAGCAGCGGCCGATCGAGACCGCGCTTGGCCGCCTGGTCTGCTCGGTCAGCGGCCAGCCGCATCTCAAGGCCGCCGCCGACGGCGCCAGCGCCTTCGCGGCGTTCCGTCCCGAAGCCTTGCGTCTTGCTGATGCCAATGATGGCGACAACCGCTTTTCCGGCGTCATCGCCGATCTGGCCTTTGCCGGCTCGTCGACGGTTGCCACGATCATGGCGGGCGCGGACAACGCCGCTCAGCGCCTGCGGTTGCGCATGCCGAGTCGGATCGACGGCAGTATTTTGAAATCAGGCGAGACGGTCTCGCTTTGCTTTGCGCCGCATGAAGGCCATCTGGTGCTGGCATGAGCGGAGCCGGGTCGACACAGGCGGCGGAACGGCGATTGTCGCGGCTGGTGACGGTGCTGGCCTTCGCCTTGCCGGTGATCTTCGTCCTCGTGCCGCTGGCGATCTTCCTCGTCTACAGCTTCTTCAGCGTCGACCAGGGCACGATCGTCCATGCACCGACGCTCGGCAACTATGTCAGGTTCTTCACCGACCCGATCTTTCTGCCGGTGTTCTGGAACACCATCGTGCTGTGCGTGTCGGTGGCGGTGATCTGCATCCTGCTCGCCTATCCCGCCGCCTATTTCCTGACGACGCTGAAAGGACGGTGGCGCTACGCCTTGCTGATGCTGCTCCTGGTGCCGCTGCTGATGAGCTACGTCATCAAGATCTATGCGATCCGCAGCATCCTCGGCCTCAACGGCTTCCTCAACAAGGCGCTCGTGGCGCTCGGCATCCTGGATCAGCCGTCGACGCTTTTTGTCTTCAACATGAACGCTATCCTTTTGACGCTGAGCCTGCTTTTGATCCCCTTCGCCATCCTGCCGATCTTCCTCTCGCTGGAGCGGATTCCGCAGACCTTGCTGCGTGCCTCGGACGATCTGGGCGCCAGCAGCCTGCAGACGTTCCTGCGCATCACCTTGCCGCTCAGCCTGCCCGGCGTCGCCTCGGCGGCGAGTTTCGTCTTCGTGCTGGCGATCGGCGATTTCCTGACGCCGCAGATGGTCGGCGGGATCAGCGGCTTCACCTTCGGCCGCATCCTCTACAGCCAGTTCGGCACCGCCTATAACTGGCCGTTCGGCGCGGCGCTGTCGGTGGCGCTTGCGATCGTGGTGATCGCCGCCATCCTCATCGGTGAACGGTTCGGACGCAGCCGGGGGACGTCGGTATGAGTGCGCTGCCCCGGCCGTCCACCATCTTCCTGGCCGCGATCACGTCACTGGTCGCGGTGCTGCTCTACAGCCCGCTGTTCGTGCCGATCGTGTCGTCGTTCTTCATCATTTCACATGGCAATGTCGACTGGTCGTCGCCGACCCTTTCGACCTATGTGGCGCTGGCGGGGAACCACGACATCCTGGCCGCGCTGCGCACCACGCTGATCGTCGGCGTCTGCACCGTAATCCTGTCGGTGGTCAGCGGGACGCTGCTGGCGCTCTACTACCACGGCCGCCGCTCAGGCCGTTCGGTTCTGCAGTTCATCATCTTCCTGCCATTCCTGATGCCGCCGATCATCAGCGGCCTGGCGCTACTGATCTTCTTCCGCGAGATCGGCCTCGAACGGTCGCTGCTGACCGTCGTCATCGGCCACACGGTCTTCGTGCTGGCGATCGTCTATCGCACCGTGCTGATGCGGCTGCAGTCGATGAGCCGCACGCTGGTCGAGGCCTCCTACGATCTCGGCGCCAGCGGCTGGCAGACCTTCTGGCGCGTCATCCTGCCGAACCTGTCGAGCGCCATGGTCGGCGGCGCCATCCTGGCCTTCGCTCTGTCGTTCGACGAGACGATGATCACCATCCTGGTCACCGGCACGCAAAGCACGCTGCCGGTCAGGTTGTGGGCGATGATGCGGCTTGGCTTCTCGCCCGACATCAACGCGCTGGTGGCGCTGATCCTGATGTTCACTGTCCTGCTGTGCGTGCTCGCCGCCCGTTTTCTCATTCCCAGGCAGATGGCGACGGAACGGAATTGAGGTTTAAGCCAGGATGATCATCCGGCAGAAGCAGCCGGGCCGAGGTCGAAGACTCGTCCCGGATTGAGGATGTTCTTCGGATCGAGCGCCGACTTCAGCCGCCGCATGGCAGTGATTTCGGCGTCGCTGCGCACCAGATGCAGCCACTGCTTCTTGTCGAGGCCGATGCCGTGCTCGGCCGACACGCCGCCTCCGGCCGCCGCCACGCCGCGATAGATGATGCCATAGGCCGCCGCCGGATCCTTGGTCAGGACCTGATAGTGCAGGTTGCCGTCGCCGAGATGGCCAAAGACATAGATGTCGGCGCCGGGATCGACGGCATGGATGGCGGCATCCGCTTCCTGCAGGAAGGCTCCCATGCGCGCCAGCGGGATGCTGATGTCGACGCCGATCAGGCCCTTGATCGAAAACAGGACGCGGTTGGCGTCTTCGCGCACATCCCAGAGCGTGCGGAATTCGCGCGGCGATTGCGAGACGACGACATCGTCGACGACGCCGTCCTCGACCGCCTGCATCAGAACCTCGGCGAAGCGCTCGCTATCGCGATCCGGCTCGCTGCCCTGGATTTCGGCCAGCACATAGACGGGTGAGCCAGCCGGCAGCGGCGCCGGCATGGCCATGCTGGCAACCATGACGTCGTAGAGCGGCGCGAAGTTGACCTCATAGGCGGACAAAAGCGGGCCGAGCTTTTGCCGCAGCAGCGCAAGCAAGGCAATCGCTGCATCGAGCGAAGGCAGCGCGCAGAAGGCGTTCACCTCGGAGGCAGGCTTCGGATGCAACCTGAGCGCGGCGCGGGTGACAACGCCAAGCGTCCCTTCCGCGCCGATGAAGAGCTGGCTTAGATCATAGCCGGAATTGTCCTTGGACAGGCCCTTCAGCGAGGACAGCACACTGCCATCGGCCAGCACCGCTTCCAGCCCCAGCACCTGCGCCCGGTACATGCCATAACGCAGCACGCGGATGCCGCCGGCATTGGTGGCGATGTTGCCGCCGACCGTGGCCGAACCGCGCGCGCCGATATCGACGCCGAACATCAGCCCGGCGTTGTCGGCCGCCTCCTGCACCGCCTGTAGCGTGGCGCCGGCTTCGGCGATAATGCTGGCGGCTTGGATGTCCGGGGCGGCAAGCCCGGTCATCCGCTCCAGCGACAGCACGATCTCGCCCGGCTGCACACGTGTGCCACCGGCCAGTCCGGTGCGCCCGCCCTGGATGACGACCGACTGACCGAGAGCGTTGCAGCCAGCGAGTGCTGCCGCCACACCAACGGTATCGCGCGGACGCAGCACCACTTCGGGCAGCGAGCCAAGCTTGCCGTCGGGATCGTCACGGTAGCGCTGGTCGACATCAGAGCCGGCGAGCACGCCGCCCGCGCCCAGCCGATCGCCAAGCGCGGACAGAAGTCGTTGTGTTTCAGGCGACATCGGGCTCAGGCGCCCGTGTGGCAAAACGCGTCATCCGCATACACCGACCGGACGGCCCGATGGGTACCCTTGTCCAACACGCTCGCATCCTTCAATTGCAGCCGGCCGATCCTATTCGTGATGGCGCGCCGTGCAAGCGATATTGGCCAGGCGATGCCGGCATCAATCGCGAAGAAACGCGGTTGATGCCGGAAGTACTGTCCAGCTCACTGAAGCTTGGCCTGCAGGGCGTTGACATCGTCGGTGGTCATTTCACCGTCGGTGGTCACCTTGCCGTCGACGATCTTCCACAGCCGGAACGGGCCGGTGATGTCGCCGAACTTGTCGAAGGCGACAGGGCCGATGACGCCTTCGTAACGGATCGGCTTGCCATCCTTGATCAGGCCGAGCGCCTTGGCGAACTCCTCCTTGCCGGCATAGATCGGCGTGCCGGCAGGGTCGACCGCCTTGTACATGGCATCCTTGATCTTGGCCGGATCCTCGGAGCCGGCAATGGCGATGGCCAGGCCGACGATGGCGCCGGCATCATAGGAACGGTCGGCCGCCGGGTTCGACGGTTCGATGCCGGAGAATGCCTTGTAGTTCTTTGTGAAATACTCGGTCGAGGCGGTCGGGCTGGTGCCGGAGGACGTGCCATAGGCATCCTTCAGATAATCAGCGCCGACGGAGTCGATGAAGTCAGGGCTGTTCATGCCGTCATTGAGCAGGAACTTCTGCACGCCGCCCTGGGAAATCCAGGTGCGGGCAACGGTGGCGCCATCGACCGGCGTGCTGACGAGATAGAGACCGTCCGGCTCGCCTCCCATCGCCGCGGTGACCTCGGACGCATAGCTCGATTGCTTCTCATTGTAGGGCGTGTCGGAGACGATGGTGCCGCCTAGCGCTTTGTAGGCACGCGAGAATTCGGCCACCATGTTGACGCCGAAGTCGTTGTTGACGTGGATGATCGCCAGCTTCTTGAAGCCCTTGTCGATGGCGTATTTGGCGGCGGCCACGCCCTGCAGCGCATCCGAGGTGATGGTGCGGAAGAAGATGCCGTTGGTCTTGCCGTCGCGACCGAGTGTCGTCAGCGTCGGCGAGGATGACGCTGGCGAGACCTGGACGATCTTGGCCGGAGCGGTGACCGAGGTCAGGATCGGAATCGACACCGAGGAGATGATGCCGCCGATGATGACCGGCACCTTCTTGACCTGAACCAGCTGCGTCGCGGCGTCGACCGCGATGTTGCCCTGGCTCTGACTGTCACGGGTATCGGTGACGAGATCGCAGCCGCGCACCCCGCTGGCGTCGTTGATGTCGCGGAAGGCCATCTCGACCGACTTGGCGCCGGCCTGGCCGTATTCGCCGGCCGGACCGGTCAGTTCCATGACGAGGCCGACGGTGATCTTGCAGTCGGCGGCCTGGGCAGCACCGGCAATCGTGGCAAGAGCAAGCGCGGTGGTGAGTTGGAGTATCGTCTTTCTCATTGTTGTTCCCCTTGAGTTACACGAACTGATTTGACGTCTGGAAGGTCTTAGTGTTCCGGCACCTGCAGCCAGGTTTCATGCAGATGCCGCCATTGAACGCCATTGGGCGCCGATGAACTGGTGGTGAAAACGGCACTCGACTGGCGGCGGCTACGCTTGCCGCCACGCGACTGCGCCTCGACGTAGAGGACGACGATCGTATCGCCATCCTGCCATCCGGGCTTGATGTCCTCGATCGAGATGGCGAAGCCGTCGTCGCAGGTGGCGCGGCTGGAGCGCACATGGTCGATCACGGCATCGCGGTCGAGGATCTGGCCGCCTGGTGCGATCATGGTCAAGCCTTCGCCCATGACGGCCTCGAAGCGGCCGAAATCCACTTTGTCGGCCCGCGCGGCGACGAACCAGTCGACGAAAAAGCGGTGCAGGTCGGTGATCTCGGCGCTAGCCTGCGAAAACAGCCTGTCGTCCATGGTTTCACACCCGGCCCGCGTTCAGATTGTAATGCATGATCGAGCCGTGGCGGCCGTGGCGGTCACGCTCCAGCGTGTAGACGTCCCCCTCAAGGCCGGTGCCCCGCGCGATGGCGGCGGCAATCCGTGCCCGGTCATCGGCGTCGAGTGCGACATTCATGATCTCCGCATTGGCCAGCGCGTGCGCCTGGTTGCGGGCGCCGACGATGACGGCGGCCACTTGCGGCCGCTCCAGCACCCAGGCGCTGGCTATCGTGGCGATGTCGACGCCGTGGCGGTCGCCGACGGTCTTAAGCACCTGGAGCAGTTGCTGGAACAGGTCCCAGCCGCCGAAATCATCGATGATCAGCTTGTACTTGACCAGCGAGCGGTTTTCGAGCGGTGTGACAGGTTCGGACACGCCGAGCCATCTGTCGCTGAGGAAGCCGCCGGCGACAGAGCCGTAGCAAAGGAAACTGACACCGTTTTTCTCGGCAAGTGCCGCGAGGCTGTTCGCCGGACGCTGGTCGAGCACCGAATATTGCAGCTGCTGGCTGACCAGCGGAATGCCGGCGGCCAGGATTTCGGCGAGCCGTGGTGTGTCGAAATTGGTGGTGCCGAGATTGCGCACCTTGCCCTCGCGCCGAAGCTCCTCGAGCCAGCCCATCGCCTCGACGTAGCCGGCCATCGCATAATCCCACCAGTGGAACTGGACGAGATCGAGCCGCTCGGTCTTCAGCCGCCGCAGCGACTGGTCGACGATGCCCCTGATATAATCGCGGCTGATGTTGGCCAGCCGTTCCAGATCAGGCACCAGCTTGGTGTGCACCTTCATTTTGGCCGCCGCATCGAGGCCGCGTTCATTGGCCAGCCGCAACCGCGTGGCGCCGATCAGTTCCTCGACGCCTGTGTAAATATCGGCGCAGTCATAGGTCCAAATCCCGGCATCGAAGGTGGCGATCAGGTCGGTCACCGCTTGGCTGCGATCAATGGCGCCATGGCCGCCGGCCAGTTGCCAGCCGCCTCGTATGACACGTGAGACGGTATAGCCGGGGCTGAGCTCGAAGGCCTTGGCGGTCATGTCCGGTCATTCTCCTTCGGCAGCGGTACGGCCGTGGTTTCGGCATGGCTGAACCGCCGCTTGGCCAGCCTGACGATCCGCAACCGGCTGGCGCAGTTGGGATCGGGGCAGGCGATCTCGGCATCCGAGGTCATCCAGTCGTTCGGGTGGGTCGGGCGCTGCTTCGCCGCCAGCAGCGGCAGCACCGCGGCGAGCGAATAGATCGAAAAACCCTGCGCCGCCGGCATCGACAGCATCTCGCCCTTGAGCTCGAAATAATCGCCGGCCTTGGCGCCGCAGTAGATCGGTTTGCCCTGCGGGATGACCGCCTCGACGCGAAGATCGAAGAGCTCGAAACTGTCGTCAGCCATTTGGGGCCTCCACCAGGCTAAAGGTGATGTCGCAGGCGCCGTTGCGCCGGATCACCCCACACGCGGCGGCGAATTGATCGCGGTCTTCGGCAAGCACCTGTGCCACCACGCTGCCGGCCAGCCAACCAATGGGGAACAGCAGGCGCGCGCCCTGCCCGTAGAACAGGCCGATGTCGAAGATGGCATTGGGATTGCCGCCCCACATGCGCGGCGGCACGTAGGACAGCACGATGTCGCCCGGCTGCGGCGTCAGCGTCGCGTTCTCCGCCGGCAAGGGCTTGGCATAGGTTTGGCCTTCAAGATCGGCGGCGGGAACCGGACAGGAAATCTCCGGTCCCGTCCACATCGCGTGGATGCCGGGGACGACGCGTGGCGTGGCCAGATACGCCGTGAGAAAGGCGGCGTTTTCCGGCGCTTTCCCGGGCAACAGGAGCGCGGTGACGGAAAGCTTCGAACGAGGCTCACTGATCCTGATGGAGGTCATGTCTGGGCTTTCGCGGCGGCGGATTGCAGCTTGTTCCGCAGGAAGGTGAAGGGCCGGCTGATGTCGGCGGCCAGCGCCTCGCGCGCCGCATGCGCGTCCTGCGTGGTCAGCGCCTCGACGATACGGCGGTGATACTGGGCGGTGTCGACCTCGCCGGCTTCCGAGAAGGCGTAGATGGCGACGCGGATGCATGGCCCCGATTGCAGCCACAAGCTCTCGATCATCGGAATCAGCACCGCCGAGCCGCAGGATCGGTAGATCTCGAAGTGAAAGCTCTGGTTGAGCGTCACTTCGCGGTCGACATCCTTCTTGTGTTTCAGCGCCCGCATCTCGTCCCATTCAGCCAGAATGGTTTCGATGGCGGCTATCTGGCGGGGCCCCATGCGCGCCGCGGCCAGCGCGATCGCCTCGCCCTCGATCAGGACGCGGGCACGCAGGAGATCGTCGAGACGTTCCAGCGTGATCGGCGGCACGCGCACTGAGCGGTTGGGCAGCGCCTCCAGCGCCTTCTCCGTGATCAGCCGGCCTAGCGCTTCGCGCACCGGCATCGTCGAGGTGACCAGCGCATCGGCCAGACCGCGGATCGTCAGCACCTGGCTTGGCTCGAACAGGCCGCCGATCAGCGCGCGCCGCAGTTCGGAATAGACGCGATCCTGCACCGTTTCGCGGCCGACCGGCGCGAGCTGGGCCGCGATCGCCTCGTTGTTCTTTCCGACAGCAGCCTTTTGCATGGAATTCCGTTCTCGGCGGGTTTTCGGCTTGCGGATGAAATTAAAGCCGAATAGCGTGATCAAAGCAAGTGTGATCACAAATCATAATCAGGAGGCGGCAACGATCGTCTTCGGCCAGAGGGTTCGATGAGCGAGGTAGCGGAACGCCAAGGGCGGGAGACCCGTGTGCCGGTTCTGACGGCGAGCCAGGTCGTCAGGCGGTTCGGCGGCCTTGTCGCCGTCAACGATGTCTCGTTCGACGTCAAAGCGGGCGAAATCCTTGGCCTGATCGGACCCAATGGCGCCGGCAAGACGACCATGTTCGACTTGCTGGCCGGCAGTATCCTGCCCACCAGTGGCAACATCCTGCTCAACGGCGTGCGCGTCTCCGGCGAAGCCGCTCACCTGCGCATCGGCCGGGGTCTCGGCCGCACCTTCCAGATCCCGCGCCCGCTCCCCAATCTGACGCTGATCGAGAACATCATGCTGGCGGCACAGGGCCAGGCGGGCGAAAGGCTGCTCGCCAACTTCGTCACGCCGTGGCGGGTGGCGGCGCAGGAAAGAGCCGCCCGGGCAAAGGCGCTCGAACTGCTGGAACTGGTCACCCTCACCCACCTCGCGCATGAGCCGGCGCGCGTGCTTTCCGGTGGCCAGCGCAAGCTGCTCGAACTTGCCCGGGTGATGATGGCCGATCCGGCGATCATCCTGCTCGACGAACCGGCGGCCGGCGTCAACGCGACGCTGCTCGAAGTCATCATCGACCGCATCCGCGACATCAATGCGCGCGGCATCACCTTCCTGCTCATCGAGCACAACATCGACATGGTGACGCGGCTCTGCCACCGCGTCCTTGTGATGGCGAGCGGCCAGTTGCTCAGCGAAGGCACGGCGGAAGAAGTCGCCCGCGATCCACGCGTGATCGAGGCCTATCTCGGGGGCGCCGCATGAGCGAGACCGTCCTCGATGTCCACAATCTCGAAGCCGGTTACGAACCCGGCGTGCCGATCGTGCGCGGCGCCTCGATCACGGTCAGAAAAGGTGAAATCGTCGTCGTCCTCGGTCCCAACGGCGCCGGCAAGTCGAGCTTCATCAAGGCGATCGCAGGCCTCGTGCCGATCACCGGCGGTTCAGTGTTCCTGGACGGCCAGGATATCACCGCGGCACCGGCCCACACCATGGTGCGGCTTGGCCTCGCCTTCGTGCCGCAGACCGAGAATATCTTTCCGCTGATGTCGGTCGAGGACAATCTCAGGGTTGCCTGCGGCATCCTCGAGCGGCGCGACATCCCGGCCCGCATCGAGGAGATGTATGCCGCCTTCCCCGACCTCGTCCGCCAGCGCCGCACCGCGGCCGGCAATCTGTCCGGAGGACAGCGGCAGATGCTCGCCGTTGCACGTGCGCTGATCGTCCACCCCAAGGTGCTGGTGCTGGACGAACCGTCGGCTGGCCTGTCGCCAAAGTTCGTCTCGGCGGTGTTCGAGATGCTGGCCGGCATCCGCAAGTCCGGAGTCACCATCCTTTTGGTCGAGCAGAACGCCAAGGCAGCGCTTGCCATCGGCGACCGCGCCTATGTTCTGGTCGAAGGCAAGGACCGGCATGAGGGCGTCGCCTCGGAATTGTGGAACGACCCGGTCGTCGCCGAACTCTATCTCGGCCAGCGTCCCCAGCGCCAGCAGGGAGGCGCTGCATGAGCCTGCAGTTCATCATCGACGGATTGCTGACCGGCTCGATGATCGGCCTCGGTGCCATCGGCGTGACGCTCACCTATTCGATCCTGCGTTTCTCCAACTTCGCCCATGGCGACTTCATGGCCTGGGGCACCTATGCGACGCTGGCCGTGGTCAGCGCCATCGGCGCGACATTCGGCAAGGTGGCGCCGATCGGGCCGCTGTCCTTCGGCTGGCCGCTCCTTGTTGCCCTGGTCGTCGGCATGGCGTTCACCGCACTGCTGGCGCTGCTACTCGACAAGGTGTTGTTCTCGCGGCTGCGCTCGCAAGGCCAGGCGATCATCGTCGTGATGGCGAGCTTCGGCGCCTCGATGGCGCTGCGGAGCCTGTTGGAGTTCACCTTCACCTCACGGCCAACCTATTTCAGCCGAGCCATCCAGATCGCCATGCCGGTCGGCTTCGGCATCCGCATCACGCCCGACCAGATCGCCTTGCTGGCGCTGACCGCCGTGCTCGTGCTCGGCGTGCATCTGTTGATGACACGTACGCAGACCGGGCGTTCCATGCAGGCGCTGAGCCAGAACGCGGCGCTGGCCCGGATCGTCGGCATCGACGTCGCCAAGGTGGTGCGCGTCACCTGGATCGTCGGCGGCGCGCTTGCCTGCGTTGCCGGCGTGATGATCGGCGTTCTGGTGCAGATCCGCCCCTTCATGGGCTTCGACATGCTGCTACCGATGTTCGCCGCCGCCATCCTCGGCGGCATCGGCAGCATCCCGGGCGCGGTGCTCGGCGGCCTGATCATCGGGCTCGCCGAAGCCGGCGCCGTGCAATTGATCGGTGCCGAATGGCGCGCCGCCGTCTCCTTCATCATCCTGATGGCGGTGCTGTTCGTGCGGCCGATCGGCCTTTTCGGAGTTCGGGAAAGATGATCGATCTCGTCGGCTACGGCGCCTTCTTCCTGACCACGGCGCTGATCTTCTCGCTGGTCACGCTGGGGCTCAATCTGCAGTGGGGGCTGACAGGCCTGTTCAATGTCGGGCTCGCCGGCTTCGTTGCCATCGGCGCCTACACATCGGCGCTGCTGACGACACCGGACGACGCCGCGAGGCTGGGCGGTTTCGGCCTGCCGATCCTTGTCGGGTGGGCAGGCGCCATGGTGGTTGGCGGTATGGCCGCAGCCCTTACCGGCATGGCCACATTGCGTCTGCGGTCGGACTATCTGGCGATCACCACATTCGGTGTCGCCGTGGTCGTGCAACTGGTTGCGCTCAACGCGCAGAAGCTGACGGGTGGCCCATTCGGCATCGGTTTCATCCCGCGCCCCTTCGGCGGCCTGGCGGAGACACCGCTGCTGTTCAACCTGTCCAACCTTGCCGTCGTCTGTGCGGTGACGCTGATCGCCTATCTCGCCTTGGAGCATCTGTCGCGCAGCCCCTGGGGCCGCGTGCTGAAGGCGCTGCGGGAGGACGAGCGGGCCGCGATCTCGCTCGGCAAGAGCGCGCGTTTCTACCGCGTCCAGGCCTTTGCCGTCGGCGGCGCCATCATGGCACTGGCCGGCGCGATGCAGGCGCATTTCACCGGCTTCATCGCACCCGACAATTACCTGCCGATCCTGACCTTCCAGGTCTGGGTCATGCTGATCGTCGGCGGCTCCGGCAGCAATCTCGGCGCCGTCGTCGGCAGTGTGCTGGTCTGGGGGATATGGGCCGGATCGGGCACGGCGACCAGCGTGTTCTTCCCGCCCGAGCAGCAAGCACGCGCCGCCTCGCTGCAAATCGTTGCCATCGGCGTCATGCTCTGCGTCATCCTTCTGATCAGGCCAAACGGCCTGTTCGGCGACAGGCCGCGGCGGGCACGCTTCGGCAAGCGGGCGAAACTGGACACGGCCAAAAGCAGTTCCAACGGATGAATGCGATGGTCAGGCAGGAGGCGCATGGCGCTTCGCTCTGGCACGCCGTCAGCCGCGATCGGCGCGAGCGGCCTGCGCTGAATGGCGACCTCGATGTCGACCTCGCTATTGTCGGCGGCGGTTTTTCCGGGCTTTCAACCGCACTGCACGCCGCCGGAAAAGGACTTTCCGTCGCCGTTCTCGAAGCCGAAATCATCGCCTGGGGCGCGACCGGCCGGAATGCCGGTTTCGTCGTGCCGAACTTCGCCAAGATGGACCCGGACGGCATCGTTGCCCATCTCGGCCCGGAACGCGGCGAACGCCTCATCGATTTTGCCGCCGACAGCGCCGACCTCGTCTTCGGCCTGATCCGGCAGCACGGCATCGATTGCGACGCGGTGCAGAACGGATGGATCCAGCCGGCGCACTCGCCGGCGGCCCTGGAGAAGGTCAAATCACGCGCGGGACAATGGGCGCAGCGTGGACGGCCTGTCGTCACCCTGGATCGGCAGGATGTCGCAACGCTGACCGGCGCGCGCGGCTATCTCGGCGGCTGGATGGACCGTTCCGGCGGCGTACTCAATCCGGTCGCCTATGCACGCGGATTGGCCGATGCGGCGGAAAAGGCCGGCGCGCGGATTTTCGAACAGGCACGTGTCACGTCGATTGATCGCGTGGCCGACGGCTGGGCGCTGAAAACGCCATCGGGCTCGGTGCGCGCCGCCAGGGTGCTGATCGCCACCAACGCCTATGGCGGGTCGCTCGATCCGTCGCTGCAGCGGACTTATTTTCCGCTGAAGGTTTTCCAGATCGCCACGGCGCCGCTACCGCTCGAAATCCGCACGCGTCTGCTTCCCGGGGGGCAAGGCGTCGGCGACACCAGGCGCAATCTCTTCACCTTCCGCTTCGATGCCGATAACCGGCTGATCAGCGGCGGCATGCATATTCTAAGCGCCGGTGCCGACAGACGCGTACCGCAAACAATCTGGCGCCGGCTCGCCGCCCGTCTCGACCTGCCCGACCTGCCCCCGCTTGTCTATGGCTGGTCGGGAATGGCCGCCGTCGAGCCGGATTTCCTGCCGCACCTCCTGGACCTCGGCCCGGGCCTGATCGCCGGCCGCGCCTGCAATGGACGCGGCATCGCCATGACGACGGCGATGGGCAAGGTACTGGCCGACTGGGCCGCTGGAACCGACGCCCGCGAGTTGCCACTGCCTTTCGCGCCACCGGCGCCGATTCCGTTTCACGCCCTGCTGCGACACGCACCCAACATGTTGCTCGGCTGGAGCATGCTGCGCGACCGGATGGACGAAACAGCATAGGCCGACCGGGCCTGCCGTCCGATCAGTTTGTCGTGCGAAGATTTTCGGAGAGAACCGCGGCCGCCACGGCGATGTCCTGTTCAAGGGATACACGAACGGCCGGACCGTTGCGCTGTTCGAGCGCGGCGACAATCCTGTGATGTGCGTCATTGGACTGCGGAATGTAGCGATCGGCCCGCATCAGGAGCTTCAGATAAGGTCCGACGCGCCCCCAGAGATCGCGGATCATGTTCAGGAGGATCGGCGCGCCGGCGTGCTCATAAATAGCAAAATGGAAGGCCTCGTTCAGGGAAAGATAGGTCCTGGCGTCCTGCGCCTCGATGGCGCGTTGCATGCCGGCGAGCGCGACCTGTATGTCGGCCAGCGCGCTCTCACTCATGCGCGTGGCGGCCATCTCGCCCGCCAATCCCTCGACGGCGATGCGGATGCGCGTCAGTTCCGCGAAGGCGGGCTCCGACAGCAAGGGCACGATGATCGAGCGGTTGTTCTGCAGTTCCAGAAGCCGCTCGGCGACCAGCCTTTGCAACGCCTCGCGGATCGGGGTGGTCGAAATGCCAAAGGTTTCCGCGAGCTTGCGGATGACCAGTGTCTGGCCCGGGCTGAAACCGCCTGAAATCAATTCCTGCTTGAGCGCGCCATAGGCGCGGTCGTTGAGGGTTTGATGCTCGAGCTTCAGCATGCGCCCGCTCAGCTCACCATGCCGACAGCGCGCGATCGAGCGTCTCGGCCAGCTGCTCGGCATTGTCCCTGGCAAAGGGCAGTGGCGGCCTGATCTTCAGGACATTGCCGCGCGGACCGCAGGACGAGATCAGCACGCCATCCTCGCGCATGGCTTCAACGGCGGATGAGGTCTTGGCGGCGGCAGTGGCCTCATCCTCCGCCGTCAACTCGACCCCGAAATAGAGACCGTTGTGCCTGACATCGGCGACCATGCCGTGGCGGCCTTTCAAGGCGTCCAGCAATTCTCCGGTATAGGTGCCGACCGTGCGCGCGTTCTCGATCAGCCCCTCGCCCTCGATCACGTCGAGCACGGCGATGCCGACAGCGGCCGCGACCGGATTGCCGCCGAAGGTATTGAAGTAGCCGGTGTTCGAACCGAACGAGCTCACAAGCTGCGGCCGCACGATCACCGCGCCCATCGGATGTCCGTCGCCGATCGGCTTGCCCATGGTGACGATGTCAGGTTCGAGGCCATAATTGGCGAAGCCCCACATGCCCCGGCCAAGCCGGCCGAAACCGGACTGGACCTCGTCGGCAATGACGATGCCGCCCGCCTTCCTGACGTGATCGGCCGCCTCGCGCATGACTGCAGCATCAGGGAAGAAGATGCCGTCGCTGGAAAAGGCGGAATCGAGAAGCAGCGCCGCCGGACGGATGTTTCGCGCGCGCATATCCTCGATGGCGGCGGCGACATTTTTGGCGAAATCATGCGCGGCGCGGCCGCCGTCACGGAAGGTGTCCGGCGCCGCCACGGTCCGGTGTTGCGCGGGCACGCCCTTGGCCCCGACCGCCGCCGGCGACAACTGCGCGGTGGCGATGGTGGCGCCGTGATAGGCGAATTCGGTGATGATCACACCGGTGTTGCCGCTGGAGTGCTGGGCGATGCGGATGGCGAGATCGTTGGCCTCGCTGCCGGTGCAGGTAAACATGGCATGGCCGAGATGGGGCGGCAGCGTGCCAAGCAGCTTTTCGGCGTAATCGAGGATGATCTCGCTGAGGTAGCGCGTGTGCGTGTTGAGCGTGGCGGCCTGTCCCGACAATGCCTCGACGACGCGCGGATGGCAGTGTCCGACCGAGGCGACGTTGTTATAGGCGTCGAGGTATTTTCGGCCCTGGGCATCGTAGAGCCAGACACCGCTGCCACGCACCAGATGGATCGGGTTGCGGTAGAAGGCGCGATAGGTCGGCCCGAGCAATCTGGCGCGGCGTTCGAGCAGCGCGTGCTCTCGTGCGGAAACTCCGGTGTCGGCGGAGGCACTTGCGGGCGAGGACTGGGACACGGGCATCTACTCCGGCTTGGAATGGTCGAGAAAATAGCGGCGGGCGTCAGCGGGCGATAGACCGTCCAGCCGTTCGAGCGAGGTCCAGACCTCGGTGATGAGGCGAAGCACATAGTCGCGTTTGGCCGGAAACCGCCCGGCCTGCCAGCTGGCAATGTTGGCGATGAGCGCAAGCCGTGCACGAATGAGGTGGAAGAGGATGCCAAGCTCTTCGATTTCGAGCGGCTGCACCGACTGATAGCCGGCGACGAAGCGGGCCGCGGGCGCCAGAGGGTGACCTTCAGCCGGCCAGCGGTAGACGGCACCGATGGCGAGGTCGCAGATCAGCGGCGAATGGATCATGTCGCCGAAATCGAGGATGCCGCTCACCACTTCCGGCCGCGCGGCATCCATCACCACATTGTAGGAGTTCATGTCGTTGTGGACGATCTGGGCGCGCAGGCCGGGGATCACCGGCGCCGCATGTTCCTCGAAGGCGTCGATGACGCGCTCGACCATGGCGCGATGGCCGGCATCGGCGATGTGCGCCAGCATGGGCCGCGTCTTGGCGACCTTGCGAATGTCCCACAAAAGGTCGCTGCCGGCGGCCGGATGGAAGAAGCCGCGCAGTGCCCGGCCAAGCCGGGCGAGGAAGATGCCAAGATTGCGGTCCTGCGCCGCTGACGTGGGCGAGCGCGAAAGCAGCTGGCCGGGCAGATAGCTGACCAGCCGGACGATGCGCGGCGGCGATCCGCCGACGCCTACCATGAACTGTGCTTCGCCTTCGACGCTCTTGCGCACGGAAGGAACTGGCAAGGAAGGGTCGACCGTCAGAATGTGGTCGAGCGCCTTGTTCTGGAAATCGGTGAAGCCGGCCTCTTCAGCCGGATGCGAGACCTTCAGGACGAACTCGCCCTCGCCTTCGGTCTGGATATGGAAATTATGGTCGCGTTCGCCCGGCAGCGGGCGCGCGCTGCCGGTGAGCCCATAGTGCCGGCGCAACAGGGCAAGCGCCTCGGCGATCGAGACATCAGGCGCATCCTCCGCAAGCGTCTCGCCGAAGGCATCCGATACGGCCGCGTTCATGGCCTGACCTCGGCATTTATGGGTTCAAGACCGCACCAGTCGGCGATGAAGAGCGCAATGGTCTGCGTGACCTTGCGCACGGAGTCGAGATCGACGGCCTCGTCATAGCCATGCGGCATGCGGCAGATCGGGCCGTAGACGATTGCGGGCGTGTCGGCATAAAGGCCGAAGAAGCGCGCATCGGTGGTGGCCGAGGTGACGTGTTCCGTCAGCGGCTCACCCCACACGGCGGTGTGGCTGCGCCGCAGCACGGCTTCCATCTCGTCGGCCCCCTCAAGTACGTAACCCTCGGCCATGAAGCCGTTATAGGTCATCCTTGGCGGACGATTGGCGAGGAACGGATCAGCGCGCGCCGCATTCGCGATGCAAGCTTCCAACTCGGCCCTGGCGTCCTCGAGCTTCTGGCCGGGATAGGTCGCGACACGCATCTCGAAGACGCAACGCGCCGGAACGCTCGACGTCCACTCGCCGCCTTCGATCTTGCCGAGATTGAAGCGGATCGGGTGCGGGTGATCGCAGAAATGCCTGTCGTCGACCTTCCTCGCATTCCAGACGATTTCGAGCTGCTTCAGCGCCTGGATGATGAGGAAGGCCTTTTCGATGGCATTGGCGCCGGCCGAGAAGGCGCCCGACGCGTGCTGCGGGTCGCCATCGACTTCGACCCTGAACCAGATCGGGCCGACCTGCGCCCGCATCAGCCTTGGCTCCAGCGGTTCGGGAATGAAGGCCGCGTCGGCGCGGTAGCCACGCTGCAGGCAAGCGAGCGCGCCATTGCCGGTGCACTCCTCCTCGACCACCGACTGCAGAAACACTTTCGCGGCCGGCTGGTAGCCGAGGCCACGCAAGGCGGCCAGCGCATAGAGGCAGGCCGACAGGCCGGCCTTCATGTCGCCGGCGCCACGGCCATGCATCCAGCCATCCTCGATCACCGGATCGTAGGGGTCGCGGACCCAGCGATCGAGCGGTCCCGTCGGCACGACATCGATATGCCCGTTGAGGATCAGCGAGCGGCCGGTGGCGTTTTTCGGCGTGTGAGTGGCGACGACGTTGAATGCGTCGTCATAGGAAACCGCAACGGGAGAAAATCCGGGCAGGTCGCGGATCGCGTCGACATCGACACGCCACATATCGACCGCATAGCCATCGGCTTCATAAGCCGCCGCCATGAAGGATTGCGCGGCATGCTCCTCGCCGCGTTGGGAGGGAAAGCGCACGAGATCGGCCATAAAGGCGAGCTGACGGTCGAAACCATCGTCGACCGCCCGCAAAATGGCCTCATCCGCAATTCGCTCAGGCATGATATTCCGCTTTCCTGTGAATGGTGTATCATATCTCATATGCCATCTCTGGAAAAGGCAAGAAGACAGGCCGGCCAAAATTATGGCCCACCCCTGCAGCCTCTTGGCAGGCGGCCGCAGAATTGGCATCAGCTTCTTGACATGCCGGTAGGCTGCGCGACGGAAGATCGAGGACAGATGCAAGTCACCGAAGGCACATTGCCGGATGAAATCACCGATCTCGCGTCCGGCTACCGGCGTATCCCGGCCGGCAAGATCGTCAATGCCGTGACATGGATGGAAGCGCGCGCGCCGGTGCAGGGTCTCGCGCATCCGCTGGCGATGACCCGCGTCACCAACCTCGAGCCCGCCTTCTACCGTTCGGTCTTTCTCGAGATCGGCTCTCCCTGGCTGTGGGATCGCGCCGCCGAAATGTCGGACGCCGACATCGCGGAGCATTTCGCCGACCCGCGCCAGCATCTCTATTACGGTCACGATGAACGCGGCAGCCATGTCGGCATGGCCGAATTCACGCTCGCCGACAGCAACGAGATCGAAATCACCTATTTCGGTCTCTTCCCTTCCTTGACCGGCCGAGGCCTTGGCAAGCGGCTGATGGCGGGTGCGCTCGATCAGGCATGGCCCCTAAAGCCGGGGCGTATCTGGCTGCACACCAGCAGCATCGATCATCACAGCGTCATCGGCTTCTACCGGGCTTGCGGGTTTGAACCCTTCGCGGCCGGCTTCGAGATCACCGACGATCCGCGGATCAAGGGAACCTTGCCGCGCGATTGCGCGCCGCAAATTCCGCTGATCGAAACGGAATGGGTGCCCCGCGCCAGATGAGACCGTCTTCTCAACCCGCGGGCCAGGCATCGCCCCACCACCGCCGTTGGGTACGGCGTGAGAGCATCCTGTCGAGGTTGGAGCGGCATGTCGACACGCGCATCGTGCTGTTCGCCGCACCCGCCGGCTTCGGCAAATCGACGACGATGGCGCAATGGGCAGCCGAGGTCACGCGCCACGGCCGGCTGACGGCATGGCTGTCCTGCGAAGCGACGGACAATGACGAAGGCGCCTTCCTGTCGCATCTGGTTGGGGCGCTGCGCCATCTCGTGCAGAACCCAGCCGAGCTCGATCTCGCCTTCCAGTCGAGCCCGATCCCGCAGCTTGACGTGGTGTTGGCGGCCCTTGTGGCGGGTCTTGCGGCACGCCATGCCGACATCACTCTGTTCTTCGACGACTATCACGCTATCGAAGCACCGGCGGTGAAGCGGTTCATGGAGCGCCTGACGCGGCAGGCCCCCGCCAACGTTGCCTTCGTCATCGGTTCGCGCAACCTGCCCGACCTGCAGCTCGGCAAGCTCAGGGTGCTCGGCGATGTCTTTGAAATCGGCCCGGACGATCTGCGTTTCGCCTCGTCCGAAGCCGAAGCCTTCTTCAACGACAAGCTTGGCCTCTCCATCGGCAGTGGCACGGTGGAGACCTTGTGCTCGCGCACCGAAGGCTGGGCCGCAGGCCTGCAGCTCGCCTCGCTGTCGCTCAGCGCTGCCCATGCGCCCGAAACCGTCATCGGCAATTTCACCGGAGCCAACCGCAACGTCGCCGACTTCCTGATGGGGGAAGTGTTCCTGGAACTGCCGCCGGCGCTGGCGAAGTTCCTGCTCTACTCCTCGATCTTCGAGCGTTTCAGCGCCGAGGCCTGCCGGGCGGTGATACGCGCGGCGGACGCCGAGGCTGCTATCACCGAGATCGAGACCCGTAACCTGTTCCTCGTGCCGCTCGACGAGGAGCGCCGCTGGTTCCGCTATCATCATCTGTTCCACGACTTCCTCACCCGCGAGATGGAACGGCGCGAACCGGAGATGATCGCCCCGCTGCATCTGGCGGCTTCGGAATGGTTCGGCGAACGCAAGATGCTGACCGAGGCCATCGGTCATGCGCTCGCCGCCGGCGACCAGGCCCGCGCGGCGGTGTTCGTCGAGAACAACGCGCTCGAACTCATCGCCCAGTGCCAGCTTCTCTACGTGCGCCAGTTGCTGGCGCTGCTGCCGAGGAAACTGATCGACCAGCGCATCCGGCTGCAGCTTGTCGTGCTGTGGTTGGCGGTGCACTCGAGCCAGCCCGAGATTGCCCAGCAGACGCTCGCCAATGCGCGCAAGCTGGTCGAGACTGGGCCGACTGACAGCAATGACCCGGGCACGCTGACCGGCACCACGATCGAGGCCGAACTCGAGGTCCTTGCCGCTGCGGTCCACAGCACGCTGGAACAGTTCGAGGACGCACGCGACACCGCGCTGGCCGCGCTGCGCATCATCGCGCCCGATGCCTGGTTCATGGAAGGCGCGACCGCCAACGTCATCGGCTATAATCTCTATGCGCTGGGCGACCTCGAAGGGGCACGCGCGGCGGTGGACGCTGCACGCAAGGCGCATGAGCGAAGCGGCAGCCTGCTCGGCGTCACCATCGCCAATTGCTACATGGCCGTCATCGAGCGCTCGGCCGGCCGCCTGCCGGCCGCCGAACGGCTGCTTCGCAACGCGATCATCGAGGCGCGGACGCGGATCGGCGCGAACTCCTATGCCGAGGCGCTCGCCGGTACGCTGCTTGCCGAACTCGCCTACGAGACCAACGCGTCCGGTGAGGCGCTGTCGCTGGTCGAGAATCTCGGCCCGCTAATCGAGGGCGCCGCGGTCATTGTCTATCCCCTGGCCAGCGTGCCGACCTATGCCCGCGTGCTGCAGCTGACCGGCCGGGGCGACGCGGCCCTGGACATGCTGGAGCGCGTCTATCAGCGCGTGCGCGGCTCCGTCTACCGCCGCCTCGCTTCGGTGCTGGTGCATGATCGCATCCGGCTGCTGATCGACCAGAACCGCGTCGCCGAGGCACGCGCATTGCTGAGCCAGCATCGCGGCGAAAGCGCCGAGACCGTCCCAACTGTCGCCAACGAATTCGAGTTCTTCGCCGAAGGCCGGCTGCTGACGGCGGAGAAATCCTACGCAGGGGCGGCCGCGATTTTCGACACGCTGCTGGAGCGAACGAAAGGCAGCGGGCGCATGCGCCGTCACATACTGGCGCAGATCCTGCGCGCCAAGAGCGCCGGCCATGACCAGCGCGAGGCCGACCGGCATCTGCTCGAAGCACTGCGCCTTGCCCAGCCCTCCGGCTTCATCCGCTCCTTCGTCGACGAGGGCAGGCCCGTCGTCGAGGGATTGATGCGGCTGCGCGCGGCACAGGCAAAGACCGACCCGGCATTGTCGGCCTATGCAACGCGCATCATCGATGCCGCGCAGACACTGCCCGTCGCGGCGCGTAAGCCAGCCATGCCGGTTGCCGAGAAGGAACAGCTCACCCAGCGCGAGTCCGAGCTGCTGCACTGCTTGTCGGAAGGCATGTCCAACCGCGATATCGCCGTTGCGCTGTCGGTGAGCGAAACGACGGTGAAGTGGCATTTGAAGAACATTTTCGGCAAGCTCTCCGTATCCAACCGCGTCCAGGCCGTGCGCGCCGCGCAGGCCGCCGCAAACCTCCGCACCCCTCCGAAAGGAGGGGCATAGATTACAGACATGGCCCCCTCTTTAGGGTCGGGCCAGGCGATTGTTAGCCTGCTAGCGTCATCTGGTTTTCAGAGGATGCCGCGGATGGCGACAGGCTACGTCTTTCACGAACAGCTGATGTGGCATGACACCGGCTCCAGCGCCGACATGATGCCGCCCGGCCGCTTCGTGGAGCCTGGCCGGCATCTGGAATCGCCTGGGTCGAAGCGCCGGCTCAACAACCTCATCCAGGTCAGCGGCCTGTCACGTCATCTGGTGCCGATCATCGCCGAGCCAGTGACGGTCGAGGACCTGCTGCGCGTGCACACGCAGCGCCATATCGACGATATCCGAATGCTCAGCGAACGCGGATCCGGTTTCGCCGGACCGCAAGCGCCGATCGGCCTCAACAGCTTCGATATTGCCCTGCTGTCCGCCGGTACCACCTATGCGGCGATGCGCGCGGTGCTGACCGGCCGCGTCGACAATTCCTATGCGCTGGCGCGTCCCCCAGGGCACCATGCCGAACCCGATCAGGCCATGGGCAACTGCCTGTTCTCCAACATTGGCGTGTCGGTGCGCCGGCTTCAGCATGAAGGCCTGCTCGGCCGCGCCGCGGTGGTCGACTGGGACGTGCATCATGGCAACGGCACCGAGACAGTGTTTTATTCCGACCCGTCGGTGCTGACGATTTCCCTGCACCAAGACAATCTCTATCCGACCGGGCGCGGCGCGCTGGCCGACAACGGCAAGGGCGAAGGCGAAGGCTACAACATCAACATCCCGCTGCCGGCCGGCAGCGGCACCGGCGCCTATGAAGCGAGCTTCGACCGCGTCGTCGCCCCGGCGCTGCGCGCCTACAAACCGGACCTCGTCATCGTCGCTTCCGGCTTCGACGCGTCGGGCTTCGACCCGCTCGGCCGCATGATGCTCAACAGCGAATGCTTCCGGCGCCTTGCCGCGCGCATGGTGGCACTGGCCGCCGAAGTCTCGAACGGCCGCCTGATGATGACGCATGAAGGCGGCTACTCCGAAGGCTACGTGCCGTTCTGCGGTCATGCCGTCATCGAGACGCTGGCCAATCATCGCACCGAAGTGGTCGATCCCCTGTCGGATCATATCGACGAATGGGCCGGGCAGGATCTGCAGCCACACCAAGCCAAGGTAATCGACGCCGCCGAAGGCCTGCTCGCGGGCCTGCGCCAACGCCTCGCCAGCGCGGCCTGACGCGATGGACTTTGTCGTCACCACACTGCTCAACGCGTTGACGCTGATCAGCATCCTGATGCTGGTCGGGCTCGGGCTGGCGATCAGCTTCGGCCTGATGAACGTGACCAATCTGGCGCATGGCGAGTTCGTCACTGTCGGTGCCTTCGCGGTCTATTTCGTCCAGAGCATCGGCGGCTCCTTCTGGCTGGGGTTGCTTGCTGCCCCGATCGCCGGCGCGGTGGTCGGCTGCATCCTGGAATTCGCCATCATCCGCCACCTTTACTCGCGGCCGGTCTCGACCGTGCTCGCCACCTGGGGTGTCAGCCTGATCCTGCAGCAAGGGCTGGAGCTGACCTTCGGGCTTGGCGCCAAGCCGGTGACGCCGCCGATCGAGGGTACGTTCGACCTGTTCTTCACCGTCTATCCGGCCTACCGGCTGATCCTGATCGGCATCGCCATGCTGACTTTGCTCGGCGTGGTCCTGCTGATCAGCCGGACGTCCTTCGGGCTCGACATCCGCACCGTCATCCAGAACCGGGAAATGGCCGAGGGGGTCGGCATCAACACGCGCCGCACCTACGCCATCGCCTTCACCTTCGGCGCGGCAATCGCGGGCCTGGCCGGCGGGTTGGTCGCGCCGCTGGCGATTGTGCTGCCGCAGATGGGGGTGAACTATCTCGCCAACGCCTTCTTCGTCGTCATCGTCGGCGGTGTCGGCTCGATCGGCGGCCTCGTCGCCGGCAGCGTCTTCGTCGGCGGGCTGACCAGCATCCTCAACTACCAGATCTCGCCATCGCTGGCGCAGGCGATCGTGCTGCTCGCGGCCATCGTTGCCGTGCGGCTGCGGCCAAACGGCCTGTTCAACGGAGCGTCGCGATGATCGCCCGCGACCGCAACTGGCTGCTGATCTTCGCCGTCTGCGTGGCGCTCGCGGTTCTCTATCCCTTCATCGCCGACGGCTATCAGTTGACGGTGATCCGCGATGCGCTGATCTTCGGGCTGTTCGCGGCGAGCCTCGATTTCTTCTGGGGCCGTACCGGCATATTGTGCTTCGGCCACGCCGCCTTCTTCGGCATTGGCGGCTACATCATGGCGCTGGTCACGCTCAACGACGCCATTCCTGTCGGCAGCGTGCTCGGCGTCATAGGCGCGGTCACGGGTGCGGCCTTCGTCGCGGCCATCATCGGCTACTTCCTGTTCTTCGGCGGCATCCGCGGCAGCTATTTCACCATCGTCACGCTCGCCATGGGTGTCATCTGTCAGCAGGCCGCGATCTCCTGGAGCTCAGTCACCGGCGGCGACAGCGGCCTGATCGGCATCCCGCCGATCGCATTCGATCTTGGCGGGATGCATGTCGATCTCAGCCAGGACCTGCCGAGCTATATCTTCGTCGCGGCCATCGTCGCTGTGGCCGTGCTGGTGCTGTGGTCGATCAGCCGTGGCCGCTGGGGCACCGTGCTGACCGCAATCCAGGACAATGAGGTCCGGGCGGCAGCACTTGGTCACAATGCACCCTTGCGGCTGCTTGTCACTTTCGTCCTGTCCGCGGCGATCGCCGGTCTTGCCGGCGCGCTCTATGTCTGCATGGCGGGGCTTGTGGCGCCAGATCTCTCCGGGCTGCTTCTGTCGACGGAAGTCATCGTCTGGGTGGCGGTCGGCGGGCGCGGCACGCTGCTTGGCCCGGTCCTGGGCGCCATCGCCATCCAGCGCGCGCAGCAGACCATCAGCAGCTTCAATCCGAGCCTGTGGCCGCTGCTGCTCGGCTGCGTCTTCGTCATCATCGTCTTTGTGCTGCCGGACGGCATCCTGTCGATCTACGCGCGGCTGAAGAGCCTGTTCAAAGGCCGGAGGCACGCGCGATGAGCGACGTCCTGCTCCAGGCCGAAAATGTCGGCATCCGCTTTGGCGGGTTGCAAGCGCTGGAAGGGTTGAACCTGATGGTGCGCGACAAGGAGCTGTGCTGCATCATCGGGCCGAACGGCGCCGGCAAGAGCACATTCCTCAACGTGCTGACCGGCACACTTCGCCCAACCAGCGGCAGCGTCCGTTTCCTCGGCCACGACATTGCCGGCCTGCCGCTGCACCGCATCGCCCGGCTCGGCATCGCCCGCAAGTTCCAGATTCCGTCGGTTTTCCCCAGCCTCTCGGTTGAGGACAATCTCAAGGTCGCACGGTGGGGCGCCCCCTCGCCGGCTCGCCCGATCAGCGAGTTGATGGAGCTGATCGCGCTGACCAATCGGGCGGCGACATTGGCCGGCGAACTCGCGCATGGCCAGAAGCAATGGCTGGAAATCGGCATGGCGCTGGCGATCGAGCCACGGCTGCTGCTGCTCGACGAGCCGACCGCCGGCATGACGCCGCAGGAGACGCTTGCCACAGCCGAAATGCTGCTGCGCCTGAAGGGTGAGTTTTCTATCGTCGCCGTCGAGCACGACATCCGCTTCGTGCGGGCGCTGAACTGCGAGACGCTGGTGCTGCATCAGGGGCGCCGGCTGCGCAGCGGTCCCTTCCACGACATCGAGGCCGACGACATGGTCCGCGACGTCTATCTGGGGAGGCGCTGACCATGCTGCGGACACTCGCCGTCTCGGCCGGCTATGGCCTGCTCCCAGTGCTGAACGGCATCGATATCGGCGTGGCATCCGGCGAAGTCGTCGGCCTGCTTGGCCGCAACGGCGCCGGCAAGACGACGCTGCTGCGCGTCATCGCCGGCGCCTTGAAGGCGAGCGGCGGTGCTGTGGTTCTCGGCGACCAGGATCTCACCAATGCTCCCGCCTTCCGCCGAGCGCGGGCAGGCATCGCGCATGTGCCGCAGGGCCGCGGCATCTTCAACCAGCTGACCGTGCGGCAGAACCTGGAGGTCGGCACCCGTGCCGCCCAGGACCGCGGCGACGGCGACATTCCAACGGACATTTTTGGCTATTTTCCCATCCTGCGCGAGCGCGAGACGCAGGTTGCCGGCACGCTCTCGGGCGGTCAGCAGCAGATGCTGGCGATCGGGCGGGCGCTGTGCGGCCTGCCGTCGGTGCTGCTGCTCGACGAGCCCTCGGAAGGCATTCAGCCCAACATCGTGCAGTCGATCGCCGAGCTTGTGCCGCGCATCGCCCGCGAGCGCGGCATCGCGATCGTTCTGGTCGAGCAGAATCTCGATCTCGTTCTCAAGGCGGCGGACCGCTGCCTGGTGATGGAGAAGGGCAGGATCGTGCACGAGGGCACGCCCGAAGCATTCGCCGACGAGACCCTGCTGAAGGATCTCCTGGCTTTGTAAGGCGTGCATGGGGCGCGCCTGGGATTGGAAGGGAACACTACAATGATAAGCAGAAGAACTATCCTGAAATCCGGCGGCGCCGCGGCCGCCTTCGCCATGGTCGGCGCGCCGTCGATCCTGCGTGCCGCCGATACGGTCAAGGTCGGACTGTCGATCCCGATCACCGGGCTGCAGGCGATCCTCGGCGAGACGCTGCTCAATTGCTACAAGCTCGCCGCCGCAGAGCTCAACGCCGCCAACGGCATCGGCGGCCGCCAGGTCGAGCTCTTCATCGAAGACAACCAGACCACGACGAAGGGGTCGATCGACAAGGCGCGCAAGCTTCTCAACGAGGACAAGGTCGACGTGATCATGGGCACGATCATCTCGCCCGAGCGCAGCGCCACGCTGTCGGTGACCGCGAAAGCCAAGAAGCTGTTCTTCTACCCGACCAATTTCGAAGGTGGCGAATGCAACCGCTACTTCGTCGCCACCGGCCCGATCCCGATGCAGCAGGTCGACCCGATGATGCCATGGGTGGCCGACAACCTCGGCAAGACGATTTACATCATGGCCTCCGACTATGCCTGGCCGCAGAAGATGACCGAGGCGATCACCTTGGCTTACGAAAAGGCCGGCGGCAAGATCATCGGCGCCGACTACTATCCGTTCGGTACCACCGATTTCGGCCCGGCGTTCCAGAAGATCAAGTCTCTGAAGCCCGATGTCGTCTGGTCGATGGTGGTCGGCAACGACGCCGTCACCCAGCTCAAGCAGTACCGCAGCTTCGACATCAAGCAGCCGCTGATCGCGCCGCTCGACGAGGTCTTCAACAAGGACGCGCTGCCGCCCGGTGTCGCCGCCGGCACCTACGCGCCGCAGCCCTACTGGATGGCGCTCGACAATCCGGTCAACAAGAAGTTCATCGCGAGCTTCCGCGAAAAGTTCGGCCAGGAGAAAATGGTCAACGGCATCGGCGAAGCCGGCTACAACGGCCTGCATCTCTACGCTCTGGCCGCCGAGAAAGCGGGCTCGCTGAAGGACGACGATGTGCTGAAGGCGCTGCCGACGATCGAGTTCGACGCACCGCAAGGCAAGATCCGCGTCGATGCCTCGAACAACCACACGCTTTGCCATTCCTATGTCGGCAAGGCGGCGGCGGACGGCATCGGCTACGAGATCGCCAAGGATTTCGGCACCATCGCGCCGGTAACGCCTTACTGCAACCTGTAGGCCACACCCGGTCTGACGGCGGTGGTGCCGCTGCCGTCAGCTCGCCTTCGGCGCCGGCAGGCGCTCGCGCAATTCGTCGACAAGCACCCTGGTGTTTTCGGAATAGTCGATCGGCACGACGACGAGGTGGACCCCACCACCGGTGAAGGCCTGTTCCAGCGTCGGTTGCAGGTCGGCTATCGCGCCAACCCTGGTCCCCTTGGCGCCATAGGCCTCGGCGTATTTGACGAAGTCGGGATTGCCGAAGGTCATGCCGAAATCCGGGAACTCGTCGACCGCCTGCTTCCAGCGGATCATGCCATAAGCATGGTCTTCGAGCAGCAGGACGACGAGGTTGAGCTTGAGCCTGACGGCGGTCTCCAATTCCTGGCTGTTCATCATGAAGCCGCCGTCGCCGCAAATGGCCATGACACGGCGCTGGGGGTAGAGCAAAGCCGCCATCATCGCCGACGGCAGGCCAGCGCCCATGGTGGCGAGCGCATTGTCGAGCAGCAGCGTGTTTGCCATGCGCGTGCGGTAGTTGCGCGCGAACCAGATCTTGTACATGCCGTTGTCGAGCGCGAGGATCCCCTCGGCCGGCATCACGGCGCGCACGTCGTGCACGATGCGCTGTGGCGTGAAGCGGTCTTCGGTGGCGCGCGCGGCGATGCGGCTCAGAATGCCTTCGCGCAGCGGCAGCAGAGCTTGCGCGTTGTGGATCTTGCCTTCGACGCGGTCCGCCAGCAGCGCCAGCGACGGACCGAGGTCGCCGACGATCTCGGCCTGCGGAAAATAGACCTGCTCGACGTCGGCTGAGTGGTAGCCGACATGGATGACCTTCGGTCCGTTGGCGCCCATGATGAAGGGCGGTTTCTCGACCGTGTCGTGGCCGATGGTGATGATCAGATCGGCCTGCTCGATGGCTTCGTGCACATAGTCGCGTTCCGAGAGTGCCGCCGTTCCCATGTAGAGTTCGGTGCCGCCGGGCACGGTGCCCTTGCCCATCTGAGTGGTGAAGTAGGGGATCTGCGTGCGCAGCACGAATTGGGCGATGTCAGGGGTGACGCGCGGGCGCGACGCCGCCGCGCCGAACATCAGCAGCGGACGCTTGGCCTCGATGATCATGCGGGCGGCGCGATCGAGCCCGTCCGCGCTGGCTATGGGGAGGTCGACCGGGTGTGTCGGCACCAGCGCGACCGGCTCGCACTGCGCCGCCGCGATGTCTTCCGGCAGCTCCAGATGCACGGGGCCGGGGCGCTCCTCCTGCGCGACGCGGAAAGCTTCGCGCACCAGCGAAGGGATCATCCTGGGCGAGACGATCTGGCGCGACAGCTTGGTCAGCGGCTTCATCGCCGCGACGATGTCGACGATCTGGAAGCGCGCCTGCCGCGACGACAGGATGCCCTTCTGGCCGGTGAGCATGATCATCGGCATGGCGCCGAGCAGCGCATAGGCCGCACCGGTCGTCAGGTTGAGCGCGCCGGGGCCAAGCGTGGTGATGCACACACCCGGCTTGCCGGTGAGCCTGCCATAGGTGGCGGCCATGAAAGCGGCCGCCTGCTCGTGGCGGGTCAGGATGAGCTGGATCGACGAGCCGCGGATGGACTCGACGATGTCGAGATTCTCTTCGCCCGGAATGCCGAAAATCCGATCGACCCCTTCATTCTCGAGGGCAGCCACGAACAGATCCGAACCCTTGGTCATCAACCGTCTCTCCTGCGATGCGCGCATTCCGCCAGCCATCTTCATATGGCACCGGAACGCGACGCCTCAAAGAGGGCTAGTCGTCTGCTGGCGATCACGCCATCATTTTCGGCAAGCCGGCCGCCAATGCGTCGACGGCCAGCCGGACCTTGAGCGGCAGATGCGGCGTCTGCAGCCAGAGCGCATGACAGTCGTAGGGATAGCGCGGCTGGTCCGGCAATAGTGCCACCAGCGCGCCGGCCTGGATTCGTTCGCGAACCAGCCAATGAGGCAGCCACGCGAGGCCCATGCCGCCGACGGCGGCATCGGCGATGGCATCGAGATCGTCGAGCCGCAGCCGGCCGTTTGGCATGAGTTCGAGCGCGGCTTGTCCCTCGCGCGGAAACAGCCAGGGCTGAGCGATCATGCCGAGCCGGCGGTAGACAATCGCCTGATGACCGGCGAGGTCCTCGATCCGCCGTGGTTCGCCATGAATTTCCAGATAGGAAGGCGCGGCACAGACGACCATGTCCTGGCGTGCAACGCGGCGCGCAATCACGCCGGCCTTGTCGTCCAGTTCACCGGTCCGAATGGCGAGGTCGTAGCCATCCTCGGCGAGATCGGCGAAGCGGTCGCTCAGCGACAGGTCGAGCTCCAGCATCGGATACCGCCGCGCCAATTGCAGCAATAGAGGGGTTACGCAGTGGCGGCCGAAATGCGCCGGCATGGTGACGCGCAATTTTCCCCGCGGTTCCGAGAGCTGATCAGCAGCAAGCGCATCGGCGGCTTCGGCCTCGGCCAGCACCAGCCGGCACCGCTCATAATAGGCGCGGCCGAAATCGGTCAGGCTCTGGCGGCGCGTGGTCCGGTTGATGAGACGCACGCCAAGCCTGTCCTCAAGAAACCGGACATGCTTGCCGACCATCGGTCCGGATAGATCGAGCACGGTGGCCGCCGCCGCGAACGAGCCGAGATCAACGGCCCTGACGAACACGGCCATGCTTTCAAGCCTATCCATTTTCGAAACTCCTGGTTTCTACTGCACAATCCAAACAGCCATTTATCGCCAACGGGCTTCGCCTCATAGCTCATTCGGTTCAGATAATTTGGAGTGAGCAAAATGACCCGTATCGTCCGCTTCCACCAGCATGGTGGTCCCGAGGTCCTGCGCATCGAGGAGGTCGATCTTCCCCGGCCGGGCCAGGATGAGGTTCAAATCCGCGTCAAGGCACTCGGCCTCAACCGCGCCGAGGCGCTGCTGCGCGCGGGCAGCTATATCGAGACACCCGTGCTGCCCTCCGGGCTTGGGCTGGAAGCGGCAGGCGTCATCGAGACAATTGGCGAAGGCGTGACCGGGCTGAGCCCCGGCGATGCCGTCAGTGTCATCCCGCCGCAATCGATGGTTCGCTGGCCGGCTTATGGCGAGCTTGTCACCTTTCCCGCCGGGCTTATCGTCAAACACCCGCCGTCCCTCGACTGGGGGACGGCGGCGGCGATCTGGATGCCGTACCTCACCGCCTATGGTGCGTTGATCGATATCGCTGGGCTGTGTCGACAAGACTTCGTCGTCATCACCGCCGCCTCCAGCAGCGTCGGGCTCGCCGCGATCCAGATTGCCAACAGGGTTGGTGCGACAGCGATCGCGGTGACGCGGACGTCAGCGAAGAGGCAAGCACTTCTCGACGCCGGCGCAGCGTATGTGGTGGTGCTCGAGGAAGAGGAACTGGCGGAAAGACTGGGCCAGATCGCCGGGCCGCAAGGCGTACGCGTCGTGTTCGATCCGATCGCCGGGCCGATCTTCGAGCCGTTGACCGCGTCCATGTCGTCGGGCGGCATTTTGATCGAATACGGTGGCCTCAGCCGCGAGCCGACGCCGTTCCCGTTGCCTGCGGTGCTAGGAAAGACACTGACGTTGCACGGTTATCTCGTCCACGAGATCACCGGAAATCCGGAGAAGTTGGAGGGTGCCAAGGCGTTCATCCTCCAAGGGCTTGAGGACGGCACGCTGAGGCCGATCATCGACAGAACGTTTCCCTTCGACCAGATCGTCGAGGCGCATTGCTATCTCGAATCGAACGAGCAGTTCGGCAAGATCGTCATGACGGTTTGAGCAGCAATCATTCTCACCGGCAATATTACCCCTTGAAGGCGCCGCCCCGCATTCCTAAATCCCGAATGCGGGCCGGGCCCCTCTGACTGTCGCTTTTCGGCGACCGTGATGTCGGACCGCTATAACGGGCCCCTTTCCATTCTTTTCGGTCGAGCGGGCTCATTCCTTCATTGGTTCGGAGCCCCTGATGACATCATCTCTGCTTGGTATGGTTTGCCCCTCCTGCCGCGTCGCGCTCGTAATGAGCGAACGCCAGGGGATCGAGATCGACTATTGTCCGCAGTGCCGCGGCGTCTGGCTCGATCGTGGCGAACTCGACAAGATCATCGAGCGCTCCGGCAGGGATGCGCCGCCCGCGCCGGAGCCAAAGCCGGCAGCATTCTCCCAGCCGCACCATGGCCGGGACCGCGATGACGACTATTCCCGCTCGCATGGCCAACGCTATCCGAAGCGGAAGAAGTCGTTCTTCGAAGAGTTGTTCGACTGATCGCATGACGCCCGCCACCCGGCCGACGTTTTGCTGAAATTTCCGAAACCACATCGATAAAGGTCACCCCGATGACTTCCCGCACAAGCCGATTTGCCGCCCTCTTCGCTGGACTGTTCCTCGCCTTCTCCATGGTCGCGATCGATCATGCCGAGGCGCGGCGCGGCGGCAGCTTCGGCAGTCGCGGCACGCGCACCTTCCAGTCGGCACCGCCGACCAGGACCGCGCCGGCGCCGACCGCGCCGGTCGAGCGTTCGATGACACCCAACACCGGGGTCAACAATGCTGCCCGGCAGCCGCAGGCCGGCCCGCAGAGGCCCGGCTTCATGAGCGGCTTCGGCGGAACGATGATGCGCGGCCTGCTGCTCGGCGGCCTGATCGGACTGCTCGTGGGCCAGGGCTTCGGCGGCCTCGCCGGCATGTTCGGATTCCTGCTCCAGGCCCTGCTCATCGGTGGCGCCATCATGCTGGCCATCCGGTTCTCCCGGTCGCAATCTGCGCGTGGTCCCGCGCCGGCGCTCGCCGGCATGGGCAATGCCCAGGCTTCGCGGTTCGAGAACCGCGCAACGGCACAGAAGGAGACCGGAACCGGGGGTTCCTTCACGATTCCCGGCTTTGGCGGCGGTTCGGGCGGAGGCCATGAGGCCACCGGATCCGAGGAGATCACGCTGGCCCAGACGGACCTCGACGCCTTCCAGCAGTTGTTGACCGAGGTCCAGGAAGCATTCGGCCGCGAAGACCATGCCGCATTGCGCCGGTCGGTGACGCCCGAGATGGTGTCCTATCTGTCGGAAGAACTGGCCGACAATGCCCAGAAAGGTCTCAGAAACGAAGTGTCCGATGTCACCCTGCTGCAGGCCGACATCGCGGAAAGCTGGCGCGAGGATGACCGCGACTACGCCACGGCCGCATTGCGCTACGAGTCTCGCGACGTGACGCGCGAACGGGCGAGCGGCAAGGTCGTCGACGGTGACGAGGATCATCCGACAGAGGCGACAGAGTTGTGGACGTTCACGCGCCAGAATGGCTCGACCTGGAAGCTCTCGGCAATACAAGAGGCTTGAGTCCGGCGAGCCTGCTGGCGATCAACCCACGATCTTGACGCACATCGGCGTGCCGATCTCGATGGCGCGTCCGGTGTCGGTCAGCATGCCGGTGCTGGCATCGCGGGCAAAGATCGAGATGCGGTCGGCGTTCTGGTTGGCCGAGAACAGATGACCGCCCGACGGTGTCAGCGCAAGGTTGCGTGGCGTGGCACCCCCGCAAGGAACATAGCCGACAAGGCGCAAGCCGCCGGTCTCCTGATCGACCGCCATGATGACGATGCTGTCGTGGCCGCGGTTGCCGCCATAGACAAAACGGCCATCCGGCGAGATCTGGATATCGGCGCAGTGGTTGGTCTCACGCGCCTCGTCCGGCACCGCCGGCTTGATGTCGATGATCGACAACCTGCCGGTCGCATTGTCGAGTGCCATCGAGACAATCGTCGAATCCAACTCGTTCATGACAAAGACGAAGCGGCCGTTCGGGTGCAGGGCGATGTGACGCGGACCGGCACCCGCTGGCAGTGCGGATTCGGCGAGCTTCACCAGACTCCCGTCCTGACCGATCCGGTAGGAGACCAGCCGGTCGATGCCGAGGTCGGCGACGATTGCCGTTCCACCGGCAATGGTTTCGTTGACGCTGTGCGCATGCGACCGCTCCTGCCGCGCCGCATTCGTTCCGGTGCCCTTGTGCGACACGCTGGCCAGCGGCGCGGACAGCGCACCGTCCTTGTCAAAAGCATAGATCGCCACCGCCCGATCCGGGCCACCCTCCCCGGCGCCATCGTTGGCAACCAGGAGTTTCGTCCCGTCACGGGTAATGCTGTTGTGGGCGGTGATGCTGCCAAGGGCGGGCTGCTTGTTCAGATAGCTCAGCCTGTTCGAGGCCCGATCGAAGCTGTAGGCGGAGACAGTTCCCTCCCGCCAGGTAGACACTTCCGAGTTGGCATAGAGGCGCGAACCATCGGGGGTGACGGACAGGAAGGTCGGGTTGTCGATGTCGTTGGTCTCAGCCAGCTTTTGAACAGCCAGCGTCCTTTCATCAAAACTGTAAACACCAAGACCAACACCGCGGGCGCCCTGAAAATACGGCGCCTCGCGGTTCAGACTGCCGACAAACACCAGACAGGCATTCCAGACACCGCGCATGATTTCCTCCTGCCTGCCCGCGCTGCCGCGCGCCAAAACCGGTCAAAATTTCGCCTGTCCTCGCTTGCAACGCAACCCCATATGTGAAAATAGTATTTACAAAAGAAGATTGACGGGAGGAGACGTCGTGCAGTCAGGCGCCTTGATGCGTGCTCGAATGATAGACCGGGCGTTCTCGCGAGACCGGTGGATTGCGCCATGAACGATTTCGCGCCAACCGTCGGCGTTGCCTCGACGCACCCTGCGAACATGCCTGCCGATCATGCCGCCCTGCCGGTGTGGAACGCCGAGAACTGGTTCTACGAGGACTGGCCGGTCGGCCAGAAAATCCGCTCGTTGCGCCGCACCATGGCCGAGAGCGACAGCCACCTCTTCAACACGCTGGTCCTCGACATCCACCCCTATGTGCAGGACCAGATGTTTGCCGAGAGCGAGGGCATTTTCGGCAAACGGCTGATTGCCGGCGCGTTCGTCTTCTCCGCGGGCCTCGGGCTGGTCGCCACCAACTGTGTCAACGCCTTCTCCTATGGCTACGACAAGCTGCGCTTCATAAAGCCCGTCTTCATTGGTGACACGATTTATTCGATCCGCTCCAACCTCGACAAAAAGCCCCGCTACAAGGAGATGGGGCTGATCCGCGCCAGCTACGAGGTCTTCAAGGGTGAAGGCGAACTCGTTTTGTATTGCGAGCATTTGCAGACGGTGAAATACCGCAACCCTGCCGATTTCGTCGGCAAGACGGAGAAATGAAGATGCCGGCAGCAGCCGAATTGCCGCTTGCCGGCCTCGTCGTCGTCGACATGAGCCAGTTCCTGTCCGGGCCGTACTGCTCGCTCAGGCTGCTCGATCTCGGCGCCCGCGTCATCAAGATCGAACGTCCTGACGGGGGCGACCTGTCGCGCCGGCTCTATCTCAGCGACACCGAGATCGGCGGCGATTCCACCATCTTCCATGCCATCAACCGGGCCAAGGAAAGCCTGGCCATCGATTTGAAGAACGAGGCGGACCTCAAGGCATTGCGCGGGCTGCTGGCCAAGGCCGATGTGCTGATTCAGAATTTCCGGCCGGGTGTCATCGAACGCCTCGGCCTCGACTACGAGGCCGTCCGCCAGATCAATCCGCGCCTGGTCTATGCCTCGATCAGCGGCTATGGCGAGGAAGGTCCCTGGGTCAAGCGGCCCGGCCAGGACCTGCTGGCGCAGTCGCGCTCCGGCGTGATGTGGCTGAACGGCGACGAGGACCAGGGGCCGGTGCCGTTCGGCCTCGCCATTGGCGACATGCTGGCGGGCGCGGCCTGCGCGCAAGGCATATTGGCCGCGTTGGTTCGGCGCGGCATCACCGGCCAGGGAAGCCATATCGAAACCAGCTTGTTGGAAGCGCTGGTCGACTTCCAGTTCGAGGTGCTGACCACGCATCTCAATGACGGCCGCCGCCTGCCCAGACGCTCAAGTTTCCGCAGCGCGCATGCCTATCTGTCGGCGCCTTACGGCGTCTATCCGGCCAAGGATGGCTACCTCGCCATCGCCATGACGCCGATCCCCAAGCTGGCCGACCTTTTGTCGCTCGGAGAACTGGCCCCCTATCGCGACAGACCAGCATCGTGGTTCACCGCGCGCGACGACATCAAGGCAATCATCGCGCGGAGAATTGCCACCAAGACCATCGACGAATGGCTTGATATCCTCGAACCAGCCGACATCTGGTGCGCCAAGGTGCTGACCTGGCCCGAGATGCTGGCAAGCGAAGGCTTCCAGTCGCTCGACATGCTGCAGACGGTGACGCGCGAGGATGATGTTTCCATCCTCACCACCAGTTCGCCGCTCAGGGTCGATGGGATCAGAGCCAAGGTCGACCGCGCGGCGCCGCGCATCGGCGAACACAGTGCGAAAATCCGCGCGGAGTTCGATCTGTGAGCGTGCATAAACTCAAGGGCATGACCTGGAGCCACCCCCGCGGCTACGATCCGATGGTCGCGTGTTCATCCCGGTGGGAGCAGAAAACCGGCGTTGCCGTCGAATGGGACAAGCGCTCGCTGCAGGATTTCGAATCTTTCCCGGTCGAGGAATTGGCGCGGGCCTATGATTTGATCGTCATCGACCATCCGCATGTCGGCCAGATCACGGCGGAGCGCTGCCTTGAACCGCTCGATGTCGCCGGCCGCGAGGCCGAGCGCGCGGCGCTCGCCTCGGGCAGCGTCGGCCAGTCCTATCCGAGCTACAGCTGGCAAGGCCGGCAATGGGCGTTTCCGATCGACGCGGCGGCGCAGGCGCAGGCCTGGCGGCCGGATGCGCTCGATGCGCCGGCAGCGACGTGGGGCGAGGTGCTCGATCTCGCCCGGCAGGGCCGTGTGCTGCTGCCGCTGCGGCCACCGCATTGCCTGATGACCTTCTACACGCTGGCCGGCAATCTGGGACGTCCTTGCGGGACCGACCCGTCCCACGATCTCATCGCTATCGAGACAGGCAGCGAAGTCTTCGAGAGGATGCGCGAGATCGCGGCGCTGCTCGACCCGGCCTGTTTCGACATGGACCCGATCGCCGTTTCGGAGCGCATGGCGGAGGCCGTCTCTCGCATTGTCTGCGCACCGCTGATCTACGGCTATGTCTCTTATGCGGCGTCGGGTTTTCGCGCGAACAGGCTGGCCTTTGCCGACATCCCGGTCATTGGTTCCGATGGTCCGATCGGCTCGGCACTCGGCGGCACGGGCATAGCCGTTTCAGCTTTCTCGAAGACAAAAGCGGCGGCGATCGATTTCGCCTATTGGGTCGCCAGCTGCGATGTCCAGCGCGGCATCTATGCCGCCGCCGGCGGCCAGCCGGGCCACGCGGCTGCCTGGGAGGACCAGGCTGTCAATGAAGCGACCGGCAGCTTCTATCGGGACACGCGCGCAACGCTGGAGGGCGCCTGGGTGCGGCCGCGCCATGACGGCTACATGGCGTTCCAGCAGGCGGCGTCCGACCGCATCAATTCCGGGCTGACCTCCGGCCATCCGGCCGGCCAGGTCGTCGCCGATCTCATCAGCCTGTTCCGGGCCAGTACCCAGGCGCCCACCTGAGGGACCTGAACTGCATCGTTACTTCAACCGCCATAGCCTGCGGGCATTGCCCGACAGCAGCCCGTCGCGCTCCGAAATGCCGCAGCCCGAAAGCAGCGCATGGGTCGCCGCCACCCAGGTCGACAGACCCCCGCCAAGCGTGCAGACCGGCCAGTCGCTGCCCCAGACGACACGGTCCCAGCCAAACGCACCGATCGTGTGTTCGACATAAGGCCGCAGCGTCTCGACGGTCCAACTGCCGGGATCGGCATAGGCGACCACGCCTGAAATCTTGGCCATGACGTTCGGACGCCGCGCGATCTCGCTCATATGTTCGCGCCAGGGATGCTCGGCGTTGCCCTTGATGTCGGGGACGCCGCAATGATCGAGCACGAACTGGACATCGGGAGCCAGATCGGCGAGCGCGATCGCCCTGGGGATCTGGTGCGGCAGCACGACGAGGTCGAAGGTCAGGCCGGTGCCGCCAAGCCGCTTGATGTTGTCGCGGAACAATGCCCCTTCCGAAAGCTCATCCGGCACGACGTGAAGGACGCGGCGGAAACCCTTGACGAAGGGGTTCGCACGCTGGCGTTCGAGATAGGCAGGAAAGTCACCCTCTTCCGGTCGGCAGGATGCGATCACCCCGGCCAACATGCTGCCGGACTGCCGCGACAGGCCTTCGACACGGGCGGTTTCCGCCTCTATGTCGGCCGGATCGACATCGACCTCCATATGCAGCACGCGCCCGACACCGACACGCTGGGCCTCCACCGCATATTCCTCATAGGAGAAATCGCGGTTCAGCGCCGGCACGCCGGCAAGCCAGGGATAGCGCAGGGCCGAGCGATCGATGAGATGCAGATGGGTGTCGATGATCATGGCGAGGCTCCTCCGATAGCTTTTTTCAGATCATCTCACGGAGGAATTCTTCATTCAAATAAGAATTCACGCCGCTGAGCCGACAGCCGACCCGGCCAGATGCGACAGCTTTTCGCAGGTTGCCAGCAACAGCTCGATGGTCCGTGTGATATCGGGCGCGGACGGCGCATTGACCACCGTGATGTAGGGGATGGATAGCGCCGCGATGGCCTTGCCGTCGGAACCGCGCACCGGGGCCGAGAGGTTGAAGACGCCTGCCGTCTGCATGGAAGCCATCATCTCGTAGCCGCGGTCGCGGATCTGGTCGAGACGGGCGAAGAACTCGGCCGGCTGCGCCGTCTTGTCGGTGCTGCGGACGTGCTCCGAGATCATCATCTGCCGCTCTTCCGGCGAACGGAAGGCGAGCAGGACGTGGCCTGAACCGGTGTCGAACAGGCTGATGTGGGAACCGACGCGGATCGAGATGCCCCAGTAATTCGGCGCTTCCTGCTGGCCGATCACCACGGCGGAACCGCGATCAAAAACAACGAGTTGGTTGGCCTGTTGCGAGGTCTCGGCAAGCTCGCGCATCAGCGGCGTCGCATAGGAAACCAACCGCCGCACCGGCGCGTGCAACTGGGCCAGGCCAAACAGCTTCAGTGTCAGCGAATAGCGGTCGCCATCGAGCCGCGTGACGTAGCCGCGCCGCACCAGCCGGTCCAGCATGCGGTAGAATTCATTGGGGCTGCGGTCGAGCTTCTTGGCGATTTCGGCCTGCGTCAGGCCGCCGTCGACGCCCGCCAGCAGTTCAAGAATGTCGAGCCCCTTGTCGAGCGCCGGCGCACGGTAGCGCTCGTCTTCGCTGTCGTCCATGGCCCATCCCTCCAGTGAATTCAGCTCTTCATATACGCAGGAACGCAGCCGGCGGAAACAAATTTCGCCTTGACGTACGTATGAATGTTTTGTTTGTATATGAATGTAGCATCTTTTGTCACGTGACGAGTTGCGGGCGCCATCGAGGCGCACCCAGGGAGGATATCGATGAACAGACTGCTTTCCGGCGTGTGCGCCGGCGCATTGGTGCTTGCGTCAGGCGCAGGCGCAGCCCTTGCCGGCGACCTGCCCGGCAAGTTCGAGGGCGTGACCGTCGACGTGAAGCTGATCGGCGGCCAGCAATATGAAAAGCTCTACGAGCGCATACCCGAATGGGAGAAGGCGACGGGCGCCAAGATCAACATCCTGACCAAGAAGAACGGCTTCGACATCGACAAGGAATTGAAGTCCGACATCGCCTCGGGCAGCACCAATTGGTGCGTCGGCTGGAACCATTCCTCGTTCGCGCCGCAATATACGGGCCTCTACACCGACCTCAGCAAACTGCTGCCGAAGTCGGAGATCGACGCCTTCGTACCCTCGACCATCAAGGCGGCAACCATCGACGGCAAGCTGGAGATGCTGCCGCGCGCGCAGTTCGACGTTTCGGCTCTCTACTACCAGAAGAGCCTGTACGAGAACGCCGACAACAAGACCAAGTTCAAGGCGAAATACGGCTATGACCTGGTGCCGCCGGACACCTGGAAGGAAGTCACCGACCAGGCCGAGTTCTTCGCCAATCCGCCCAATTTCTACGGCACGCAATTCGCCGGCAAGGAAGAGGCGATCAACGGCCGCTTCTACGAGATGGTTGTCGCCGAGGGCGGCGAATATCTCGACAAGGACGGCAAGCCCGTCTTCAATTCCGAGGCTGGCATCCGGGCACTCGACTGGTTCGTCAACCTCTACAAGGCCAAGGCCGTTCCGGCCGGCACCACCAACTATCTCTGGGACGATCTCGGCCAGGGCTTTGCCTCCGGCACCGTCGCCATCAATTTGGACTGGCCGGGCTGGGCAGGCTTCTTCAACGATCCGAAGTCGTCGAAGGTCGCCGGCAATGTCGGCGTCAAGGTCGCACCGAAAGGCTCCGCCGGAGTACGCACCGGCTGGTCGGGCTTCCATGGATTCTCGGTGACCGAGAACTGCCCGAACAAGGAGGCTGCCGCATCGCTGGTGTGGTGGCTGACCAACGAGGACAGCCAGAAGTTCGAGGCCGCCGCCGGCCCGCTGCCGACCCGCAGCGCGGTCTGGGACTGGGACCTGCAGCAGGCGGCCAACGATCCCTACAAGAAGGAGGTTCTGTCGGCTTTCCAGGAAGAAGCCAAGCACGCCTTTGCCGTGCCGCAGACGCCCGAGTGGATCGAGATTTCGAACGCCGTCTATCCCGAGCTGCAGGCCGCGATCCTCGGCGACAAGACCTCCAAGCAGGCACTGGATGAAGCCGCCGCCAAGGCGACGCAGATCCTGCAGGACGCCGGCAAACTCTAACCAATGCTCCAAAGGCCGCCTCTCCCATCGTGAATGGGGGAGGCGATCGCGTCTTGCCGGTGCTGTTCACCGGGTCGGGCCTCGGCCCAACATTGCATGCCAGACACCAAAGGACCCCGATGAAGGGCTTCAAGCCATCCGCGCCATTCCTGCTGCTGCTTCCGGCTATCATCGTGCTGGCGGCGGTCGTCGTGGTGCCGTTGCTGCTCTCGCTCTATTCCAGCTTCACGCCGTTCCGGCTGACCAAGCCCGAGACGTTTTTCGTCTTCGTCGGTTTCCGCAACTATCTTTCGATCCTAGGCAACACCGATTTCTGGTGGGCGTTCGGGCGCACGGTTCTGCTGCTGACGATCGCGCTCAATCTCGAAATGCTGCTTGGCCTCGGCCTGGCGATGCTGGTCGAGAAGGCGACGCGCGGGCAGCGCATCCTGCGCACTCTGATGATGTTTCCGATGATGTTCTCGCCGATCCTCGTCGGCTTCCAGTTCAAGTTCATGTTCAACGACAATATCGGCCTGGTGAACAACGCCCTGCAGTCGCTTGGCATCACCAGGGATGCCATCCCCTGGCTGATCGAAGGCCATCTCGCCTTCATCGCCATCTCGATTGCCGAGATCTGGTCCTCGACGGCGATCTTCGCCATCCTGATCCTCGCCGGGCTGCTCGCCATGCCCAAGGAGCCGATCGAGGCGGCGCGCGTCGATGGCTGCACGCCGTGGCAGACATTCCGCTATGTGACGTGGCCTTTCGTCATGCCATTCGCCTACATCGCCATGACCATCCGCTCGCTCGACGTCGCGCGCGCCTATGACATCGTCAAGATCATGACCGATGGCGGGCCGGCGGGGCGCACCGAGCTGTTGTGGACTTTGGTGGCCCGCACCGCCTACAGCGACGGACGCATGGGCATGGCCAACGCCATGGCCTATTTCTCGATCCTGCTGTCGATCGCCTTCACCGTCTATTTCTTCAACAAGCTCGCCGCGGCGCGCACGCAGATCGGCGCTGAGTGGTGAAGGGCGGAGTGGTGAAAATGGACGAGAATTCTTCCGCCCGCCTGAAGCGCCGGCTCTTTGGTATCGTCTATCGCGTCGGCCTGTTCCTGGCGATGCTGACCATCTGCCTGCCCGGCCTCTGGATCGTGCTGTCGTCGCTGCGGCCGACGGTCGAGATCATGGCCAAGCCGCCGGTGTGGATCCCGCAGGATATCTCGTTCGACGCCTATGTCGCGATGTTCTCAGGCATCGGCAAGGGCGGCATCCCGGTCATCGAATATTTCCGCAACTCGCTGATCATCTCCGTGACCTCGACGGTGATCGCGGTCGCCATCGGCATGGCCGGCGGCTATGCCTTCGCGCGTTACCGCTTCCGCGGCAAATCCGGCGTTTTCCTCGGACTGATGCTGACGCGCACGGTGCCGGGCATCGCGCTGTCGCTGCCGCTGTTCTTCCTCTATGTGCGGCTCGGCATCATCGACACGCATTTCGGCCTGATCCTCGCCTATGTCGCGCTCAACGTGCCTTTCACCATCTGGCTGATCGACGGCTTCTTCCGCCAGGTGCCGAAGGACCTTGCGGAAGCGGCGCAAATCGACGGCTGCACGCGCTGGCAGGCCTTCTGGCAAGTCGAGTTTCCGCTTGCCGGCCCGGGCATTGCGTCGGCGGCAATCTTTGCCTTCCTGACCTGCTGGAACGAGTTCGCATTGGCCTCGCAACTGACCCGCTCGGTCAGCGCCAAGACGCTGCCGGTCGGCCTGCTCGACTACACGGCCGAGTTCACCATCGACTGGCGTGGCATGTGCGCGCTCGCCGTGGTGATGATCATTCCGGCGCTCACCCTCACTTACATTGTCCAGAAACACCTTGTCGGCGGCCTGACCTCCGGCGCGGTGAAAGGCTGACCCCATGGCAACGGTTTCCCTCAAAAAACTGACCAAGCGCTACGGCAATATCGGGATCGTGCATGGCATCGATCTCGATATTACCGACCGCGAATTCATCGCGCTGGTCGGCCCGTCCGGCTGCGGCAAGTCGACGACGCTGCGCATGATCGCCGGGCTGGAAGAGATCAGCGCCGGCTCGATCGAGATCGGCGGGCGCGTCGTCAACGATTTGCCGCCGCGCTCGCGCAACATCTCCATGGTGTTCCAGTCCTACGCGCTCTACCCGCATATGACGGTGCGCGAGAATCTAGGCTTTTCACTCAAGATCGCCGGGGCCGCCAAGGAAGACATGGACCGCCGCGTTGCCGAGGCTTCGGCCATCCTCGGCCTCGACACACTGCTCGACCGCCGCCCGTCGCAACTCTCCGGCGGGCAACGGCAGCGCGTCGCGATGGGCCGCGCCATCGTGCGCGATCCCGATGTCTTCCTGTTCGACGAGCCGCTCTCCAACCTCGACGCCAAACTGCGCACGCAGATGCGCACCGAGATCAAGAAGCTGCACGCCAAGGTGCAATCGACGGTGATCTACGTCACCCACGACCAGGTCGAGGCGATGACGCTTGCCGACCGCATCGTCATCATGCGCGACGGCCACATCGAACAGGTCGGCACGCCCGACGAAGTATTCCGGCGGCCGGCGACACGCTTCGTCGCCGGCTTCATCGGCTCGCCGCCGATGAACCTGCACGAGGCGACGGCCGACAATGGCCGACTGGTTTTCGCCAGCGGCGAAAAGCTGCCTTTGCCCGCCCAGTTCAAGGCCAACGTCGCCACCGGCGACAAGGTCGTGTTCGGGCTGCGGCCCGACGACATCTATCCGACCGGCCATGGCATCAGCTCCGGTGGTGCCGCCGACGTGCATCAGATCGAACTGCCGATCACCGTCACCGAACCGCTCGGCAACGAGACGCTGGTGTTCGTCGAGTTCAACGGCAGCGACTGGGTCTCGCGCATGTTGAACCCGCGACCGCTGAAGCCGGGCGAACAAGTGGCGATGAGCCTCGACCTGTCACAGGCGCATCTGTTTGCCGCCGACACCGGCAAGACTTTGCGGAGATGACGGACATGGCCAAGATCGAAAAGATAGAGTTGCGGATGGTGGACCTTGTGCCCAAGGTCAAGCGCACCGACGCTATCCAAAGTTTCGTCAGCCAGGAAACGCCAATCGTGACGATCACCGATTCCGACGGCGCGGTCGGCACCGGCTACAGCTACACGATCGGCACTGGCGGTTCCTCGGTGATGCGGCTCTTGTGCGACCATCTGGCGCCGCGCCTGATCGGCCGCGACCCTGACATGATCGAGGCGATCTGGCACGATCTCGAATTCGCCACGCATGCGACCACGATCGGCGCCATCACCGCCATCGCCATCGCGGCGATCGACACGGCGCTCTGGGATCTCAGGGCGAAGAAGCAGAACCTGCCGCTGTGGAAACTGGCCGGTGGCGCCAAGGACCGCTGCCCGCTCTACACGACCGAGGGCGGCTGGCTGCACATCGAAACGCAGGCGCTGGTCGATGATGCGCTCGCTGCCAAGGCCAAGGGATTTCGCGGCTCGAAGGTAAAGATCGGCAGGCCGCATGGGTCCGAGGATCTTGCGCGCCTGTCGGCGGTGCGCAAGGCGGTGGGCGACGGCTATGAGATCATGACCGACGCCAATCAGGGATTTTCGGTCGACGAGGCGATCCGGCGTGCGGCAAGGTTGCGCGAACTCGATCTTGCCTGGATCGAGGAGCCATTGCCTGCCGACGATATCGACGGGCATATCAGGTTGTCGAACTCGACGCCGACGCCGATCGCCATCGGCGAGTCGCTCTATTCCATGCGCCACTTTCGCGAATACATGCAGAAGGGCGCCTGCTCGATCGTGCAGGTTGATGTCGGCCGCATCGGCGGCATCACGCCCTGGCTCAAGATCGCCCATGCGGCGGAGGCCTTCGACATTCCGGTCTGCCCGCATTTTCTTATGGAATTGCATGTCAGCCTGACCTGCGCTGTTCAGAACGGCAGGTATGTCGAGTACATTCCGCAACTCGACCAGTTGACCGGCAGGCACATGCGCATCGAGGATGGGCACGCGCTGGCGCCCGACGAACCGGGTATCGGCATCGATTGGGACTGGGACGCGGTGAAGAGCATGAGCATCGCCGAATTCACCAAGGCGATCACGGCATAAGGAAGCTGATATGCAGCGGATGGGATTTGTACTGGGGTTAAAACCGGAAAAGGTCGAGGAATATGTCCGCCTGCACGCCGCCGTCTGGCCTGGCGTGCTGACAATGATTTCGGCCTGCAACATCAAGAACTACTCGATCTACCTGAAAAGGCCGGAGAACCTGCTGTTTTCCAATTTCGAATACCATGGCACCGATTATGCCGCCGACATGGCCAAGATGGCCGCTGATCCCAGGACGCAGGAGTGGTGGGCGGTCTGCATACCTTGCCAGGAGCCGCTGGCGACACGCAAGGAGGGCGAGTGGTGGGCCGAGATGGACGAGGTTTTTCACCATGACTGAAGGGACTGAGGGCGGTTTCGACCCTGCCTCGCTCGTCCAGTCCTGGCCCAAACCCTCAAAGTCCCGGCCGATCGTCACCTTCGGCGCCGGCTCCATCGTCGGCGATGCGCATTTTCCCGCCTACCGGAAGGCGGGATTTCAGATCGCCGGCCTCTATGATCCGGACCAGGCCAAGGCGCGGGTCCTGGCCGACACATGGGGTGTGACGGCGTTCCGTTCGGCGGAAGAAGCCGCTGCAGTGAAGGACGCGATCTTCGATCTGGCAACGCCACCGGGGCGGCATGCCGAGATCCTGAAGGCTCTGCCCGACGGTGCGTTCGCACTGATCCAGAAGCCGATGGGCAACTATCTCGGCGAAGCAACCGAAATCCTCGAAATCTGCCGCGCCAAGAAGCTCAAGGCGGCGGTGAATTTCCAGCTGCGCTTCGCGCCGATGATGCTGGCGCTGAAGGACGCAATCGCCAAGGGTTGGCTCGGCGAGGTCGTCGACTTCGACGCCTGGCTGGCGCTGGCGACGCCGTGGCAGTTGTGGGAATTCCTGCTCAAGGCGCCGCGCGTCGAGATCGCCATGCACTCGATCCACTATCTCGACCTGATCCGGCAATTGCTCGGCGATCCCAAGGGCGTGCATGCCAAGACGCTTGGCCACCCCAACCATAAGGTGGCGCAGACGCGCACCAGTGCCATTCTCGACTATGGCGACACGGTGCGCTGCGCGCTGTCGATTAACCACGACCACAAGTTCGGGCGCCGGCACCAGGCCTGCGAGTTCCGCATCAGCGGCACCGAGGGTGCGGCCTATCTGAAGCTCGGCCTCAACCTCGACTATCCCAAGGGCGAGCCGGATATTCTGGAGATCTATCCGAAAGGCGGGAGCGATTGGATATCAGTGCCTTTGGCCGGCGAATGGTTTCCCGACGCCTTCGTCGGCCGCATGGCCAATGTCCAGCGCTTTGCATCAGGCGAAGACGATGAGTTGATTAGCTCGGTCGACGACGCCTGGAACACAATGGCGCTGGTGGAAGCGGCCTATCGTTCGAGCGCGGCGCCTGCGACGCCGATCGCGGAAAGGCCCTGATGGAACAGATCACCTATTTCGAGGAGTACGAGATCGGCTCGTCACGCCTCACCAGCGGCCGCACCATCACCGAGACCGACTTCATCGTTCATGCCGGCCACACCGGCGATTTCTTCCCGCACCACATGGACGCCGAATTCATGAAGACGACGCCGTTCGGCCAGCGCATCGCGCATGGCACGCTGGTGTTCTCGGTCGGCATCGGGCTGACGGCGAACGTGATCAACCCTGTCGCCTTTTCCTATGGCTATGACCGGCTGCGCTTCATCAAGCCGGTGTTCATCGGCGACACGATCCGTACGCGCACCACCATCGCGGCCAAGGAGGACGATCCGAAGCGGCCTGGGTCGGGACGCGTGATCGAGCGATGCGAGGTCATCAACCAGCGCGGCGAGGTGGTGCTGGCGGCCGACCATATCTACATCGTCGAACGGCAGCCGGCGCAGAGCTGAGCTTCAGCGCCTACGAACCGGTGGCACGCTTGGTGATGCGCTCCAGCCCAAGCAGCAGGATCAGCGTCGCCGCCACCAGGATCATGGTGAGCGCGGCCCCGGCAAAGATGTCGCCACGATCGGTTAGCGAGAAGATCGACACCGGCAGCGTCACCCAGCCCGGCGGATAGACCATCACGGTCGCGCCCAGTTCGCCCATGGAGAGCGCGAAGCTCAGACCGAAGGCGGCGACCAGATAGGGCGCGAGCAAAGGCAGCGTGACATGCCGGAGCCGGTAGGCCGGCCTCGCGCCGAGGCTTGACGCCACCTGCTCGAAGTCGGGCGACAGCCGTGCCAGCCCGGCCGAGACGTTGCCGAAGGTGAAAGCCGAGATCAGCACGAAATGCGCGATCATGACGATTGCGATCGTGCCGTTGAGCAACAGCGGCGGATGGCTGAACGCAACCAGCAGGCCAAGGCCGACGGACACCGAAGGCACCGCGCTCGGGATGAAGAACAAAAGGCCGAGCAGCCGCTTCAAGGCCGGCCCTTGCAGGCGAAGCGACAAGGCCGCCCAGGTACCGCTGACCAGCGCCAATGCGCTTGCCGCGAAGCCGGTGATGAGGCTGGCCTTGACCGCGTTCCAGGCCGCGCCCTTGGCGACGTCGGCATAGTGCTGCGTGGTCAAGCCATTGGGAAGCACGCCGTTCCATTGGTCGGCAAGGCTGGACAAGAGGATGACCGCCAGCGGCGCCAGGAACAGCACGCCGAAGATCAGCGCGAAGATCACCCAGATGATCAAGCGGCCGGAGCGCGACCAGACCAGCATGGCTAGACTCCCAATCGACCGGCGGCAAACCGGTAGAGACCGAACAAGCCGAGCGACAGCGCGATGTTGACCACGGCGATGATGCAGGCGACCTGGTACGCCGATTCCTGGATCGCCTTGCCGTAGATCAGCAGCGGTAGGGTGATGACGCCCTTGGCGCCGATGAACAGCACGATGCCAAATTCGTTGACGGTGAGCAGCAGGCAGAGACTGCCGCCAGCGACGAGCGCGGGCACCGCCGCCGGCAGGATGACTTGGCGGACAATGCGGAACGGCCTGGCGCCAAGCACGCTTGCCGCTTCGATCTGGCCGCGATCGACCAGCGAAAAGGCGGCGAGCAGCGGCCGCAGGATGAACGGCGTGTACACCGTGACTTCCGCCAGCACGACGCCCCAGCTCGAATAGAGGAAATCGACAGGCGGCAACGGCAGCGAGAAGGCCTCCATCAGCCCCGAGTTGAGCATGCCGGCGGAACCGTAAAGGAAGGTGAAGGCAAGCGTCACCAGGAAGGTCGGTAGCGCGATGAAGGTGTCGATCAGCCTGGCGATGAAGCCGCTGCCGGGAAATGGCACGAAGGCGAGGATCAGGGCCAGCACCAGGCCGACGATCAGGCATCCGGCCGTCGCTGCGACCGAGATCGTCATCGTGTTGACCAGCGCGTTGAGGAAGAAGCGCGAATGCAGGACGCGGATGATCTCCGCGACATTGGCGACACCGCTGTCGTCGAGGAACGCCTGACGTACAATCAGCGCCAGCGGGTAGAAGAACAGCAGCGCCAGCAGGGCAGCCGGCGGCACGATCCACAGCCGGCCCGGCTCTCGCTTCCTGGCCATCGGAGCACCAATGGCGAGCGCTTCAGACACCGGCGTCTTCCGGAAGAAGTGACGTATCCGCCGGCGCGAAGAACAGCGGCACCTTCGTGCCGGTTTCGGGCAAGGCGACAGGCAGTTTCGTTGCCGAGACGCGCACCGGCGTGCCGCCGACATCGAGCACCAGATGGGTGAGTTCGCCCTGCCAGTGCACTTCCCTGAGCGTGCCGACAATGCGGTTGGTGTGCTCGCTGTCTGCCGTGAGGCTCAGATGCTGCGGCCTGATGCAAAGCAGGCTCTTGTCGCCGGCCTTCTCGTCGCGACCGGCACTGGTGAGCACGGCATCACCATGCCTTGCCGAGGCGAAGCCTTTCGGGCCGGCGGCTTCGGCAACCGTCACCGGCAGAAGATTGGCGCGGCCGAGGAACTCGGCGGTAAAACGGTTTGGCGGGCGGCGATAGAGTTCGGTCGTTGGCCCATGCGAACAGACCCTGCCATCGCGCATGATGGCGATCTTGTCGGCAAGCGTCAGTGCCTCGGTCTGGTCATGCGTGACATAAAGGATGGTCAGGCCGGGCAGGCTGCGGTGCAGGCGAGCGATTTCCTCCACCATGTTGCGGCGGATCTGCGCGTCGAGCGCTGAAAGCGGCTCGTCGAGCAGGAGCACGCGTGGCCGCACGGCAAGGGCGCGGGCAATCGCGACGCGCTGCTGCTGGCCGCCCGAAAGTTCGCGTGGATAGCGCCGGGCAAACGTCGCCATGCCGACGGTGGCAAGCGCATCCTTCACCCGTTCGCCGATCAGCGCCTTGTCGGCGCCTTGTGCCCGCAGGCCGAAGGCGACGTTGTCCTCGACCCGCATATGCGGGAACAGCGCGTAGTTCTGCACCACCATGCCGAGCCCGCGTTCGTAGGGCGGCAGATCGGTCACGTCGGTGGCGCCGATACGGATACGTCCGCTTCTCGGCCGCACGAAGCCGGCCACGGCCCGCAAGGCGGTCGTCTTGCCGGACCCGGACGGGCCGATCATCGCCAGGATTTCGCCCGGCGCGATGTCGAGGGTCAGCGGATGCAGGACGACATGCGCGCCATAGGCGACAACGACCTTGTCGAAGTGGACATTGGAGCCGGCGCCGCGAACTTTCGCGGCGTCGATATCCGTGACTTCGGAACCCGTGAAGGCGGCTGCCGACATGGCGTTGTTCTCCGGACTGTTTCCTTGGCGGATCAACTTCCGGTCGCTTCGTTCCATTTCTTGACGTAGTCGGGCAGCTTGCTCAGCGCCTCGTCCCAGTTCGGCGACCAGATGGTCAGGCCCTTCATGGCCTCCTGCAGCTTGGCGAAGTTGGCGTCGGAGGGCGTCACGTCCTTGCGGGCAGGCAAGCCGATGGCAATCGAGCTTACAGTCGACTGGGCTTCCTTGGACAGCAGGAAATCGATCAGCTTCTTGCCATTGTCGGCATTGGGCGCACCGGTGACCAGCCCGATTTCGTAGGGCAGCGCGAAGGTGGAGCGCACGCCGTCAGGCCCCGCCGGCCAGAACACCTTGATGTTGGGATTGTCGGCCATCTGCGACATGTTCATCTGAAGGTCGCCATTGGCGACGTGCAGCTCGCCCTTGTTGACCAGCGCGGTCAGCTTGCCAGTCGAGGCGGATGGGCCGACATTGTTGTCCTGCAGCTTCTTCATGAACTCGAAGCCGGCGTCCTCGCCGCCGAAGGCATGAATGATCTGCAGCATGACGGCGGTGCCGTCACCGGCCTGGCCGGGGGTCGAATACTGGATCTTGCCCTTGAACTTCGGATCGAGCAGATCGTTGTAGCTCTTCGGCGCTTCCGACAGCACGGCGCTGTTGTAGATGAAGTTCATGTAATTGTTGACCAGCGGCCGATACTTGTCGGTGCCACCGTCGATCTGGGACGCGGCCTCCGGCTTGTAGTCCTGCAACAGGCCGTCGGCGGCGGCGCGCTGGATGAAGGGCGGCAAGGTCACAAGCACGTCGGCCTGCGGGTTAGATTTTTCCTTAGCGACGCGCTCGACGACGCCGCCCGAACCTGCCTCGATATACTGAACGGTAATGCCGGTGGCCTTGGTGAAGGCGGCGAATTCGGTCTCGTACCAGCTGCCATTGCCATCATGCAGGCCATCGGCGGAGTAGACGGTGACGACGCCGTCGGCGAGCGCCGGCCCGACGAGGGCCGCCGATGCAAGCAATGCGGCGAAGGCCGCGACCATGGTTGCGTTTCTTGATTTCATGACGAGTTCCCCTTTGATTGAAGGCACATTCTGCGATGCACTAGGACCAACCGGCCTTGGGTTTCTGACGGACGTTGAGCCGGTTGGATGTCTTCGTTGTGACAACTCTGGGGATCGGCGATCGATAAGTAAAATCTATTTATTTTATGAGAGCCAAAATTCCTCTGATATTTGTCATGGAACTGTCGCATCCACGTCTTGACCATGAATGTGGCTGGGCCGAAGGCAGCTATCAGCTTGAAAAATCTCGCTTATCAGCCGAACACAATACCTCCCGTCTGCGCCCGCAATCGCGGATCATGCGAACGGACGGTCACCGGCCGGCCTTCGAGAATCTCGAAACAGCGCGCGAGCGTGTCGTCCTCGAGCCGGCGCATCGCCTCGTGCGTGAAGAAGGTGAGATGCGGAAACAGGATCACATTGTCGCGACCGAACAGCGCGCTCATCGGATGGCCTGACTTCGACAGCGGCTCCGCCGAATAGACATCGAGCCCGGCACCACCGATGCGCCCGGCAACGATCGTCTCGACGAGGGCCGCCTCATCGATCAACGCACCGCGCGAGACATTGACGATGATGGCCGAGGGTTTGAGGCAGGCGAGCTCATGCTTGCCGATCAGGCCGCGTGTCTGGTCGTTCAGCACGCAATGGATGGAAACGAAATCGCATGCGCCCAGCATGGCATCGAGGTCGTCGGCCTTCTCTATGCCGGCGGCGCGCATTGTCGCTGCATCGACAGCGGGATCAAAGCCAATCACGCGCGCGCGAAATCCCTGGCCTGCCATGCGCGCCATGCTGCGGCCGATCTTGCCACAACCGACGAGCCCAAGCGTGGCGCCGGAAATATCACGCCCCAGCCAGCGTTGCTCGGGCCAGATCCAGCCATCGCGCGACATTGCCTGCGTGATCGCAGGCAGCCGCTTGGCGAGCGCGATCATCAGCGCAAAGGCGCCTTCGGCAACGGTTTCCTCGGCATATTCGGGCACGTTGACCACGGGAATACCACGCCTCATCGCGGCGGCGATGTCGATTGCATCGATACCAACGCCATATTTCACGATGCCCTTCAGCCTTGGCGCCGCGTCTATCACCCGCGCGGTGATCGGCGTGTAGCACATCAAGAGAAGGTCGGCGTCGGCCACTGCTTTTATGAGATCGGCTTCGGGAATGCCGTCCGGCAACGTCACCAGGTCGACGCCCCTCGCCCGCAAGCCGGCATCGATTTCAGGACATTCGAGTTCGCGATCTGTGCGGACGGCCTTCATGTCAGGCCGCCAGCACCGCGGCCTCGACGATGTCGAGCGCCCGGTCGAGATCGGTCTTTGAAATGACCAATGGCGGCGAGAGTGTCAGCACGTTGCCTTGGCTGACCTTGAAGCTCAGTCGCTGTTCCAGGCAGGCGTAGAAGACGCGTTCGGCGAGGTCGCGTGCCGGCTGGCGCGAGGCGCGATCCTCGACCAGTTCGACCCCGACCATCAGTCCCCTGCCCCTGACATCGCCGACATGGGGCGAACGCGCCATCAGGTCCTGCATCCGTCCAAGCATATGCCGGCCAAGTTCGGCCGAACGCTCGACCAGCCCGTCCTCCAGGATGATGTCGATGGTCGTCAGCGCGGCGCGCGTCGTCACCGGGTTCTTCTCATGGGTGTAGTGACCGATGGCGAAGCCGCCGGTGACGTCGAGGTCGCGGCGCGCGATGACGGCGGCGATCGGCAGGATGCCGCCGCCCAGCGACTTGCCGAGGACGACGATGTCGGGCGTAACGCCGTCATGTTCGTGGGCGAAGAATTTTCCGGTCTTGCCGAGGCCGGTTGGGATTTCGTCGAAGATCAGCAGCGTGCCATGCCGGTCGCAGGCTTCGCGCACCCGCTTCCAGAAACCGGGCGGCGGCGGATTGGGCGTCGCGCGCATCGGCTCGGCAACGACCGCCGCCACATCCTGCTCGCGGCCGAGCACATAGGCGATCATGTTGGCGCAAGCGAGCCCAGAAGCCTCTAGGGAATCGTGGCCATAGGGGCAGCGATAGCCGTCCCAGGGCGCGACATGCTCGGTGCCGGTCATCATCGGACCTGATATGTGCGAGCGAAAGGTCGCCTCGCCGCCGACGCTTGCCGCGCCAAAGCCGGCGCCGTGGAAGGCGTCCCAGAACGACACCGTCTTGAAACGGCCGGTCGCGGCGCGCGCGATCTTCAGCGCGACCTCGATGGCATCCGAGCCGCCGGTGGTGAACAGCACCTTGCCGAGGTCGCCAGGCGCGAGGGCCGCCAGTCTCTCCGCCAGTTCGACGGCGGGCTCGCAGGTAAAGCGGCGCGGCGCGAAGCAGAGTTCGTCGAGCTGTCTCTTGATCGCCGCCACCAATCTCGGGTGGCCGTAGCCGAGATGGTGGACGCTGTTGCCGTGGAAATCCATGAAACGGCGGCCGGCGGTATCCTCGATCCAGATGCCTTCAGCCTTGGCGATCGTCGAGAGGCACGGGCTGGACAGGCTCTGGTGCATGAAGGCGGCGGCATCGCGATCAAGCAGGCCGCGAATGCGGGGATCGTCCTGGCCGGCATCCCAGCGGCCGCGCGCCGCCGTGGTGTTGGAATCGCCCTCTGTATGCACAAGCTCGGATATCGCGGCCATCATCATCTCCGAAACGCGAATGAGGGAGCGTTGGCCGCTCCCTCTGTTTTCTGTCCGTCGGTCGCGCCTGGTCAGGACCAGGGCAGCGAAAAGGTCTTCACATTGGTGTAGCTCTTCATCGCTTCGATGACGCCTTCCTTGTAGCCATTGCCCGAATCCTTGATGCCGCCGAAGGGCGACATCTCGATGCGGTAGCCCGGCACTTCCCAGATGTTGACCGTCCCGACCTGAAGGCCGGTGATGTATTTCTGCATGCGGGGAAACGAGTTGGTGCAGACGCCCGACGACAGGCCGAAGGCGGTCGAGTTGGAGAGCGCGATCAGCGCATCGTCATTGTCCGGCGCGCGCACGATCGGGATGATCGGCCCGAAGGTTTCTTCCATCACGAGTTCGGATTTATGCGGCACGCGGTCGACGACGATTGGCGGCAACAGAGCGCCCTGGCGGCCAGGATTGTAGAGGATATCAGCGCCTTGCTCGGCGGCCATGTGAACGCGGGTTTCGAACAGCGCCGCCGCCTTCTCGTGGACGACGGTACCGAGATCGGTAGAGCGGTCCATCGGGTCGCCGAAGCGAATCTTTCTCGCGCGCTCCAGCACCAGCGGCACGAAACGGTCGGCGATGCTTTCCTGAACGAGGATGCGCTTGACGGCCGTGCAGCGCTGACCGGAATTCTTCGTCGCACCCGCCACCGCGAGATCGGCGGCCTTTGCCAGATCTTCATCCGACAGATCGTTGAGGATGATCAGCGGATCGTTGCCGCCGAGTTCCAGCACCTGGCGTTTGTAGCCGGCGGTGCGGGCGATCATCTTGCCGACCGGCACGCCGCCGGTGAAGGTGATCAGATCGATATTCTCGTTGGTGATCATCTCGTTGCCGATGTCGACCGGCCAGCCGGTCACTACCGACAGCATTTCCGGCGGCAAGCCGGCTTCGTAGAGAATGTCGGCCAACAGAAGCGCCGTCATCGGCGTCAGCTCGGTCGGCTTGACGACTACGCAATTGTTGGTGGCGATGGCCGGCGCCACCTTGTGCGAGACCATGTTGAGTGGATGGTTGAATGGCGTGATCGCCGAGATCGCCTTCAGCGGCTCACGCGTGGTGAAGATCTTGCGCGCCTTGCCGTGCGGGGTGAGGTCGCAGGAGAAGATCTGGCCATCGTCCTGGATGCACATCTGCGCCGACAGCGTGAACACGTCATAGGCGCGGCCGACTTCGTAGAGCGAATCCGTCTTGGAGATGCCGAGCTCGAGCGTGATGAGATCGGAAATTTCTTCCCGGCGCGACGCCAGTGCTTCCGCCGTGCGGAACAGGATCTGCTGGCGCTCGTAGCGGGTCAGCTTCGACCGGTAGCCGGCGGCGATCTCGAAAGCTTTTCGCGCATGCTCGGCACGGCCGGCTGGCACGGTGCCGATAACAGTGTCGTTCCAGGGGTAGCGCACCTCGACGATGCCGTCGGCATCGACCTTCTTGCCGGCGATACGCATCGGCTCGTGGCGAACTTTGATGGCAGGGTCAAGTTGGGTCATGTGAGTCTTCCCTGTGCTCAGTGAGCAACATTGATCTTTTGTCGGCTAGGTCATCGCGTTTCGGCTCCGGCTTCCCCCACTCCGTCGCCGCTTCGCGGCGCCACCTCTCCCCCCCTCCGGAGGGAGAGGAAAGCCAAGGCCGGCGAACTCAGCGCCCTTCCTCTCCCCCGTCGATCGGGGGAGAGGTGGCCCGAAGGGCCGGAGTGGGGGTCGACCAGCACCATCATGGACGGCTACACGCTGCTGGCGATCCAACTCACTCAGCCCGCCAGCGCCGCCGCCATCGTCGCGTAGTAGAAGGCGTCGAAATTGCGCAAGGTCGGCTCATTGGGCAGATCCGGCAGCACGCGGTTGACGATGAACGGTACTTTCTGCTCGGTCAGCCCGCCATGCGAGCGCAGCGGCTCGTTCAGCGCCGCCAGATCGTGGCGATGTTCTGATGTGCCGATCGTCTTGTTCTCGGTGGAGATCAGCACGATGTCGCCGATGCGGTCGGCCGGCAGTTCGAAGCGCTCGCAGGCATCAGGGCTGTCGACCACCAGCATGATGCCGTCAACCTTGGCCAGCCGCGCCATGATGCCGGCCTGATCAGCGCCATCAGGCAAGTAGGCGGTGGCGAAAGAGCCGAGAGCGCCGTGATGCACGACATAGGGGTCGGTGATCGGCAGGATGACGCGGGCGGCGTCCTTGCACAGCCATTCGTCGAGAATATCCTGGACGTAGACGACGTCGGGCGAACCGTCCGCCTTGTGCTTGGGCTTCATGCCATGGTCGGCGGTGACGACGATCGCCGCGCCCAGCGCATCGAGCTCGGTCAAGTACTTGTCGAACATTTCGTAGAAGGCGTTGGCCTGTGGCACGCCGGGCGCATATTTGTGCTGCACATAATCGGTCGTCGTCAGGTACATGATGTCGGGGCGGAATTCCCTGAGCAGCTGAACGCCGGCGGCGAAGACGAATTCCGACAGTTCGGCCGAATAGACTTCCGGCACCGGCAGACCGAAATGCTTCGAGGCATTGTCCATGCCGTGCTCGGCCACTGTCGTGGTGTCCGACTTTTCAGCCGAGAAGCACAGCGCGCGGCCTTCGCCGAAGGCGAGGCCCTTGCCGAGCAGCGCACGCAGCTTGTCCTTGGCGGTCACCACCGCGACCTTGGCGCCGGCATCGTAGAAGGCCTGGAAAATGGTCGGCGCGCGCAGGAAGCGCGGGTCGTTCATCATCACTTCCTTGCCGGTCTCGCGCTCGTAGAGATAGTTGCCGCAAATGCCGTGCACCGAGGGCGGGCGACCGGTGGCGATCGACAAATTGTTGGGGTTGGTGAAGCTCGGAATGACCGAGTGCGCAAAGCGCACCGTACCCTTCTGCTTGATCCTGACCAGGGCCGGCATCAGCCCGGCCCTGATCGCCTCGTCAAGATAGGCCGGCTCGCAGCCGTCAAGGCAGATGGCGATGGCCGGCACGCGCGGCCAGGCGTAGGTGCGGCCATTGACCGCGACGTTGATGGGAGACATCTGGTTCATCAAAAATCCTCGAAAACGGCCGCTTCAGGCGGCGAGTTTGGCGCGCTCGGCGATTGCCGCCGCGGGTGGAGCGGCGGTGTCGACGCCCATTTCATCAAGCGATTGCGCCGCCGCCTCGACGACGCGGCGCATGACATGTTCGTCCATCTGGCCGATGCAGCCGACGCGGAAGGAATCCACGACCGTCAGTTTGCCGGGATAGATGATGAAGCCCTTGTCCTTCATCAGTTCGTAGAAACGATCGAAGGCGAAGTTGGCGTGGGCCGGGTTGAAGAAGGTGACGATGATCGGCGACAGCCAGCGGTCCCTAAGCAGCGTCTCGAAGCCTAGTTCGCGCATGCCCGCCACCATGACGTCGCGGTTCTTGACATAGCGGGCGCCACGGCCGGCGACGCCACCTTCGGCCTCGTGTTGGCGCAGCGCCTCCAGGAAGGCGGCGACGACATGCGTCGGCGGCGTGTAGCGCCACTGGCCGGTCTTGTTCATGTGCGCCCATTGCGCGTGAACGTCGAGCGACAGGGAATGGCTGCGCCCCTTGGCTGCTTCGAGTTCGCTCTTGCGGGCGATGATGAAGCCGAAGCCGGGCACGCCCTCGATGCATTTGTTGGCCGACGACACCATCGCCTCGTAACGGATCTCGTTGACGTCGAGCGCGACGGCGCCGAAGGCACTCATGGAATCGACCAGCAGTTTGCGACCCTTGCCATGGACTGCTTCGGCGATCTCGGCGACAGGGTTCAAAATGCCGGAGCTGGTCTCGCAATGAATGGCGATGACATGCGTGATCGCAGGATCAGCCTCGAGCGCGGCCGCCACCTCGTCGCCGCGCGGCGGCAGGTAGTCGCCCTTGTCGATCAGCGTATAGGCGCGGCCGAGATACTGCATGGTCTGCGCGGCGCGCAGGCCATAGGCGCCGTTGGCCAGCACCAGAACCTTGCCATCACTGGGCACGAACGAGCCCAGCATCGCCTCGACGCAGAAGGAGCCGCTGCCTTGCATCGGCACACAGTCGAACTCGCCTTTCGTGTCGCCGGTCAGCGCCAGCAGGCGGCGGCGCATGTCTGATGTCATGGCGCGGAAGTCGCCGTCCCAGGATCCCCAGTCGCGCAACATCGCCTGCTTGACCGAATAGGCCGTGGTGAGCGGCCCGGGGGTCAAAAGATAGGGCTCGCCCAGGGCCGGCCTGGCCAGCGGCTCGGCGGCAAATTTCGTCTCGGCGAGCATGATGTCCTCCGACAGGTCGCTGCTTTTTTGATGTGGCGCCATTGTTGGTCCGGGCGACGTATTTGTAAAATCGTTATTTTGTATCGACGTATCGATTAGAACGATGATGAATTGCATTGGACAGGCTGCATGCCGCTCATGACACGGCTGTGAACGCGGTAGGGTTCATCCCCAGACATTAGCGGAATCGTTTATTCCGTCCTTTTGGCTAGCCAGGCTTATGATAAGGTGCAGGCGGCTTCGAGACCCGAAAGGCACACAGGATGCGCTATGTTCAGCTGCGAGCCTTTCATCAGGTGGCGATCTCCGGCGGCTTTTCGCGGGCGGCCGAAGCGCTTTTCCTGACCCAGCCGGCGATATCGGACCAGGTGCGCAAGCTCGAGGAAGAGTATGACGTGCTGCTGTTCAATCGGAACAAGAAACAGGTCACGCTGACCCATTCGGGCCAGAAGCTGCTCGAAATAACCCACCGCATGTTCGATACCGAGCAACAGGCCCTCGAGCTCCTGACCGAGTCGCGCGCTTTGCGTTCCGGCACGCTGCGCATCGTCGCCGATGCAGCGCACCACCTGCTTCACATCCTCGGCAGCTTCCGGGCCCGCTATCCCGGCGTACAGGTCTCAGTGCGCGCCGGCAACACCGAGACGGTGATCAGCAGCCTCTACAGCTATGATGCCGACATCGGCGTGCTGGGCGAGGTGCCCGCCGGGCGCGATTTCGAGGTGCTGAAACTGAACTCGACGCCGATCATCGCCTTCACCTCGATCGACCATCCTTTGGCAGGGAAAAAATCGCTGACGCTCAAGCAGCTCGCGCAGGAATCGCTGGTCATGCGCGAGCGCGGTTCCAAGACGCGCCAGAAGCTCGAAGACATGGCGGCGACGTCGAAGGTCGAGCTCAGGCCGGTGATCGAGGCCGAGGGCCGCGAAGCCGTGCGCGAGATCGTCGCCTCGGGCGCCGGCATCGGCTTTGTCTCGGCGGCCGAATTCGGCCAGGATTCGCGGCTCGTCCCGATCACCATCGATGCGCCCGAGACCTTGATGGACGAGGCGCTGATCTGCCTGCGCGAGCGCAGCGGCGGCAAACTGGTGCGCGCCTTTCTCGACATGGCGCGCTCGATGTCGGCGGACTAGTTGAGCATGATCTTTTCCGAAAACCGGTTCCAACTTTTCGGGATCATGCTTTAAGCCGCGACCTTGATCTCCACTGCATCGGCTTTCACCCGCTCCGACTTCGGATCATAGGGGCTGCGCAAATGCGCGGTAACCGCATGGCGCACGCCGGCAAGATCGATCTCGAAACGGCCGTTGGCCAGGAATGAAGCATCGACGCCCGCTTCGTGCTCGATCAGCCCGAGCGCCACCGAACGGCCGAGTGTGTGGCCGTAGGCAGCCGAGCGCACCTCGCCGACCGGCTTGCCGTCGCGCAGGATCAGCTCGCCGCCCCACAGCATCGGCTCGGCATCGTCTGTTGTGAACAGCACGATGCGCCTGATCGGCGCCGACGAGGATTTCGCGGCGGCGAGCGCATCACGGCCGATGAAGCCGCCCGGCTTGTCCATCGCGACGGCAAAACCGAGCCCAGCCTGCCACGGGTTGATATCAGGCGTCAGTTCGCGACCCCAGGCGCGAAAACCCTTTTCGATGCGCAAGGCATCGAGCGCGTAGTAGCCGGCGTCGGCCAGGCCAAATTCACGGCCGGCTTCATGCAGCGCCTCGTAGACGCCGACCGCGAACTCGGTCGGCACGATCAGTTCCCAGCCGAGCTCACCGACATAGGTCATGCGGTTGGCGTAGGCTGTGGCATAGCCGATATCGATTTCGCGGATGGTGGCAAAGGGGAAGCCGGCATTGGAAAGATCCGCCGAAGACAGTCTGCCCAGGAGGTCGCGCGAACGCGGTCCCATCAACGCCAGCACCGCATAAGCCGAGGTGACGTCGGTCAGTATCGCATGCGCGTCCGCCGGGATGTTCTTGACGATCCAGTCTGCATCGTGGACGGCCTGGGCGGAGCCGGTGACGATGAGGAATTTTTCCGCGCCAAGCCGCATCACGGTGAGATCGCTTTCGTAGCCGCCACGCGCATTGAGCACACCCGTGTAGACCGAAGTGCCGACCGGCACATCGATGTCGCCGGCGCAGATCCGGTTCAGCACGGCACGGGCGTCGCGCCCCTGGACAAAGAGCTTGGCGAAGGAGGTCTGGTCGAAGATGGCGACGGCTTCGCGCGTCGCCTTCATCTCGCGTTGCACCGCCGCGTGCCAGTTCTGGCGGTCGAAGGCATAGTCGTTCCCGGCTGTCTCTCCTGGACCCGCAAACCAGTTGGCGCGCTCCCAACCCATCTTGGAGCCGAAGCACGCGCCCTTGGCGGCGAGCCGGTCGTAAAGCGGCGAACGGCGGAATGGCCGCGCGGTGTCCAGTTCGCGGTTCGGCCATGGCATGGCGTAATGCAGGCCGAGCGTCTCCTTGACCCGGTCATGCAGCCAGCGCGGATTGTTGTTGAACGAGGCGAAGCGCCTGATGTCGACCGGCCACAGATCCATGGTCGGCGCGCCGTTGACGATCCATTCGGCCAGCGCCCTGCCGGCGCCACCGGCACTGGCAATGCCCATCGAATTGAAGCCAGCGCCGACATAGAAATTCTTCAACTCCGGCGCCTCGCCGAGGAGGAAATTATTGTCTGGCGTGAAGCTCTCGGGACCATTGTAGAATTTCTTGACCTCGGCCTGCGCCAGCTGCGGCACGCGCACCAGCGCGTTTTCCATCAGGATTTCGAACTGGTCCCAATCATCCGGCAGCAGCGCGAACTCGAAATTTTCGGGAATGCCGTTCATGCCCCACGGCTTGGCATGCGGCTCGAAGCCGCCCATGACCAGGCCGCCGACCTCTTCCTTGAAGTAGATGAATCCATCGGGATCGCGCATGACGGGCAGATCCGGATGCACGCCTTCTATCCGGCCAGTGACGATGTACATGTGCTCGGCCGAATGCAGCGGCACCGACACGCCGCACATCAGCCCGACCTTGCGCGCCCATTGGCCGGCGCAATTGACGACGATCTCGGCGGCGATGTCGCCATGGTCGGTCTCGACACCGCAAGCGACGCCGTTGCTGACGCTGATACCAGTGACCTTGACCCGCTCGAAGATTTTGGCGCCGCCATTGCGCGCGCCCTTGGCAAGCGATTGCGTGAGATCGGTGGGATTGGCCTTACCGTCTCCGGGCAGCCAGACAGCGCCGACGAGATCGTTTGTCGCCATGACAGGCCACAGATCGCCAGCCTCCCTGGGCGAGATGACGTCGATCTCTACCCCTTGGGCGCGCGCCGACGCAGCCGTGCGCTTCAGCACCGTCATGCGGTCGGCCGTGCGCGCAACTGACAGCGAGCCGCAATTCTTCCAGCCGGTGGCAAGACCGGTCTCGGCCTCCAGTTCGCTGTAGAGCTGCGTGGAATAGCGGATCAGGCTGGTCATGTTGGAATGGCTGCGCAACTGGCCGACAAGACCAGCCGCGTGCCAAGTGGTGCCGCCGCTGAGTTGCCCCTGTTCGAGCACGACAACATCGGTCCAGCCGAGTTTTGTCAGATGGTAGGCGACCGAGCACCCAATGATGCCGCCGCCGACAATGACGATTCGAGCCTGGGTGGGAAATTCATGGGCCATGAGCGTTCCGCCATTTGAAGGATGGCCGGGACATTAGCACGAGAAAACCAAATATCAACCCATAAAGTCACAAAATATCACATCAAGCTGCGACGATGAGTTCTGGACCCTTTTGCGAAAGCGCTTCGGCAAGCGCCGGTTCGGGATTGGCGTCGACGATCACCCCGGCGGCACGTTCGAAGTTGGGAATCCTGAGCGGCGTCAGCTTGCCGAACTTGCTGGCGTCGAGCACGAAATAGGCCTTCCCGGCAAGGGCGATCATGCGGCCGCGCTGTTCGGCGCCGGCGCGGGTGAAGTCGGTCACCTCCCCGTCCGGCGACAGCGCGCCGCCACCAAGAAAGGCGATGTCGACACGAAAGCGGGCCATCGCATCGAGCGTGTCGATGCCGACAGCCGCCTCCTCGCCGGGGTCGACTTCGCCGCCCAGCATATGCACGCGCATGCCGGGGACATGGCATAGATGCAGCGCTATCTTCAGGCTGGCCGTGCAGATGGTGAGGTCGCGCAGTTCCGATATGGCATGCGCGACGGCCAAAGTGGTGGTGCCGGAATCGAGAAAGACCACCATGCCATCCCTGACCAGCCTGGCGGCCGCCCTGCCGATCGCCGCTTTGCCGGCCGCATTTTCCTGGCTGCGCAAGCTCATCGACGGCTCGCTCGGCTCGAAGCGGGCGGCCCCGCCATGCACGATGCCGAGCCTGCCCTGGTCCGAAAGCAGCTTCAAATCGCGGCGGATGGTTTCGCGCGAGACATCGAAGAACCCGGCCAGTTCGGCGACGCTGACGGAGCCCTGGGCGCCCAGCCGCCGCAGGATCTCATCATGGCGGCGCGGGGCAAGGGCACGTGCCGGCAGGTGGCTGACGGGAGACATGGCGATCCTTATGTCGAGCGTTGATGTTGCAATATGTGGCAGCGAACCGCCCCGCTGGCAACCGCGCGCCATGGCATCGATCGCGGACGGCCCTGCCCCTCGGGCTCAGGATTTTCGCGACAGTCCGCCGCCGTCTATCGCATTGACGAGTGTGTCGCTGCCTTCGCGAAGATGCTGCCTCAGAACGCTCACGGCCTTCTTCTCGTCACGCCGCCGGCAAGCGGCCAGCAGATCGCGATGCTCGCTCTGAGAGCGGGTGCGGTAGTCGAGGTTCGACAGCAGGATGCGGACATAGCGGTCGGCCGCGTTGTGATGCGCCTCGATCAGGTCAAGCAAACGGCGGTTGCCGCAGGCATCGTAGAGCGACAGGTGAAAGGCCCTGTTCAGGGCGCCCCAGCGGCCCGCATTGCGCTCCGCGTCGATCTGGTCGAGCACCTGCTCGGCTTCTTCAAGCTTGGCGCCGGGCAGGGCCGGAACGGACAGCCGGAGCGCCTCGCATTCGAGCAATTCGCGCACCGCGTAGATTTCGGCGATCTCGGCACCGTCCATCCCGGCGACATGCGCGCCCTTCGTGGGATGAATGGAAACAATGCCTTCCGCCTCCAATTGGCGAAGCGCGTCGCGGATGGGCATGCGGCTGAAACCGAATTGCTCGGCCAGTTCATCCTGACGCAGCGTGGTGCCTGCCTTCAGCGATCCGCTGGCTATAGCCTCGCGCAGGACATTGGCGACCTGTTCCGCCACCGTCTGCGGCCTCTCGATCAGGCCTTCCATAAATCCGCGCAATCGATGCTCCCATGCCACGCGATCGCCAGCCTAGTGGAAAACATCCGGCGATATAAGTATCCCCGTGTACGAGAGCGGTTTGGTTTCTGGCCGAAGAGCGACACGAGAAGCCGTCGATGGCTGGGTCCGCCCGGTTTGGTCCGGGCGGAGAAATCACGTCAGTCAATCGACCTTCACGGCGACCACCGCGGCGCAGTCGCCGGCCTTGACCAGTCCGGGGAAATGCCGTGCCGCCAGCATGCCCGACATTTTCGCCCGGATCTCCCGCGGAGCAACGCCGGTGCGGCCGGTGGAATGGATGCGGGCCAGTACCGCGCCTTCTTCGACAGGCTCACCAAGATCGACCATGGTTTCGATCATGCCGTCGTCCTCGGCAAAGCAGAAGCAATCTCCCGAGGGCATGTCCAGCCACTGGGTTTTGCCCGTCTCGACCGCCCCGGCGACGACACCGGCGTGACGCAACACGTTGAGGATGCCGCGCCGGGCGATCCGCACCGTTTCGGCTCGCGATGTGCCGCCGCCGCCGAGCTCGGTGGTGACGAAGACCTTGCCCATCTCTTCGGCCGCCGTGTCATACATGCCGATCGCATCGATCTCGGTCATGCGCATCGAGAACGGCGCTGAGAATGCCGCCACCGCCGCAAAGGCTTTCTGCTCCTGTGCCTTGTCGGGCAAGGTGTGAGCAGCGCAAAACGGCACGAAATCCAGCGTCCTGCCACCGGAATGGAAGTCGAAGACGATGTCGGCGCGGGGAAGCAACTCGCGTTGGAAATAATCGGCGATCTTCTGCGTCACCGTGCCGTCCGGCCGGCCGGGAAAGCTGCGGTTCATGTTGCCCTTGTCGATCGGCGAGGTGCGCGTGCCGGCCCGAAAAGCCGGATAGTTCATCGCCGGCACGATGATCACCGTGCCGCTGACCTGGCTGGGATCGAGCGTTCGGGCGAGTTCGTAGAGCGCCAGCGGCCCCTCATACTCGTCACCATGGTTGCCGCCGGTCAGCAGTGCCGCCGGCCCCTTGCTGTTGCGGATGACGCAGATCGGGATCATCACAGAGCCCCAGGCCGAGTCGTCGCGGCTATAGGGCAAGCGCAGGAAACCATGCTGGACGCCGTCGCGATCGAAATCGACGGTCGGCGCGATCGGCGACGGGCGATGACTGGACATCGGGCTCAATCCTTCACCACCAGCTTGCGCGGCACATTGGCCAGGCACTCCACACCGGTTTCAGTGATCAGGATGGACTCGGTGATCTCCAGCCCCATTGTCTCCAGCCAAAGGCCGGTCATGAAATGGAAGGTCATGCCGGGCTTGAGCTCGGTGCGGTCGCCGGGACGCAGGCTCATGGTGCGTTCGCCCCAGTCCGGCGGATAGGAAATACCGATCGGATAGCCGGTGCGGTTGTCCTTGACGATGCCGTATTTCTTCAGGACGGCAAAGAAGGCGTTGGCGATGTCCTCGCATGTATTGCCCGGCCTGGCGGCGGCAAGACCTGCTTCCATGCCTTCCAGCGTCGCCTTCTCGGCATCGAGGAATTCCTGCGTCGGTTTGCCGAGGAAGACGGTGCGCGACAGCGGGCAGTGGTACCTGTTGTAGCAGCCGGCGATCTCGAAGAAGGTGCCCTCGCCCCGCTTCATCGGCTTGTCGTCCCAGGTCAGGTGCGGCGCCGAAGCGTCCGCGCCTGACGGCAGCAGTGGCACGATCGCGGGGTAGTCGCCGCCGATGCCGTCGACGCCGCGGGTGCCGGCATCGTAGATCTCGGCGACCAGATCGCATTTGCGCATGCCGACCTCGATCTTGTCGAAGATGCGCTGGTGCATCGCCTCGACGATGCGGGCGGCCTTGCGCATATAGTCGATCTCGGTCGGGCTCTTCACCGCGCGCTGCCAGTTGACCAGCGCGGTGGCGTCGACGAAGCGGGCGTTGGGCAGATGCTTCTGCAAAGAGGCGAAGGCGGCGGCGGAGAACCAGTAATTGTCCATCTCGACACCGACGACAAGCTTGCCCCAGCCGCGATCGCTCAGCACGCTGGACAGGAAGTCCATCGGGTGGCGTTCTGTCGACTGCACATAGTGGTCGGCATAGCCGACGATGTTGTCATGCGCGAGATAAGCAGTGCGCTTGGCGCCGTTGGCGTCCTGGCCACGGCCATACCAGACCGGCTCGCCCGACGGCGGCACGATGACCGCCTGATGCACATAGAAGGACCAGCCGTCATATCCAGTCAGCCAGGCCATGTTGGATGGATCGCTGATAACAAGGAGATCGACGCCTTTGGCTTCCATCGCCTTGCGCGTCTTGGCGAGGCGATCCGCGTATTCGCTTCGCGAGAATTTCAGGTTCGGCTGCATTTTTTGTTGGTCCTCGTTTGTTGGGCCTGGAGCCCGCTTCAACTTCGTTGAAAATCTGTCTCCAGGTATTGTTTTGTCGGAGCACGATCTGGTCGGAAAACCGGTTGCCACTTTTCCAGATCATGCTCCCGCGGCCAGGATCAGCTTTCGAAAATGGTTCCGGCATTGGCCGCCAGCGCGCGGTCGCGGGCGAGCGTGGCGATCGCAGTGTCCTGCACGCCGGTGCCGGTCAGGTCAGCGATGGTGATGTCGCTGGCCGAGCGCCTACCGTGTTTTTCGCCGGCGATGATCTGGCCAAGTTCGGTGACCTCGGCATCGGCTGCCATCACGCCGGCGGCGATGGCATGGTGCAGTTCGCCCAGCCGCCGTGTCTGCTTCGCGCTGTCGGCGACATAGAGATCGGCCATGCGCAGGATGGCAGGCGCGATCTCGTTCTTGTGCTCGGCATCCGAGCCCATGGCGGTGATGTGCTGGCCAGCCGAGACAAACCCAGCCTTGATCAGCGGCTCGATCGACGGCGTGGTGGTGACGATGATGTCGGCGCCGGCGACAGCGTTGGCCGCGTCGGGTTCGTGGCGCACGTCGATGCCGAGCCGTTCGCGCAAGGTGGCCGCGGCCGCCTCCGCCTTGGCGGCATCGCGCGCCCAGATGCGGGCCTGCGTGATCGGCCGCACCAGCATCAGGGCTTCGAGCTGCAGCCCGGCCTGGACGCCGGCGCCGAAGATCGCGGCGACGGACGAGTCCTCTCGCGACAGGTGTTTGGCCGCGACGGCGCCGGCGGCGGCGGTGCGGACGTCGGTGAGATAGCCATTGTCGAGCAGCAAGGCGTCGACCACACCGGTCTTTGCCGAAAGCAGCACCATCATGCCGCCACCGCTTGGCAGACCGAGCTTTGGATTGTCGAAGAAGCCGGAACTGATCTTGACGGCGAAGCCGTCGATACCGGGTACATAGGCGGACTTCACGTCGACCTCGCCGCGATGCTCGGCGATGTCGAGGCGCAGGATCGGCGGCATGGCCACCGGCAATGTTGCCAGCGCGCGGAAAGCATTCTCGACGCAAGCGACGGCGTCGAGATCGAGCGTCACGATCGTGCGCAGTTCAGCTTCGGTGAGGATGGTCATCCTGCTCATGCGGCGCGCTCCGAAATCGATGGCATTTCCCCGCAGACGATCTTCCTGTGCAGTTCCATGTCGATGTTGCGGCCGGAAAGCAGAACCACCACCGGCCCCTCCGCCCTGACCTTGCCGGCGAGCAGTGCTGCGATGCCTACCGCACCTGCTCCTTCGACGATCTCGCGTTCCAGTTCATAGGCATGGCGAATGCCGGCGGCGATTTCGTCCTCACTGAGCAGGACGACATCGTCGAGCAGGTCTCGGCTCATGGCGAAGGTCAGCCGGTTGTCGAGGCCGATGCCCCCGCCGAGCGAATCCGCCAGCGTCGGCAGTTCCTCCACCAAGACGGGACGGCCCGCATCGAGGCTCGCCTTCATCGCGGCGCCGCGCGCCATCGACACGCCGATTATCTTTGTGCCGGGGCTAACGCCTTTGATTGCGGCCGCTACACCCGAGGCCAGCCCACCTCCGGAGAGTTGCACCAGCACCAGAGCGGCATCCGGGACCTGCTCGATCATCTCCAACCCGAGCGTGCCTTGCCCGGCGATGATCGCGGGATGGTCGAAGGGCGGCAGCATGACAAGCCCCTCCTCCGTCACCAGCCGCTCGACCTCCTGCTGGGCATCGTCCTGGCTGTTGCCGACAATACGGACTTCCGCGCCGAGGCGGCGGATTTCGTCCAGCTTGTTCTTGGGTACCAGTCGAGACATGCAGATCACCGCACGCATGCCCTCGAGCTTCGCCGCGTGGGCCAGCGCACGGCCATGATTGCCGGTCGATGCCGCGACGACGCCGCGCGCCCTCTCCTCGGCATCAAGCGATGCAACGGCGTTGGATGCACCGCGCAATTTGAAACTGCCGGTGGTCTGGCGATGCTCGAGCTTGAGATGAACCGGCACGCCCAGCCGTTCGGAAAGACTCGCCGAAAGCACGATCGATGTGCGCTCGACCTTGCCGGCAATTCGCTTGCGCGCGTCACGGATATCGCCAAGGGTCACTGTCGCCATGGTCGTCAGCCGCACGGCAAGGGCAGCGTCATCAGACTGCCGAATTCGGGATGGGCCGTCTCATCGCTGCAAAGGCGCAGACAGTACCAGGCGGTCGCCTGGTTGCTGGTCACCACCGGGCGGCCGATCGCCTGTTCCATGCCGGTGACCGCGAGCGCAGCGCGCAGCGCCGTGCAGGACACGAACAGCGCATCGGCCTGCGGATGCATTGCCTGGCGTGCGAGGTCGACAAGCGCTGCCGGGGCAATGCGCGCCATCTCGCGGTCATCCTCGAAGCCGAGACAGGTAAAGCCTAGGATGTCGAAGCCGCGTTCGGCGAAATAGGTCGCCATCGGCCTGGCGGTTTCCATGGTGTAGGGCGTGAGGATGCTGATCCGGCGCACGCCGAACGCGTTCAGCCCGCGCACGCCGGCCATTGTTGGCGTGACGACGGGCACGGCTGGCTTGGCGGCCTGGATCGCCGTCTCGATCTCGGCATCGCCAATCACCACCGAGGCCGACGTGCAGGAATAGCAGACGGCGTCGAGCGGCTCGTCAGGCAGGATCAAGGCCGCGCCCGCCGTCAGCGCCGGCTGCATCTTGCGCAAGTTCTCAGGCGTCGTCGGATTGGCATAGGGGATGCGCGCGACATAGACGCCGATCCGTTCGCTCGCCACCATGCGGCGAAAATCCGGCTCGGTCGTATGGTCCGTGGCAAGGATGATGAGGCCGACGCGCCGCTCCAGCGGACGCTCATCGAGCGCTGGCCGGTTGGGCACAAGCTTGATCTGCGGCAAGGGCTTCATCTTTTATCTTTCGATCTTGCCGTAACGGCGTTCCAGCCAGCGCAGCAGCACGACCGAGATCAGGCTGATGGCGAGGAAGAAGGCGCCGACAAGCGTGATCGGCTCGAGGTAGCGATAGTAGGTGTTGGCGACGCTTTTTGCCTGGTTCATCAGTTCCAGCACGGTGATCGCCGAGAGCAGCGGCGTCTCCTTGAACATGGCGATGAAGTAGTTGGCCAATGCCGGGATCATCGGCGGAATGGCCTGCGGGATGATGATGTGGGACCAGGTCTGCCGGGCGCTGAGATTGCACGCCTTGGCGGCCTCCCACTGGCCACGCGGCACATTGTCGATGCCGGCGCGGTAGACCTCCGCCGTGTAGGTGCCGTAGTGCAGCCCGAGCCCGATGACGCCGGCGACCAGCGGCGGCAGCAGGATGCCGATGTCGGGCAGCACATAGAAGATGAAATAGAGCTGCACCAGGAGCGGTGTGCCGCGGATGAATTCGGCTACCCAGCCGACAGTGCGAGACACCGCCTTGTTGGGCGAGCGGCGCGCCAGCGCGATGCCCAACCCGACGATCGCCGCCAGCACCGAACCGAGCAGCGTCGCCAGGATGGTGATCTTCACCCCCTGGATCAACGTCGGCAGGATCTGCCGGACAAAATCCCAATCCCAATCCATCAGCGGACCCAATTCATCAGGAATGCGCCGGCCATCAGACGCGCACTCCGTCGAGGCCGCGCGCCATGCGGCGTTCCAGCGAGCGCACCCCCCACGAGATGAGCAGCGCCAGGATGAAATAGATGACGAGAATGGTGGTGAACGGCACCATGGTGTTGCCGGTCTGGGCGCGCACCACCTGCGCCTGGAAGGTCAGGTCGGCGAGCGAGATCAGCGAGACGACCGATGTCGCCTTGAGCAGCTCGATCGCATTGTTGCCGAAGGTCGGCAGCATCACCAGAAACGCTTGCGGCAGGATGACATGGCGCATGCCTTGCCAGCGGCCCAGATTGAGCGCGATGCAGGCCTCATGCTGTTCGCGGCCGATCGATTGCACGGCGCCGCGCACCACCTCCGCGGCATAGGCGCCGACATTCAAGCCCAGCGCCAAGACGCCGGCCTGCAGCGGGGTCAGTTCGAAACCCACCAAGGGCAACACGAAATAGGCGAAGAACAGCTGCACGAAGATCGAGGTGCCACGGAAGAATTCGATATAGGCCGTTGCCAGGGCCCGCAGCACGAAGAAGCGCGATAGGCGCCCCATGCCAGCGAGAAAGGCCATGATCAGGGCAAGAACCGACCCCATCAGCGTCAGCTCGATGGTGACAAGCGCTCCCTGCAATATCAGGCCGAAATAGCCGGACCACTGGGTCATCTGGGTTCCAACGTTGGCGGTTAGCTTCCTTCTCCCCGTTCAACGGGGAGAAGATGCCGGCAGGCAGATGAGGGGCAGTGCCAGCGTAAGCAAAGCTTGTGCTGCCCCTCATCCGGCCCTTCGGGCCACCTTCTCCCCGTTCACGGGGAGAAGGAAAAAGGAAGCGCTACTTCGCGGCGCAGAGCTTGTCGCGCGTGGTCGACATCGCCGCCGCCGCGGAGAAACCGTAGGGCTCGATGATCTTGGCGAACTCGCCCGACTTCTTCATCTTGGCGAGTTCGACGTCGAAGGCGTCGCGCATCGCCTCGTCGCCCTTCTTGAAGGCGGCGCCGTCGCAATAGACCGGCGCACCCTGCACCGGGGCGATGACTTCGAGGTTCGGATCGGCGGCCTTCTTCATCAGATCATTGATCGAGAGCACGGGCAGCGAATAGGCGTCGATACGGCCGTCCTGCACCATCTTCAGGCCGCTCTGGCCGTCCGGCACGACGATGACACGTTCACGCGGCACGCCGGCGTTGAGCGCCAGCTTCTCCTCGGTGCCGCCGCCCGGCGCGCCGATCGTGGCGGACGTGTCCTTGGCGACATCCTCGTAGCTCTTGAAGCCTTTCGGATTGCCCTTCTTCACCAGCATCGCCTCGGCGTCGCACAGGACCGGTTCGGAATAGGCGACCGCAGCGCAACGCTCCGGCTTCATGAACAGGCCGGCGGTGACGACGTCGAAGCGGCCGGCCTGCAGGCCGGGGATCATCGCGCCATACTCAGAGATCGAGGCGACGATATCGGCCACTCCGAGACGCTTGAAAATCTCGCGCGCCACATCGGGCGCCGCGCCCGAAACCTTGCCGTCAGCGGCGACCGCCGTATAAGGCGGCTCGTTGGCGATGGCGACGCGGGCGAACCCTTGAGCCTTCAGCTGTTCGAGCTTCTTGTCCGCGGCCGAGCCTACGCTCGATGTCGCGAGCACCGCCGCAATTGCAAGGCCGGCGACGCCAGCCAAAATGCCAAGTTTCTTCATTGTTCCCAACTCCTTGTTTCTCTTCTTGGTTTGCCTGTGGGCGATTCGCACGCCCCGCATGGCGGTCAGACACGGTGTCCGGCCGCGATGATCTTCTTCAGGAACCCTTGCGTGCGTTCCTGCTTGGGATTGCGGAAAATCTCGTCGGGTTTGCCTTCCTCGACTATTCGGCCGCGATCGAAGAACAGCACCCGGTCGGCGAAGTCGTGAGCAAAACCCATCTCGTGCGTGACCAGCAGCATGGTCATGTCGGTCTCGGCGCAGAGCCGCCACAAGACGTTGAGCACTTCCTCGACCAGTTCCGGGTCGAGCGCCGATGTCACCTCGTCGAACAGCATGATCTTCGGCTGCAAAGCGAGCGCGCGGGCGATCGCCACGCGCTGCTTCTGGCCGCCGGACAATTGGGCCGGCATCGCTTTCGCCTTGTCGGCCATGCCGACCATCTCGAGAAGTTCCATCGCCCGCTTCTCGGCAACGGCGCGTGGCGTGCCCTTGGTCAGCATCGGGGCCAGCGTCACATTGTCGATGACGCTCTTGTGCGGAAACAGGTTGAACAGCTGGAAGACCATGCCGGTCTTCTGGCGCATTTTTGCCAGATGCCGCTCGTCGGCCGGCAGCAGCTGGCCGTTGCGCTCCATGTGGTAGAGCTGCTCGCCGTCGATCTGGATGTGGCCGCCGTCGATGCGCTCCAGCGTCATCAGGATGCGCAGGATCGTGGTCTTGCCCGAGCCAGAGGGGCCGATCAGCGCCAGCTTCTCGCGCGGCATGACCTGCATGGACAAGCCGTCCAGCACCTTGAAGGCGCCGAAGCTCTTCGAGATGGCGTCGACCTTGATGATGGGCGCGGTTGCGGACAAATGAATTTCCCCGTGCTGGAGAAGCCTGTGCCCTTAACGATGGGGAACACGCCAAATCATGTCAATTGGTAAAATAATATCATGACAATTATTCTGATTACGCACATTTTCCGGTCAATCGCAGCTGGCTTTTTGGGCATGCCGTTGCCCCAGAACCACCTGGCGATAGTGGGTGGCGCGCTCAGATTGCGAGCAGCAAATGCTCCGGATCGCCAAGCAAGAGCTTGGTGACAACGCCGAGACCGGCGCGCAGTTCCCCTTCGGTGGTCGAACCCAGCGAGATGCGCACTGCCGGATGCCAGGGCGCATCCGATATGCGGAACGAGGTGCCCGGGGCTATGGCCACGCCTTGCAACCGAGCCTGGGCGACAAAGCTCTCCTCGGAACGGTCGGCCGGCAGTTGCAGCCAGATATGCAATCCGTCGCGACGGGCACGGTAGTCGACGCCGGCCAGTACCTCGCCAGCGATATCCTGCCGGCGACGCAACGCCGCGCGCTGCCAGCGCACCAGCTCCATCGCGGTGCCGTCGGTTACCCATTTGGTGGCGATCTCGGCCACCATTGGTGTTGCCATCCAGTTCGAGACGAGATGCCGGTTGGCGACGGCCGCAACGTAACGGTCGGGCGCGGCGAGATAACCTATGCGCAGGCCGGGCACGGTGATCTTGGTGAAGGAGGTGACGTAGAGCGTCCGCTCCGGCGCGAAAGCAGCGACCGGCGGCGGTCGATCCTCGACCAGGGGACCGAGCACATCGTTCTCGATGATGGCGATGTCATGCTTGCGCGCCACCGCCGCGATCTGCTCACGGCGCGCCCCATCCATGAGCGTTGCCGTGGGATTGATCACCGAAGGCTGCACGAATACGGCGCGGATATCGGACAGCCGGCAAGCCTCGTCCAGCGCTTCCGGAATCAGGCCGTTTTCGTCGATCGGCAGGCCTTCGAGGTTGAAACCGAGATAGCGGGCGAGCGGCACCAGCGTGTGATGGCCTATCGCCTCGGTGGCAACGGTGGAGCCCGGTGGCGCGACGCTCATCAGCGCCACCGTCATGCCGGCGGTGGCGCCATTGGTCAGGCTGATGTTCTGCGCGGAGGCTTCGAGGCCGCACAGTTTCAGCCATTCGACCGCCACGGCGCGGTGGCGCGGGAACACCATGTTTGGCCGGAACGACAGTGCCGAACTCGACGGCAGGTTTTCGGCAAGCCAGCCCAGCGCCTGCTTCATCCGCTCCAGGTGCATCGGCTCGCAGACCGGTTTCAGGATCGAGAGGTCGATGACCTCACCGAGGCGCTCGGGCAGATAGGGCGGGTCCGGCTCGCGGCGCTGCGTCTGGACGAAGCTGCCGCGCCCGATCTCGCCCGAAATCAGGCCGCGGCGGATCAATTCCTCATAGGCCCGGCTGACCGTTTGCACCGAGAGCTTGAGATCGTCCGCCAGCCGGCGATGCGTCGGCAGCCTCGCGCCATTGGCCAGGCGTCCGTCATGGATGGCGCGCGCAAACTGGTCGGCCAATGATTGATAGGCTGGCCGGCGGATAAGCGCGGGATCGGGTTGCCACAATGTCATGACTTATTAGAGATCGAAATCAGTGCAATTGACAATCGAAATAATGCGCCCTCATGGTACGATGGACGAAAAAGTGAGCGCTGATGACTGCTGCGAAACTCGACCCGATCGATCTCAAAATCCTCGACGCCATCCAGCGTGACGGACGCATCACCAAGCTGGCGCTGGCCGAGCAGGTCGGGCTGTCGCCGACGCCATGCTGGATGCGGCTGCGCAAGCTGGAAAAAGCCGGCATCGTCTCGGGCTATCACGCCCGCATCGCCATGCGCGTCGTGGCGCCTGTCGCCACAGTGCTGATGGAGGTGACGCTGGCCAGCCACCGTCAGGCCGATTTCGACCGCTTCGAGCGCGTCATCCGCGATATCCCCGAGATCGTCGCCTGCTGGTCGGTGGGTGGCGGCGTTGACTATGTGCTGAAGGTGATGGCGCGCGACATCGACGCCTATCAGCGGCTGGTCGACGGCTTGCTCGATCGCGAGATCGGCATCGACCGCTACTTCACCTACATCGTCATCAAGACGGTGAAGGATGATATCGCGCTGCCCATTGCGGACCTGTTGCCGGCATCGGCATAGCGCCGGAGAAACGGGCTGCCCTCACGGCGCAATAGAGAGATTCTCTCTCTGATCAGGCGCCCAAACAGCCTCTCTGTCTGCCGGTGAAGGATAGTCTTCCCGGATCAGACCGAACCGGGAGGCTTCGACCATGTCCGCGCATTTCGCCCGCTCGCATCGCCACGAAGCGCTCGACCGGCTCGCCGACCGCCGGCTGCTGCGCGAACTCGCTTACGTCGACGGCCATTGGACGGCGAGCGATGCGGCCGAGAGTTTCGAGGTCACCGATCCGGCGACCGGCACCACCGTCGCCTTCGTCGCAGCACTCGACAGCCGACAGACGACAAAGGCCATCGACGCCGCGGCGCGCGCCTTTCCGGCCTGGCGGACGCTGTTGCCGCAGGAGCGCTCGAAAATCCTGCGAAAATGGTTCGAGCTGATCATCGCCGCCAAGGCTGATCTGGCTCTGCTGATGACGCTTGAGCAGGGCAAGCCGCTCAAAGAGTCGCTCGGCGAAATCGACTACGCCGCCTCCTTCATCGAATGGTATGCCGAGGAAGCGAAGCGCCTCAACGCCGAGAGCGTCACCAGCCATCTGCCGAACGCGGAAATGATGGTGCGGCGCGAACCGCTCGGTGTCGTCGGCGTGGTCACGCCGTGGAATTTTCCGTCGGCCATGTTGACCCGCAAGGCGGCGGCGGCGCTTGCCGCCGGCTGCACCATCGTCGCCCATCCCTCCTCGGAGACGCCACTTTCGGCGCTGGCGCTGGCCGAACTCGGCGAGCGCGCCGGGTTGCCGGCCGGCGTCTTCAACATCGTCACCGGCAAGGCCGCGACGATCGTTGGACGCATGTGCGAAGATCCGCGCGTGCGGGCCATGAGTTTTACGGGCTCGACCGAGATCGGCCGGCTGATCGCCGCGCAAAGTGCGCCGACGATGAAGCGGCTGGTCATGGAACTCGGCGGCCACGCGCCGCTGATCGTCTTTGCCGATGCCGATATCGACAAGGCGGTGACCATTGCTGTCGACGCCAAATTCGCCACATCAGGCCAGGATTGCCTCGCCGCCAACCGAATCTATGTCCAGCGTCCGCTTTACGACCGCTTCTGCACCGCATTCGCCAAGCGCATTGACGCGCTGCGGACCGGCAGCGGCCTTGCCGAGGAAACCGACATCGGGCCGCTGATGCATGAACGTGCCGTCCAGAAGGTCGAGGAGCAGGTCGCGGATGCCCTCGCCCACGGCGCCCGCTGCCTTGCCGGCGGCAAGCGCCATCAGGCCGGGCCGCTGTTCTACCAGCCGACGCTGCTGGCCGATGTGCCCGACCAAGCGCTGATCATGCGCGAGGAGACCTTTGGTCCGGTCGCCGCCGTCACATCCTTCGACGACGAGGACGAGGTGATCGCCCGCGCCAATGCGACCGAATATGGCCTCGTCGCCTATGTCGTGACCGAGAATGGCGCGCGTCAGCAGCGCATGGGTCGCGCGCTCGACTATGGCATGGTCGCCATCAACCGTGTGAAGATCACCGGCGCGCCGATCCCCTTCGGCGGCGTCAAGCAGTCCGGCATCGGCCGCGAAGGCTCGCGCCACGGCTTGGAGGCCTTCACTGATCTCAAATATCTATGCCTCGACGTGGCGTAGGCCACACTGGAATTTTCAAGGAGTAAAAAAAAATGCTCGACCAGTCCAACGAACTCGCCGCCTGGGATCGCGACCATTTCTTCCATCCCTCGACCCATATGGGCACGCACGCTCGCGGTGAATCGCCGACAAGGATCATGGCCGGCGGCGAAGGCGTCACCGTCTGGGACAACAACGGCAGGAAGAGCATCGATGCCTTCGCCGGCCTCTATTGCGTCAATGTCGGCTATGGCCGCCAGAAGATCGCTGACGCCATCGCCACGCAGGCAAAGAACCTCGCCTATTACCACGCCTATGTCGGGCACGGCACCGAGGCCTCGATCACATTGGCGAAGATGATCATCGACCGCGCGCCGAAGGGCATGTCGAGGGTCTATTTCGGCCTGTCCGGTTCGGATGCCAACGAAACCAACATCAAGCTGATCTGGTACTACAACAATGTGCTGGGCCGGCCGGAGAAGAAGAAGATCATCTCGCGCTGGCGCGGCTATCACGGCTCGGGCGTGATGACGGGATCGCTGACGGGGCTGGACCTCTTCCACAATGCCTTCGACCTGCCCCGCGCGCCGATCCTGCACACCGAGGCGCCCTATTATTTCCGCCGCGCCGACCGCTCGATGAGCGAGGAACAGTTCTCGCAGCATTGCGCCGACAAGCTGGAGGAGATGATCCTCGCCGAAGGGCCTGAAACCGTCGCCGCCTTCATCGGCGAGCCAATCCTCGGCACTGGCGGCATCGTGCCGCCGCCTGCCGGCTATTGGGAGAAAATCCAGGCGGTGCTGAAAAAGTACGACGTGCTGCTGGTCGCCGACGAAGTGGTGACGGGCTTCGGCCGGTTGGGCACCATGTTCGGCTCCGACCATTACGGCATCAAGCCTGACCTGATCACCATCGCCAAGGGCCTGACCTCGGCCTATGCGCCGCTGTCGGGCGTCATCGTCGCCGACAAGATGTGGCAGGTCCTGGTGCAGGGTTCGGACAAGCTCGGCTCGCTTGGCCATGGCTGGACCTATTCGGCGCATCCGATCTGCGTCGCAGCCGGCGTCGCCAATCTCGAGCTGATCGATGAGATGGACCTGGTGCGGAATGCCGGCGAGACCGGCGCTTATTTCCGTGCCGAACTGGCCAAGGCCGTCGGCGGCCACAAACACGTCGGCGAGGTGCGCGGCGACGGCATGCTCGCGGCGGTGGAATTCGTCAGGGATCGCGACGACCGTGTCTTCTTCGATCCTTCGCTCAAGATCGGACCGCAGGTCGCCACGGCCCTTGCCGCCAGCGGCGTCATCGGCCGCGCCATGCCGCAGGGCGACATACTTGGCTTCGCGCCGCCGCTGTGCCTGACCCGCGAGGAGGCCGACATCGTGGTGGCCAAGACCGCCGATGCCGTGAACAGCGTATTCGCCAATCTCTGAGAGCGACCCATGAATGCCATGACCAAAACCCTCCCCGCCACCATGGCCGCCGTGCTGCTCACCGGGCACGGCGGACCGGAAAAGCTCGTCTACCGCACCGATGTGAAAGTGCCTGCGCCCGCCCCCGGCGAAGTGCTGGTGAAAGTCAGCGCCTGCGGGATGAACAACACCGATGTCTGGGTGCGCCAGGGCGCCTACGGCACGGAAGAGGACGCCGCCGCCGTGTCGACCTGGCGGCGCCAGGGCAACACGCTGACCTTTCCGCGCGTCCAGGGCACCGACACGGTAGGCACCATCGCTGCCGTCGGCGAAGGCGTCTCGCCAGATCGTGTCGGCGAACGGGTGATGGTCGATTTCTCCATCTACAACCGCGACGACGATTCACTGGCCGACATCGACTATATGGGGCACGGCCGCGATGGCGGTTATGCCGAGTATCAGGCTGTGCCAGCCGACAACGCGCATGTCGTCGACACCAACTTGAGCGACGTCGAACTCGCCACCTTCTGCTGCGCCTACCTTACCGGCGAACAGATGCTGGAACGCGCCGGCCTGAAGGCTGGCGAGCGAGTGCTGGTCACCGGCGCCTCGGGCGGCGTCGGTTCCGGCATCGTGCAGCTGGCGCGTGCGCGTGGCGCCATTCCCTATGCGATCGCCGGCAAGGGCAAGGAACAGGCCGTACTCGACATCGGCGCCGAGGCGGTCATCACCCGTGGCGTCGCGGACCTGCCGCAAGCCGTGACCGAAGCGACCGGCGGCCAGCCGATCGACGTGGTCGCCGATCTCGTCGGCGGCGCGATCTTCAACGACCTGCTGCGCATCCTGCGACCCGAGGGCCGGTATACCACGGCCGGCGCGATTGCAGGCCCGGTCGTCCAGCTTGACCTCAGGACAATGTATCTCAAGCAGCTGCAACTGCATGGTTCGAGCCAGGGCACGCGTGCCGATTTCCGCCGCATCGTTCGCTACATCGAGGAGGGCAAGATCAGACCGTTGGTCGGTGGCGTCTACAAGCTCTCCGATTTCCACCACGCGCAGGCCGATTTCGTCGCAAAGGATTTTGTCGGCAAGCTGGTGGTGGTGCCGGACGCTGTCGCGAAGCGATCGACGTAATCGCAAAATCCTGGGTCCCTTGCCTCCGCCTCCTTCTCATCGCTGCCATAATGGGAATGGCTTGCAGTCCAGCCGGCATGCCGCCACAAATGGTGACGCCCGCCGCGCCGCTGGTCCGGGCCTCTGGTCACAGGATACAGGCGAGACATGACAGCGCGAATGATACTGCTCGACGCCAAGCCGCTTGGCGCGGCTGACGTCGCCGAGATCGCGCGGCGCAACGCGCGGCTGATGCTGGGCGAGGAGGCGATGCGGCGCATCCGGGCGAGCCGCGCGCTGATCGAGCACCTCACCGGGCTCGGCAAGCCGATCTACGGCGTCACCACGGGCCTCGGCGCCTGTGTCGACACGCCGCTCGCGCAGGCCGATCTGATCGCCTTCCAGCACAGCGTGCCGCTCAGCCACAGCATGGGCATCGGCCCTGCCCTTCCGACCGAGGCAGTGCGCGCGCTGATGACCGCGCGCATCTCAGGCATGGCCGCCGGCGGCACCGGCACTTCCGAACGCGTGGTGATGGGCCTCGTGGCGGCGCTCAACGCCGGCGTCCATCCGGTGATCCCCACCTGGGGATCGATCGGCGCGGCGGACCTTGCCCATCTTGGCCACATGGCACGAGCGCTGCGCGGCGACGGCGAGACGGAGTTCCAGGGCAGGATCATGCCGTCGGGCGAGGCGCTGGCGCTGGCCGGGCTCGAACCGCTTGACCTGCGCGAGAAGGACGGCCATGCCATCATCGTCGCCAACAGCCTGTCGACCGGCACGGCATGCCTGTGTCTCGAGGACGTCGCCCATCTCATCGACTGGGCATTGGCCGCGGTGGCGCTCAACTATGAGGCGTTCCGTTCTTCCCTGACCGCGATCGATAGGGATGCCCTGGCCGCTCGGCCGGCCTTCGGCCAGCGCGAGATCGGCGCACGGCTGCGCGCGGAACTCGCCGGAAGCGGCCTGTGGAAGGACAGAGCGGCGCGGCGGCTGCAAGATCCGCTCAGCTATCGCTGTGTGCCGCAAGTCTGGGGCGGCCTGCTCAACGCGTTCGAACAGGCGAAGCTCGCGACGGAGATCGAACTCACCCATTCCGGCGACAACCCGGTGATCCTGCCCGAAGACGAACGCGTCGTCTCGAACGGCAATTTCGACCTCACTGCCATGACGCTGGCCTGGGAACAGCTCGGCCAGGCGCTCGCGCATTGCGCGGTGGGCACCGCCAACCGCTGCATGAAGCTGATGTCGCCGACAATTGCCGAGCTGCCGCGCTTCCTGTCGGCCAGGGGCGGCAGCCGCCAGGGCTACGCGGAACTGCAGAAGCCGCTGGCCGCGCTGGAAGCCGAGATTCGGCATCTGGCCAATCCGATGTCACTCAGCCCGCTGGCCGTTTCGGATGGGATCGAGGACCAGTCGTCGATGGCGCCGCGCGTGGTGGCCAAGACCGCCGAGATTGTCGAACGCCTGCGCTATCTCGTTGCGATGGAACTGATCTTCGCGGCCACGGGCGTGGAGTTGCGCGGCGTCGTCGACAGCATGGGCGAAGGACCCCAGCGCACCTTTGCTGCGGTGCGTGCGCTCGTCAGCCCGCTCGACGACGATCGTGAGATGAGCGCCGACATGACGCGGGTCGCCCGTATGGTGGCCGGTCCCCGGGACTGAGAACTCCGGACTATTTCTGAAAAGGTCCCCTCAGATTGAGGTTCTCGGCCAGAAGGCAGAAGCGGTCGATCAACCGGACAAGCTCGTCGCCCTGTTCGACGACAATCGCGCCTCGCTCGGCAGGCGGGGTATCGGAGAGAGCCTTCCACAGACGGCCTTGCCGATCGCAGAGATCCGCCAATTCGGCGCAGTCGCTGGAGGTCAGTTTCAAAAGGTGGTCCGCCGTCACAGGTCCAATGCCTGGAGGCGTGGTGGCGCCAAGGGAAAGGTAGCCTTGCGGCACTGTGCCTTTCGCATTCGTTACCGATTTGCGGCAGATGACATCGAATATCTGGTCGACAGCCTGCTTGGCGCCTGCGACGCGCGACGGGTGGTCCGTATCGGCGGCAGCGTGCGGCAGGAGCTCAAGACTGGCGCCATGCTTCTCGACGAGGCCGAGATAAGGCAGCATCGGCCCGAACAGGCGGCCAGTCGAGGCATCCCTGAACAGGTCGGCATCGATGGCGGCGTGGCGTAGCCGGCCTGTATTCAGAGCTCCATCAAGAGCCTCGATGTCGACAAGTTCACCGCGATCGTAGTTGACCAGCACCGCGCCCTTGTTCATGCGGGACAAGACGTCCGCGCCAATGAGCCCGGCATTGGCGTAGCGCCCGGTCTGCGCATCCTGCTTGCCCAGGCCAACGTGAACGCTGAGCACATCGGCGCCTCCGGCCGCCTCGACAAGGTCCGCGGCAAAGGCAAAGCCCTCGGCTTCTATCCAGTCGCGGTGCCGTGGCCGCGCGTGGATCACCACGCGCATGCCGAAGGCGCGGGCAAGCTTGGCCACCTCGCGGCCGATATTGCCGTAGCCGATGATCGCGATGGTCTTGCCTTCGAGCTTTTCGGTGGGGAAATCGCGCAGGTCCCTGCCGGTGTCGAAAGCACCACGCGCCACACGGCTGTGAAGCGTGTCGACCGGGAGATCCGGCAGCACTTTCAGGATCGCCTTCATCACCATCTGCGCCGTGGCCCGGCTGTTGATGCCGGGCGTGTTCATCAGCACCGCAGTGCCGCCCTCGCCACTGCCGCCACCCCAGGAGCGCGAGCCCATATTGCCGGTGCCGGCGCCGATCCGCACGCCGGCCAGCGGAAAGACGGTTTCGGCGGGCAGGAAGGTCGCGGCGGCAATGACGGCATCATAGCGTCCGTCGCCGGCGGCTTCGATCAGCTCTTCGCGAGTGCTGAGATCCGGCTGGTAGAAGAAATGAACGCGCCCGCGTTCGAGAGCGGCCTTGTCGCCAAGTCCGGCCGCATGAAAGCGGCCGCCCTTGGCTTCGATATGGGCCTGCACCTCCGAAGGGTCCGGTTTTCCGTCAGCGTCGAAGCGCAGGCCGATCAGATCGCAGACCAGGACGGCGTAGGCGCGTTGCGGATCGATCGACTCAACGGCGTGTGTGTCTGTGGTCGCGGTCACGTCGTTCCCCTCATGCAGGACGGAAGGCCTGCTGGTAGAGCAGGCGCTGAACACTCCGACCCTATCCGCCCGGAACGGCGTGAGATCGATCACCGGCGGCAGACCAGCAGCGAGTTGCGACACGATCTTGCCGGTGACCGCGCCGCCGATCAGGCCCTGATGGCCATGGCCGAGAAGGCACGCGGCACCCCTTTCAGGTACAGTGCGATGTCGCCATTGGCCCCTTGTACGGGCAAGCCGGACGCGCGTAAAATCCAGCTATCTGATTGAGTCTGCTACATTCGTTCGGGCTAATGTCCGGATCGGTCTGGGTATTTTCCTTGCACACGGATGCAACCAGCGCGGCCAGGCGCGGCAAATCATTTGCCCATGTGGCGGAAGCCTCCTGGGGCAAGGGCCTCAGCACCTTGCTGCGCATCGTGCGCATGACGCTGCGCCATCCCTGGCAGGTTGCCATCACCCTCGTCTCGACCTTTATCGCTGCGACGCTGCAGCTCTTCATTCCGCGCCTCCTTGGGCGCGCCATCGATCAGGCGCAAGGCGTGATGGCCGCGGGGGCCGGCACCGCGGCCGAGCAGGCGCTCTGGAATACGGCCCTGACACTGCTGGCCGTCAGCATCCTGCGCGGCCTCTTCACCATGGCGCAGAACTACTATGGCGAGGCCGTCGGCCATCAGACCGGCTATGAGCTGCGGCTCGCCTTCTACGAGAAGATCCAGCGGCTCAGCTTTTCCTTCCACGACAAGGTTCATACCGGCGATCTCATCACACTCGGACTGCTCGACCTCGACGGCGTGCGCATGTTCTTTTCCACCGGCATCCTGCGCGTGGTGCTGCTCGGCGTGCTGATCGGCGTCGGCGCCTATCTGTTGATCAGCACCGATCTCGTGCTCGGGTTGTTGAGCCTCAGCTTCGTGCCGTTCGTCGCCTGGCGCTCTTCGGTGACGCAACTCCGACTGCGCAGCACCTGGCTGACGCTGCAGGAGCGGCTGTCCGTGCTGAGCCGGGTGATGGATGAGAATCTCGGCGGCATCCGTGTCGTGCGCGCCTTCGCGGCGCAGCGGCATGAGCTGGCAAAATTCGACCGCGCCAAGCAGGATGCGCTGGAACTCGCCAATGAGCGCGTCGACATCCGCGTCTCGAACACCAGCGCCATGAACTTTTCCTTCCTGGCCGCCATGGGCCTGGTTCTCTGGTTCGGCGGCCAGAAGGTGATCGCGGGGCAGATCAGCGTCGGCACACTGGCCCAGTTTCTCACCTTCATGACCATATTGCAGATGCCGGTGCGCCAGCTCGGCCTGATGGTCAACTCCTTCGCGCGCGCCTCGACCTGTGGCACGCGGCTGTTCGAACTACTCGACGCCGAACTCGACATCAAGGACGCGCCCGACGCCAGGGAGCTCGTCATCACCGACGGCGTACTGCGCTTCGACAATGTCGGTTTCCGCTATGAGGGCGCGGGCGAGCGTCCGACGCTTTCGGGCGTTTCGTTCGAAGCCAGGCCGGGCGAGACCGTCGGTATCGTCGGCCCGCCGGGCAGCGGCAAGTCGACCATCGCGCATCTGATCCCGCGCTTCTACGACGTGACGTCGGGCGCGATCACCATAGACGGACAGGACATCCGCAAGGTCACGCTGCAGTCGCTGCGCAAGGCGGTCGGCGTCGTCCAGCAGGACGCGTTCCTGTTCACCACCTCGATCGAGAACAACATCGCCTATGGCAATCCCTGGGCGCGCGAGACCCGCATCGGCCAGGCCGCCGAGTATGCCCAGCTGCACAACTATATCATCGGCCTTCCAGCCGGCTACACCACGGTCGTCGGCGAACGTGGCGCGTCGCTTTCCGGCGGCCAGCGGCAGCGCCTGACCATAGCGCGCAGCCTGATGTTGCGGCCATCGGTGCTGGTCTTCGACGATTCCACGGCCGCCGTCGACGCCGGCACCGAGCAGCGTATACGAGCGGCGATGAAGCGCTTCGCCCGGGATCGCGTGACGCTGATCATCTCGCATCGGCTGAGTTCGCTGATGCATGCCGACCAGATCCTGTTCGTCGAGGGCGGGCGGATCGTGGAACGCGGCACGCATGAGGAATTGCTGGCGCTCGGCGGACGCTACCGCGCGCTTTACGACCTGCAGCTACGGCCGGACGACGATCGGCTCGAGGGAGCCGCCTGATGTCGACGCAGGACGACGACGAGAAGGTAGACACAAGCGGACGCCCGACCAAGGCGGTCGTCGGCTCGCACCGCGATGAGGAAGAGGTCTTCGGCAAGGCCTACGACCCGCGCATCGTCAGGCGCATCTGGAGCTTCGTCAGACCGTATCAGGGCCGGATTTTCATCTCGGTCGCCGCCGTGCTGGTGTTCACGCTGACACAGCTGGCGATCCCGCTGGTCATCCGCTACGCCATCGATCACGGCATGGCGCCGGGCAGGCTCGACCGTTCGGTGATGATCTCCGCGATCGCCGCCTTCACCGTGATCATCCTCATCAACTATGCCGCCAGCCATGTACAGGAAAGCGTCGTCGGCAAGGTGGCGGAGAACGTGCTGTCCGACTTGCGCCGCGCCATGTTCAGCCACCTGCAGCGCGTCTCGCTGAGTTTCATGGACAAGACCGAGGTCGGCAGGCTGATGTCGCGCCTGCAGGGCGACGTCAATTCGATGCAGGAGTTCCTCGAAACATCCGTCATGTCAGTAGGCGATATCGTGCTTCTTTTCGGCATCGTCACCGTCCTGCTCTGGCTCGATTTCCGGCTTGGCCTGCTGACGCTGTCGACCATGCCGATGCTGTTCATCGTGCGCCTGTTCTGGCTGCCGCGGGCCAAGGTCGCCTTCATGGCCGCGCACGAAACCAACTCGATCGCCAACGGCGCGCTTGCCGAAGGCATCCACGGCGTGCGTACGGTGCAGAGCCTGGAGCGCCAGCATGTCAATTTCGACCTTTACGACGAAAAGGTTCTGGCCAATCTCAACGCCCATCTGCGGTCGGCGAAATATGCACAGGTGATGGTGCCGATCGTCGACACGCTGACCGGCATCGCCATGGCGACCGTCATCGTCGTCGGCGGGTCGATGGTGCTGTCGCACAGTTTCGATATCGGCGTGATGGTGGCGTTCCTGTTTTACATCCAGCGCTTCTTCGATCCGATCCGCTCGCTCACCATGCAGTACAGCGTCATGCAGCGGGCCATGGCTTCGGGCCAGCGCATCTCCGAAGTGCTCGACGTGCCCGTCGACGTCAGCGACAAGGACGGCGCCATCGCGCTGTCGCGCGACATGGATGGTTCGGTCGAGTTCAGGAACGTCACCTTCGGCTACCGTCAAAATCAGCCGGTGTTGAAGAACATCTCCTTCCGCGTCAATCCGGGCGAGACGGTCGCGCTTGTCGGCCCGACCGGATCGGGCAAGTCGAGCTCGATGGCGCTGGTGCACCGCTTCTACGATGTCTGGTCGGGCGAGGTCCTGGTCGGCGGCCATGACGTGCGCGACCTGACGCAGGATTCGTTGGGCGACCAGGTGGCCATGGTGCTGCAGGAGCCGTTCCTGTTCTCCGGCACGGTGCTGGAGAACATCCGCTATCACAAGACCGGCGCCAGCCGCGAAGAAGTGGTGCGCGCAGCAGTTGCCGTCGGCGCGCACGACTTCATCGAAGACCTGCCCGACGGCTACGACACCGAACTCGAGCAGCGCGGCGGCAATCTCTCGCTCGGCCAGCGCCAGCTGATCAGTTTTGCGCGCGCGCTGGTGGCCGATGCCAAAATCCTTGTGCTCGACGAGGCCACCGCCAGCATCGATTCCTACACCGAGATGCTGATCCAGAAGGCGCTGATCAAACTGCTCGAAGGGCGTACCGGGCTGGTCATCGCGCATCGCCTGGCCACCATCCGCGGCGCCGACCGCATCATCGTCCTGCAGAATGGCGAGATCGTCGAAAGCGGCAACCATGAGCAGCTCATGAAGACGAAAGGTCTCTACGCCCGCCTCTACAACATGAACTACGCTTCCTTCGACGACATTTCCGAGGACGAGATGGGAATGGATGCGGCGGCCGGCAAGGCGACGTGAGCCGGTGCTGGCGGGTTCGAACGAAAGATTGCTTCGATGTCCTTCCCGAGAAGACGCGACTGTCGCGGATGCCGCCGTCACCAGGCACCACCTATGCCGCGTCACCGCCGTCATAATGGCCACACGCACGCCGCGAACCGCGAACACGGACACCGTTGGGTCGGTAGCGGTTGGATCGGCGACAACGCCAATGCGCCGGCGAAGGTTGCCGGCACTACGCCATTTCGGGACGTCTTGAGGCCTCGCGGATCGCCTTGTGCACGCCGCGCTGCAAATCCATGAAGGCCGGGGTTTCCATCACCTCTTCGCGGCGCGGGCGCTCGATGTCGACGTTGAAGGTCTGCATGATGCGCCCCGGGCCGATCCCCATGACGACGATCCGGTCCGACAGATAGACTGCCTCCTCGACGTCATGCGTGACGAACAGCACGGTTAGACGATGCTCTTCCCATATCTGGGTCAGGAGTTCCTGCATCTGGTGCCGCGTCAAGGCATCGAGCGCGCCGAAGGGCTCGTCCATCAGCAGCATTTTGGGGCGATAGGAGAGCGCGCGCGCGATGGCGACGCGCTGCTTCATGCCGCCCGACAGTTCGGACGGGAAGCGATCGGCGCTTTGCGACAGCTTGACGAGGTCGAGATGCTCGAGCGCGATCTCGCGGCAGGCGGAGCGATCATAGCCGGCGGCCTTGAGGGCAAACTCGATGTTCTGCCGCGCCGTCAGCCAGGGAAGCAGCGTGTAGGACTGGAAGACGACACCACGGTCGAGACCCGGTTGCAGAATCGGCGCGCCGTCGATGCTGAGATCGCCGGCGTCAAAATCCTGCAGTCCGGCGACGATCGACAGCAACGTGCTCTTGCCGCAGCCCGACGTGCCGACGAGGGAGACGAACTCGTTGTCGGCAAGGTCAAGATTGATGTCCCGCAGCACTTCCGTGCGCCGCTCGCCGGCGCCGAAGCTCTTGTCGAGACCCGCAATGCGCAATTTGGGAACAGTCATCGGCGGTTCCTCATTGCGAGTGGCCATCCTGCCGGAACAGCACCTTCTCCAATGCCTTCATGACCTGGTCGGTGATGAGGCCAAGCACGCCCAGGAGCAGGATGTAGCCAATGATGGTGTTGGTCTGGAAATAGCGCTGCGATACGGTGATGCGATAGCCCAGACCGGATGTCGCCGCGACGAGTTCGGCCAGAACCAGCCATGTCCATGCCCAACCGAGGCTGATGCGCAGCGTGTCCCAGATGCCCGGCAAGGCGCTGGGCACGACGATGCGCGTCAGGATCTTGCGGTCCGGCAGGCCGAGCGTGCGCCCGAGGCCGATGAAGTCGGCGGGGACCCGTTTCACATTGTCCATGATCATCAGCACCTGCTGGAAGAAGGTGCCGATGAAGATGATCAGGAATTTCTGGGTATCGCCGGTGCCGGCCCACAGGATGGAGAGCGGTACGAAAGCGACAACCGGCATATAGCGGATGAAATCCACCAGCGGCTCGATCGCAGCCTCCCAGGAGCGGAAACTGCCGATCAGCACGCCGATCGGGATGGACAGTGCCGAGGCGAGAAGAAAGCCGATGGAAATGCGGTACATGGAGGCCCGGAGGTCCAGCCACAAGGTGCCGTCGGCCGCGAGCTTGGCGATCTGGGTCGCGACGCTGCCCGGCGACGGCAGGAAGATGGGTTTTACCCATTCCAGCCCGGTCGCCGCCCACCAGGCGAGGCCGAGGCCGACAAAGACGGCCACCGCTATCGCCAGGAAACGTGACCGGGCGATCGGCACGCCGATCCCGGAGGATCGGCGACGCGTGGCCTTCTTCGTGACTGGCTTCGCTGCGGAACGGGCCAGATCGGTTTTCGCGGTGGGTTCTCCCGACATCTGCGTTACCACCGCGATCCGGCCTTCGTCATTCCGCCGCCTTGACGAAGGACGGGTCGATCATCTGCTCCGGCGTCACATCGGCCTGAAGCAGCTTGGCGTTCTTCGCCGCCGCTTCGACATCGGCGAATGTCTTGGTGGTAAAATCGCCGGTGAGCGCCGTCTTGTTTTCGGCCAGGGAATAGTAGCGCACGCCGTCAAAGGCGGTGTTGAGGTCCTTGACGTCGGAACCGACCGCCTTGGCGATGATGGCGCGACCGCCTGATGTATCGGCATTGTAGTCCTTGAGCGCGGCGTCCCAGCTCTTGATCATGGCCAGCACCTGGCCGGGCCGCGACTTGATCACTTCGTCGCGCACCACCAGCACGTCGCTGATCAGGCCGGGATCCTCGCCGGCGGTGAACAACAGCTTGACGTCCTTGTTCTGCGCCATGGCGACAGTGAGGTACGGCTCGTAGGTAACCGCGACCGGCACCTGGCCCGCGATCAAGGCGCCGCCGGCATCTGCGGCAGGCATGGGAACCGGCTGGATATCGGCGACCGACATGCCGTTCCTGGCGAGCGCGTATTTGAGCAGGATGTCGCTCGTCGTGCCTTCCTCGAAAGCGACCTGCTTGCCCTTGAGATCGGCGATGGAGGTGACGTCCTTGCCGGCGACGATGGCGTCTGCCGTCATGGAGACATCGAGCAGCAGCACGATCTTCACCGGAAGGCCGGCCGCAACCATGCCCATCGCCGTGTGGGTGGCGATGTTGGCGGCGTCGAGCTGGCCGCTGGCCAGTGCGGCGTTGATATCCTTGTCCTCGGCGAAATTGACGATCTGGACATCCGACAGACCGTTTGTCTTGAACAGGCCCTTGGCGTCGGCGACGTGCCACTGGCCATAGCCAAGCCAGGGTTCGATGCCGATCTTGAACGATCCGGCCTCGGGCTTCGTGGGAATGGCCGCATCGGCCGCATGGGCTGTTGGGGCGGCGGTGAGCCCGACGGCAACGGTCATCACCAACGCGCGAAATTGTCCTGCTAGGTTAAGCGTCATCTTTCGTTCCCCTTGATGATCAGACCGCTTTTTTACCCAGGCATCCGGTCTGGTGAGACTGCGGGGTTCTGCTCTTGCGGCACTGTGCCTCGGCGTCTTGCCCGCCACTTCGTGGTTGAAGTGCTGGCACATTTCAGCGTCAGCGGCAGCGGATGTCAAGGCTAAAATACATACATGCATATACAAGTTGGAGTGACTCAAATTTTACCTTGATTTGGCGCGTCCCCAGCCTGACTACTCCTGCTTTTCAGGATCGATCCGATCGAGAAAACCGGTCATCCGGTCGGTTCCGCCATCGGGCTCGCTGCCGACCATGACCGCGACTGAAAACCCGATGAGAGACGAGACCGGCGTGTGGCTGCGCGCGCCGGCCCGCAGGTTCATCACCAGGGTCGGCGACAGGAACAGCCCAGAGCGCAGCACCGTTCGCCAATCCGCCGGCAGCATGCCGCGACGCTTGAGTTCCAGCAGCAAGGGCCGCCACAGCTCCATCGCCTTCACCTCCAGAAGGTCGCGGCGGATCGGGCTCAAATCCCAGTCCGTGTCGACATACAGAAAGTCGCCATCCAGCCGCGCCCGCGCTTGAAAAGCCTGGGTGGCCATGGCCGGATCGTAGAGCCAGAAGGGATGGGCGAAGATGTTGTGGAACGTCGCCTTCACCTCGGCCAGCAGCGTCGGGATGTGCGAGCCGGCAAAGGCCGGATCGAAGAAGGACAGTTCCGCCCGTCCCGCCGTCTCCACGTACCAGACATTGGCATTGTGGGCGTCACCATGCGCGACCACGCCGCCGGCATCGGCAAGCCGGTCCGGCCGCAGGCGCTCCGCGGCGGCGTCGAAGAGCTCGCCGATGCTGCTGATGTAGCGCTGCCCGTTGATGACGAATTTCAGCCGGGAAAACCGATCCCAATCCAGTTCCGCGCCGGGAAAGACAAACGACTTGCCGACGTAGAAATCGGCCAGGCGGCCACCTGGCGACAAACGCGTATCGGCGTCGATCAGCCGCTCATGAAACAGCCGGTGGATCGGCTCGGCCGACACCTGCGCGACGGTCACCGGATGCAGCGTTTCGAGATAGACATCGAGCAGCCTGGCGGACAGGTCACGCTCGGCAAGAACCGCCTCGCGCCGCCTGCCGGCATCGTCCTTGGTGTCCAGCGCGAACAGCACATCCGAAAATCGAGGATCCACGCGGCGGCTATAGACAAGGATCTGCTCGCCGGGCTGGGCGGACATATGCACGGGCTGGTCGACCGGCAAGCCGGCGCGCGACAGGATTTCGGCCCGGTAATACTCGCCGGCCATCGCCTCTTCCCGTTCTTCCTGATGGAATTTGAAGAAATACGGTTGGCCGTCACTGTCAAAGAAGCCATTCAGGGAGTTGAGGCTGTATTTGTCGACATTGATGCGGACGTTGCCGGGGTTCATCCCGAACAAGTCGGCCAGCAACGCAGTCAGCGCGCGTTGCGCTTCGGCCACATCATGCTGCGCGAGAGCCCGTATCCGGGCCGTGCGGCTCGGTGTCGCCGTCATCCCCAGACTCCGCAAGCCCGTGCGTCCACCAGCCGAAGCACTCTTATCGATACATGTATATACATTTGAACGAAGCCTCGGCTTACATTGGTTCGTCGAAGTCAGCTTGCCCTGGAAGGCGAGTAGCGGCTGCCTAGCGAGTAGCGGCTGCCGGCATAGGTCAGCTTGCTGATCGTGGCCACGACCGCCCCAGTCCATGTCCGGCGATGCAGGAGAAGGCAGCAACTGCCGACATCGATGCCCAGATGCTGCGCCGACTCCCTGTCGGCCGGGACGGCGGAGATGATATGCTCGACCTCGGTGACCGGGGTCTTCTGCATCAGATAGTCATAGGTCGCCGTCCTGGTGAAATCCTGCTTGTCATAGTCGGGGATCAGGCCCGGATTGACGAAGCGCTCTTCCAGTTGCACCGGCAGGTCGTTCTCGAAATTGACGACGACGGAGTGATAGATCGAGGTGCGCTTCGCAAACTCGAACGACAGCGCGAGTTCCTTCGTCGGCATGATGGTTTCGAGGACCAGGACTTCGGAGCGATGCCTGTTGCCGCGCTCGACGATCTCGGCGGCGATGTTGTTGATCTCGATCAGAGTCGATTGCGGCCGGGGTGGCGCGATGAATGTTCCGACGCCTTGCAGCCGGATCAGGAATCCCGCGGCGGTCAGTTCCCGCAAGGCCCGGTGAACCGTCATCCGTGACACACCCAGCGAAACCACCAGCTCGTTCTCGGACGGCAGCTTGCGGTCCTTGCCCCATTTGCCCGTTCCGATGTTGGTCAGGATGTAGTCCTTCACCTTCTCGTAAAGGGGGCTCGCCGTATCGGGCAAATCGATCATTTCAAAAATCCTTTCCGGCAGGTTGCCGCATGCGGATGATTGTTTTCAAGCCATCGCTCTTCCCGGCCAACAGCCGCTCATAGGCGGCTGGAATATCGTCCAGGCCTATCTCGCGGTCGACCAAGGCCAGAAGCGGCTCGCTGAGTTCACCCAGCATGCGGACAGCGTCGGGCAATTCGTCGGCGAAGGCGTGACATCCCAGCAATGCAATCTCGCGCTCGACCAGAAGATTGGGGTCGATGTCGAGGCGGCCATGAAATATCCCGACCATCGCCACCGCGCCACCTGGATCGAGAACGCCGAGCAACTGGTTGAACGCAGCGATGCTGCCCGTCGCCTCGACGGCCGCCAGCAGCGGGGCATTGGCGATGGCTGCGGCAATGGCATCGCGGTCGAGATCGACGATCGTGGCGCTCGTTACCCGCGCCACGCGGGCACAACGTGCCTGGTTGCGGTCGGCGACAAGCACGGTTCCGGCGAAGGTTCGGGAGAGCAGCAACGCGGCAAGACCACCGATCGGCCCACAGCCGACGACAAGCACCGAACCGACCGTTTTCGGCAGACGCCGCACCGCGTGCAGCGCGACCGCGAGGGGTTCGGCCATGGCGGCGACCCGTTCGTCAAGGCCGGCGTCGATGACATGCAGCAAACGTGCGGGCAACACGGCCTGTTCGGCAAAGCCGCCGTCGCAGATTTCTCCAACGAAACCCAGCGACCCGCAGAGATGCCGCCTGCCGGCGCGGCATTGCGCGCAATCCCCGCACCAGAATCGGGAATCGGCGACCACTCTGTCGCCGACAGCGATTGTGTCGACGCCCTCGCCCAGCGCGATCACCGTACCGGTCAGCTCATGGCCAGCCGTCGAAGGCGAACGGCTTATCCACTGGCCGGTGCGGAAATTGTGCAGGTCCGAACCGCAGATTCCGGCGGCATCGATCCTGAGCTTTGCCCAGCCGGCATCCGGGATACCTGGCGCGGCGACATCCTCGACGCGCAGATCCCCCGGTCCATAAAGTCGCGCCGCCTTCATCGCGATGGTCCCCCTCAGCCGGCGAGATAGCGGTCGCGGATCTCCGAAACCGCGTTTTCATGCGAGCTGAAGCCTTCGTAGCGGGCGAGCCGGCGGGCATGCCGCGCCAGTTCCGGATAGGCGGCCGAGGTCACATAGCCAACCGACGAGCGCTTGACGAAATCCGTCACCGAGAGCGGCCCATAGGTGCGCGCCCAGCGGCTGGTCGGCAGCACCGCATTCGGCCCGAGGACGAAATTGGCAAGGGTCACCGGCGTGTGCGGACCCATCAGGATTTCCGCCGCCTCGGTGATGTGGCCGAGATGCGCGAACGGCTCCTTCGAGAGTATCTCGAGATGTTCGGGCGCATAGTCGTTGATGAAGCGGTAAGACTCTTCCAGCGACCCGGTCAGCACGATGCCGCCGCGCTCTCCCGTCAGCACCGCGCGCGAGAATTCCACACGCTGCTCGGTCATGCGCGACCAGTGCTGCGGGATAGCGGCCAGGGCGGCCTCGGCAACCTTGCGGCTGTGCGTCACCAGATAGGCGGAGGAATCCGGCCCGTGCTCGGCCTCGATCAGCAGATCGAGCGCGGCGAGGCCTCCATCGACGCTGTCGTCGGCAAAGATGATGGCTTCCGACGGTCCGGCCGGCAGACCCGTGTTGATGATCGAGGACAGAACGCTCTTGGCTGCCACCACCCAGGGGCTGCCCGGGCCGACGATCTTGAGTGCCGGCTTCACCGTTTCGGTGCCGTAGGCGACCGCGGCGACGGCCTGGGCGCCGCCGCATTTGTACACGGTCTCGACGCCGGCAAGGCGAGCGGCGACCAGTGTGGCCGCGTCCACGGAACCATCCGGGGTTGGTGGCGTCACGATGGCAATCTGCGGCACGCCGGCGATGACGGCTGGAACCGACGTCATCATCGTCACCGACGGAAAGGCGCCCTTGCCGCGCGGCACGTAGAGCGCAACTGATGCGATCGGCGTGTACCTGTCGCCGGCATAGGCGCCCGGGCGGACCTCCTTGAGCCACATGGTTTCCGGCTTCTGCTCTTCATGAAAATGCCGGATGTTGTCGATGCCGAACCTGATGCTCTCGACGACATCCTTCTCGACCTTGTCGAATGCCGCGTCGAATTCCGCTTCCGACACCTTCAGTCCGCCTTCGGCCACATTGGCCTTGTCGAGGTCCCTGGCGAAGCGGATCAGGGCGGCGTCACCCTCGTCCCTGACCGCCTGGATGATCGGGCGAACCTTTTCGATGAAGACCGACAGATCGCCCTCGGCGCGTTTCAGCAGCCCGGCCCGCCGAGTGGCATCAAGGGATGACAGATCGTGGAAGCTGATGTCGGACATGGATTTTTCCTTCAGTTCAGAGCGCAATGTGCCGACCGGTCACATCTGCGCAAGACATTCAATTCGAAACATCGGCGATCTACGTCAGACCGAAGCAAGGAACCCGCCGTCCACCGGAATGGACTGGCCGGTTATGTAGGCGGCGGCATCGGAGGCTAGGAACACGGCGATGCCGTGCAGATCGCGCAGATCGCCGAAACGGTGCTGCGGAATCTTGGCGAGCATTGATTGCCGCCATGCCTCATTGCCGTAAAACACCTCCGTCATCGCCGTCCTGAAATAGCCCGGGGCAATGGCGTTGACCCTGATGCCAAGCTGCGCCCACTCCGCCGCGAGAGCCCGTGTCATGCCGAGCAGACCCGACTTGGAAGAGCCATACGGCACCGCCGTTGGAATGCCGACTTCTGACGTCAGCGAACAGAGGTTGATGATGGCGCCGGGCCGGCCAGCATCCCGCATCTGCCGCGCCGCCGCCTGGGCACAGAAGAACGCCCCCTTGAGATTGGTGTCGACGATCCGGTCCCACAGCGCCTCGTCGACATCGAGCGATGGCCGGACCTCTTCCACCCCGGCATTGTTGACGAGAATGTCGAGGCCGCCAAGCAGACGGGCTGCCTCGGCAGCAGCCGCGCGGCACTGGCCGACGTCGGTCACGTCAAGAGCAATGGCGTGCGCAACCCCGCCGCCCGCGCGAATGCCCGCCGCTGTCTCATCAAGCGAGTCCACGCTACGCGCCGTGACCGCGACGTCGGCGCCGGCGGCGCTCAGCGCCTCGGCGATGCTGCGGCCAATGCCGCGGCTGGCACCGGTGACCAGCGCCTTCCTGCCAGAGAGGTCGAAAAGAGCAGCGTTGCGCATATGATCCTCCTTGGCCGCTCCGGTTGCGTGGCACGGAGACTATCAGATCGACTTACATATACAAGCATATACAAACAGCCTCGAGTGCGATAGTGGTGACGTCGTCCGCCGCACGCGCGACCACATAGCTGGCTCTTTAATACGAGATGCCACGGGCGGCGATTGTTCGAGGTTTGTCTGGCGACAATAATCGGCCGGCGATGGAGGAGACCAGACATGTCCAACGCTTCAGACATGGTCCGCACCGAAGTCACGCGCCTGTCGCCTTACAATTCCGGGCTGACCATCGCCGAGGTCATGTTGCGATACGCCCCGGCCAGGATCGCCAAACTGGGCTCGAATGAAAACCCGATCGGCCCTAGCCCGACCCTGGCCAAGATGATGCAGGGCGGCTCCGAAATGTTCCGCCTTTATCCGGATCCGGCCGGGCGCGAACTGCGGCAGGCCATCGCCACCAGACATGCGGCCGGCGAGGATCAGGTCATCCTCGGCAACGGATCGGAAGATCTCCTCTCCGTCATCAGCCGTGCCGTCCTGCGGCCCGGCGACGTCGTCGTCACGCTCTATCCATCGTTCCCGCTGCACGAGGACTATGCGACGCTGATGGGTGCAAGCGTCAACCGTGTAACCGTCAACGGCGATCTCAGCATCAATCTCGACGCGCTGATCGAGGCGGTGCGCGAACGGCCTCGCATGCTGCTGTTCTCGAATCCGATGAACCCGGCCGGCAGCTGGCTCTCCGGCGGCGATCTGTCGAGGCTCCTGGACGCTGTCAGCGACGAGACGCTGATCGTCGTGGATGAAGCCTATGCCGAATATGCCGAGGGAGACGACTATGTTTCGTCCCTGCCCTGTCTGAGCAAACGCGATCAACCCTGGATCGTGCTGCGGACATTTTCCAAGGCGTTCGGACTGGCAGGGCTGCGGATCGGCTTCGGCATTGTCGGCGACCCGCAATTGCGCGCGTTGCTCGACAGGGTGCGCACGCCTTTCAACGCCAATGGCGTCGCGCAGGCCGCCTCGCTTGCGGCGCTCGCCGATGAGGAGCACTTGGCCAAGGTCGTCGCGCTGGCCAGGACGGAGCGGGCACGCGTCGAGCGTTTCCTGGCGGGCAAGGGCCTCGAAGTCGCTTCGTCCAGAGGCAACTTCCTGTTCTTCGACTGCCGGCAAGATGCCACTGCCTTCGTCGAAGGGCTGCTGCGGAACGGCGTCATCGTCAAGCCATGGAAACAGGCAGGCTTCGACACTTATGTGCGCGTCAGCATCGGCTCGCCGTCGGAGAACGACCACTTCATGGCCGCCCTGTCGCAATTGTTGTGATTTCCCGACGCCACGCAGAATTGCCTGGCGTACCCGACACCAAAGTCTGGGTCTGCCACGCGCGCAAGATATCGGGCAATTGAAAGCCAGATATCTCAAGCCAGCCGCCTTGTCGTAAGAGCCTCGTCCATGCCCGCAAGCAGCCCGCCCAGGAGCCTCTATCGCGATACGGCCGGCGGCACAGCCAATTACCCTGCCCTTTCCGGGGCGCACAGGGCAAGGGTCGCCATCGTCGGCGGTGGCTTCACAGGCCTTTCCACCGCCTTGCACCTGGCGGAAGCCGGCGACGAAGTCTGCGTGCTCGAGGCCCATCAGCCGGGCTGGGGGGCGTCGGGCAGAAATGGCGGCCAGGTCAATCCCGGTCTCAAATACGATCCCGACACGATCGAGGCGATGTTCGGCCCCGATCTCGGGCAGCGGATGATCGACTTCTCCTACGGTGCGCCGGATTTCACCTTCGGCCTCATCAAGCGCCTGTCGATCGATTGCGAGGCCCGGCAAAACGGCACCATACGCGCGGCCATCCGGCCAAAGCCGGCAGCCGCGGTGCGGGCCACGGCAACGCAATGCAAGCGGCGGGGGATGCCGGTCGGCTTGCTCGACGCAACGGCGATGGCGGCGCGAACCGGCACCGACAGATACATATCCGGCATGTTCGATGCCCGCGGCGGCGACCTTCATCCCTTGAAATACACGCTCGGCCTGGCTGCCGCCGCGCGGAAGGCCGGCGCGCGGATATTCGGCGGCAGCGAAGTCCTCTCGCTGAACAGGCAGGCCGGACGCTGGGTCCTCAAGACGGCAGACGGCTCTGTCAGCGCCGAGAAGGTCCTTGTCGCGACCAACGGCTATACCGGCGACCTGTGGCCGGGCCTGGAGCAGTCGCTCGTTCCGGTGTTCAGCGCCATCGCGGCGACCGAACCGCTGTCACCAACGGTCGCGGCCGCAATCCTCCCTCAAAGGCCCGTCGTTTACGAAGCCGGCAATATCACCGTCTATTACCGCGTCGATGCGCAAAACCGGCTTCTCATGGGCGGCCGGGGACCGATGAGACCCATCGGCGATGCTTCCGCCATCCGCTACCTTACCGACTATGCGCTACGGCTCTGGCCGGTGCTTGCTGGAACCGCGTGGACACATGGCTGGAACGGCCGGGTCGCCATCACCAAGGATCATCTCCTGCACGTTCACGAGCCGGAGGACGGCATCCTGATTTGCCTTGGTTACAATGGCCGTGGCGTCGCCATGGCCTCTGCGATGGGCAATGCGCTGGCAAATCGCCTTCGCGGCGACGCGACCACGCCCTTCCCGATGCCGATATCGGGGCTGAAGCCAATCCGGTTCCATCGCTTCTGGCCGCTTGGCGTCAAGGCGGCGATCCTTTCGGGCCGGGTGAAGGACCGATTCGGCCTCTGACGAGAAGAGCCCGCCCGGCATCTCCTAGCGAACCTTCGGAAACGTGTCGCCGGCCGGCGCGTTGGCCCAGCTCTGCAAGGTCTGGCCGCCGTCGATCAGCCAGTCGACGCCGGTGACGTGCCTTGCCTCGTCCGAGGCGAGGAAAGCCACCGCCGCGGCGACATCGTCCGGTTGGCCGATGCGGCGCAACGGAATCCGGTCGGCGAAATGCTGGACGCTGCTCTTGAAATCGCCCTCCCCAGAAGCCGGCACGCCGAGCGTCGTCTCGATGACACCCGGACAGATGGCGTTGACCCGGATGCCGTAAGGCGCGGCATCGAGCGCCGCGACCCGCGTCAGTCCGACCACGCCATGTTTCGACGCGACATAGCCGGCGCCGCCTGACAGGACGTCCCAACCGGCCATCGACGATCCCATATTGACGATCGAGCCGCCGGTTCCGGCCTTGATCATGGCCTGGAGCGATGCCTGCAAGACGAGGAAGATACCGCGCAAATTGATGCGGATGACGGCGTCCCAATCCTCCACCGGCAGCTCGTGCACGGGAGCGACGACACCGGAAATCCCGGCATTGTTGAACACCACATCCAGCCCGCCGAAGGCCTCGACGGCCGTTTCGACGGCGCCGCGCACGCTGTTCTCGTCGGTGACGTCGGCCTCGATGGCGATGATTTTTTTGCCAAGCGAGCTGGCCAGTTGCCGCGCCGCCGCGCCGTTGCGGTCGACGATCGCGACCCGCGCGCCTTCGTCGAGAAAACGCCGGACCGCGGCGCTGCCAATGGCGCCGGCACCGCCGGTGACGAGGACTTTCTTCCGGTCGAACCGCTTCATCCCTGGGTCTCCGGCTTTGGATAGGAACGCCATGAGTGCCGCGGCTCGAAGCCGATCGTTTCGCGCGCATGGGCCGTATCGAGCACCGAACCGAAGCCCGCAATCGGCCGCGACAGCGGGACAGCTGGATAGACCCGGCGCACGAGCGGCTCGCTTTCCTCCTCCATGAAGGTGTCGGCGGCGCTGAGCAGGACGCGCAGATGGCCACTGCCTTGCCACTCGAGCGCCCGCAGAAAGCCTTGACCGGCATCGCGCGCGTCGAGATAGCTCCACAGGTCGCGGGCACTGTCGGCGGTGGCGCGGCGCGGACCGACGCCGGCGAAGAAGGACTGCGGGGTCTGGATCCACGGCATGCGGATGCTGACGGCTGAAAACGCGCCGCGGCGCACCGCGGCGTCGACGATCTCCTCACCCAGCCATTTCGACAGGCCGTAGGGATCCTGCGCACCGACCGGATGGTTCATATCGACCGGCAGATAAGGCGGAATGACCGTCTTCTCGAAGAAGGGATAGCCGAAGACGCTGAAGGACGAGGCATAGACGAGGCGCCTGGCGCCGGCCAGGGCAGCGGCCTCGACGACATTGTAGGCGGTCGCGATGTTGGTCTTGAACACCTCGCCGCCGGCCCGCCCGGTTGGGCGCGGGATCGCCGCCACATGCACCACGGCATCGCAATCGCGTACCAGCTGCAGGGTCGATCCCAGATCCGTCAGATCGGCGGTGGCGTGCCGCCATGCCGCGCCGGCGGGCGCCACCGCGTCGATGCCCAGCACATCGTGGCCGGCCGCAACCAGGGCCTCGGCCACATGGCGCCCAAGCAGACCGCTGGCCCCGGTGATGATTGTCTTCATATCACAGCCCTCGGCCCGGCAAACTTGGCGATCTGAATATCATTGATGGTCATACAAATCGAGCACATGATTGCCACCTCTTGTCAAGGCCATGTCGCGCCGGACAAATAGCGCATACGCTGGTGCGACCAACGTGCGCAAGGCTGGCGGTCACCGCTTTGCGTCGAACGGGATTGACTTGGCATTCGCCAGGGTTTTTTGTATGAGCATCAACGATCGACCCAAGGAGACCGCCATGGCCGTGGACGTCTTTTCCTCACACCGGCACGACGACGCGATGCGCCTCGATCGGCACCGTGCGGCGATCGTGGTCATCGATATGGTCAATGAATTCTGCAAGCCCGGCGGGGCCATGGTCCTGCCTGGCTATGAGACGCTGGTCCCACCGCAACTGGCTGTCATCGAGGCTGCGCGCGCCGCCGGCGTCCCGGTGATCTGGGTTCACGACGCGCACCGGCCGGGCATGCGCCGCGAGCGCGAATGGGTGAAGCGCACGCCGCATTGCGTGGAAGGAAGCTGGGGACCTGAAATCATCGAGGACCTGGGTGCCCGCGACGATGAGATCCACGTGATCAAGCGCCGCTACTCGGCCTTCTTTCAGACCGACCTCGACCTGACGCTCAAGGACATGCAGGTCGACCAGCTGGTCATATTCGGCGTGGTCACCAATATCTGCGTGCGCTCGACCGTCCACGACGCTTTTTTCCAGGGCTATGAAGTGGTGGTGCCAAGCGATTGCTGCGCGGCGACGGGACCGCGCGAGCAGGAAAGCTCGCTCTACGATATAGCGACTCATTTCGGCGTGGTCAGCGGTTCGGCTGATGTCGTCGCGGCTCTTCGCGATGGAGCCTCACTGCAACCGGCTGAAGTTGCGGCTTGAGCCCTGGAGTGAGCAACATCCAAGACAGGCAACAGGAGTCCGGTTTGACGACCGAAAAGAAATCCGAGAAAGACGCGACACCGAAGCGGCAGCGCGGCAAGGCGCCGCCGCTGAGCCGCGAGCAGGTGCTGCAGCAATACGCGCAGACCGGATACGCGTTGGACCTCCATCCGGCTCACGTCATCCGCAAGGCGCATCAGCGCGCGACGCTGCGGTTCCAGCAGGTGATGGCGGGCGAAGACCTTTCGCCGACCCAGTTCGCCGCGCTTGCCACGATCCTCAAACATGGCGAGGTCTCGCAGAACCACCTCGGCCGGCTGACGGCGATGGACCCGTCGACCATCAGCATCGTGATGCGCAAGCTGCTCAAGCACGGACTGATCACGCGCAGCGCCTCCGACACCGACCAGCGCCTGTCGATGATCGCTCTGACCGAGAAGGGGACCGAGTATACGCTCGAACGGCTTGAACGCAGCGTCGAAGTCGGGCGCCGCTTCCTGTCGCCGCTTTCACCCGCCGAGCAGGCGACGTTGCTCCGCCTGCTCACGCGCATCAACGACGACGATCCATCGAATGGCGACAGCGGCAAATAGGCCGCGTCGGGACGTTCCATACCAGCAGAAGTGAGAACCGATGTCGTCCGACCCCAAGTCGTCTGCCAACACGCTCGTCGTCCGCAATATCGGCCTGATGCTGAGCGGTGACCTCGGCCGACCGATCCTCGAGGCCGACACCATTGTCGTTGCCGACGGGCGCATTTCCGCCATCGGCAAGGCAAGCGAGGTCGACGGCGGCAATGCGGCGACGATCATCGACGCGATGGGCTGCGCCGTGGCGCCGGGGCTCATCGACAACCATGTCCATCCGGTCGCGGGCGATTGGACGCCGCGGCAAAACCAGATCGGCTGGATGGATTCGACCGTGCATGGCGGCGTCACCACGATCATTTCGGCGGGAGAGGTCCACACACCGGGCCGCCCGCGCGACCTGGTCGGGCTGAAGGCGCTGGCGATCGCGGCGCAGAGGACCTTCTCCAACTTCCGCCCCAACGGCATGAAGATCCTGGCCGGCGCTCCCATACTGGAACCAGGCCTAGTCGAGGAGGATTTCCGCGCCCTCGCCGAGGCCGGCGTGACGCTTGTCGGCGAGGTCGGGCTCGGCGGCGTCAAGGACGGTCCGACCGGCCGCCAGATGATCGGCTGGGCGCGCAAATACGGCATGACCTCGATGACCCATACGGGCGGCCCATCCCTGCCCGGCTCCGGCCGCATCGGCGCCGATGTCGTGCTGGAGGTCGATGCCGACATCGTGGCTCACGTCAATGGCGGACCGACGGCACTGCCGGAAGCTGAGATCCGGCAGATCTGCGAGAACGGCTCGCGCGCGCTGGAAATCGTCCACAACGGCAATCTGCGCACCGGCCTGTTCGTGCTCGAGCTGGCAAGGCAGCGCGGCGAACTTTCGCGCGTCATCCTCGGCACCGACAGCCCAGCCGGATCGGGCGTGCAGCCGCTCGGCATCCTGAGGACGCTGACGATGCTCGCTTCGCTGGGCGGTATCGCCCCTGAAGTGGCGTTCTGCCTTGCCAGCGGCAACACGGCGCGCGTGCGCGGACTGGCTGACCGCGGCATCATCGAGGTCGGCCGCGCCGCCGACCTCATCTTCATCGACCAGGCGATTGGTGGCGCCGGTGACGGACTGCTGGACAGCGTGGCGCTCGGCAATCTGCCGGGTATCGGCATGGTGATCATCGACGGCGAGGTGCGCACCAACCGCAGCCGCAATACTCCGCCGGCGATGCGGGTGCCGGAAGTCAGGGCGGCGTAGCGGCAGCCACCTGCGAACGCATCAACTTACGCCGTCCTTGCCGACGATCTTGTCCGTGGTCAGCCCGCCGACACGCGGATGCGGCCTGCCGGAATCGGTGACGGCGATGGCGACGACGATCTCGTCGGCACGCGGTGCGTCGGGAACGCGAACCTCCATGCCGTCGAAATGGCTGCGCACCCGCGCCGCGTCCTTGTGGCCGAGCGGAATGTCGAGCGGCACGCCAAGGCCACCGCGCTTCTTCGATGAGGGGATGAGCGCGGCCCCCTTGCCGAGCACATCGCGGAACGGGGCGCCGAGCGTTGGATGAAGGATGGCGGCGGCATGTTCAAGCTCGCCATCGGCGCCGACGGCGGCGGCCTTGCCGAAGCTCTCGACCTGGTCACCGCCAATGCCGAGGGCCGCGACGGCCCGCCTGGGCAAGATGTCGCCCAACGCCTCACCAACGACACTCAGCGCCGACAGATCCTCGACAAAAGTGCCGGCATAGGGATTGCGGATCACCGCGATCACCGCGGCGCGACGCGTTGGCGGATCGACGGGGCGGCCGCCTTCGATCAGGGTTTCCTCGACGATGGTAATGACGCGGCGGATTTCAGGGCTCATCGCAAGCCGTCCTCGCCCTTGATATCGGCTGCCGCCAGGCCGCCGACCCGAGCGTGAACGCGCGCCCCGGTGGTCATCGCCAGGATGACAGCCATCTCGTCGCTGCGCGGCGCATCGCCGACGCCGATCTCGATGGCGTCGAAATGGCTGCGCACATAGGAGGCGTTTATGTGCGTTATCGGAATGTCGATGCGCGTTCCCGGGCCACCGACCTTCTTGGTCGACGGCACGATAGCCTTGGCGTTGCCGAGAAGTTCGCGCATCGCGTAGCCGCCCGGATTGTGCCAGAGCGCACCGTGTTCGAGCTCTCCGGCGGCGCCGACGACGGCGCCCTTGCCATAGCCTTCGATGGCTGAAACCCCCTCGCCCATGGCGTCGATCAGGCGCCGGGCCATGTCGAGGCCGAGCGGCTTCAGGTCCTCCATGAATCCGGTGATCTCTTCCACGTAGCGTCCGGCAAATGGGTTGGCGATGACCGCCACGATCGCGCCGCGCTTGGGCGGGCGGGCCGCGAGGGGGCCGCCCTCATGGAAGATCTCTTCGACCTGAACCAGAAATTTCCTGACCACAACAGCCGGCATGGCGCGTTTCCTTCGTCCCGTCGTTCTGATGAAACTCGTTAGAGTACCAACAATTATGCATCGCCGATATTTGTCAAGCGTCGACAAGGACCATGCGGACAAAGCGGTGAGAAAACTGCACCGGAGGACGATTGACAGCCTGTTTGGCCGCTCATAAACTCATATGACCATCAACGAACTCGCCAGTGTCCCGGCGATATTTAGGGGATGGTCAAGGCGTGGCTTCAAAAGCTGAAAAAAGCTGAAGGGGAATGACATGACAAGGGCACTCAAGAGTTTGTTTCTGGCCGGCACGATGCTTGCCGTTTCGTTGGGATCGGCCGCCGCACAGTCCAAGGTTTCCGTGGCCGCCATCTCGGGATATTTCGCACAGGGCTTCGGCGTTTCGATCGTCAACGGCCTCAACAAGGCCAAGACCGATTTCGGCATCGACCTCAAGCTGGTCGACACCGGCAATCGTGCCCTCGACTATGAGGAGCAGTTCGAAAACCTCGCCAAGGGCAAGCAATACGACCTCATCTTCGTGATGGGCTGGGAGTTGGTGGACTCGTTGCAGAAGGTCAGCAAGGAATATCCCGACCAGCGCTTCGTGTTCATCGACGGCGTGCTCGACAATCCCAAGATGATCTACGCCAACTTCGCCGAGGAGCAGGGCTCGTTCGTCGCCGGCGCGCTGGCCGGCATGGTCGAGGCCAAGGGCAGTGAATTTCCCAAGATCGGCGACGGCAAGGCAATCGGTTTCGTCGGCGGCCGCGATATCCCGGTGATCCGCAACTTCCTCGGCGGCTACGAGCAGGGCGCAAAATATGCCGCGCCCGATGTGAAGGTGAATTCCGTGTTCGCCGGAACCTTCGACGACCCGGCCAAGGGCAGCGAACTTGCCCAGGCGCTTTACGGCCAGGGCTCCGACATCGTCTACAACGTTGCCGGCCCGACGGGTGAAGGCGTGATGCAGGCAAGTGCCGCCGCCGACAAATATTCGATCGGCGTCGATATCGACATGTGCGGCACGGCTCCCGGGAATGTGCTCGGCAGCATGTTGAAGCGGGGCGACATCGCGGTCTACACGCTGATCAAGGACGAAGTCGGGGGCCACAAGGTGACCGCCGGCACCCGCACGTTCGACCTCGCTTCGGGCGGTGTCGAGTTCAAGGTGTGCGACGATATTGCCCCCACGATCCCGGCCGACGTGACCGCCAAGCTGGACGACATCAAAAAGGGCATCGTCGACGGCAAGATCGCGATCACCAAGGCGAAATAGGCCAACACCAGCGCATCCCTCCCAAGAAAGCGCTACGCTGATCCGCCGCGGCTTGCCGCGACGGATCAGCGTCCAGTTTATGTGAGCCCCCAATCTGGGAGAGCATCGTGTCGAACGCGCCGGGGTCACCGCCCCTCCACAGCACCTCCGCGATGGCCGTCGAACTGGCTGCCATCACCAAGCGGTTTGGCGCCTTCATCGCCAATGACGGCATCGACCTGGTCGTACGCCGGGGCGAAATCCACGCCATCATCGGCGAGAACGGCGCCGGCAAGACGACGCTGATGAACATCCTGTTCGGCCTGCTCCAGCCGGACGAGGGCTCGATCCGGCTGAATGGCGAGACGACCGTGGTCGCCGATCCGGCCGCCGCGATCAAGGCCGGGCTCGGCATGGTGCACCAGCATTTCAAGCTGGTGCCTTCGCTCTCGGTCGCCGACAACGTCTTTCTCGGCATGGAAATCCGCCGTCATGGATTGATCGACCATGCCGCCCAGATCGAACGCACACGCGACCTGTCGAAGCGTTTCGGGCTGCATGTCGACCCGACGGAGCGCGTCGGACTGCTCTCGGTCGGCATCGAGCAGCGCATCGAAATCCTCAAGGTTCTGGTGCGCGGCGCCCGCACCATCATCCTCGACGAGCCGACCGCCGTGCTGACGCCGCAGGAGAGCCGTGAGCTGTTCCAGACACTGCGCAGTTTCGTGGCCGAAGGCATGACGGTGATCTTCATCTCGCACCATCTGGAAGAGGTGATGGAGGTGTCCGACACGGTGACGGTGCTGCGCAACGGCAGGAAGGTGGCAACTCGTCCGACATCGGAACTCAGCAAGGACGAATTGGTGCGCATGATGGTCGGCCGCGAGGTCAGTTTCGACCGCCGGCCGCGCGCGGCGCTGCATGGCGGCGCCGTCCTCGAGGTCAAGGATCTGTGGGCGCGTGACGACCGCCGGCTGCCGGCTGTTCGCGGCGCCAGTTTCACCGTTCGCGCTGGCGAAGTGGTGGGAATCGCCGGCGTGGCCGGCAATGGGCAGACGGAGTTGGCGGAGGTGCTTTCCGGCCTGCGGCCGGCAAGCCATGGCGAGGCATGGCTGAAAGGCCGGGATCTCACCATGCTTTCCCCAGCCGCGATACGCGAGGCGGGCCTTGCCCATGTGCCGGGCGACCGCATGGTGCGCGGGGTCGATCGCAATGCGTCGATCGCGGCAAACACGCTGATGGGCCGCCAGCATCGTGCACCGTGGAGCCGCGGCGGCGTGCTGGACTGGAAGGCGATCGCCGGGAATGCCGGAGCGCTGATCAAGAGCTTCGATATTCGCGCGCAAGGGTCGGGCGATCCCGTCAAGCGGCTGTCGGGCGGCAATATCCAGAAGGTCGTGCTGGCGCGCGAATTCACCAATGGTGCCGACTTCCTGCTGATCGATCAGCCGACGCGCGGCGTCGACATCGGCGCCCAGGAGGCCATCCATGACGAGATCATGCGCCAGCGCGCGGCCGGCCGTGCGATCCTGCTGATTTCCGTGCAGCTTGATGAGCTGGCGGCGCTTGCCGATCGCATCCTGGTGATGTTCAACGGGCGGATCATGGGCGAAGTCGCCGGTGATGATGCCGACGAGGACCGTATCGGCATGATGATGGCGGGCGTGTCGCCTGAGCTGGAGCCCGCATGATGAATGACCGCTTGCGCGCCTTTTCCGGTCAGATCATCGCCATCGGCGTTGCCTTGCTGCTGGGAGCCATCATCATCCTCATGGTCGGCGAAAGCCCGGTCCGTGTCTTGATGACGCTGCTGCGCGGCGCCTTCGGCGACCAGGAGAAAATTGCCGGTACCTTGCTGCAGACGACACCGATCCTGATTTGTGGCGTCGCCGCCTGCATCGGGCTGCGCGGCGGCATGTTCAATGTCGGCATCGAGGGCCAGCTTTTCCTGGGCGGATTTGCCGCCGCCTGGGTCGGCTTCAGCTTTTCCCTGCCGCCAGGCATCCATACGCTGGCTGCGCTGGCGCTCGCGATCGCCGCAGGTGCCGCCTGGGTCGCCATCCCTGCCTATTTCCGCGCCCGCTACAACACCAACGAAGTGGTCTCGACGATCCTGTCGAACTACATCGCCGTTCTGCTCACCTCCTATTTCACCATCTTCCTGTTCAAGCGGCCCGGCGGCTGGTCGGAGACACCGCCGATCCTGGCGACGGCCTATCTGCCTGAGATCTTTTCATTCTCGCGGCTGAACTGGGGACTGGCGATCGGCCTGCTGCTGGCGGTCGGCGTCGCGCTGGTCTTCCGCTACACCAGCTGGGGCTACGGCGTGACCATGGTCGGTTCGGCGCCGAAATTCGCCGAATATGGCGGCGTCAACGTGAAACGTCAGGGCTTCGTGGTCCTGCTGCTTTCGGGCGCCGTCGGCGGACTGGCCGGCGGCGTCGAGACGCTCGGCGTGCACCACCGGTTCATGGAAGGCTTTGCGCCTGGCTTCGGCTTCGACGGGCTGATCGCCGCCCTGCTCGCCAACGGCTCGCCGGTTGCCACCATCGTCACGGCGCTGTTCTTTGGCGCGCTGCGCAGCGGGTCGCTGCTGCTCGAGGTCGATACCAGCGCGTCACGCGAAATCATCACCGTGATCCAGGCGTTGATCATCCTCAGCGTGTCGGCGCAGGTTCTGATCAAACGCCGCGGCGACAGCCAGGCGGGGGAGCGGCGATGGAAATTCTAGATAAGCTCATCAACGTCGCGCTGATCGCGGCGACGCTGCGCACCACCGCGCCCATTCTCCTGGTCGCTCTTGGCGGGTCGTTCACCACCAAGGCCGGCATCTTCAACATCGGTCTCGAGGGGCAGATGCTGGCCGGCGCCTTCTTCGCCGTCATCGGCTCGATCTGGACGGGTTCGGCCTTCGCGGGTGTCGCCTGCGGTGTGGCCGCAGCACTTGCCTTCGCGCTCGCCTTTGCCGTTCTGGTGGTGACCTTCCGGGCCAATGAAGTGGTCGTCGGGCTGGCGCTCAACATCCTCGCCGGCGGCATGACGATCTCGCTGATGAAAGCGATTTTCGGCACGCGCGGATCGATCGTCGGTCACGGCATTGTCGGCCTGCCGAAGGTGCAGATACCCGGCGCGCAGGCACTGCTCGGCTCATGGGCGCCGCTGATCTCGGGGTTCACGCCGATCGTCTATGTCGCGTTCATCGCGGTGCCGCTGCTGGTGCTGTTCTACAACCGCACCCGGCTCGGGCTCTATATCCGCGTCGTCGGCGAGAAACCCGAGGCGGCCGAGGCGCTCGGCATCTCGATCACCCGCGTCCGCTACATCGCCTCGCTGCTGTGCGGATTGCTGGCGGGGCTGGCCGGCGCGCATCTGTCGCTCGGCTACATCACCATGTTCACCGAGAACATGTCTTCCGGCCGCGGCTTCATGGCGGTGGCGATCCTGATCTTCTCCAACGGCGATCCGCTCAAGGTGCTGGCCGGCTGCCTGCTGTTCGGCTTCGCCGACGCCTTCTCGCTGCGCCTGCAGACCTTCGGGTTTCCGTCCTATCTGGTGCTGACCGTGCCCTATGTCGTGGCACTGACGGCGCTGTTCGTGCTGTCCTACCAGGCACGGCCAAAGATCATCAAGGAGACGCTGGCGTCGATGCAGAAACTCTTGTCGACGGACAGGAACAGCGCCTCGGTCGACAAAAATCCGCAATGAAGGAACTCCCATGGAACGCATAATCCTCGACGTGGATTCCGCCGGCGACGACATTCTGGCCGTGCTGTTTGCCGCGGCGAACCCGAATGTCCGGCTCGAAGGCGTGACCACGGTGACCGGCGCGGCAGGCCCGATCGAGCAGGTCACCAATGTCGTGCTCAACACGCTGACGCTTGCCGGGCGCGACGACATCCCGGTTCATGCCGGCGCCTGGCGGCCGATCGTCGGCAATGCCAAGGCCGACATGGAGGCGCCGGTCCATTTCGAGAAGCGGCTCGTTGCCCGCTTCGGCGACCGGCTGAAGAAGTTCAACCCGCCGGCGCCGACCCCGTCGCGTCAGGCGACGCCGGGGCATGCCGTCGATTTCATCATCAATACCGTAATGGCCAATCCGGGCGAGATCACGCTGGTGACCACAGGCCCATTGACCAATGCGGCGATGGCGCTGCTGCAGGAGCCGCGCCTGACCGGCGCGCTGAAGCGGCTCATGGTGCTGGGCGGCAACTTCCAGACGCCCGGCAACATCACGCCGCTGTCGGAATACAACATATGGGCAGATCCTGAGGCCTCGCGCATCGTGCTCAACGCCGACGTCGACAAGATCCTGGTGCCGCTCGACATCTGCGAGGACAACCGCGTCGCCGCCTCGATGCTGACGCGCGACGACATCGCCGACATGCAGGCCGTGGCGCGGAAGAATGCCGTCCTGGAGATGATCACCGACAGCTTTCCGATCTACATCGACATCTGGCGCGAGTTCTTCGACCTCGTCGGCTTCCCGATGGATGACGTCATCACCGTGGCGCTGGCCTTCGACCCGGCCTTGGCCACGATGACCGAACCGCTCTTCGTCGATGTCGTGCTGGACGGGCGCCTCGCGCGCGGACAGACGGTTGCCCATCGCGGCCGGCAACTGCTGCCCGGCGGCGGACCGAAGACCACGCGCATCTGCACCGATCTCGACGGCCGCCGCTTCCTGAACATCTTCAAGCAAACCATCGCGCGCTACGAACAAGTGGCGTGAGGACCGATAAAATGACCCTTGCAACTCCCATCCTGTTCGACTGCGATCCCGGCCACGACGACGCCATTGCGCTGGTCATGGCGCATCGCTCGCCGGCCATCGAACTCGTCGGCGTCACCACGACATGCGGCAATGCCGAGGTCGAGAAGACGACCGCCAACGCCTTGCGCATCCTGGAGTACATCGGCGCCGGCGACGTGCCGGTCGCGCGGGGGTGCCACCGTCCGCTGGCGCGGCCGCTGGTCCTCGGCACCGCCGACGGCCCGAGCGGCCTCGAGGGCTCGCCCTATTTGCCGCAGGCCACGATCAAGCCGGTCGACCGGCACGCTGTCGATTTCCTGGCCGACAAGCTCCGCGCCGCGCCCGAGCCGATCCTGGTCGTCGCCACCGGCCCGCTGACCAATATCGGCCTGATGATCCTCAAGCATCGCGACGTGCTGCCCAAGATCAAGGAACTGATCTGGATGGGCGGTGTGTTCTACCGCAAGAGCGAGATCATCACGCCGACGGAATTCAATGCCTTATGCGACCCGGAGGCGCTGAAGATCGTGCTGGACAGGGGCGTACCGATCCTGATGGTCGGCCTCGACGTCACCATGCAGGTGCTGATCGAGGCGCCGCAATATGCCGAGCTTGCCACGATCGACACGCCGCTCGGCAAGCTCGTCAACGACTGGCTACTGTTCTACGAGAAGCTGCATCGCAACTCGATGGGCGTCGGCGGCGCCATGCACGACCCGTTGGCTCTGGCGCTCGCCATCGACCCGACACTGGTGCGCACGCGCCCGGCCCATATCGGCGTCGATCTGTCGGGCACCTATGCGTTCGGCGCGACGGTTGCCGATTTCTGGAGCGAGCGCGGTGAAAAAGACAATGCGCGTATCGCCTATGAGGTCGACGCCGACCGTTTCTTCAAGCTGATGTTCGACCTGCTGCGGGACTAGACTTCAGACTTCAGCATCCAACAATCTCTGGGCGTGCCATCTCAGATGGTCGTCCATGAATGTCGAAATGAAGAAATACGAGTGATCGTAGCCGTCCTGCATGCGCGGCGTCAGCGCAATACCGGCCTTGGCGCAGGCCGCTTCCAGGAGCCAGGGCCTCAGTCCGTCGTCGAGAAATCCATCCGATGTCCCTTGGTCAACGAATAACTCGGGGAAGCGGTGGCCATCCTCGATGAGCAAGGTGGCATCGTAGCGCCGCCATGATTTCTCGTCGGAACCGAGATATTTTTCGAAGGCCGGCTTCGACCAGCCGGCGGTGCTGGGCTGCACGATCGGCGCGAAGGCCGAACAGCTCTTGAAGCGTTCGGGATTCTTCAGCGCGATGGTCAATGCGCCATGTCCACCCATCGAGTGGCCGAAGATCGCCTGACGCTTCATGTCGGCCGGAAATTCCGCTGCGATCAGCGCCGGTAATTCCTCGGTGACATAGGAATACATGCGATAATTCCTGGCATAGGGTTCCTGCGTCGCATCGACATAGAATCCGGCGCCGCTGCCGAACTGCCAATTGTCCTTCTCGTCGGGAATATCGGCGCCGCGGGGACTGGTGTCGGGACAGACGACGATCAGGCCGAGCTCGGCGGCCACACGCCTGTACTCTCCCTTGTCCATGACATTGACGTGGGTGCAGGTGAGACCGGAGAGGTACCATACGACAGGGCAAGGTCTTTCACGGGCCTGCGGCGGCACGAAGACGGCAAACGTCATGTCGCAGGCGCAGACTTCCGAAACATGGGAATAGACGCCCTGCACGCCGCCATGCGACCTGGCAGCGGAGATGATCTTCATCCGATCCGACATGTGTTTCTTCTCCGCCAACGGAAAACGTGATTCACCGCCGCTTGTCTACGGCATCGGCTGGGACCACGGCAACCGTGACGGATTGGACATTTGGATTGCTGGCTACGTCCGATTGCTACCCCGGACGGCCAAGAGGTTCAGGCAGCGCCTGGAAGTCGCACCACCGCGCGCCTGACGAGGTTGGCGCGCGGGATATATTCCGGAGCACGCTACTCGGCAGCGATCCTGGCGCGCTGCCTGCCGAAGAGCGCCAGGCCGACATCGTCAACCGCAAGGCCGACGCGGGCCCGGATCGCTTCGGATGCCAGCACGCCGTCGACGAAATCCTTCTCCGAGGCGTAGACGGCCGTCGGCAGCGCAAAGGCTTCAAAGAAGCCGAACAGCGGCCGCAGCTGATGCTCGACGATCAGCGCATGGCGGTCGCCGCCGCCGGTCGCCGCCAATAGCACCGGCTTGCCCCTGAGGGCGGCCGGGTCGACGAGATCGAAGAAATGCTTGAACAGACCGGTATAGCTGCCCTTGTAGGTGGGCGAGCCGACCACCAGGACATCGGCGGCCAGGATCCGCTCGAGAATGGCGCGGGCCTGTCCATCCAGGTCGCGCGTCCCTTTGGCACCGCCAAGACTGGGACCGAGATCGACGATGTCATGGGTGCTGGCGGAGAGGCCGTATCGCCCGGCAATCTCCGTCACGATATGGTCCACGAAGCCACGGGTCTTGGAGGGCCGCGTGAAATTGCCGGAGAAGCCGACAATGGCCGGATTGGTCATGATGGACGCCTTGTTGTATGTTCGAGCCAGTGTGCCAGAATGTCCATAGTTTTTATAGACATTGGTATCGAACGAAAGGAATTGACGATCGCCGTAGGACGAAATCGGAGAAGATTTTTCTTCCCGGGACGCGCTGAAGAAGAAGCATGGCGGTGTCTGGCAGCGCGCGCATCAATCTGCTCGACGGGATTGCCTGCGGGGGCGAGCCCGGCCATGAAGCGGGCCGGCAGGCACGGAAGTGTATCGCCACGCTCTCATTCCTAAAAGACTGCCTCCCGAAATTGGCCGTCCGGGAGATGACTATCTCGCGACCCGCACAATGAGCTTGCCGAAATTCTTTCCTTCGAGAAGCCTCAGAAAAGCTTGTGGCGCATTCCCTATGCCGTCCACGATATCTTCCCGGTACCGCACACGCCCGGACGCTATCCATTCGGCCATCTCGCGATAGAAGGCTGGGCGTTGATCGACAAATTCGCGCTGGATAAAGCCCCTTATCGTCAGGCTGCGATGCAGCACCTGCTGCATCAGCGCCGGAAGCCGGTCGGCGCCGGAATCCGCAGGGATGTTGTACTGCGCGATCAATCCGCAGACCGGAACACGCGCGAACTCGTTGAGCAGCGGAAACACCGCATCCCAGACCGGACCGCCGACATTCTCGAAGTAGACGTCGATGCCTCCGGGACAGGCAACCTTCAGTTGCTCGGCAAAATTATCGGCGCGATGATCGACAACCGCGTCGAAGCCGAGTTCCTGGCGCACGAAGGCACATTTTTCGGGGCCGCCGGCAATGCCGACCGCACGAGCCCCCTTGATGCGCGCGATCTGGCCGACGGCCGATCCGACCGCGCCGCTGGCGGCCGCCACGACCACGGTCTCGCCGGCCCTAGGCCGTCCTATGGTGAGCAGGCCGGCATAGGCGGTGAAGCCCGGCATGCCGAGCACCCCAAGCGCGGTGGTGACGGGCGCCGCCGCAGGATCAAGCTTGCGCAGGCCGACGCCGTCGGACACGGCAAAGCTCTGCCATCCCGAGTGGGACAGCACGATATCGCCCTCGGCGAAGCCGGCATGGCGGGATCTGACGACACGAGCCACCGTGCCGCCCTCCATCACGCCGTCGATCTCGACCGGCTTGGCATAGGACCTGGCGGCGTTCATGCGGCCGCGCATATATGGATCAAGTGACAGATAGAGGATCTGCAACAGCAGTTCGCCCTCCCCCGGCTCGCCGATGGCGACGGACTCGACGCGGAAATCGCTCCGCTTGGGCCGGCCTTGCGGCCGCGCCGCGAGCACGATGCGGGTGTTCGTCAGCGTCGACATTGCATAGCCCTCCCCGGATGATGTTCTACGCGAAGAACCTGTTGGGAGGCCGCTTCAGGCCGAGGTTCTCGCGCAGGGTCGATCCTTCATATTGCTGCCTGAATATGCCCCGCCGCTGCAGTTCAGGCACGACCTTGCCGACAAAATCATCAAGTCCGGCGGGCAGATAGGGAAACATGACGTTGAACCCGTCGGAGCCCTCGGCGACGAGCCATTCCTCCATGTCGTCGACGATGGTCCCTGGCGTGCCGACGAAGGCAAGGCCGGAATAGCCGCCCAGCCTTTGCGCGAGCTGCCTGACGGTGAGCTTCTCCTGGCGCGCCAGTTCGATGACGCGCTCGCGGCCGCTCCTGCTGGCGTTGGTTTCGGGAATGTCCGGCAAGGGCGCGTCCGGGTCGAAACCGGACGCATCATGCCCGAGCGCGATCGACAGCGAGGCGATGCCGCTTTCATAATAGACGAGGCTGTCGAGCCTGGCTCGCTTGGCCTGTGCTTCCTCGGCGCTGTCGCCGACGATGACGAAGGCGCCGGGCAGGATCTTGATGTCGTCGCGCGAGCGGCCGAGTTTCTGCGCCCGGCCCTTGACGTCGGCAAAGAAACGCTGCCCGGCGGCGAGGTCGGCATGCGCGGCGAAGATGACCTCCGCCGTCTCGGCCGCCAGTTGCCGTCCGGCTTCCGACGCGCCGGCCTGGACAATGACGGGCCAGCCCTGCACCGGCCGAGCGATGTTGAGGGGGCCCCGCACCGAAAGATGCTCGCCCTTGTGATCCAGCACATGCAGCCTCGCCGGATCGAAATAGAGCCCGCTTTCAGGATCGCGGATGAAGGCGTCGTCGGCAAAGCTGTCCCACAGCCCCGTCACGACATCGTGGAACTCCCGCGCCCGCCGGTAGCGCTCATCATGCTCGACATGTTCGTCGAGACCGAAGTTCAGCGCCGCGTCGGGATTGGACGTGGTGACGATGTTCCAGCCGGCGCGGCCGCCGCTGATATGATCGAGCGAGGCGAAGCGGCGCGCGACATGATAGGGCGCGTCGAAGGTCGTCGATGCCGTGGCGACCAGCCCGATATGATCGGTGACGGCGGCCAGCGCCGACAGCAGCGTGAATGGCTCGAACGACGTCACCGTATGGCTGCGCCGCAGCGCTTCGATCGGCATGTTGAGCACTGCCAGATGGTCGGCCATGAAGAAGGCATCGAACTTCGCCGCCTCAAGCGTCTGGGCGAAGCGCTTCAGATGGGCAAAGTTGAAATTGGCGTCCGGATAGGCGCCGGGATAACGCCAGGCGCCTGTGTGCAAACTGACCGGGCGCATGAACGCGCCGAGCCGCAGCTGCTTTTTATGTGTCATGGGCTGGGCATCCCGAGCGGCATTGAGTGATCGGTCGAAGTTCCGGTATCGCGGGATTGACCGCGATCCGCCAGAACTTCGGTTCAGTCGGCGACCTGCTATGCCGCCGTCGGATAGTCCGTATATCCCTTCGAACTGCCCCCGTAGAATGTATTGCTGTCGGGGGCGTTCAGCGCGATGCCTTGTTGTAATCTGCCTACGAGATCGGGATTGGCGATGAACAATTTTCCGAAAGCGACCAGATCGACACGCCCTGCCTCAACCGCGGCTTCCGCGAGTTCCCTGTCATAGCCATTGTTGACCAACCAGGCGCCGGCGCCGCCCGCATCGCGGTAGGCCGCCTTGAAGGCGGCATAGTCGAACGGCCGCTCGCCTTGCTGGAAATCACGGGCCCCACCTGTCGCGCCTTCAATGACATGGACATAGGCCAATCCATGACGGCCGAGTTTCCTGGCCACGTATTCGAACAAGGGCTGGGGTTCGGGATCGGAGGAGTCATTGGCCGGCGTCACCGGCGAGAGCCGAATGCCGGTCCGGCCGGCGCCGACTTCCCCGACGACCGCCTCCACCACCTCCAACAGGAAGCGGGCACGGTTCTCGATCGAACCGCCATAAGCATCGGTCCGATGATTGCTGCCCGAACGCAGGAACTGGTCGAGAAGATAGCCATTGGCCGCGTGGATCTCGACGCCGTCGAAACCGGCGACCTCGATTGCCGCTTTCGCCGCACGCCGAAAATCCTGCACGATACCCTGGATCTCGCCTTCCTCAAGGGCCCGCGGCTCGGACGTCTCGGCAAAGCTGCCGCTGCCGTCGGCACCCACCAGGAAGGTCTTGGATTTCGCGCGGATCGCCGACGGCGCAACTGGCTTGCCGCCTCCCGGCTGCAGCGATGTGTGCGAAATCCGACCCACATGCCAGAGCTGAACGACGATCTTGCCGCCTTCGGCGTGCACTGCGTCGGTGACCTTCTTCCACCCGGCGAGCTGTTCTGGCGCGTAAAGACCCGGCACGTTCGCATAGCCCTGGCCCTGATGAGTGATCGCGGTCGCTTCGGTCACGATCAGGCCCGCGGTGGCACGCTGGCGGTAATAGGTGACGGACAGATCCCCTGGAACCGCATTCGGCGAGCGATTGCGCGTCAGCGGCGCCATGACGATGCGGTTGGCGAGGGCGAGGTCGCCGGCCGCTATCGGGTCGAAAAGTGTGGTCATCGGAAGGCCTTTCATACTCAAGCAAATGCAGGTTCAGATATCGGAGAGCGAAGCGCGGAAAGCGGCGATCGTTTCGTCGTTCCGCTTGTAGAAGACCCATTGACCAAGGCGGCGTGTGGTCACCAGATCCGCCGATGAAAGCGTGGCGAGATGGGCCGACACGGTTGATTGCGACAGACCGCAACGTTCGAACTGCCCCGCGCAAACGCCCATGGCCAGTGGATGTTCCTGGCTCGTGAAATGCATTTCCGGCTCTTTCAACCACTTCAACATTTGGCGCCGAACCGGATGGGCCAACGCCTTCAGGATGGCATCGTGATCCATGAATTCCCCGTATATCGCCAGTAGCCGATATTTATATCGCGCTTATGCGATCCGTAAGGAACGACATTCTGTTTTTGCCGGCCGATGCGAAACACTTGCCCTGCCGGCACAGCCTGCATCGCGGTTCAAGGGCGTTTGTTCGGAACCTGATCGGCCCGCGGCTGTTTTGCATTCAGGCAAACACGGAGGCAGCCATGGCACGCGACAGGACCGAATATGAAACCGGAGCACGGAAATATCCCGCCAGGACCGGCCCGGATCCGAGCGACGATTTCTCGCTCGATGCGGCAGGCAACAAGCCGCCGGCAGGCGGAATGGGGCTCACGCGACCGGCGGATCAGACAAATGAAGAAACACATCAGTCCGAAGGCCAGAACCCGTCTGGCAAGGCGACACCCAGCCCTGCAACCGAAAAGACATCCGGTGCGGGCCCGGCGATCTCCGAACGTTCGAAGGACGCGAAGTCTCCAAGATCGGGCCGCCAACCCGGCGCCTATGTCAAGGACTGACGCGGACGGGCGGCGACACATTTCGACAAGCTTATGCGTCGCGCTGACCTTTCGGTTTGGCGCGCGAACTTTCTTCAGCCGAGGAGACAGCCATGGAGACAAAATCCCGGACCGCCGGTGAAGCCGCCAAGCAGCGCCATATCCAGCGCGGCGTCGATGCCAGGGACAAATCGAAGCGCAACGGCAAGGCGGAGCACGCCATGCAGGCAGGCGCGCGCACCTATCCCGAGCCGCCCTTCCCCAAGCAACATCAGGCCAAGCCCGGGCATGAAGCGGCGATCGAACCTGCCCCGCTCTACGATGCTCCCTATTATCTCGGATCAAGGAAACTCGAGGAAAAGGTGGCTCTCATCACCGGCGGCGATTCCGGCATCGGTCGCGCGGTGGCGGTATTGTTCGCCCGCGAAGGCGCCGATGTCGCGATCGTCTACCTGGCCGAGGACAGGGACGCCGAAGAGACGAAATCCGCCGTCGAAAAAGAAGGTCGACGCTGCATCCTGATCAAGGCCGACGTCAGCGAACGGCAGGATTGCCACGATGCCGTGGCGGCCACGGTCAAAACATTCGGCCGCATCGACGTGCTGGTCAACAACGCCGCCTTCCAGATCCATTCCAGCGACTTCAGCGACCTGACCGAAGAACATTTCGACACGACGCTGAAGACCAATCTCTATGGCTATTTCCATATGGCACAGGAAGCGGTGCCGCACATGAAGCCGGGCTCGGCGATCGTCAACACCGGTTCGGTTACCGGCATAGACGGCTCGAAGCAACTGGTCGACTATTCGATGACCAAGGGCGGCATCCATGCCTTCACGCGCGCGCTTTCGGGCAATCTCATCGCCAAGGGCATCAGAGTGAACGCGGTCGCGCCTGGCCCGGTGTGGACGCCACTCAATCCGTCCGACAAGCAAGCCGGCGACGTCTCGAAATTCGGCGCGGACACGCCGATGAAACGGCCGGCACAGCCGGAGGAACTGGCTCCGGCCTATGTGTTCCTGGCCTCTCCGCACTGCTCGAGCTACATCACCGGCGAGATCCTGCCGATCGTCGGCGGCTACTGAGGTCATCGCAATGTATTTCATTGCCTTGGCGACCGATTATGACGGGACGCTCGCGCATGACGGGGCTGTCTCCAAGAAGACGCTCGCCGCGCTGGAGCGGTTCAAAAAAAGTGGCCGTAAACTGCTTCTGGTCACCGGACGCGAGCTGCCCGACCTCAAGCGCGTGTTTCCCAATGTCGGCCTGTTCGACAAGGTCGTCGCCGAGAACGGTGCCCTGATCTACACCCCGGCGAGCGAGGAGGAGCGGGTGATCTCGCTATCGCCGGAGCCCAAATTCGTCGCCAGACTGAAAAAGCAGGGGGTGAAGCCACTTTCGGTGGGACGTTCGATCGTCGCCACCTGGGAGCCACATCAGGCGACCGTGCTCGAAGTCATCAAGAAGATGGGGCTCGAGCTCGAAATCATCTTCAACAAGGGTGCGGTGATGATCCTGCCGAGCGGGGTCAACAAAGCCACCGGGCTGGCTGCCGCGCTCGAGGATCTTCGCCTGTCGCCGCATAATGTGGTGGGTATCGGCGACGCCGAGAACGATCATGCCTTCCTGCAGGCCTGCGGCTGCAGCGTTGCAGTCGACAATGCCATTCCCGCGGTCAAGAGCACCGCAACCCTGGTCACGAGCGGTGCACGCGGCAAAGGCGTCGAGGAACTGATCGCCAAGCTGATCAAGCGCGACCATGGGATCGTGCCGAGGCGCCACGACGGCATTGTTCTGGGATCGTCAGGTGGCGACGACATCTATCTGTCGCCGACCGACAGCGTGCTCATCGCCGGCAGTTCGGGCATCGGCAAATCCACCCTGGCCACCGCGCTGACGGAACGCTTCGTCGAGAACCGATTTCAGTTTTGCGTCTTCGACCCTGAGGGCGACTATGATGGCCTCGAGGGTGCGGTTCGGCTGGGGGACGGATCGAGCGCGCCCACAAAGGCGCAGGTGCTGGATCTGGTCGCCAAGGCCGACAGCAATGTCGTCGTCAACGGGCTTTCGCTGCGTGTCAACGAACGGCCTGATTTCTTTGCCGACCTGCTGCCTGGCCTTGGCAGCTTCCGCCGCCGCACCGCGAGACCGCATTGGCTGGTCATCGACGAAGCGCACCATCTTCTTCCGAAGCGGCGCGACGATACGCGCTCCGTGCTCTCCCTGGAACTGCCGGGAACAATCCTGATCACCGTCCATCCCGAAGCGATTTCGACCGACGCCCTGCGCCTGGTTACGGCCGTTATCGCCCTTGGCCCGACGGCGAAGGACGTGGTGAAGGCCTTCTGCCGCGAGACCGGCATCGAGCCACCGAAGGACATTCCCACGCCCAAGGGCGACCGGGTTCTTTTCTGGCGGCCGCAGGTGCGCAAAAAACTCACGACGGTCAAGGTGATCGAACCTCGCCAGTCTCTCAAGCGCCACAGCCGCAAATATGCCGAGGGCCAACTCGATGAGACCGGCAGCTTCTATTTCCGCGGTCCCGACGATGCGATGAACCTGAGGGCCCATAATCTGATGATCTTTGCCCAGATGGCCGAAGGCATAGACGACAAGACCTGGGAGTTCCATCTGCGCGCGGGCGACTATTCGAAATGGTTCCGCCACCAGATCAGGGACAAGGACCTCGCCCGCGAAACCGCCGAGGCGGAAAAGGACAGGAAGCTTTCGGCGGAAGAGAGCCGCAAACGGGTGCTCGATGCCGTACGGCGGCGCTACACCGCACCAGCGACGGCGCCTGAGGAGTAGCAGCCAGGCCGCGGTCATGGGCGATGCCGGGAACGGCGGTTCGCCGACCGCGTTGGAACCCGGGCGCCGGCCTAACGTTCAACCTCCAGCGAGAAGGAGTAGCGATCATGCCACGAGGCGAGAAATCCAAATACACCGACAAGCAGGAACGCAAGGCCGACCATATCGCCGAAGGCTATGAGAAGCGTGGCGTCTCCGACAAGGAAGCCGAGCGCCGCGCATGGGCAACGGTCAACAAGGACGATGGTGGCGGCAAGAAGGAAGGCGGCTCCGGGCGTGGCAAGCACACGGGCCATCCGGCAGCGCACAAGGGCGGCAAGAGCGGCGGAAAGGCGTCGGCTTCCCGATCGGCCGCGAGCCGGTCCGAATCGGCAAAGAAGGCGGCGGCGACGCGCAAGAGGAATGCCGAACACCACGCCCACTGAACGGCTCAATGACGGACAGGTTTGCCCTCTCCCTGGACACGCCTCCCATGGAGGCCAAGGCCGCCGATGTCCTGCCGGAAGGGGAAGGCCTTTGGCAATACGAGCCCAAATGGGACGGGTTTCGCTGCCTCGCCTTCAAAGGCGACACGGATGTCGACCTGCGCGCGAAATCCGGCAAACCTCTCGGCCGTTACTTCCCGGAGCTCGTCGCCATGCTGCAGCAGGTCGAGGCCCGCAACTTCGTTGTCGATGGCGAAATCGTCATCGAACTCGAAGGCCAGCTTTCCTTCGACGCACTGCAGATGCGGCTTCACCCGGCCGAAAGCCGTATCCGCAAGCTGAGCGTGCAAACGCCGGCGCGGCTGATCCTGTTCGACATGCCGGTTGCGCCGGGCGGGACGATCCTGCTTGACGAGCCGTTGTCGAGGCGCCGCCGGGCGGTCGAGGGCTTCGTTGAGGAGTGCGCCAAACCCGGCTTGCGGCTCTCGCCCAGCGCGACCGATCCGGCGGCCGCCAGGCGCTGGCTGGAAGGGGCCGGCCACGGCCCCACCGATGGCGTGGTCGCCAAATTGCTGGCCGACCCCTACCGGCCTGGCGAACGCGCGATGGTCAAGGTCAAACGGTTGCGTACGGCCGACTGCGTGGTAGGCGGATTTCGCTATCTGGCCGGCAGCAAGGAGGTCGGCTCGCTCCTGCTCGGCCTCTACGAGGAGAGCGGCAAACTCAACCATGTCGGCTTTACCTCGACCATCGGCAGGGACGACCGGGCCGGCGTCACCCGAAAGCTGGAAAAGCTGCGTGGCGGACCTGGCTTCACCGGCAAGGCGCCAGGCGGACCGAGCCGCTGGAGCACGCAGCGCAGCGGCGAATGGGAACCCTTGCGGCCGGAACTGGTGGTCGAGGTCCGCTTCGATCACGTCACCGGCGACAGGTTCCGGCATGGCACCAAATTGTTGCGCTGGCGGCCGGACAAGGCGCCGCGCCAGTGCACCATGCGGCAGATCCAGTGAGGGAGTTCGCCCCGCGGCGGCGCGTGGGCCGAGCCGGAGGCAGCCTCTTTGCGAGACGGCTGGAACAACCGTCCCGATAGCAAGTTGAGTCCCAGCTACACCGATGGTGGGCTTCACGACAATTGGAGATGACAATTATGGCGACTGCGAAGAAAGCGGCAACGAAGGGCCTTGCAGCCTTGTTCCTCGACGGGCTGAAGGACATTTACTATGCCGAGAAGAAAATCCTGAAGGCGCTGCCGAAAATGGCAAAGGGCGCCGAATCCGAGGACCTTGCGGCGGCGTTCGAGAAACATCTGGCGGAGACCGAGGGCCAGGTCGATCGCCTCGAACAGGTCTTCGAGCTTCTCGACAAGCCGGCCCGGGGCAAGACCTGCCCCGCCATCGACGGCATCCTCGAGGAGGGTTCGGAAATCCTCGAGGAATACAAGGGCGCCCCCGCGCTGGACGCCGGGCTGGTTGGGGCGGCCCAGGCCGTCGAACACTACGAGATTGCGCGCTACGGCACGCTGATCGCCTGGGCCGAACAGCTCGGCAAGGGCGACGTGGTCAACCTCCTCAACGCGACCCTCGAGGAGGAGATGGCGACCGACGAGGCCCTTTCCAGCCTTGGCGAGGGCGGCGTCAACGAGCGTGCCCTGGAACAGGCCGCCTAGCTGGCAAGTTTGTGCCCCGGGCGCCAGGCGACCGGGGCAACTCCTCAGGATTTCGGAGAACGACGATGGACCCCCGCAAAACAGAGCAACCGGCGGTGCAGGCCGAAGACCCCGACGAAACCGAAGGTCCCGCCATGGGGCAGCAGGACTGGGACGCGCTCGCAGGGGCGAAAATCCTTCCCGACAACGCGGCGGTGGAAGACGAGGCTGAGGGCGACTTGCCCGAGGAAGACGACGACAACCCCTACCAGGAAAGCGACGAGGCATTGCCCGACGATGTCGAGGAGGCGGTCATTTCACGCGATCCTTCGAGGGAAGGCGGCCGCTTCGACGAAGAGTGACCCCAACGACGTGCGCAATCCGGTCAGCCGGCCGCATGCATCGGGGGCTCTTCATTCTCGTCGGGATTGGGTAGCGGCGCCTCGTCGGGCAATCGGTCCGGCTCCGGTTCGCCGATCGGCTCGGGCTTCCAATTGGGAGCCGGCATGGGCACATCGCGGTTGGGATCGGGTTCTCTCGGATCGGGCATCAAAATCCTTTTCTCTCGGTTTGCTGGCCGGCAGTGAACCGGGCGGCTTTCGATGAGTGGTGTGACATGCAGAACCCATCCCGGTTGCTCGGGACGGGCTCGGTGCCATCAAGCTCTGGCTAGCGATTCTTGTGACTTTGCTGGCCAGCCTTCACATGCTGTTCATGGGTCCCGCCGCGCGTGCCCGACCCGTCACCTTGCTGGCGTTGGCTGCCGCCCGCCGCCTGCTGCTGACGGTTCTTGTCGTCCATGTTCTTATGGCTCTGCTGGCCTGCTTTCACATGCTGCTCATGGCTTCCACCTTGATTGGGCATTCTTGATCTCCTTTGGAGTTTTGAACGAGGCGACAACCGCCTCGATTGTCAAAGCTACTGGCGGCCCGGGCGTTCCCTCACGTAATATTTCGTGACTGCCGCCGCCGATCATGGAGAGTCGTCGGGAACAAGATTTCCGTCTCGAAGCTGGGCAGCTTCTGTCGAGGCGCACGCGTCAATCCCGTAATGCCAGGCCAGTCGGATGGCAGCCAGTCTTCAGCTGGGGATCATACCGGCGCAGGAATTTGCGCAGCGGCAACTCGAACCGGATGTGCATCCGCCAAGCGAAAAGAACTGATGTTGCGGTGCCAATCACGATGATGAGGTCGGCAGGAATCGGAAAAACGGTCCACACCATCAAAAGCAGCGTTATCGGCAGAGTGTGGATCAGATAAAGCATATAGGAGGCATCACCGAGAACCGTCCATGCGCTCGGCTGTGCGTCGATCTGCATCGTGCCGAAGACTATCATCGCCGCCGGGAGACCGTAAACCAGCACGCGCTGGAACCCGTTATCGCCGGCGAGAAACTCCATCGTCCCCCCTTGCGGCGCCATCCCGATGAATCCCACAGCGATCATCGCCGCGGCGCCGATCGGCAGGCACCACACCGCCGGTCTCCACTTGGGTGCATAGGCGAGAGCGATGCCAAAGCCGAACTCGATGATCAGCGGGTTGCCAAGAAACTGCAGCACCGGACCCGCCGAGCGAAACATCATTGCGAGGCCGAAGATACCGAGGAGACCCCAAAGCAGCCGCCGGTCGACGAGAACCACGGTTGCGGCGGCGTAGAACAGCATTTCGAAGCACAGCGTCCAGGCTGCGGGCAATGCTGGCGCGGTCATTTGATCCGTAGCGGGCCACAGCAGGAGTGTCGCCACCGCGTCCCGCCAGCCGAAGCCGGTTTTGTAGGCGACGATCGCATAGGGGATGCTGATCAGCAGGTAGAGCGGAACGATGCGCCGGAACCGTCTCCAAGCGAAGGATCGCCAGGTCAGGCCAGGTGCCGTCCTGGCAATAATCACCCCGGATATGACAAAGAAGATGTCTACGCCTGCGAAGCCGGCCACCTGCAAATCGTGAGGCAAAAGGCCATTGGATCCGGTGGCCGTAACGGCGGTCTGGGCCGCGTGGACATATACGACCATCAGCGCGGCAACGAAGCGAAGTACCTGCAAGGACCAGATCAAGGGCGCCAAGCCTATATCCGTTGACCCCTTGGCAGTCGATCGCGCAGGTGCCATCCAATCGACGATCACAACCGGAATCTTCTGGTCGATGGCGGCTGCCCGCGCTGCCGGGGTTAGTTAAGCTGATTCAGGATTCCAGAACTGCTCGCCAACACCATATTTTCATAGATCACGAGGGCTGTCGTGCAGATCGCCGCGACCGAGATCGGCACGCCAAACGGCACAACGCCTTTGCGATCGAGATGCTGGACGTAGATGCGGAAGGCGCCCGCGGGCAGCAGGAATGGATTCTTCATTGCCCCTGCAGTGACGAGGGCGAAAACCAGGAGCAGCACGGAAAAAACGACGAGGTCTTCGCCGCCAGTCAGAAAAGGGACGACCGCCATCAGCTTGACGTCGCCGGCGCCGATCTTGCGCAAGACCCAGAACGGGAACAAGGCTATAAACAGCACGAGGCCGGCAGCCGCGCTCAAGCCCATGTCCAACCAGGATCCGGATCGGAGCACAAGCAGCAACAGCGACCCCACTCCCAGGCAGAGCAGCAGCAGCACATCGCGATTGGCAATCCTCTGCGTCGTGAAGTCGAGCCACGCAATCCTGGCGAGCAGCGGGATGGCGAGGGCCTTCAACAGCAGCGCTTCGACGAGCAGCATGCTAGCGCTCGATGTTCTGCACGCTCGACGACAGCAGCTTCAGATTGTTGGCTACGGTCGGATCGTTTGGTGCCAGCTCATAAGCCTTGAGGAAATTGCCGCGCGCGTCCTGCAGTTTGCCGCGCAGCAGATCGGAATAGCCGACATTGTTGTAGTATTCGGGCGACGGCCCCATCAGCTTGAAGGCGCGGCCATAGGCACGGTCGGCGAGGTCGAAGCGGTGGATCCGGTCGCACGAAGCGGCCAGTCCCATCCAGGCGCCGCCGTCATTGGGGGCCAGTTGCGTCGCCTTGAAGAACAGCGCGCCGGCGTTGCCATAGTTTTCCGCGCGGAACTGGTTCTTGGCTTCGGCCACGGCCTGGTCCGATGCGTAATATTCGACGTCGCTGACCGTCTTCAATCCGTCGAACGCATCGCCAAAGGACGTCACATCGCCTTTCGAGGGTTCATTGGTGCGCACGACACCGCCAGTGGTGTCGGCGCCGTTTGTCTGGCAGCCGGCAAGGGCTGCCATCAAGAGACTGGCAGCGACGACGGTTGCGAGGCGCATTGGCCCTGTCATTTTATCCCCCAGAGTCCGGCGACTCTATTTTAGAATCAAAGCATAGAACCGTTTAGAAGAAAATGCCCTTCATGCGGATGATCACCGGCAACATGATCACCATCATGACCACCGGGAAGATGCATAATCCCAACGGGATCATCATTTTGACAGGCAGGGCGTTGGCCTTCTCCTCAGCGCTCAGAATTCTTTGTCCGCGCATCTCGTCGCTATAGACGCGCAGCGCATCCGTCAGACTGGTGCCGAGTTCCTCCGACTGCCGGAACAGCACGGCCAGGGAGCGCGCCTCTTCCAGCCCGATGCGGTCCGCGAGTTCACGCAGCGCCTCCCGCAACGGTTTGCCGGCCCGCAATTGCAGGTTCATGATCGCAAGCTGGATGCCCAGCCATTTGTGGGTGCCGGCCAGTTCGGCGCCGACACGTTCGACCGCCGCCTCCAGGCTCATGCCGGCGTCGGCACAGGTGATCATCATGTCCATGAAATCGGGGAATCCGCGACGATAGATATTTTTTTGAGCATTCTCGAAGCGGTCGAGCAGGATAGCTGGGATCACGATGCAGGCGAGTCCGAACAACGCGGAACCGGCAAAGGCCATGAAAGCAGGGAGTTGAGGCGGGAGTACTCGTACAAGGAGGGCATAGGCAACCAAAAAGCCGATACAGACCGCGCCCAGCCGCGACAAGGTGTAGATGAGCGGAGCACTGGGTTGATAAAACCCGGCGCGAAAAAGCTTCGCCTCGAGCGCATTTGGCTCGTTGCGTTCCTTCTCCATCGATCGAAAGTAGGCGTCAACTGGACGCTGCGCCGAGATTTTGAGCAACTGTTCCTGCCCCGCGAGCGAGCGGCGGTCGACGATGCCTTCCGACGTCAGGCTCTGGGCAACCAGCTTGCGCGTCTGCAACGCCGGCAAGAAGACAAGCGCACCGAACAGGAACAGCGACGCAGCCGCCACGAACACCGCGGTGGAAACCAGGAAACTCAGTCCCTGAATATTCGATAGCAGGTTTATGGCTCGCTCCTGTCAGAAATCGAAATTGACCATGCGATACATGATGAAGTCACCCAGCAGCGCCCATGTTCCGAAGATCACGAACACCGGCATGATCAAAGGGTCGTGCCATATCTGGCCGTAATATGTCGGAGCGGCGAGCTGGAGGAGCAGGAACATTACGAGCGGGAAAAGCGAAATGATCCACGCGGACACCCGGCCCTCCGACGAAAGCGCCCTGATCTTCATCCTGAGTTTTTGACGCTCGCGCAGAACCGACGAAAGATTAGCCAGGATCTCGGTCAGGTTGCCGCCAGTTTTCGATTGGATCGACAGCGACACAGACAACAGGTGGAGGCCTTCGAAGCCCACGCGCTGGGAAAGCTTCCGCACCGCCTGTTCGATGCTCAGTCCGAAGGTGATTTCGTCGGAGACGATGCCGAATTCCGTGCCAATCGGATCGGGCATTTCGCGCGCGACCAGACCTATGGCCACCGTTGCCGGGTGCCCCGCCCGCAGCGAACGCACGATCATGTCGAGTGCATTCGGGAGCTGTTTCGCGAATTTCTGGATCCGTTTCCTGCGCGCACGACGCAGAAGCAGAAGTGGCAGGACAAATCCGGTCACCAGAAAAATCAGGATGCAAGGCAATATGGAAAAACGCAGAAGGAATGAGAAAAGCAGCGCGATCGCAAGGGCTGAGACCAGGAACATCGCGGCGAAAGTCAGCGGGTTTCCGGTAATGCCGGATTGGGTGTAGAGCCTGTTCAAGCCGACCATGCCGAAAAGAAAATCACCGGTATCCGTCAGGCCGCGTTCGCGCAGCAATCCCTGCAAGGTCCTTTCGGCCGGAACCTCATCGGACAATCGCTTCAGCCGCCGGTTGATCATGCCGGCACGGGATCGGCGATCGGCGAAAGACAGATAAAGCGCCTCGCCGGCGAGAATGACGGCCGCGGCCGTAAGCGTGTAAATAAAGTAGAGCAAGGTCTGGCCGGTGGGCATTAGAGCGCAACCTGGGGATTGAAGGCGTCCTTGGCGAAATGGTGCCCGAGAGTCGCCGCTTCCGGGGCAAAACGTGGGCGAACGCCGGTAGCGCGAAATTCCCCGACGATCTGACCGTCAACCGTCACCTCGCGACGCACGAAGGTGTAGATCTCCTGCATCTGGACGACATTTCCTTCCATACCGGTAATCTCCGATATCGATGTCACGCGCCGGCCGCCGTCGGACAGGCGCTGTGTCTGCACGATGACGTCGATGGCGGAAGCAATCTGCGCCCTGATGGACTCATGCGTCATCGGCATTCCCGCCATGCCGACCATCTGCTCAAGCCGCGAGATCGCATCGCGCGGCGTGTTGGCATGGATGGTGGTCATCGAGCCCTCGTGGCCGGTGTTCATGGCCTGCAGCATGTCGAAGGCCTCTTCGCCGCGAACCTCGCCGACGATGATACGGTCGGGACGCATGCGGAGCGCGTTCTTGACCAGCTCGCGCTGGCGAACCTCTCCCTTTCCTTCCACACTGGGCGGGCGTGTCTCCAGCCGGCCGACATGAGGCTGCTGCAGCTGCAGTTCCGCCGCGTCCTCGATGGTGATCAGGCGCTCCCTGGACGGAATGTAGCTCGACAGCGCGTTGAGCAAAGTCGTCTTGCCGCTGCCCGTCCCTCCCGAAACGAGGACCGACTTGCGCGCCTGCACGGCGATCCGCAGCAGATCGACCATTGGCGGACGGATCGAATTGAGCGCCACCAGGCGTTCGAGCGAATAGGGATTCTTGGAAAACTTTCGAATCGACACCAGCGGGCCGTCGACCGAGATCGGCCGCACCGCGATGTTGACGCGCGATCCATCCTCCAGCCTGGCATCGACCATCGGCGAGGATTCATCGACGCGCCGGCCGATGGCTGAAACGATCTTGTTGATGACCCGCAGCAGATGCGCCTCGTCACGAAAGCGGATGGCCGTCTCTTCAACCAGGCCACGCCGCTCGATGAAGACGCGTTTGTGGGTGTTGATCAGGATATCGGTGATAGTGTCATCCTTGAGCAACGGTTCGATCGGGCCGAGTCCCAGCATCTCGTCGGCAGTCTCGCTGGTAATTTGATCAAGCTCGCGTGCGTTCAGCGGCACACTGTGGCTGCGCACGAACTCGCGCACGATCGGGCGGATCTCGTTCAGAATCTCGTCCTTGGACGCAGTTTCGAGCGCGGATAGATTGAACCTGTCAATCAAATGGCGATGCAGTTCGACTTTCAGCGTCAGGAAGTCGTCGCCATGGGGTTCTATATCAACAACTGGAGAAACAGCCGGAACGATGGGCAGTACAGTCAGCGGCTCGGCCTTTGTCGCGGCCTGCTGCTCGCTTGGTCCCTTGATAAACCGCCCCAGCATAATCCCTTATACCCCTCCAGCGCATATTAGCGGAAACTAAACGTTAACCAAGCGACGCACAAGCGCCGGAGCGCCTCACATGCCGGCAATACTTTCAACATAGTTAAGGAGCGCACCCAAAAAATATCGTTTTTATTTATGATCCCCGCGTTGCCAAACATGAGTGTGCGACTATGCTTTATATCCTCCTGTGCCCTTGCGTGCTTCCGACATCGGAATCCACTCCATATCTGGCTATAACCCCCTAGATATAAAGGGATATGCTACACATCTAAAGTAGCCGTCACTTTATTAGTCCTTACGCATAATTGTGAACGAATGGTTAAGGACGCTTGAAAAATTAGACGAATCAAGCTCTTGCTGAAATTTAAAGCCGCTCTCAACTCGCAAGTTCATGTATTGGGAAGTTAAGGAACCGTTAATCCCGTTTGACTCCGCAATTTCTCGGGACCTAGGATCGAGATGACGGGGGATGCTTGGGTATGGAGTTCATCCTTGGCTCTGTCTCGTCGGGTTCAAACCTCCAAAGGGAGAAATTGACATGAAGAAGCTCATGACGATGACCCGGCAGTTCCGCGACGATGAAAACGGCGCTGCCATGGTCGAATATTCTATCCTGATCGGCATCATTGCGGCGGCATCGATCATTGCGGTTATTGCCATCGGCGGATGGGTCGGCAGCCAGTTCACCGGCCTCTGCACGAAGCTGAACGGCAAGGGCCTGAAGGCTGATGGTACCGCTGGCGGCACCTGCTGAGGCGAAGGATACAGCCATGAAAAGGCTTATCATTGCAGCCAGGCAGTTCCGCGATGATGAGAACGGTGCTGCCATGGTGGAATACTCGATCCTGATCGGCATCATTGCGGCGGCATCGATCATTGCGGTTATTGCCATCGGCGGATGGGTCGGCAGTCAATTCACCGGCCTTTGCGCGAACCTGAACGGCAAGGGCCTGAAGGCTGATGGTAGTGCCGGTGGCACTTGCTAAAAACCTTCTGGGCCGGAATCGCTCGATTTCGGCCCAGAATTCTGCGCTTTGAAGGGGCTGACATTCGCCCGGCGGGCGATGGTGGGGTGGGAAGATGCGCGCTAATACGCTTATCATGATTGTCCTCGCCGGCGTGTTCGGCGTACTGGCGGTGGTGCTCGCCAATATCTGGCTGGCCAGCCAGCGCAATGCCATGGCGCGGACGGATGACGTCCCGCACGATACGGTGGTGGTGGCGGCCGTACCTTTGAAATTCGGTGACACGCTGACCGACGACAAGTTGCGCGAAATCGCGTGGCCGGCGGGCGCGGTTCCGGCCGGCGCTTTCAAGACAACGAAAGAGATGCTGGCTGGCGAAGGCGTAAAGCAGGCGCTGCAGGCGATCGGCACCAATGAGCCTGTCCTCGCCACCAAGATCACCGGCCCCGGCCAGCGCGCCACGCTCTCGGCGGTGCTGGGCGAAGGCATGAAAGCCGTTTCCATCAGGGTCAACGACGTGCTTGGGGTGGCTGGATTCGTTTTCCCCGGCGACCGCGTCGATATTCTGCTGACGCGCACGGTGCGTGGCGACGACGGTGCGGACAAGAGTTTCGTCGACGTGCTGCTGCAGAGCATGAAGGTTCTCGCCATCGACCAGGTTGCAGATGTGAGCAAGGACAGCCCGACCGTCGTCAAGTCAGTGACGCTCGAGGTCAGCACCAAGGACGCACAGAAGCTGACCCTGGCAGCCGGCGCCGGCCAATTGTCTCTGGCGCTGCGCCAGGCGGCGGCCAGCAAGGGCGAGGCCACCGAGCGGGTGACGCTTTCCGACCTGACCGGCGAAATGCCAGAAGACGTCGCCAAGCGACAGGCCGAACTCGAGAAGAAAGCTGCCGCGGACGCATTGGCGGAAGCTGAGCGCAAGCGTGCCGAGGAAAAGATTGCCGGGCTCACCCAGGCCGTGGAGCGCGTTGGAAGCCGGCTTGACGAACTGGGCAAGGCTAAGCCCGCTCCAGCGGCGGCAGCTGAAGTGCGGGAAGTCGTCAAGGAAGTGGTCAAGTATGTACAGCCTGAGCCGCCGAAGAATGTGTCGGTAGGCGTGTTCCGGGGCGTGAAGCTCGAGACATATGACGTGCCGCGACAACCATGATACTATTGCGGCATAATACCGCGCGACACGGTGGCTGCCTTAAGCAGCATTTGGGAGACGGGGATGCAGGGGACTTGGTTGAGGATGGCGGCGGGCGCGTTGGCCTGTCTGGTGGCGTTTTTGCTGTCGAGCCTCGTGGCCGAGGCGGCTGACCGCTTCATCGACGTGTCCAACCCCAGCGTCCATCGTGTTTTCCTGCCGATGTCGCAATCGGTGACAATCCAGGTAAATGCCAATCTCGGCGACATCGTCGTCGGCGACGAGAAGATCGCCGATGCGCAGCCAATGACCGACCGCACGCTCTATGTCATCGGCAAGGGTGCCGGCACCACCACGGTCAACCTGTTCTCGCCCGACAAGCGCTCGCTCGGCGTCATCCAGATCGAGGTCGGCGTCGATGTCAGCGACATGGCGGCGGCGATCCGTCAGGTTTCGCCGAGGTCGCGCATCGAAATCGGCTCGATCAACGGCAAGGTCAGGCTTGGCGGCCATGTCAAGGACGGCGCCACGCTGTCGGCGATCATGGAAGTGGCCCAGCAATATGGTCCCGACGCCATCATCAATTCCGTCACTGTCGACGACAGCCAGCAGGTCAATCTCGAAGTGCGTGTGCTGGAAGCCAAGCGCAACGCCGGCCGCGATCTCGGTGTGTCGTTCAGAAGCAGGGACAGCAATGCAACTCATTTTGGAACGGGCATCGCAGCTACCACGCCAACAGGAACGGCCCCAGGGACCCTCGTGACCGGCCTGCTGTCGAACAGTAACCCTTTCGCGGCGTTGATCACCCAGATAATCGACAGCAATATCAAGGTCGACCTGATCATCGAAGCACTCGAGGCCAAAGGCGTGGTGCGCACGCTTGCCGAGCCGAACCTCACCACGCTTTCCGGCGAACCCGCCAGTTTCAACGCCGGCGGCCAGGTTCCCATCCGCAGTGTCAACAACGATGGTGAGGTCCAGATCGAATACAAGCAATTCGGCGTCAATCTCCTGTTCACGCCGGTGGTGCTCGCCGACGACAAGATCCACATCCAGCTGGCGCCCGAGGTCAGCGACCTGACCGGCTTCACCACAGCCGGCGATCCGATCTTCACCAACCGCAAGCTGGAAACCGTCGTCGAGCTGCGCGACGGCCAGAGCTTCGCGGTCGGCGGGCTCCTGTCGAGCAAGACGACCAAGCTTCAGGAGCAGGTGCCGTGGCTCGGCCAGGTGCCGGTCATCGGCACGCTGTTCCGCAATTCGAGCAGCCAGAAGGAAGAGACCGAACTGGTCGTTGTCGTCACGCCGCACATCGTGCGGCCGGTGAAGCCCGGCGAACAGCTGGCGACGCCTTTCGACAAGACCCGGCCCGCGAATGATCCGGAATTCTTCGTGCTCGGCCAGCTCGAAGTGAACAAGGACATGATCCGCAAATATGAAACAGGCGACGGCGTCACCGGCCCCTATGGCCACATGCTGGACTTCAAATCGAAGGACAAGATGCTCTATGTCAAGAAATAGCGCCTTGATCCTCATTCTGTGCGCCGGGTCGCTTTCGGGCTGCGCCGCGGACTATCTGAACCACTACGACACCGTGACCTTGGCCGCGGGCGACACGCAGAAATACAATTCCCTGCTGCAGACGGTCGACCCACTCAATCCGGCATCCAGGAACACGCATATCGAAGGCGACGGCACGCGCGCCGCCGCTGTCGCGCACAACTACAAATTTCCGCCGCCACCCCCGCCACCGCCGGCCATCACGGTCAATGTCGGTGGATCGGGTGTGACGACGCCGTGAACTGAACGGAAGGATGCGGAGGGCGCTGGGCATGCGAGGGGCCCTTGCGCGAGAGAGCAGAGAGTAAGGTCATGTTGGGGACCATTCGAGCCTTCTGGAACGATCAACGCGGCATAGCGATGATCCTGGTGGCCATCATGCTGCCCGTGCTTATCGGTTTCTCGGTGCTGGCCATCGACGTGAGCCGCGTCAACAGCCTCCACAACGATCTGCAAAAGGGCATCGACGCGATGGCGCTTGCCGCCGCCGCGGAACTGGACGGCAGATCGGATTCCATCACCCGGGCCAACTTGGCCGTGACAACCCTCGTCACCAACAACACCCTGTTTTCGACATCGGGTGATCATCCGCTGGTTTTAGCCGATATGACCGTCACCTATCTGACCGGGATACCAGCCAGCGACGAAACCGCATTGAGCGCTGCCGGCGTCGATGCCGATGGCACAAACTGGGCAAGCACCGATCCCAAGGCTGTTTCATTCGCTGAAGTCACGATCAACGCTTCCGGCGTTGCGGCTGGCGCAGGTGCCTTCGCGACGATCTTTCCGGCAAGTCTGGTCGGCAGCAAGGACACCATGGATATCCAGCCGCAGGCGGTGGCCGGGTTCGTTCAGTCAATCTGCGAAACCGTTCCCCTGTTCATGTGCAACCCGTTCGAGACAGCGGATTCTTCGACCAGCAAGACGATCCAGCAAGCCTTTGCCTCGGGCGATACTTACGGGAGAGAGTTCCGTATTTTGAAAGTCGATTCCAATCCTGGCCCCGGCAATTTCGGCCTGATCGACAACAATCTCAGCTCGCTGCGAGATGCCATTGCGATCGGCACCTCGGGAACCTGTTACAATCGCAACGCACTGACCACGAAGACCGGCGTCACCCTTGGCCAGGTCAACACTGGCCTCAACACCCGATTCGATCTCTACAGCGGCTCGTTGAACAACGACAGCAAGGACTTCAATTACAGGCCGGCGACCAACGTTCGCAAGGGCCAGAAGACCGGCTGCAGCAAGTACGATCCCGTGACGGACAACACCGCGTTGCCTTTGCCTCCGGGCACCAACTACGTCGATGCGAAGGGAATGTCCGACGCGATCGGATCGCAGAGCTTCTGGACGAGCTACTGGCAGGTCAACCACGGGACGGCGTATCCGAACGTCCCCAGCACCACCAACCCGACCGGCTCCACGAGCGCTCCCGCATCAAGATATGACGTCTACAAGTACGAGATCGCCAAAAGCCTTGTCGGTGACAAGTCGCTGAATCCGACCAAGGAAAGCGGCGATCCATCCTGCTACAAGGGTCCTAACCCGACACTCGATCCAGATCGCCGGCTGCTCAACATGGCGATCGTCAACTGCCTCGCCAACGAGGACAAGCTAAACGGTCACGTCTCGATCAAGCCGGACGGCTATGTCAGCGTGTTCATTAACACGCCGGTTCAGAAGCAGGACAACACGAAGGATCCAGACGATCCTTCCGCAGGCGAGAAACCCATCAGTCTGGAGATCGTCGACGTGGATGGCGCCTTTGCCAATAATACCCTTGTCGACAAGGCGTTTCGCAACGAAGCGCAATTGTACCGGTAGCGCCATGTTCATCAAAATAAGGCAGTTCCTCCAGCGGTTCCACCATGACGAACAAGGCGCTGCCTTGGTCGAGATAGCGATCGTCATGCCACTCGTGTTGCTGCTGTCGGCCGGCGTCTTCGAATTCTCGAACATCTTCAACACGCGTCTGCTTCTCGCAGCTGGCGTCGAGGATGCCGCTCGCTATATGGCGCGCTGCAGCAGTGACTGGAATACTTGTTCAACGTTGGCAAAAAACCTCGCGGTAAACGGGGCCGTCACGAACGGCAGCCAGAGGGTTACCGGTTGGACCGTGGGTCAAGTCACCGTCACGCCAGTACAATCGCTCCAGGCGATCGATCCCACGACCGGTACCGAGCTCTATCTCAGCAGCACCGGCACTGTCGTTGTCGTGCAGGTCAGCACCGCATATCCATATCCCACCCTGGGCCTCTGGTCTTATCTTGGCTTTGGTGCCCTTACGCTCAATGTTTTCCATCAGGAGCGTGTCTTGGGATGGTGATGTCGGGCGGCACGTTCTGGAGAAACCAATCCGGCGCGACAATGGTGGAGGCGGCCATCGCAATGCCCGTGCTGCTCACTCTGCTGCTTGGTTTCGTCGACTTCGGTTACGCCTTCTACCAATGGAATGCCGGAAACAAGGCGGTGCAGGCTGGCGCCAGGCTGGCGCAGATTTCCGCTCCGATCGCCAGCGGACTTCTGCTGGAGGCAAAAACCCCCAGCGACCCACTGGACGTGGGAAAGGCGGTTCCAGCCAACACTTACAGCTACATCTGTACCGCCAGTGCCGCCGGAGCAGTATCTTGCAGCTGCGGAACAGGCGCCACGTGCCAGAACCTCAATGTGAGCCAAGCCGCTTTCGACTTTATCTTTAGCGGCAGCAGCTCCCGGCCGGGCATGCTGACATTCCTGCCAACCCTTCTGAAATCCGAGGTCCAGATCCAATATCAGGCTTCAGGCCTCGGTTACTGGACTCGCCCCAGCGGGCCGGTGCCAACGATCACCGTCAGCATCGTCAATCATCCCTTCCAGTTCTTCTTTCTGGCCGGGTTTCTCGGATTCGGAACCATCACCATGCCCTCCATGCTGAGCACGGCCACGGGCGAAGACATGAAGAGCACGTGGACGCCATGAACGCCATCAACACCAAGGTCCTGCCCACCAAGCGAAAGCAGGTCGCGCTGTTTTCCTCCGATCCGAATTTCAAGCGCGATGTGGCGACGCGGCTCGATGCGCTGGCGATCTATGACGTGCGGGTTGCCGAGACGGGCGACTTCCTCAAAGGCCCACCGGCCGAGACGCGCCCGGGCATCGTCATCCTCGATCTCGGCAACGGCGAATTGCTTGGCAATCCAGGCATCGTCGAGGCGCGTGGACTGTGGGCAACCGTGCCGCTGATCGCGGTTTCGGACGAGCTGACGTCCGAACAGACGCGCGTGCTGGTGCGCATGAACGCCTCCGACTGGCTGCACAAGCCGCTCGACGGCAAGGAACTGCTCAACGCCGTCACCTTCCACGACAGCGGCAACCAGGGTACCAAAAGCCGCATCATCACCTTCGTCGGCGCCAGCGGCGGCGCCGGCGCCACGACGCTGGCGTTGTCGGCAGCTGAATTCCTGGCCTCGAAATCGACCGAGCGCGCGGCCTCGACCTGCCTGGTCGACCTCGACTTCCAGAGTGCCAATTGCGGCGCCTATCTCAACCTGTTCAACCAGTTCGACCTTGCCGGCATCATCGGCCAGCCGGAACGGCTCGATGTCGAACTGATGGATGTCATCAAGCTGTCGCGGCCTTCAGGCCTGACGCTCTATGCCTTCGAGCGGCCGCAGTTGCCGTTCGAGCGGCAGGGCGCCGATTTCGTGTTCCGGCTGCTCGACCTTGTCGCCTACCGTTTCGACGACATCGTCATCGACCTGCCCAACATCGAAACGCCCTGGCAAAATTCCGTGCTGTCGACGAGCGACGAGATCTTCATCGTCTTCGAGCTCAATGTCGCTTCGCTGCGGCAAGGCAAACGGCTCTACAAGAAGATCCGCGAGCTGCGCGGCAATAACGTCAGCATCACGCTGGTGGCCAACAAGCACAAGCGCAAATGGTTCGGCAACCACTTCTCGCGCGGCGAGCTGGAAAAGATCTTCAAGGCGCCGAATATCAAATCGGTCAGCCTCGACAATGCCCTGCTTGCCGACGCCCTGAACCGCGCGATGCTGCCGTCCGAAGTGGATGGCCGGGCCCGCTTCAACAAGGATCTGAAGAAGATGTTCCGCGAGCGGCTCGACGATGCGGCCCGCTAGCGGCCATCGCTTTCGACTGACGGCCGCCTGCCTTCTCGGCCTGGCGCTGGCGCTTCCAGCCGGACAGAACGCGTCGGCGGACAGCCGCCCGCCTTTGCCGGCCATGGGTCCCAGCCTGCGCAAGACGGTGGTGTTTCCCACGGCCGAGAAGATTGGAACCATAATCATCCGCAAGCAGGAAAAAGCGCTCTACCTGGTGACCGGCAAGGGCGAGGCCCTGCGCTACCGGATCAGCGTCGGACGCGATGGATTTGGCTGGACGGGTACGGTCCAGGTGGGGTCAAAGACCGAGTGGCCGGCTTGGCGCCCGCCCAAGGAAATGCGCGCCCGCCGGCCGGAGTTGCCTGAGATGGTTCCCTCGGGGCCGTACAATCCGCTCGGCGCAAGGGCGCTCTATCTGCTTCGGGACGGTCGCGACACGCTCTATCGCATCCATGGCACCAACGACCCTTCGGGCGTGGGTTTCGACGGCACGTCGGGCTGTTTTCGCTTGACCAATACCGATGTCATCGATCTTTTCAGGCGCGTGCCTGTCGGCACCAAGGTGGTGGTCCAATGACAACGATCAGCGATCCCGATGAACTGCTGGCGGCGGTCGAACCGCCATTGCTCGACAAGGAGAAGAGCCGGTTCAGAGTGGCCGTTGCCGTCTGCGTCGGCCTGGCGCTGTTTGCCCTTCTGAACGCCACCGCTGCCGTCTATCTCTACCGTGGCATCAACGACCTGCGTACGATCGAGGCGCGGCTGGAGGACCTCGGCCAGTTCGAGCAGCGAATGAGCGCGCGGCTGGACACGGTCAACAACGGATTTCAAAGCCGGTTCGAGGCGCTGGACGACCGGTTGCGGGCGAGCTTCGGCGAGGTCAACGCCAGCATCGCCAAGCAGGCACCGGAAATGTCGGGAAATCACGGTGGCGACGAGCCGCGCGTCGTGGAGCTCCCCCCGCCCGCCGAAGATACGGCGGCGGTTGCCAGCGCCACCGAGGCGGAACCGGCCACCGAGGATATGCCGCGCTCAACGCGAAGGAGGCCGGCTCCGGCAGCGCCTCCCCCGCCAAGTTCCAACTACCAGCGGATCGTATCCCCGGAAGGCAAGGTCACCTATCACAAGATAAACTAGCTTTGGCCTCGGCCACGCTGCGCTAGAAATCTCTCTGCAGTGCCATGAGCCGGACACGCATCGGTTCAACGCGCATGCCGAGTTCACGCATATAGGCAAAATGGCAATAGGCGCACGCCGTAACCCCGATGACCGCCAGCAGGCAGTTCAGCCAGGTGAAGTCCATCGTCAGTGAGAACTGAAAGCCGCTCGGCGCCGAGAACCCGGCAATGGTGCTGGCGGTCTGCGAGTGGCCGCCGATCAAAATCATCAACGCCGCGAGGATCAAGGTGCCATGGTTGGCAAGAAAGAAAGCGGCCGACCTTCTGGCCTGACTTGCCATCCAGCAGATCCCCAGCGCCGCACCCAGCAGGGCGAAATCCAGGACCATCGACCCTCCCAGATAGACATCGACCTGCTGCCAGACCATTCCGGACGATGGGTGCAAGGTGAGCCAGACCTTCCACATACCGGGGCTTGCGGGATAGGTTCCGAGCAGGATCGTGGCCATTCGCTCCGCCGCCAGGATCAGCAGGACAAAGGCCGGGAAGGCGAAAAGCAATAATGGTTTGCGCTTCATGGTGCCTCGCAATCTGGCGGGCAGTCTATGCTGCATAGATTGCATGAAGCTTAACGGCGCGTTTTGCTTGCCAAATCAACAGCGTCTGCCCGTAGCGATCAGTGTCGGGGCCCACCCGTGCCACGACGGCCTCGCGTCTCCGCCCTCAAGCCGATTCTGCAAATCTGCGTGAGCTCGGCAGCCAGCGAGCCGCTGATGTGGGTCCGGCAGGCGTTCGTAGCAGACAATGAGCGGAGCCGCCGAGTCTGATCCATCGGTATCGCGAAGAGCGGCCTAAGGATTAGCCAAAGCAGAAAATGTCAGCCCTATCGCCAGTGCCGTCACTGCGTAGATAGCCGGCAAAACCTGACGGTTCACACCAATCCGAAGCAAGCTATGACCAAGGTGATCCGTGCCGCCCATCCAGGGCCTGCGCCCCTGTAGCAAGCGGCGAGTCGTTACGAATATTGCATCAATCAGCGGGACGGCAATCCACGCCAACGAGGCGTCAAAACCTCTTTTCGAGGCAAGAAGCACGATTGCCGCCCCGAGGAGAAGGCTGCCGCTGTCGCCCATGAAAACGCGGGCGGGCGGATAGTTGAAGCAAAGGAACCCGACACACGCACCCGCGCCGGCCATCCCGATATCGCCGCCGAGCCCCAGGAAGGCGGCCGTGATTGCACTTGCGGCAAGACCATCCGCATGGTCGAGCATGTTGACCGCGTTGCAAGCTATCCAAATGACGATCGGGACCCACCACAGACCTGTAATGATGCCAGCTAAAATCGCGGCAGCGGCCAATGCCGCTGCCTTGACACCGGCGGAAAGGGATCGGACGTCATCCAGCGCGCCGATCAGGCAGAAAACAGCCAGCAGAAGAATATACTCAACCGGAAGCCACGGAGACATCGCGATCAGCATGGCCGGCCCTGCCAGCCGGGGAACCTCGCCCGATGTGTGCCATCGGTCGCTCTTGACCTTTGAGACCGCTCCGATGCGTATCGCCAGACGCGCAAACAGCCACACACAAACGGCCGATATGAGCAGAGCCCCGATGAACGGGACCAATGGACCAGGTGTCAAGCCATTGCTCGTTCGGCACGCATGTGCTCGATGCAGTCGACCACTGTCTGTTTGGTGCTTCGCAGTGGTCGCCATCCGGTCATGGAGGTCAACAGACTTGTGTCAGGCACGCGGTCATGCGTCACGGCAAACCGCTCACCAAAGACCGCACTGGAAGGTTTCATAACGATGGGCGCACTCGTCCTGGTGGCGTCAACCACCATCTTGGCGAGATTTCCAATCTGAACCGCCTCGCTGCCGCCCAGGTTGACTGGCCGGCCTCGCAACGACCGGCACTGCATCACCAGAAGCAACCCCTCGGCGGCATCGGCTACGTGGAGAAACGCGCGCCTCTGCTCGCCATCGTCGTGAACCACAAGCGGTTCGCCCCGCAACGCCGCGTTGACAAACACTGGCAATACGAGGCCGGTCGCCGAGCGCTGGCGCGGTCCGGCCATGTTGAATGGTCGAACGATCCAGCTAGGGATGCCCAAATCGAAAAACAGTCCAGCAACCAGATGCTCAACGGCTGCCTTGGCAGCGGCATAACCCCATCGCGGTCGGAGATCCGTCATAACTGGATCGGACTCTGTGATTGGCCGGTCCCGACCGGAGCCGTAAACTTCTGAACTCGACGTATAAAGAAGCGGGCGCCTGTGCAGCCGGCATGCTTCGACGATTGAACAGCCTGATTCGAGAATGCCGCTGGTGACGGCGAAGCGTTCCTTGTGAGCACGCTCAACGCCGATCGGACTCGCCAGATGGAAGACGGCATCGGCAAGGCCAACCTCATCCTGGACCGCCCCATTATATGCCGGATCGCCGACCCTGAAGGTACGGATCGTCAGGCGAGGGTCACCAGTCGGCAGATTGCGAAGCAGGCCGTTCGAAAGATCATCGACAACGGTCACGGTGCAATTGCGCGCAAGCAACATATCGACCAGTGCCGAACCTACGAAGCCTGCGCCACCAGTAACCAACACATGTCCGTGCTGGCCGAATTCAACCATGTCCGCGCTATGGTTGTCCAACGTTGACAGCCTCCAGAACGACCCGTGGCCTCGCAACGCACGGGACAATCTTCTATACAGTCAGGGACGGGACGAACAACCCGTTTTTCTATCAAGCGAGCAAGTTTTCATCGCCCCGATATCATTAACGAATGAATACTCCCTCCGAAAAGCCGCCACTGGTCCGACGCCCCGGTCCAGGAGCAGGACTGATTCTGGCACACGCGCACCAATGTTTAGGTTTTCGTCGCTCCAGCGCGAAACAAATTGTGAGGGTATCCCCACGTTTCTCGAAATGCGACTTGTAAGTCGAATTGCGGGTGCCGCCGTTGCATATGTCCGGCCATCGACTCATGATACGCAATTGGGCTGTGAGGCCGGGAAATAACCCGGAGGGAGCCGTGAAGTCCGACTATCGGCCAGATATCGACGGATTGCGCGCAATCGCAGTGGTCGCCGTCATTCTTTTCCATTTTGAATTGCCCGGTTTTCCGGGGGGCTTCGTCGGCGTCGATATCTTCTTTGTCATTTCTGGCTACTTGATCACCCGCCTTTTGGTGGCTGAAGGCGGCGAACTGTCCCTGATCGAGTTCTACGCCAGGCGGATGCATCGAATTCTGCCGGCGATGCTGGTAACGATCTGCTTCTCGCTCGTTGCGGGGTGGTTCCTGTTGTCCCCCGGGGACTATGCCAACTTAGGACGCAGCGCGGCATATTCTACCGTCGGGGTGGGGAACTACTACTTTCTCTGGAACACGGGCTATTTCGACCGCGAGTCGACGCTTCTGCCCCTGCTCCATCTCTGGTCGCTCGGCGTCGAAGAGCAGTTTTACCTGGTATGGCCGGTTTTGCTTCTGGCCGCGAACCGGTTGGCGCGGGGCCGCCATCTGCCGGTCATCGCGCTCATCTGTGCCGTCGCACTGATTAGTTTCTCGATTGCCCTCCATCTGGTGGCGACCGATCCAAAACAAGCGTTCTATGTTCCCTTCAGCCGAGCCTGGGAACTGGCCCTCGGCGGCCTGCTGGTCTTTGCGGCGCCCGTCCGCCACCGAGGCACTTCCGAAGCTTTCGGACTGATCGGCCTTTGCCTGGTCGCCGCCAGCACCATCTGGCTATCGCCGAGCCAACCGTTTCCAGGCTTGAGTGCTCTCTTTCCGGTGATCGGCGCCGTCCTGCTCATCTGGCCGCGTTCGCAGTCAATGATCTCGGCGCTGCTTGCGAGCGCACCATTGCGATCGACGGGCAAGATTTCTTATAGCCTTTATCTCTGGCATTGGCCGATCCTGGTTTTCTTCCGCCACTATGCAGGCACCGAAATGCCGACGGCGGCCGAAGCGTCTGTCCTTGTCGCCGTGGCAGGGCTGGCGGCGTATTTCTCTTGGCGGTTCGTCGAGGAACCCGTTCGCCGTCCGCGGGCGCCTCCATCCAGGGCATTTGCCGCCGGTGTTGCCGCCGCGGCGACAGTTTGCCTGAGCGGCAATGCGATCTTCGAAGCCGGCGGTTTCACCAGCAGGATTCCGAAAGAAGCCGAGGCAATGCGCAGCCTCGAGGTGATGTGGGACTGGCCGTGTCCACAGACGGTCGTCATTCCTGAACTGGGCAGCACCTTTTGCGCGTTTGGGGCGCCCTGGGGCAAAGCGAGACATCACGCCGTCCTGTGGGGCGATAGCCACGCCGAACACCTCGCCCCGCTGTTCGATGCTGCCGGCCAGCACGAGAATACCGCCTTCTTTCTTTATCGCGCGTGCCCGGCCGCATTCGGAGAAGGTGTCCATCGCGATTTTCCAGAGCACCCCGACTACCAGGAAAGCTGCGCGTCTTCCCGAAAGGCGGTCGTCCATATGCTGAGACAGCGAAAAGATATCGACCTCGTGGTCCTGTCTTCCGCCTGGACAAACCTTGCTGACACCAATGTCGTCGCCGATGACGGCCGGCAGGCGGACAGGGTCCTGCTGTTGCGCGATGGCTTGCTCAGCCTCGTAAAAGAAATCACCGCTCGGCAACGACGCATCGGAATCATTGGACAGGTGCCTGTGCCAGGCGTGGATCTGACGTCCTGCGCGGCAATGCGCGAAAGCGGAGACGTTGTTCGACAGACATGGATAGCGAGCAAATCCTACGGCGTTGGTCGCCGGTGGTGACGGCGTTGGAGTCGCTTGCGGATGAAAATGGGGTGTTCTTCGTCGATCCACTCAAAGGCATGTGTCCGGACAGGCATTGCGCCACCTACATCAATGGCGAGTTCATTTACCGCGACAAAGCTCACCTGCGCCGAAACTTGACACCGGAGACCGACGTCGGCCTTGCGCGAACGATCGGTCTCCACCAGGCCCTAGCCGCAGCCGACGGGCGAACTCGTGTATCGACAGCGAACGCCATGCAGCCTTCGACAACCAGCATGAGCAATTGAGCCCGCAGCTCTGTGCCATGCGACGACAGCGCCGGACATAGCCTCTACGTCGAAGATCATCACCTGTCGATCTTCGGCGCGAGGCTTATTGTTCCGAAAATCATCCGGAGGCTTTAGACCGACTTGTTAGTGGCGTCACGGCAGCCACAGTTGCAATCGACCATGCAATGATCGTGCCCAGAAGAATGAAGCATAGTGCACTGACCGACAGCGGAACGGCGACCTCGTAGGTTCGGTCATTGCTGCGAGGGTCGCTCGAATCCGTGGGCGCGAACAGCACAGCATCCGGCCGGCGAAAAGTATACTCGCCCTGCCTGACGGCAGGCCATGCGTGAGAAGACCAGCCGACGCGATGTAGCGATGTTCCGTTTTCGCGCAGATTGGATGCTTGCAAAGGCGGAATGTCAGACAGGTTGCCTAACTGGAAAAGGCCGGGAAATGGTGGCCGCGGAAGCAGCGTTTCGTATCCGCCTCGGGCGGCAAACATGGTTTCGTTCTGCAGCCGCCCGGTAATAAGCGGTGGTGTGACGAGCAGTATCGCGATGCAGCCGGCCCCGAAGGCGACGACGCCTGCCACTGTTCCGCAAGCAAAGCTCCAAGGCTCGCCTTTCTCTGTCGGCGACGACTTTGAGGCAGCCACTTTTCGTGCGGCGAGCATGCCGCCAATTCCGAGCGCGATTGGAAGAAAGAGACTTGGTGTCAGCAAGAGGTCATGCGAGGTCAGCATCACCCCTAGAACCGCGACACCAAGGGCAAGATCACCGGCGTTCCGGGCAAAGCAAAAGGCGAAGCAGACCAAGCCAATCGGAATCAGCCAGCCGAGGTGACCGAAAGCGATTGCAAACAGGACGAAGGTGTTGTGCGGCGCAAGGGCTTGCGCCTGTTCAAGTCCGCGACCGAAAAAACCGCCTTCTCGATAGGCGAGCAGGCCGCGCTCGAGAAAGAGAGCCCTTGCCGAAATCGAGTTCCTCTTGCCTTCATCGGTCAGGCGTTCGCCGAGCGCCTGCATCTTGGCGACGTTCGTGGATTGGTTAGCCGCGGGCGCGGGGCCGGATGGCAGAGGAGACGAATTTACGGCGTCCGCGGATGCACCGCCCTTAGCGGCGGCCGAACCGCTCGGGGGTTCGACGGCGAGGGGCGTGGTAGTGTCAGCAGAACTTGCCCGAGGCGGAGCCGGTTGATTTGCCGACGCCCCTTCAGGCGGTGGCGCAATTGACACCGTAGCGGCTGGCGGAGATCGATCGACAGCCTTCGATGCTTCGTTGAGCGCCGTGCTTACAGACAAAATTCCGGCATAGGATTCGTCCGTGGCAATACGGAAGGAAGCATTTGTGGTCAACGCGATGCCGATCGCCCCCAGCAGTGCAAAAGCGACGACGACCGCACGGCCCAAGCCCCCAAGATCGATCTGAAAACGACGGCCGCTGCGAAATTGTTGCCAAATGCGGACGACAATCGGAACCGCCACCGTTGCAAGGGCGGCAAGAAGGGTCGAGCGAGAAAGCGTCGCGAGAAGCGTTATGGCTACGAGCACGAGGAAGCTTGCACGCCACTTTTGTGCGACGGCGCGGTAGCTCGCCGCAGCCCCAAGCAGAAGTCCGGCCGCTGCGACATTGGGATTGACCGCCAAACCGGCGGCCCGGCCAGGCGTGTTGGTGAAGCCGCTGGCAAAGAGGAGGTCGAGCAAGCAAACCACCGCATTGAGCGCTGTGACTGACGCCGAGAGGCGCAACACGATTGCGGGAGCTGAGGCAAGCATGAGCACAATCGCCGCGCCGCCGAGGAAAAGTGTGATCAGGTAACACTTGGCGACGATCCCGATCGGATGAAGCGCAACCGGGACGACTGCCATGGCGGCGGTGATAGCAAGCAGAAGGATCGCGCTACGCACGTCTCGACGCGTCACAAGAACGGCCACCGAAACAATCAGCACTCCGCCATAGAGCGCATGGAACACCAGCCTGGCGAACTCGTCCCGTCCGGTGAAGAACGGCATAAAGTATGGCAAGAACCAGGACTGGCAGATGACGATGAGGAACGCACAGAGTCCGGCCGAAATGTTCGTCAGGACCGCCCGCAGCGGATGCGTTGAGCTCGCCGAGCGTTCCGAGTGGGCAATCCCGCTCATTCGTCAGCCCACGAGATAGAGGCGTTCATATGCGTCGACCATAGCTCCTGTCGAATACCGCTCGCGCATCATCCGTTGCCTAAATTCCCGGTCGGCTGTCGGCTCCGGCAATCGGTCGAGAACGGCTAGAAGCCCGCGAGCCAGATCGGCAGGGTCACGAGGTTTCACCAATACACAACCCGGCATACCGGAGATAGCCTCCGGATTTCCGCCGACATTGGTGGCGACAACAGGAAGACCCGCCGCGAGCTTTTCCATCAGGGCATTGCAAAAACCTTCCTCATGGGAGGCGATCACGCCAACATCCATGCCGGCGAGCAATTCCGGCACCTCGCTCTGTGATCCCAATGCATGGACTTTCGATCCGACGCCGAGCCGCCGTGCCTCTTCCGCCAGGCCCGGCCCGATGCCTCGGTCCTGTCCCGCCATGAACAGCTTCAGATTCGGCCGGCTTTCGCTCGCAAGAGCGAATGCTTGAATGAGATCCCTGTGCCCTTTGTATGGGATTAAATTCGCGACTATGATGATGCCGACTTCGTCCTGGCTGAGGCCGAGCCGCCGCCGGGTTTCGTCCCGGCGATGGACGATGTCATCGAAGCGGCTGAGATCGAGACCGTTCGGGATCACCCTTATTCTGTCGATATCATAGGCGTCGCGAGCCGCCATATCGGCCGCGACCGCATGCGAATTCGCGACCACCACATGGGAAAGCCGATTGGCGATCCGGTCCATTCGCTTGAGCCTGGGCCACCGTTCCTGATGGTTGCCGAGACCGCGTCGCGACGTGATGACAAATGGCGCCAGCGCAACCCGCCCCGCCAAGGCGCCCAGGAAATTGGTCAGCGGCAGGAAGGCGTGGACCACGCGCGGCCGGGTCAAGACGATGCGCAGGACAAGCGAAGTGACGGCTGCGCCGAGAACCAGCATCGCCTTCACACTCGGGCGCCTCGTCGGCGCCGCGCCCGACTTGGCACCCACTTTGGCCACTGTCGGCGACGCAGGTAGGGGATTCGGCCGATGAAGTCCGTACAATACCCGGATCCCGGCGCGATTCAGCGTCTCCGAGAGAACACCTCCTTGTGAAAGCGCAAAGACTTCTACCTTCCAGCCGCGCTGCTTCAATTCCTTGGCAAGCAGCACGAGCTGGCTCTCGGTGCCGCCCAGGTCAAGCGTTCCGATGACAAAGAGTACTTTGCGACGAGGCTTTCTAGCCAGTGCGGCAGAAGGCCCGGCAGCCGACTGTTGGCCTTCAGCATCAGTCATCGGAAATTTCTCTCGCAGCGTCATCCGCTCCGCCGCCTTTCCTCATTGGTCGCCGGTTGCCGCTAGGCGCAGCCGCTTGCAAGCGGAAGCCTCTGCGAGGCGATGGCTTATAGAAATGGTCACGAGCAAACGAAATCAAGAGGACCGAGCAATTCCGCGAACCCGCTGCAGCACAAGCCGGCCGCGTCCTAAAAGAAGATACTGGAGCAGAATGCCGATGGTGACGAGTAAAATACCAATGGCAAGGAACGCAAGCGGCGGAGCCCATTTCAGGCGTTCGAACTTTGCCTCGTACGCACGCACGCCGTTGAAGTCTTCGGCAGTTCCGAGCGGTTGCCAGTCCTGACCATACGCCCTTCTTAGCAAAGGCAGCATCGGCCCGAATTGCGCGTAGTACGTGTCGATGATCGACGGGTCTTGTTGTACATCCTCAAGCGAGTGAGGAACGAAGACACCATAGTCGGAATCGAGAATGTTGCCATTTGACTCAACTACAGTGTGCTCGGGCGCACTGTAGATCGTCGCTTCGATGCCCTGATCGGCAAGGACAGAGTAGACGATCTTCGAAACCTGGGAACAGAACCCATAGCCGCGATCCAGTGCCTTTCGGGGAGTTACAAATTCATAGTTCCCCAGGTTTTCCCGATATTCCGAAAGAAAGCTGAGCATCCAGAGCAAGTAATTGTCGAAAACCCCGATCCGGGTGTAGGACGCATCGGCCTCCGACCAGCGGTCACCTTCTGTCCAATAGTGTACCATTCCACGCGCGACCGCCGTTGTCAGACGCTCAAGATATGGCTGCATCGGCTCACCCGTGCGGCGATAGAGATCATCAACGTCCGCAACTCTCTGTGCAAACCCCAGTGGCCCCTCAATTGCCGAAGCAGGTGGTGCCGGGTAGGCGCTGACCAATCCGAGCGGGTATGCCGACACAAAGAACAGAAATGCCGTCCCCACCCCTGCCGAGAACACGCCGAGTGCACGAAGCAATGCCGCAATTAAGGCCAGCCGCTGCCTTCGATCCCGAATCTTTATAGCGTCACCCATGATTGAAGCATATCACCTCACCGCAATCACGGTCTCTGGCCCATACGCGCAGTTGTGGACAGGTCACCTTCGCGCTTCTGTGATAAAGTTGCCAGCGGGCATCTGTTGTGACTTGTCGTGGAGCGCCGAACGTGTGCATTGAGCGCTCTGAATGCGGACATCGATTTGGCATTGAGCGGAAACCGAAACTCGGGCAGCACTCTCGACACACTGCGACGCTTGTGGCGGCAGGTATCGAAGCCTAGACAAAGGCAGTTTTTCGGCCTCCTTGTCTTGATGATGTTCGGAGCACTTGCGGAAGCCGCTACGCTTGGTGCCTTGCTGCCGTTTCTTGCGCGCATCGCCAATCCCGAGGCGGTTGGCGGCCAGTCGTTCCTCGCTCGCCAGCTTGCCGGCTTTCGGCTGACCAGCTCTTCAGACAGCCTTCTCGATTTGACGATTCTGTTTTCGGTGGTGGCGATCATAGCCGGCGCCGTGCGCATATTCCTTGCCTGGGCCACGAACTCTTATGTCTTCTCGCTGGGACATGAGGTGGGCGTGAAGGTCTATGACCAAGTACTCCGCCAACCCTACAGCTACCACGTTTCGCGCAATTCCAGTTCGGTGTTGGCCGCGCTTCGCCAGGTTCAAGCCATTACCGCGGGTGTAATGCTGCCCCTGTTGCAATCGATCAGCGGCATAGTCATCGGCGTCTTCATCGTCGCTGCCCTTTTTGCTCTGAGTTCTTTCATCACCTTCGTTATCTTCGCGGGCTTTGGGGCGGTCTACCTCGCCATGTCGCTCGTCATCCGCAAGCACCTCAAGAAGAATGCGCAAATTATCGCCAGCGCGCAGGCGGAAGGCATCCGATCTGTCCAAGAGGGACTGGGTGGCATCCGCGATGTTATCATCAACGACACCCAACCGTATTTTCTGTTGCGGTACACCGAACTCGATTTACGCCTGCAGCGCGCGAATGCAATGAACGCACTTGCCGCGGGCGCTCCGCGTTTCGCGATCGAAGCTGCGGGTATGGTGATCATCGCGGCGCTTGCTTATTTCCTCATCACCCGCTCGAACGATGCCGGCCAGGTTCTGCCGATACTTGGAACATTTGTCCTTGGAGCGCAGCGTCTGCTCCCATCCATGCAGCTTGTATACGGCAATTGGGCCCTGATACTGAGCAATCTTGCCGGCGCCGAAGTCGTGCTCCAGGCGCTCGAGGCATCACTCGGCCCAGAGTGGAACCAGCCGCCACCTAAGCGTCTCCCATTCGATCGAGCGATCATGCTCAAGGATGTGTCGTTCCGTTACGCTTCTGACCAAGCGCCGATACTCGAGCGATTCAATCTCACGATCTCGAAAGGAAGCAAGGTCGGGTTCATCGGCAAGACGGGCAGCGGCAAGAGCACGACGGTCGATCTGATAATGGGTCTGCTCGAGCCGACTGGCGGAGTGATTGAGATCGACGGGCAGCGGCTGGACGGAACCACACGGCGTGCCTGGCAAAGACAGATTGCCCATGTGCCGCAAAGCATCTTCCTGGCGGACGCCTCGATCGCCGACAATATCGCCTTCGGCATCGATCCCGCCAACATCGACCGCGACCGCGTGCGCAATGCAGCGCAGCAGGCCGCACTGGCGGATTTCATCGAAAGTTTGCCGCAAGGCTATGAGACGCGGGTCGGCGAGCGTGGTGTCCGTCTATCGGGTGGTCAGCGCCAGCGCATCGGCATCGCCCGGGCGTTGTACAGACAGGCTTCCGTGCTCGTCTTCGACGAAGCCACGAGCGCACTCGACACGGAGACCGAGGCCGCGGTCATGGAGGCGATCCGCGAGCTGCCCGCCGGCCTGACGGTGCTGATCATCGCGCACCGGCTCACAACAGTCGAAAATTGCGACGAGATCGTCACCCTCGAAAACGGCCGGCCACATATCTGGACGAGAGCCGGCGGACAGACCGCTTAAAACGACTTGCTCCGTTTGGGCGGCCGACTGTTCGGGCTCCGGAAGAGGAACTCCGTGCATGCCTCACCCGTAGATATCCTGACGAGCTCGAAATCGAACCGTTTCTTCAGGAAATCGATCACCGCCTGGTCGTCGGCAAACTCCATAGGCCAGCCGCCCAGCCAGTCGCGGATGTCGGTCATGTAGCTCATGCCGCGACCTTTTTTCTTTTGATAGATCTGCTTCACGAGCAAGGGCAGTTGAAGTGGATTGCGACCGAGCCCGAAGCGCCAGATGTACCAGTACTCCATCCACCGCCTTTGGCGAGGGTTGGCGCCGTTGTATCGCCGTTTCACGTCGAGCCAGAATTGCGCGGAGGGCTTCACGACATTCGACGAATAGAGAGCGATGAAGAATAGACCGCCGGGGGCAACCGTGCGCGCCGCATTTTCGATCGCCTGCCACATCGCGCCGGTGTGGTGGAGCACGCCCCAGGAATAGACGAGGTTCCAGGTGCCTAGCTTCTCCATATAGTCGGCGTCGAGCACGTCGCCGCGTTCGACGATCCAGTTCGTCGGCTCACCCGCCAATTGCCGCAACTTGCCGGTTGTGCTTACCGAGAGCGGGTCAAAGTCGAAGGACTGTATCCTATCCGCTTTTGCATCGAAGGCGGCAAGCGAGTGCAGCCCGCTGCCGCTGCCGATATCGAGGAAGTCGAAGCCTTCGAGGGTCTGCTTGCCGAGGAAGGACAAGAGCTTCTCCGCCGCCATGCGGCGGCGTTCCGCCGAGTAGTGCTTGTCGATGAACGACGCCCAATTGGCTCCGAACTCGTATCGGTTCGACGATGGATTTCCCGCGAACGTCATTCTGTGGCTCGGTGCCGGGCTTCGATGATTTCCATCATATGAGCGGTAACTTTCCGAATATCATAGCGCTCTTCCGCGATCGATCGACTGTTTTTGCCCATGCATTCGGCTTCACCTGGGTTGTCGATCAAGCGGATCATGGCTTCCGCCAAGGGGGGCGCGGCGCCGACCGGCACCAGCAGGCCGCTCACGCCGGGAACGATCGGCGCGCGACAACCCGGCGCATCTGTCGTGATCACCGGGCGCCCCATTGCCATCGCCTCCAGGACAGATCGCGACGTACCCTCGCGGTAGGATGGAAGCACGAAGATACGCGAATCGGCGATCACCCCGCGGACGTCTTCCACAGGCCCGTGATAGCGGATGGTTCCGTCCGCGACCGCTGCCTCAACTTCCGATACCGGAAATCCCGCGGGATTTGGATCCGTATCGCCGACCAGGTCGAAACGGGCTTCAGGTCGAATTGCCTTAACCAGCCTTGCCGCACCCAGATATTCGCCGAGGCCTTTGTCGCGAAGCAGGCGTGCGATCATAAGAAATCGCGGCTTCTCTGGTAATGGCGCAACCTTGAATCGATCGAGATCTACCCCTGAACCGTTGGCTACATTGGCTGGTGTACGTCCGAGCAGTCCCAGACGACCGAAGTCATTGCGGTCATCGTCGTTCTGGAAGGTGGCCGTGGTGGCAACACGCAGGCTCGCGGCATAAAGAAGCCGGGCCACCGCATTGACCATCCTCCACCGTAGAGATTTGTGACGGTCCGTGAACGCATAGCCGAGGCCCGTGACAAGCGCGTGCCGGCGCGGTACCCCCGCAATCAGCGCCGCGGGTATGCCATAGACGATCGGCTTGATCGCACAGGTCAGCACGGCCTGGGGTTTGAGCTCTCGTAGCTTCCTGCAAAGACGAAAAGCCAAAAGCGTATCGCCGAATGGCGCAATAGCCGCACGCTCCATGGGCAATGGATGAAAACGGATGCCGTTCTCGGTCAGCCAACGAACGGTCATGGCATCGACTGGCGCCAGGGCATGTACTTCGTATCCGGCGGCGCGCAGCGCAAGCAGAAGATGTCCCCGCGTGGTTGCAAGGGATCTTGGTTCGCTTACGACAACAACGATGCGATCCATGCATTCAGGTTCTTGGCTGACTGGTCCAGACCATTCGGCTCTTGTAGGGGTCTTGAGGCTCGAAACCCAATCCTGCCGCATCTTATCCACAACATCGAGCGCCACGAGACGATGGCGGCACGCGCATCGATCAGGCGCTATTTTGAGTGGAGAGTTCCCACTTCGCAACTACACATCGTTGAATTGGCGTGCAGCCTGCCATACAAGCGCTGGACATAAGTGACTTAGGAACTCCGCCGATGTCCGAACGCATCGCCGTTATCGGTCTGGGATATGTCGGCCTGCCGGTAGCCGTCGCGTTTGGGAAGGTTTTCCCGGGCACCATTGCTTTCGATATAAGCGAAAGCCGGATTGAGGAATTGCGTCGCGGCGTCGATCGCACCGGAGAGGTCGACACGGCGGCGATCAAGGAATCCTCGATCGCGCTTACGACCGACCGAGAGATGTTGAAGGGCGCGACTTTCTTCATCGTTGCCGTGCCAACGCCTATCGACATCAACCGTGCTCCCGATCTTTCGCCTTTGAAACTGGCATCGGAGCTTGTCGGTGAAGCGGTGAGCAAAGGCGCCGTCGTCGTTTTCGAATCGACGGTCTATCCAGGCGTGACCGAGGAATTTTGCGGGCCGATCATCGAGCATATATCCGGCCTGCGGCATCCTCATGACTTCGCGCTCGGCTATTCGCCTGAAAGGGCGAACCCAGGCGATCGGGAACACTCGCTGCGGCGGATCATCAAAGTCGTCTCCGGTGAGAACGCAGAGACGCTGGAGCGCGTAGCCAGCGTCTATGGGAGCATCATCGATGCCGGCGTCTACCGCGCGCCGTCGATCAAGGTGGCCGAAGCGGCGAAGGTCATCGAGAACACACAGCGCGACCTCAACATCGCGCTGATGAATGAACTGGCAATGATCTTTGAACGGCTTGAGATCCGCACGCAGGATGTCATTGATGCCGCATCGACAAAATGGAACTTCCTCCCCTTCAAGCCGGGCTTCGTCGGCGGTCACTGCATCAGCGTCGATCCGTATTATCTGACTGCCAAGGCGGAGGCCGAAGGCTACCATCCGCAGATTATCCTCGCCGGACGCCGCATCAACGACGGCATGGGAGCCTTCGTTGCCCAGCAAGTCGTCAAACAGTTGATCCGCTCGGACATATCAGTCAAAGGAGCTTCCGTCGGCATTCTCGGACTGACCTTCAAGGAGGACGTTCCGGATTTGCGCAACAGCCGTGTGTTCGACATGGTCAAGGAACTGAGACAGTTCGGCATCGTGCCCAAGCTTCACGATCCCCTTGCCGACGCCGAATCCGCTCGACGCGATCACGGCGAAACGATCCTGCCGCTCGATGAGATAAGCGATTTGCAGGCGCTTGTCTTGGCGGTACCGCACAACGTCTATCTCACCAGTGAGAGAGCGCGTCTTTTTCAAATGATCAAGCAGGGCGGGACGCTGTTCGACATCAAGTCTGCCATCAAGCCGAATGAAATCCCTGACAATTTAAAGTATTGGAGTCTGTAAGGCTCGGCCTGAATTCAACACTGGGATCTACCGTGAGGTTAAGCAGGCCGATTCTGACCACCGACGCAGCCGGTCTTAGAGGATTCCATCTCCACAAGAGGCGGGCGTGGCTCGACCGGCTGAACGCATTCGTTTCGGGACTTCTATCTGGCATCAGCTAAGGCTTCGGTCATTCGGAAAGGGCGACGGTGGGAAGCTTATGAACGCGCGTTATGATTTCGGCCGCAACTGGTCCGAGCTTGCCGCGCGCTTCGAGGACGAGCATCTGGATCGGGCTTGCGAGGATCTTCGCCGCCTGGTGGGCGATCTGGAGGGGAAGACATTTCTCGACATGGGCTGCGGATCGGGCCTGCATTCAGCGGCCGCTCTTCGGCTGGGGGCAGCGAAGGTTCACGCCGTTGACTATGATCCGGGTTGTGTCGAAACGACCAAGGCCGTGCTTTCTCGCTTCGCGCCGGAAGCCGAATGGAGCGTGGAGCGTGCCGATATCCTCGACAGGGCGTCGCTTCCGACCGGGACGTTCGATGTCGTCTACTCGTGGGGCGTCCTGCATCACACGGGCGACATGTGGGCGGCGATCAGCAACGCAGCCGGCCTCGTTGGTCACGGCGGAAGATTTGGCATTGCGATCTACCTGAAAACGCCACTTTGCGGACTGTGGACGGTCGAAAAAAGGCTCTACTCCTCTCATCGCTGGCTGCGGCCTCCGGTCAAAGCGCTGTTTGTCTCGGCCTACATGTCGGCGAGAACGCTGCGCCATCGGGACACGATCTCGTTTGTAAAGAACTATCGCGCGCGCCGAGGCATGGAATTCCTGGCGGATGTCGACGACTGGCTAGGCGGCTATCCCTATCAATCCACCTCGGCCGAAGAGTTGGAGACGTCAGTCGAAAAACTTGGGTTTCGCACGAAGCGGCGCTTCAATGCAGTGCCTGGGATTGGCCTCTTCGGCACCGGCTGTGGTGAATGGTGTTTCGAGCGAATGGATTTATAGCCGCTGGTTCCCTCCTCTGATTTCGCGGCAGAGAGAGAAAGAACCGAGCCTGGTCATTGGAGAGTAACGCCGGATGTGCGGTATCGTCGGCATTGTGGGTGGAGCGGCCGCGACAAGCAGCGGCCCCTTCAGCGTGCGCCGCATGGCGGACATGATCCGGCATCGCGGACCGGATGGCGACGGCATCTGGACTGACGCCGAGGCCGGGGTCGCGCTCAGTCAGCGCCGACTGGCAATCATCGACCTGTCATCGGCCGGCGCGCAGCCGATGATTTCGCACAGCGGTCGCTATGTCATCGTCTTCAATGGAGAAATCTACAATCACGGCGAGATGCGGACGCATCTCGATCGGGACTTCGGCGCTCATGCATGGCGCGGTCATTCCGACACCGAGACCTTTCTGGCTGCAATCGAGGAGCTTGGAACCAACAAAGCGCTTGGACTGGCTGTCGGCATGTTTGCTTTCGGCTTGTGGGACCGCAAGGAGAGAACGCTCGTTCTCGGACGTGATCGCCTGGGGGAAAAGCCGTTATATTATGGCCGGATCGGCAAGGCCTTCGCGTTTGCTTCGGAACTCAAGGCCTTTCAACCGCTGCCGGATTGGCGCCCGGACATTGACCGGAATGCGCTGGCTTTGCTGATGCGCCACAATTACATCCCCGCGCCTTACAGCATTTACCAAGGCATTCGCAAATTAAGACCCGGCCATCTCCTCGTCCTTTCCGACCCGATGCGTGAGCCACATGTCGAGAGCTATTGGAGCGCCAGGGAAGCCGCTGAACAAGGCCAGCGCGACCCTTTTCAAGGGAGCCCCGAAGAGGCGGTTGACGAACTCGAACGTCATCTTCGCCGCGCCCTCGGAGGGCAGATGATCGCTGACGTGCCGCTCGGCGCCTTCCTCTCGGGCGGCATCGATTCTTCCGCCATCGTGGCGGTCATGCAGTCGATCAGTTCGCGACCGGTACGGACCTTCACGATCGGATTTGACGAAGTCGGCTACAACGAGGCGGGCCATGCCAAGGAAGTCGCGCGCCACCTTGGCACCGACCATACGGAACTTTATCTCAGCGAGCGGGACGCGCTAGAGGTTGTGCCCAATCTGCCCGGCATTTATTGTGAGCCCTTCTCCGACTCCTCGCAAATCCCGACATTCCTCGTCTCCAAACTGGCGCGTGGCAGCGTTACCGTGGCGTTGTCGGGCGATGGCGGCGACGAGCTGTTCTCCGGCTACACGCGCTACGCACTCGCCGATGCGTTATGGAACAAGCTTTCCCGCGTCCCGATGGGGCTGCGCCGCGCGTCGGCCAGCCTGGCGACACTGCCCTCGCCCGGTCTCTACAACAATGTCGCGGGTGGGATCATGCCGCTTCTGCCGCAGCGCCTGCGCCGCGAGCGCGTCGGCGACAAGATCCACAAGGCGGCGTCGGTTCTTTCATTGCGAACAATGGACGATGTCTACCGCCGCCTCTGCTCGCATTGGGAAGCGACCGAAATCATCCCGGATGCGGACGAGCCGCCCACCATGCTGACGGGATTGGAGGCGCTTCCAGCGCTGCCGGGCAACGTCGAGCGGATGATGTACATCGATATGATGAGCTATTTGCCGGACGACATCCTGGTAAAGGTTGATCGCGCGGCAATGGCAGTCAGCCTCGAGACCCGCGTGCCGCTGCTTGACCACCGGCTGATAGGCTTTGCACTTTCGCTGCCGCTTTCCATCCTGCGAGCCGGCGACCAGACAAAGTGGCCGCTCAGGCAACTGCTTTATCGACATGTTCCGAAAGCGCTCGTCGAACGTCCGAAAATGGGCTTCGGCGTGCCCATCGACACCTGGCTGCGCGGCGCGCTTCGCGAATGGGCGGAGGCGCTGCTCGACGAGCGCCGATTGCGGGAAGACGGGTTCTTTCGAGCCGATGCAATCCGGCGCGCGTGGTCTGAACACCTCTCCGGACACCGTAACAATCAGTATCTGCTTTGGGACGTCTTGATGTTCCAATCCTGGCAGGAAGGAACCCAGGGAGCTTCATCGGCGGTCGCTGCCTGAACAGGCATCAGGGCCAGTTTTTTTCACTCGCGCAGCCGGATCGGGAGCGAGACGGTCCCGCACTATCAGATACCTGAGCAAGCAGCTATACGGGTTCGAGGACAGGGGCGAAGCACGGGTGAGCAAGGATCGTTCGAACGATTCGCACGCGACCCGGAACATTGCGAAGCAAGGCATTGAACTCGTTTACATCGCTACGGCGCCACCTGACGGCAGAACAGGTCAACCGTGGCTTCTCGATCATCTGCTTCTTTTCGCCGCCAGTGCTCGGGTCGGTGGTGAGCTTCGTATTTCATGGTGGAGCGCTCTGGTCGGTGGTGTTGCTGGTCGCCAGGCGACGCCGCTTTAACATCGACCGGCCGATGCTCGCCATGACCCTTGCGATCTATGCCTATTGCGCGGCGATGGTCCTGGCATCGATCGTCAACGGCACCCTGCGGGCTGATGTCACGCACTTCCTGCCGCTGATCACCTTGTTGGTGTTCCCGATCTCCTATTCGACCTGGAGCATCACCGACAAGGCGACGCTTGCACGCATTGCTGTGCGGGCCAGCGCGGCAGCATGTGCCGGAGCGCTGGTGCTGACCATTGTCCAATATTACTGGATCGGGATGCTGAGAGCCGAAGGAGGGGCTGGAAATCCGATCGTGTTCGCGACGGTCACCTGCCTCGCCGTGATGATGTGCCTTGCGGGCGCTGTGTCGGGAATAGAGAAAGCCTGGAAGACACTCACCGTCGCCGTACTCGCCGGCGCCGTAGCGACCGTCTATTCCGGCTCGCGCATGATCTGGGTAGCCTTGCTGATCGCCATTGTCGCCGTCCTTGTGATCAATCGCCAGAGATTCACGCGATCGAATATGAGGCGGTTGCTGGTGATTGCGGTCGCCTGCTGCCTGCTCACCGCGGCAATCACCTCTCCAATCATCGTAGGTCGCACTCATTTTCTGTTCGATGACTGGAACGCCCTCGCCACCAAGGATGATCATTCCACTCCGCTCGGGCTACGCGTTGGGCTCTGGGACATTGGGATGGATGCATTTCGCGAAGCGCCATTTTTCGGCCACGGCATATCCGCCAGCCGGGCGATTTCACAGCAGGGTTTCAAAAAGCAATTTGGGGTGAGCCAGGGCTTCAACCATTTTCACAACGGCTTTCTGACAGCCTTGGTGCAGGCCGGACTTGTTGGCGCGTTATCATTGGCGGCGATCTTCATCGTCGCGATCTGGAACGCAACGAGGGTTCTTCGCTTCAGTGCCGATCCGTTAGAGAGGTTCGGGGCGACCATGATAGTGGTCGCCGTCATCGTATACCTTGTTGGTGGCCTAACAGGCATCCTTGTCGGCCACGACATTCTCGATTCAACGCTAATGATCTTCCTGATTTCGGGCACATACTTGGCTTGCGGACGAACCGTTTCGCCGATCCGTGAAAGTCAGACGACATAACGGCTGCCGCGACGGCAGGCCCGTGATGTTCTCGCGGGCCGCGTGTCGAATTTATGCGGCCACGACGACGTGGTGAAGCCAGTCGCCCGCGATTGTCCCGCGCAGCCCTAAATCACGTACGCTGTCCATGTGGTTGCGCGCCGTGAGCACGCCCATCGATACACTCAGGTCCTGCCCTATCAGACGATCAGCAAACAATCTGGCTTGCAGGTGAAACGGCTGTGTTTCCCGCTCGCCGACCAACATCCTGACTTTTGTCCGCGAAGAGTGGGATTTGCTTATCGGCGAAAATGCCGCAACTTCCGCGTCGGTCAAGCCTATCAAAGGCTCGAGGAAGGAATGCTGAAGAGGCTTCAAATCATACAGGCCGCCGAGCAGAAGTGCCGCCGAGGGGGGATGTGTCGAATCCTCGTTGAACAAAAAGGTCGCCAGATGCGCGCCGGCGGAATGGCCACTGACGCTTAGCCGACCGGGATCGCCGCCATGGCTGGCGATATTATCCTGCACCCATTGCCTCGCGCGCCGGACCTGGTCGACGATTGCCGCCATCCTGACGGCAGGCATCAGCGCATAGTCGATCACGACCGCGATTGCCCCTGCGCTCGTGACCGTTTCGGCAACGTAGGAATAATCGCTTTTGGTGAACATGCGCCAATAGCCGCCATGGATGAAGATGTGCACCGGGAGGTCCTTGCGCGGTCCCTCCGGAAAGAACAGGTCGAGGCGCTCGGCCTCGTGCGAACCATAGGCGACATCCGCCAGCATAGGCAGCGAAGCCCGCGTCGCAGCGCTGCGGGCGACGATATCGGCCACGATGTCATCGAAATCGGCAACGTGGTCGCGGGTGCGAAAAGGATCCTTCGACATGGCGTCCGCTCAAAAGGTTACAGCGATGTATTTGGCCTCCATGAACTCGGAGATACCGTGGTGCTGGCCCCCTTCCCGTCCTAGGCCGCTCTGCTTGACTCCGCCAAAGGGCGCGGCGGGATCCGACATCAAGCCGCGGTTGAGGCCGATCATGCCGGCCTCGATCTCCGAAGCAACCCGCATGCCGCGCGCCACATCGCGGGTGTAGAGGTAAGCGGCAAGGCCGTATTCGGTGTCGTTGGCGTGGAGGATGGCCTGTGCCTCGCTCTCGAAGCGGGTGATGGGCGCCACCGGTCCGAAGATTTCTTCATGCGCCATGTCAGCGTCCGGCGAGACTTCGGACAAGACGGTCGGAGGATAGAAAAAACCATCTCCCTCAAGCACCGAGCCGCCGCACAGCACCTTGGCACCCCGATTGACCGCGTCCTTGACCAACCGGTCGATCTTGTCGACCGCTTTCTTGGTGATCATGGGTCCACATTCGGTGTCCGCCTTGGTGCCGGCGCCGATCTTGAGCGCGGCCATGCGCCGGGACAGGCCGTCGGCGAACGCATCGTGGATGCCCGACTGGACGTAGATGCGATTGGCGGCCGTACAGGCTTCGCCGGCATTGCGCATTTTGGCGATCATGGCGCCATCGAGGGCCGCACCGAGATCAGCATCGTCGAAGACAATGAAGGGTGCATTGCCGCCGAGTTCCATGGAACAGGAAATCACATGTTTGGCGGCCTCGGCGAGCAAGGCCCGGCCGACCCCGGTCGAACCGGTGAAGGAGAGCTTCCTGACGCGCGGATCGGCCAGCATGGCCGACGTCAGGGGGCCTGGGGTCGACCTCGTCAGCACGTTCACGACACCGTCCGGAACGCCGGCTTCGCTGTAGAGCGCGGCCAGCGCATAGGCCGTCAGCGGCGTCTCGCTGGCCGGCTTCAAAATGACCGTGCAGCCCGCCGCGAGGGCCGGTGCGATCTTGCGTGTCGCCATCGCGGCAGGGAAATTCCAAGGTGTGATGAGGACGCAGATGCCGATCGGCTGGTAGTCGACCACGATCCGGTTGGTCCCGGACGGAGCGGTGCCAAACTCACCGGTGATGCGAACAGCTTCTTCGGCGTTCCAGCGGAAGAATTCGGCCGCGTAAGCCACCTCGCCGCGCGCGTCGCGCAGGGCCTTGCCGTTCTCCAGCGAAATCAGCATGGCAAGCGTCTCCGACCGCTCGACCATCAGTTCGAAACAGCGCCTGAGAATCTCGGAGCGTTTGCGTGGCGCGGTCTCACGCCACCCCTTGGCGGCTTTGGCCGCTGCCTCGACCGCAGCGGTGGCGTCCTCCAGGGTCGCATCGGGAACCGCCGCGATCACCGCCCCGGAGGATGGATCGGTGACCTCGATGAGCCTGCCGTCGGCAGACGGCAGCCATTGTCCGCCGATATAGAGCCGGTGCGGGAAACCTCGCACATCGTAGGGATCCTGATCGAGCTGGAAGGCATTGTAAGGAAGGTTCATCGTCTTGTTCCTGACGTTCACATGGCGCAGGCGGTGAGATCGCCGTCATAGGCCGCCTGGACAAGGCGGCGCATGGCGGCGAGGTCGAATGGGCGCGGGTTGTTCTTGATCAGACGATCGATGCCAAGCGCCTGCTCGGCGGTCCAGTCGAGCCTGTCGGCCGGAAGCCCCAGACCGGCCAGCGTCGGAGTGATACCGATCGCGGCGAACAAGCGTCTGATCTCCTCGATGGTCGCTTCCGCCATTTCGTCGGCGCCACGACCGTTCGCCTCAAGGCCGAGAGCAATCCCTATCTCGGCGATTTCCGCCGCGGCCACACGGCTGTTGTAGCTCATGACATAAGGCATCATCGTCGCCACCCCCAGCCCATGCGGCGTGTGCGTGAGCGCGCCGGCCGGGTATTGCACCGCGTGCGCCGCCGCCGTGCCAGCAGTGCCGAAGGCGCAACCCGCAGCCAGCGCTCCCATCATCACGTCGGCGCGCGCCTCGGCGTCATCGCCGTCGGCGCACGCCTTCTCCAGGCTGCGGCCGAGCAGTTTGACGGCCAGCAGCGCGAAATGATCGGTCAACGGCGTCTTGCCGATGAAAACGTGGCGCTGCGGCAGGCTGAAGTCACCGTCCCGACGCATGGCCGTGAAGGCCTCGATCGCATGGGTGAGCGCGTCGGCACCGGCGATCGCGGTCAGGCCCCGCGGACAGGTCATTGTCAGTTCGGGGTCGCAGATGGCAACCGCGGCAATGAGATGGGGGCTCGATATGCCTACTTTGAGCGTCCGGTCCGGATCGGATATCACCGCGACGGGCGTCACCTCCGATCCTGTGCCGGCCGTGGTCGGTATGGCGATGAGCGGCAGCGTTGGTCCCGGGACTTTGAACTCGCCATAGTAGTCCTGCAGCTCGCCACCGTGGCTGATCAGCAAGGCGGCGCATTTGGCGAAATCGAGACAGCTGCCGCCGCCGATGCCGATCACCATGTCGGGCCGGAAGCCCCTCGCTTCCTCGACGCAGACCGCCACCGAGTCGCGCGGCACGTCAGGGAGGACACCGTCGTGAACCAGCACGTCGACCGACGCTGACTGCAAGGATTCCATGATTTCGGCAAACACCGCCGTGCCGGCGAAACGCTCGTCGGTGCAGACCAGGGCGCGTCGGCCATGGCGACCGGCCACGGCTGGCAGTGCATGACGTTGCCCCTTTCCGAATAGAATGTCGCGTGGGAGCCGGAGGGCTGTGAGAAGGCTCATGACAGGCTGCATCCTTGAGGGGTGTCGGAGAAACTCGCATTGCAAAATCCGCACCGAAGGGAACTGAACGGCGCCGATAAAATCGTATAGGATATAGTATTGCATCGGTCAAACCCTCGTGTTAGCAGTCTCCCCTGTCGAGAGGCGAAAGATGCAACCTGTCAGTTTGAGCAATAATGGTGAGGCGCCCACGGGAGCGGGTCGCATCCAGCGCGCGAGCAGCCTGGCCGAGGACGTTTACGAGGCCATCTTCGCGCAGCTGATGTCGCTGAAGATCGCGCCCGGTTCACGCATCACCGTCGACAATCTGGTCAAGGAATTCGACGTTTCCCATACGCCGATCCGCGAGGCGCTCGGGCGTCTGGAAGGCGAAGGCCTGGTTCTGAAAACGCATCTGATCGGATACCGCGCCGCACAGCAGATCACCCGGCGCCGCTTCGACGAATTGTACGAAATGCGTCTCCTGCTCGAACCGCACGGCGCGGCGAAGGCCGCCGCCGCGATGGACGAGGCCAAACTCGGCACACTGCTTGAGGCGGCAGGCGTGATGTCGCGCCGCGAAGGCAAGGACGAGCGCCTGCGTTATTCAAACTTCGCCCGGCAAGACGCGATTTTCCACGACAAGATCATGGAATATGCCGAAAACGAGCTCATTCGCGAGACGCTGGGTCATCAACACACCCACTTCCACATATTCCGCCTGATGTACCACTCCCGCGTCACCGAGGAGGCGCTGGACGAGCATGAGGCGATCCTCGCCGCGTTCGGCTCAGCCGATCCCGATGCCGCCGCGAAAGCAATGCGCGCCCACATCGAGCACTCGCGCGATCGCCTGCTGCCGGCCTTCGATTGAGGCGAAACCGATGTCCGCGCCGCTGACCGCCAAACACAACACTGAGGAATACCACGCCCCCAACTCGCCATTCTGAGGACGGACAAAGCCAATGCGGGCGCAGCATGGTTCGCCCCGCTCTTTTCACACGACGGAGGAACCGACTATGTCAGGCAAGAAAATATTGATGCTCACCGGCGAGTTCACCGAGGAGTACGAGATCTTCGTATACCAGCAGGCGATGGAAGCCGTCGGCCACACCGTCCACGTGGTCTGCCCGGACAAGAAGGCCGGAGACCTCATCAAGACCTCCCTGCACGACTTCGAAGGCGACCAGACCTACACAGAAAAGCTCGGCCATTTTCAGGTGATCAACAAGACGTTCGCCGAGGCGGAAAAGCAGCTCGATCAATACCACGCCGTATATTGCGCTGGCGGCCGCGGCCCGGAATACATCCGCACCGACAAACGGGTGCAAGCCATGGTGCGCCACTTCCACGATACCCAGAAGCCGATTTTCACGATCTGCCATGGGGTTCAGATCCTGATTGCCGTGGACGGCGTCGTGCGCGGCAAGAAGGTTGGCGCGCTCGCCGCCTGCGAACCGGAAGTGACGTTGGCCGGCGGCACTTACATCGACCTCTCGCCGACGGAGGCCTATGTCGACGGAACCATGGTGTCGGCCAAGGGTTGGACAGCGTTAGCCGCCTTCATTCGCGAGTGTCTGAAGGTTCTGGGGACCGAGATCCGCCACCATTAGACTCGATCGGCGCGTTTCAACAATGCGCCGATTTGCGTTGCGGCAAGATGTGCATCCACGCTTCTTTGAAGCAAGCCCTCGGTCGATGAGATCGAGGGCCGCCCTACCAATCAATCGAAGAAGCCGGCATCCTCCGCCAGCAAATACTTCCTGGCCCCTTCGGCATCGATATCGAGGCCGAGCCCCGGTGCCTCCAGCAGATCGACCATGCTGTCCTTCACGATCTGCTTGGGCAGGCCGATGACGATGTCGTTCCACCAGGGGTCCGAGGCGCTGGGATATTCGAACGCCACGTAGTTGGCGGGCAAGGTGGCGCAGACATTGACCAGCGCGCCGAGGCCCAGCAGGCCGTTCGCGGTGCCGTGCGGCGCCATCAGGATCGAGTGCATATAGGCGTGCTCGGCGACCCATTTGAGCTCGGCAATGCCGCCGATGTCGGCAGGATCCGGGCCGATGACGCGCACGGCCTGGGTCTCGATCAGTTCCTTGAAATTGTGCCTGAGGTAAATCTGCTCGCCGGTATGAATCGGCGTCGAGGTCGAGGTGGTCAGTTCCCGATAGGCTTGCGGATTGACCCACGGCACGTAATCGCCGGTCAGCATGTCCTCGAGCCACATCAAATTGTACTTCTCGACCGCGCGGGCGAACTTGATCGCGTCGGGCAGCATCCAGCCCGGGCCGCAGTCGAGCGCCAGGCTGACCTTGTCCCCCAGCACTTCCTTCATCGCGATCACGCAGTCGAGCATGTGGTTGAAACCGCGCTCACTGATCATGCCCTGATCCATGGCACCGTGATAGCCGGCCTTCTTTTGCGTCACACCGTAATGGAAGTCCTCGACGGTGTCCTTCATGTTGGAATGGAACGAGATTCCCTGCTTGACCATGAAGAAGTTCTGCGGCTGCTCCATCATCCATTTTACGTCGGCGGCGTAGTCCTCCGGCCGGTCGCCCGTGCGTTTCTGGCGGATCGAGCCGTTATAGACGCGCACCTTGTCGCGCACCTTGCCGCCGAGCAGTTTGTATGCCGGCACGCCCGCGGCCTTGCCGGCAATGTCCCAAAGCGCATGCTCGATAGCACTGACCGCCGCGCCATAAGGCTTGAACGAGCCGCGCTGGCGGATCTTCAACATGACCCGCTCGACGTCGGTCGGATCCTCGCCGATCAGCGCTTCGCGGAAATGCAGCACCCAAGGCTTGAGATAGGTCTTGGTGAACTCGACTTCTCCCAGTCCATAGAGGCCCTCGTCGGTTACGACGCGAACGATGGGATGCTTGCCGATAACGGCACAGCGAAGGTCGGTGATCTTCATGGCGCAGTCCTATTTCACAGACGAGAAAGCTGTCGGCGTGAGCATCTGGCTGCTGATATTGCCAACGATCTGCCCGTCGCGCTCAGACTCGTCCCGGGCCCTGTGCCATGCCGGATCGGTGACGAAAGCCGCCCATTTCGCCTCACGCTCGGCCAGCGATTCCCAGGCGAGGAAATAGGTGAGGCGATTGCTGTTTTCGCCGATCGCCGTGGTGAAAAACCCGGCTTGGCGGATGCCATGCCTCTCCCAGATGGCCAGCGTTTGGTCGGAAAAGCGCTTGAGCAAAGCCGGCAGCCTGCCCGGCAGGCAGTCATAGATACGCAGTTCGTAGATCATGGTTTCGTCCGTTTCTTTCTTGGCCTCGCCCTTGGGAGAGGTCGACACCAATGGTCGGTCGTTGGCCCTGTGAGCCTAGGGGGAATGAGGATAAGGGGTCTGGGCTAACTCCAGGTCCGGTCCCAGCTATATTCATTGTCCCAATGCTCGGTGGATTGCCATATCCCCGTGACACCGGGCTGCAGATGCTGGCTGATCACCTCGTCGACCACGTCGTCTATGCCCAGCCCCGGCTTGTCGGGCACGGTGATGAAGCCGTCCTTGACGAGCGGCTTGGGCAGGCCGGTGACGATATCGTCCCACCAGTCGACATCGGCGGAGTGGTATTCGAGCGCCATGAAGTTCTCGGTCGCGGTGGCGACATGCGCGGCGGCCATCGCGGCGATCGGACTTTCGGCCATATGGATCGCCATGGCGACACCGTGATCCTGCGCCATATCGCCGATCTTCTTGGTCTCGAGAATGCCCCCGCTGGTGAGCAGATCCGGGTGGATGACCGAGAGGCCGCCGCTCTTGAGCAGCGGCTCGAAGCCTTCCTTGAGGTAGATGTCCTCGCCCGTGCAGATCGGCACCGTGGTAGCCTGCTGCAATTGCCGGTACTGCTCGGTGTATTGCCAGGGGATCACGTCCTCCAGCCAGGCCGGAACGTATTTCTCGATACGGCGCGACAGGCGTATGCCATCCTGCAGCGAAATGTGGCCGACATGGTCGATGGCGAGCGGGATCTCGTATCCGATCACCGCGCGAACCTCGTGGATGTACTGCTCGAGCAGATCGATCCCCTTTTCGGTGAAATGCAGGCCCGTGAACGGGTGCTGCACGTTCTGCGCGTCATAAGCGAGATTGCGGGCCTTGCGCTCCTCGAGCGTGCCGCCACGGCCGCGCGGATTGGCACGAAACCCTTCGAGCGCGCCGGCAGGCGCGGCCACGGCGCCCTGGACATGGGCGATCTGCATCAAGCCCAGGTCCATCTTGAGGAAGGTGAAACCCCGGTCCATGCGCTGCTTGAGGCGCTTTCCGGTTTCGGTGCCGCTCGGTTTCTCGGCGTCGGTATCGCAATAGACACGTACCTTGTCGCGGAATCGTCCCCCAAGCATCTGGTAGATGGGGACGCCATAGGCCTTGCCGGCGAGATCCCAGAGGGCGATTTCGACCGCCGAGACGCCGCCACCCTGCCGGCCATGCCCACCGAACTGCTGGATCCGGCGAAACAAGCGGTCGATGTCGCAGGGGTTCTCGCCAAGCAACCGGCTCTTCAGCATCAGCGCGTAGGTGGCGCTTGCGCCGTCGCGCACCTCGCCAAGCCCGACGATGCCCTGGTTGGTGTAGATCTTGAGCAGCGCCGAGGTGAACGGCGCGCCGACGATTTCGGCCACCCGCATGTCGGTGATGCGAAGCTCGGACGGCTTCGAGTTGGTGTTGACCCGGTTGAGGGCCTCGTCGGCTCCATCCGTCTTTGGCATGACTTATCCTCGTTGTGGTCGGCGGGGCCTGTCGCCCCGCATGCTGCCGATGACGTTGCTAGCCCAGTTGGATCTCATGGGCTTGCAGGTAATCGCGGTTCATCTCGATGCCGAGACCCGGCCTCAACGAAAGCTTGAGGCTGCCGTTCGAAACGTCGAGCGGCCTGTCGATAAGATGATCGTACTTGCCCAAATTCCACTCCGACGTTTCGAGCTTGTAGAAATTGGGAACGGTCATCATCACCTGCGCTCCCGCAACCACGTTGATCGGTCCCGCGGCGTCATGGGGTGAGACCGGGATGTAATAGGCTTCGCACAGAGCGGAAATCTTTTTGAGTTCGGTTATGCCGCCGGTCCAGGTGACGTCGGGCATGATGTAGTCGGCGAGCTTGTTCTCGAGTACCGGGATGAAATCCCACTTCGTGTGGCCGCGCTCGCCCCACGAGATAGCGGCGCTGACCTTGTCGCGCACCTGCTTGAGGGCGTTAAGGCTCTCGGGCGGGCAAGGTTCCTCGAACCAGTCGATCTGGCCGGCTTCCTCGAGGCTGCGACAGAGGCGAATGGCGGTGGGGACGTCGAAGCGGCCATGCGCATCGATAAGGATGTCGACATCAGGGCCTGCCGTTTCGCGGATCAGAGCCGTGAGTTCGGCCGCCTCGCGCTCGTCCTTGCGGGTCATGCCGCCATCGAGGTAGCCGTCCCGCTGTTCACGCGACACGCCGTCGGCACCGCGACCCTGGTGGGGGAAAGGATCGAACTTGAGAGCTGTGTGCCCGGACTCGACAATGTCCAGGATCTCGCGGACCACAGCATCCTTGCTGGTGAATTTGGCCTGGTTGGGATGGGTATAGAGCGCGATTTCATCGCGGACCGGCCCGCCCAACAGTTCGTAGATCGGCTTGCCGAGGACTTTGCCCCTGAGATCCCAGAGAGCTATATCGATCGCGCTCACGCATTCGACCGCGGCGCCACGGCTGCCCATATAGGTGAAGCTGCGGAATATCTTGTGCCAGAGGTATTCGATGCGCGCCGGGTCCTCTCCTGTCACCGCGGCTCCGATCTGTCGAAGGATCGTGCAGAGCGCGCGGTTGGCTAGCTTGGTGGTGGTGGTGATCTCTCCCCAGCCACTCACCCCCTCGTCCGTCGTCACCTCGACGAACAGGAATTCCCCCCAATAAGAAGCACCAGACTTGATCAGCCACGGCCGAACGCTCGTGATTTTCATTTCAATACCTTTGTCAGCAATGGTCAGCCACGATGTTCCAGACTTGACCCCTGGTCCTATCCGGCCCGGGCGGCGTTGCGCGCACGCATCTGTTCGAGAACATGCCGGCCGGAACCCTCGACATGACGGGAAATGAGTTCGGCTGCCTTGTCTGCCTCTCCCGCCTTGATGAGCGCGATGAGTTCGCGGTGCTCGCGAATGATCGCCGCACGCCGCGCCAGCGTGAAATTGAAGCGCCGGCTCACCGCCCGCAACACTTCGCGATGCTTCCACCAGAGCTCGGCGGCATGGCGGTTATAGTGCCGCTGGTACATCACGGTGTGAAAGGCGGTGTCCAGTTCACTGTGCCTGAAGGTGTCGGCGAAATTGTTCTCTTCAATCAGCGCCTGGATACGTTCGAGCTCGGCGATGTCCTCGCCTGTAGCCATATTTACGAACCATCGCGTCAGGGCCGGCTCGATCAGCACACCGATCTCGTAGATATCGCGGACGAAGTCCTGATCGATGGGCCTTACACGCGCCCCGCGGTTGGGTGAGAAGATGACGAATCCCTCGCCCCGCAACAGCTGCAGGGCCTCGCGCACGGGATTGGTCGAGGTGCCGTGGCGACGGGCGAGATCGGTGACAACAAGCCGTTCGTTGGCGGCGAGTCGTCCCTCGATGATGTCTTCCCTTATCAGCTCGTAAAGGGAAGCGCCCTCGCTGGAGGCCCCGATAGCGTCGATCCCCGGAGGTGGTTTTGCTTTAAAATCGTTTGTTTCGGCCAAGGCCGGCTCCCCAAATTAATACACAGTCAGTCCGATATCATGCACGGTTTCCATAAACAATGTACGATCTGACGCGTTGACAGGCAATCCGTGATCTGAAAACGTACTAAGTGATCGAGAGGATACACCGTACTGAAAAGCCATCCTCGCGATCGCAGGGCGGAGAACCAGGGAGGATACCTATGACGAGGATCATGCTCGGCAGTGCGGTCCTGCGCGGCACTGTCGTCGGTGTTTTGGCGGCATCGCTTATGTCCACATCGGCGCTGGGTGCGCCGCCGGTCGACCTGAGCAAATGGTCGCCTGAATATGTGCGCTCGATCGCCGGAACACAGGATTTCGACACGGCCGGCGATTGCGCCAAGGTCACCCCGCTCGATTACAAGGGGCGACTGACTTTCTGGTATCAGGGCGTGTTCGAGGGCGATCCCGACCTCCTGCGCCAGTACTACAAGGATTTCTTCGAGACTTTCCGCAAGACCTATCCGAACATCCAGCTCGAGGAACAGGCCCTCACCTATAACGACCTTCTCGACAAATTCCGTACGGCACTGCTGGGCAATGCCGCGCCGATGGCGGTCCGTCTGCAGATCCTGGGTGGTACCGAATTCGCCTCGAAGGGCTATCTGCAGCCGCTCAAGCCGGAGGATGTTGGCTATTCGACCGAGGATTTCTGGCCGGGCGCCATGAAGGCGGTGACCTGGGATGGGGTGACCTACGGCGTTCCAACGAACAACGAGACGATGGCGTTCATCTGGAACGCCGACATCTTCAAGCGTGCGGGCCTCGATCCGGACAAGGCTCCGGCAACCTGGGACGACGTCGTCAAATATTCCAAGCAAATCCACGACAAGCTCGGCATTGCCGGCTACGGCCTCGTGGCTCGCAAGAATGCCGGCAATACGCCCTATCGCTTCATGCCGCAGCTGTGGGCCTATGGCGGCGGCGTCTTCGACGAGGCCACCGCGAACCCGACCTACAAGCAGGTGGAGCTCGACAGCCCGCAGAGCAAGGCCGCGCTGCAAGCCTCATATGACATGTACGTCCGCGACAAGTCGGTTCCGGTCTCTGCACTTACCAACCAGCAGGCCGACAACCAGCCTCTGTTCGTCGCCGGCCAATTGGGCATGATGGTCTCCCACCCATCCGACTACAACGTCATGCTCGACCTCCAGGCAAAGGCGACCGGGACCGACAAGGACAAGGCGCAGACCGTCATCGACAACATGCGCTACGGCCTGATCCCGACCGGCCCCGACGGCAAACGCGCCGTCGTGTTCGGCGGCTCGAACATTCACATCCTGAAGCCCGAATATGTAGAGGGCGGCAAGGTGGACGAGCCGGCCGCGAAGGCGATGATCTGCATGTGGGCTAGCCCTGAATGGTCGCTGAAAATGGCCTATGCCGGCTCCAACCCGGGCAATCTCAACGGCTTCAAGACCAAATGGATGAAGGAACGCCTGGACCATATCAAGTTCCTCGATGTCACGACCTCGATGCTGCCGTATGGCATCCCGTTCCCGGCGCTGCCGGAGTCCCCCGAGATCATGAACATCATCGTCCCGGACATGCTGCAGAATGCCCTGACCGGAGCTATGACCGTCGATCAGGCAGCGGACGACGCGGCCAAGAAGGTCAAAGACCTGATGGGCGGACTCTAGTCCGGACCTGACCTCCGATCTGGCCGGCTGCACCGAGAGCGCAGCCGGTTCGTTCCGAAGAACAAGGGCACGCCACAGTGACGATCGTGACCGGCAAGGCCGAGGCTCGCCGAAAATTGCAACCCGGCAGGTCCGGCGTATTGCGGAACATCTGGGCTCATCGCGCCGACTACGCATACGTGCTTCCGGCAATCGCCGTGATGCTCGTCGTCATCGCCTATCCGATCTACTACACGATCGAGCTGTCGTTCTATAAGACGCCGCCCGGCCTGCAACTCCGCGACAAGACCTTCATCGGCTTCGACAACTACACCACCATCCTGACCAGTGAGGTGTTCTGGAAAGTCACCTGGAACACCCTGGTCTGGACATTCGGATCGACTTTCATCTCCTTTGTCCTGGGTTTTGCGACGGCGCTGGCGCTGCATCGAGATTTTATCGGTCGCGGCGTCCTGCGTGCCATCCTGATCATTCCCTGGGTGATCAGCGCCGTCGCCGCCTCCTATATCTGGAAGTGGATCTACCATTCGGATTTCGGCATCATAGGCGCGGTACTGGTCGGCCTCGGATTGACCGACCGGCCGCCCAATTTCATCGACAACGTCAGCACGGTGCTGCCCTCCCTGATCGTCGTCAATATCTGGCGCGAGTTCCCGTTTGCCATGATCATGATGATGGCCGGCCTGCAGACAGTTCCCGACCAGTTGTTGCGCGCCGCCAAGGTCGACGGGGCCAATGCATGGCAGCGCTTCTGGCACGTCACCTTTCCGCACTTGCGCAACGTCTCGGTGGTGACGATCCTGCTGCTTGCGGTGGCCAATTTCAATTCCTTCATCATCCCCTGGATCATGACCGCAGGCGGGCCGTCGAACGCATCGCATATCTGGATAACCCATATTTACGAGCTCGCCTTCGGCCGGCAACGCTGGGGTGTGGCATCGGCCTATTCGGTGCTCCTGTTCCTCATCCTGATGACCCTCGGCTATTTCTACGTCCGTGCGCTGAGCGGCAACGAGAGAAAAGAGGGTGGCGCATGAGCACGATCGCCGAGACAGCCTCTCGAGGCCAGACCCGTCGCCGTATGCGCTTGGACGGATGGCGGTGGGCCGGGCGCATCTTTCTTCTGTTCATGCTGCTCTACACCGCGCTGCCGATGATCTGGATGCTGATCACCTCGATCAAGTCCGGCTTCGCGGCGACGCAATTCCCGCCGCAATGGTGGCCGGACGAGCCTACGCTTGCCAGCTACCAGAAGCTGCTCGATCCGCAGAACAGCGTCGGCCAGGACTTCCTGCGCTTCTTCTGGAACAGCCTGTTCGTGTCGACCGTCACGACAATCCTCTCGGTGATCGTGGCTGTCCCCGCGGCCTACGCGTTTTCGCGCTTCACCTTCCCGGGCCGCAACTTCCTGTTCTTCGCAGTGCTGCTGCGCAACATGTTCCCGGCGGTGATCTTTCTCGTGCCGCTCTTCATCCTGATGCGCGCGATCGGGCTGGTGAACACGCATGGCTCGCTTGTTCTCACCTACCTCACCTTCGGCCTGCCACTGGCAATCTGGCTACTCAAGGGTTTCTACGACAACATTCCGGTGCAGCTCGAGCAGGCGGCGCGCATCGATGGCGCAACACGGTTCCAGGCCTTCATCATGATCGTGATGCCGCTTTCGACGCCGGGGATCATCGCCACCGCGATCTACTCCTTCATCGGCGCCTGGAACGAGTACATCTACGCCTACACCTTCCTCTCCAAGAACGAGCAGCTGACGCTGCCGGTCGGCATCCAGCGCTTCTTCTCGGAAAACACGACGGACTTTCCGGGCCTGATGGCGGCGAGCTTCATGATGAGCGTGCCCGTCGTGGTGCTGTTCCTCGTCCTGCAACGATACTTCGTACGCGCCCTGACAGAAGGCGCGGTCAAGCATTAGGGAGTTGCCGATGGCCCACGTGGTCCTCAAAGATCTCGTCAAGACCTACGGCAACTTCAAGGCCGTCAACGACGTTTCGCTGACGGTCAACGACGGCGAGTTCGTTGCGCTCGTCGGCCCTTCAGGCTGCGGCAAGACAACCACTCTCAATCTCGTCGCGGGGCTGACCCCGATCACCTCGGGCGACATCGTCATCGGCGACCGGGTGGTCAACGACCTCGACCCCAAGGACCGGGACATCGCAATGGTGTTTCAAAACTATGCGCTCTACCCGCAAAAGTCGGTTTACATGAACCTGGCGTTCCCGCTGCAGATGCGCAAACTGCCAAGGGACGAGATCGACAAGAAGGTCAAGGAGGCGGCGCGGGTGCTCGACATGACGCACCTGCTCGAGCGCAAGCCACGCGAACTTTCGGGAGGCCAACAGCAGCGTGTGGCCCTCGGCCGCGCCCTTGTGCGCGATCCCGCCGTGTTCCTCATGGACGAGCCGCTCTCCAACCTCGACGCCAAACTGCGCGTACAGATGCGGTCCGAGATCAAGCGCTTCCACCAGGACCTCAAGGCGACGATCATCTATGTGACGCACGACCAGCTCGAAGCCGTGACGATGGCCGACAAGATGGCGGTGATGAACGGTGGCTTCCTGCAGCAATACGATTCGCCGGCGCAGGTCTTTGCCCATCCGGTGAACATGTTCGTCGCCAGCTTCATCGGCAGCCCGGCGATGAGCCTCATTCCGCTGGAGATATCGACAGCGAACGGCGGCACCGTGTTGACCAGCGCGGAGGGCTGGAGCCTTGGGCTCTCGCCGCGCAACGTCCAGAAGGTCACGAAGGCAACGACCAAAAAAGTCGTGCTCGGCGCACGCCACTCGACGATCAAGCTGCACAAGAGTGCAGTGCCAGGCAGCATCCCGGCCAAGGTCTACACCGTGGAGCCAACCGGAGACGTGACCTTCGTGCAGGCATTCCTGTCCGGTGCCATCGTCAACGTCAGCGTGCCACCGAACATTGCCGTGACGCCCGACGAGCGGATCTGGCTCGAGTTCGACCAGGAGCGGATGCATCTGTTCGACGGCGAAACCGAAATGGCCCTCGAGGCCAGCTGAGCAGGCGGATGCGTGTGGGACGTGGGTGTGGATGACCAGGAAGCTTAAGATTACCGCGATCAAGCCGTATCCGGTGTGGGTGGGAACGCGCAACCAGATGCTGGTCAAGGTCGAGACCGACCACGGCATCTTCGGCTGGGGCGAGAGCGGCCTGAGCGGCCGCGAGAAGGCCGTGGCTGGCGCGGTCGAGCACTATCGCGAGTTTCTGGTCGGACGCGACCCCATGCGGATCGGGCGGATCTGGCAGGAGCTTTATCGCAGTCAGTATTTCGAAGGCGGCCGCGTTCTGCAGGCTGCGATATCCGCCATCGACATCGCCCTTCACGACATCAAGGGCAAGGCGCTGGGGGTACCGGTCTACGAGTTGCTGGGCGGCAAGCAGCGCGACCGGATCCCCACTTTCGCCTCGACCGGAGACGAGGCCGAGGGCGACGTGGCCATCGAACGGGCCCGCGAACTGCACGCGCAGGGCTGGCAGGCAATCCGCTTCTTTCCCGTCGGGCAAAACAGCAAGGATGTCTTCGAGCCGCGCGAGTCGATCGGCGCAACAGCGACGATGCTGAACAAGGCGCGCCAGGCGCTGGGCGACGACGTCGTCCTCGGCATCGATTATCATCATCGCCTGTCGGTGGCGGAGGCGGCGAGCTTCTGCAACAAGCTCGACCGCGGCGTGCTCGATTTCCTCGAGGAGCCGATACGCGACGAGACGCCGGAAGCCTACGAATCCCTGCGCAAGATGACCGAGATCCCCTTCGCCATCGGCGAGGAATTTGCCAGCAAGTGGCAGTTCCTGCCCTATGTCGAGCGCGGCATCCACCAGTTCAACCGGCTCGATATCTGCAATGTCGGCGGCTTCACCGAGGCGATGAAAGTCGCCGGCTGGAGCGAGGCGCACTATGTGGACCTGATGCCACACAATCCGCTGGGTCCGGTGTGCACGGCCGCGACCGTGCATCTCGCCGCCGCGGTACCCAACTTTTCGTGGCTCGAGACCCGGGCGCCCGAAGCAAAGCTAGGCTTCGACAATTCCGAATTCTTTCCGGTGCAACCACGGCTCGACGGCCCCGATTATCCCGTCACCGATCTGCCGGGGCTCGGCGTCGAGGTCAACGAACAGGCGGTCCAGGCGCAAAGCTTCCGTTTCTGGGAAGCGCCCCACCTCAAGCGCCGCGATGGTTCTGTCACGAACTGGTAGTTCCCTTTCAATCGGAGTCCACAATGACGCATACTTCCGACATCACGCGACCGCCCCGGGATCTGATCGACGCGCTAAGGGAGATCGGCGCCGCGACGGTTGCCGGCACGCTTGGCCATATGGGCTTCAGAAATCCGCATATGGTCGGCCCGATGGCGCAGAACCATGGCAAGTCGATCGTCGGGCCGGCGCTGACGCTGCAGTTCCTGCCGCAGCGGCCCGATCTTTTCAACGAGGGAGAATATGCCGATCCGGAGACACAGCTGCACCGGCATGTGCTGTACCACGCACAAGAGGGGGATGTGGTCGTGGTCGACGCGCGCGGCGACATGAGCTCGGGCGTGTTCGGCGATATGATGTCGACATACTTCAAAGGCAGAGGCGGCGCGGGTATCGTCATCGACGGATGCATGCGCGATCGGCCCAATGTCGAAAAACTCGACCTGGCCCTATGGCTGCGCGGCTGGACACCCAACTACCATGTGCAAACCAGCATCTATCCCAATGCCGTCAACGTTCCGATTGCCTGCGGCGGGGTCACGGTGATCCCCGGCGACATCATCGTCGCCGATGATGACGGGGTGGTCGTGCTGCCCGTCGCAATGGCCGCGAAGGTGATCGAGGAATCACAGAAGCATCACGATTGGGAGGAGTTCTCGCGAGAGAAGCTCATGCAGGGCGGGTCGTTGCAACGCTATTATCCGCTGCACCCAAGTGCAAATGATGAGTATGAGGCTTGGCGGAAAGCCAACCCGAAATCTTGATGGACGGACGAGGTCACGGGTGACTCTCCAGTCGTCCCTGTCAGGCACGGGCTCTTTTTGCCGGCGCCTTTCGGCTACCAACACCTTGCACCAAGCTGGTCGTGTCACCGATACCGTGCCTGGTTCCATTTGTGGCCAAGCAGCGAAAGGATGATGATCAACCCGTTGAAGAACTGGACATAGAAGCCGCTCAGGCCAGCCGCCACGACGCCGGTTTGGATAAACGACACCGTGACGGCGCCGATCGCGCCGCCGGCCACCGTGCCGATGCCGCCCCAGGTCGGCGTGCCGCCGACGAACACCGAGGCCAGCACCGGCAAGAGATAACCGTCGCCGGCCGTTGGCCACCAGGTGAAGTTGATCATTACGGAGAACGTGCCGGCGATCGCGGCCCCGATGCCGACGAAGACGAACACTTTCACCCGCACGCGCTTGACGTCGATGCCCATCTGCTGGGCACTGTCGGGATTGTCACCGACCACCCTCACCTGCGCGCCGAAGCGGTGGCGGTTGTAGAGCATCGCCGAAAAGACGACGAAGGCGATCGCCCAAAAAATCTGCACCGGAATGCCCCAGATCTGGCTGGAGAAGATCCGGTAGGCCCAGCTGTCGGCAAGGCTGGTCAGCGAGGTCGATCTGCCCTCATTGATGATCTGGATCAGGCCGCGCAGCAGGAAATTCATGCCGAGCGTGGCGATCAGCGACGACAGCCCGCCATAGACCACCAACGACCCGACGAGGAAACCAAGCAGCGTGCCGGTGACCAGCGCTGCCGCAATGCCGAGGAACGGATCATAACCGGCCTGCACAACCAGCGCGAAAACCCAGGAGGCGAAACCCATCGTCGCGGGAAACGACAGGTCGATCTCGCCGCACGTGACGACGAAGACCAGCGGCACGACCACGAACAGCGCCACGGGAAGCGTGGTGAGCACGGCGCTGTAGAGATACCAGGTTGTGAAGACCGTCGGGTTGGCGATCATGAAGACCGCCATCATGACGATGAACACGGCGAGCGTGCCAAGCGACGCCCGATTGTCGAGGACGAAGCCGCGCAGCCAGTGGTCGGACGGGTGCTTCCACTCGTTCCGGGAACTGCCTTGGCGGGAGATGCCGGCCGACGGCTCGTGCAGATCGGGCTCCATGGTCTTGCTCATCGTGCTCTCTGCTCCGCGTCGCCGGTGTCGTGCAGTCCGGCCAACCCGCCCGGATGCGCGACGTCTTCCATGAAGTTGATGAGATCCTCGGCCGACTTGACCTCGCTCCGGTCGGCGGTGAGCGCGACCTTGCCGCGGTCCAGCACCACGAAGCGATCGGCGATGTCGAAGACATGATGGATGTTGTGGCCGATAAACAGGATCGAGCGGCCGCTCGCCCGCACCTGGCGCACGAAATGGAAGACCTTGGCGGTCTCGGTCAGAGACAGCGCCGTCGTCGGCTCGTCGAGTACGATCAGTTCCGCCTGCTTGTAGATGGCGCGCGCGATCGCCACGCCCTGGCGTTCGCCGCCCGACAGCTGGCCGACGATCGAGTGCGGCGTGAATACTTTCGAGGTGAAGCCGATCTCGCGCATCAGCCGACTCGCCTCATCGATTTCCTTGCCGATCTTCAGCCAGCCGAGAAAACCGGTGAGTTCGCGGCCCATGAAGATGTTGCGCACGATCGTCTGCTGTACGGCCAGCGCCCGGTCCTGGAACACCGTTTCGATGCCGGCCTCGCGCGAACGTGCCGCATTCCAACCGGTCACCGGCTTGCCGCGGATGAGGATCTCGCCGCTGGTCGGCTTGACCACGCCGGAGAGGATCTTGATCAGCGTCGACTTGCCGGCGCCGTTGTCGCCGATGAGGCCGACCACCTCGCCGCGGTCGACGCTGAGATTGACCCCGCCAAGTGCATAGACGTGGCCGTAGGACTTGGCGATATCGCGCAGTTCTATGAGACGTTCGGCCATCGGATCCTCGTTTGATTGTCTCGCACCGGCCTTCTCGCCGGCGGTCCCGTCGGCCGGGGCCTGATCCCGGCCGACGGCTTGGGAGGTCAGCGCAGCGCCTGCTTGGCGAGTTCTGCGACGATCGCGTAATTTTCGGGCGTCACGAAACCGGCGCCGGTGTCGACATTCATCGGCGCCAGGCCCAGCACCACCTGCTGGCACAGGCTGAGGATCGGGAGATAGCCCTGCAGGAATGGCTGCTGGTCGGCCGTCAGTTGCACCCAGCCGCCCTTGAAGCCCTCGACGATCTGCGGGCTGGTGTCGAAGCCGAAGTTGAAGATATCGCCGGGCTTGCGCCCCGCCGCCTGCATGTAGGTTGGGACATTTCCGAGCATCTGTCCGCCGGGATAGCCGACCGCCTTGATGTCGGGGTGATTGAGGAGCGCCGCCGTGATCACCGGTATGGCGAGGTTGGGATCGGACGCCCATTCGCCGCTCGGCGGCGAGGACAGCTGGATGACCTCGACCCCCGCTTCCTTCAACGCCGCCACCGTGCCGCGCTCGCGCGCGCCGCGATTCTCGTTCTCGAACGGGCCGATCATGATTGCCTTGTCGCCGGCCTTGAGCTTGCCGAGCTTGAACGCTTCGGCGCCGAGGGCACGGCCCTGCTGTTCCTGCTGCGCGCCGACATAGCCGCCACCGAACGCCGCCGTCACCTTCGGCACCGGGACGTTCTGGTACATCATCTTGATGCCGTCCTTATGCGCCTCTTCGGCGAGCGGCATGATCGCGGCGTCGCCCGGATGGCCCATCATGGCGATGCCCTGGGGCTTGACCGCGACCGCTTCGCGCAATTGCTGCACCATCTTCTCCGCGTCCCACTGGGAGAAGATGTAGTCGACCTTCGGCCCGAGATCGGCCGCGGCCTGCTTGGCGCCATTGTAGACGATTGTGCCGAAGGCGTCGCCCTCGGCGCCGCCGACGAAGAAGCGGATGTGGACGTCCTTGCACCATTGGGCGTCGAGCGCCTGCGCCGGCAAGATGGAGATTGCGGCGGCAAGCGCCGTGGCCGCCGCCACGACGGTCGTGCGCAGAAATGTCGTTCTGGTCGCGATGCTCATGCACGTTCCTCCCATTGTTTCCCTCGTCAGCCGAGGGGTTTTTCGAACGATTGCCTTGGCAGTACCACTTACGGCCGGCTCCTCCCGCCGACCGGTCCTCACGCCGGATTTGGCAGGTAGCTCGCACCTCCCCGGCATAGCTTGAGATACTCCAGGGCGCGTGCTTGTCCCGTGATCTCGAGGTCACCGCGATAGACCGGATCGTGCCAGCCTTCGATGTCGATGGCGCCCTTGTATCCGGCCAGCCGCAATTCGCTGATCACCCGCGTCCAGTCGCTGTCGCCGAAGCCCGGCGTGCGCATCTGCACGAATGGCAGCCGGCCGAACACGCCGTGCTCGCGAATGACGTCCCAGCGCACCGTCGCGTCCTTGCCATGGACGTGGAAGATGCGCGGCGCCCATTTGCGGATCTGTGGCATCGGATCGATCAGATAGACGAGCTGGTGGCAAGGCTCCCATTCGAGGCCGAGATTGTCGTCAGGCAACTCGTTGAACATCAGCTCCCAAGCATCCGGATTGTGGGCGATGTTCCAGTCTCCGGCAGCCCAGTTGCCGTCCATCGCACAGTTCTCGAAGGCGATTCGAACGCCCTTGTCGGTGGCTCGCCTGGCCAGCGGCCCCCACACCTCGCGAAAGCGCGGCAGGCTGTCTGTCAGCGGCTTACCGCGGAGCCGGCCGGTAAAGCCGCAGACCATCGAAGCGCCGAACAAATGGGCATTGTCGATGACCGTCTCCCAGGCCTGGAGCACGCCACGGTCGACATCGCCGCCCTCCAGCGGATTGCCGAAAACGCCGATCGAGGACACCGTGACATCGGTATCGCCGATCGCCTCGCGGATCTGGCCGGCCAGCCGGGGCAGGTCCTTGCCACCAAGCGTCTGCCAGAAGAAGGGTTGAATGCTCTCGAAGCCGAGCGGCAGGATTGCCTTGATGTAGGCGGCCGGGTCGTCGAGGTTGGCCCGCACCATGGTGCCGATCCTGATGTCGAGAAGCGGGTTTGGCATCATTGTGCTTCCTCTGCGATCATCACGCGACGTCCGGTTTCGGCGCTTTCGATGGCACCGAAGACCATGGCCAGGCTCTTGATGTTGTCGGCGCCGCGCGTTTCCGGTTCTGTGCCGGTCTCGATGGCGCGCATGAAATCCCTGATGATGCCGAGATGGCCGTCGATGCGGTCGGCGGGATCGAGCGCCGGCACCTCGATTGGCTGGATCTTGTCGAACATGCCGTCGCGGCCCGGCATCACCACTTCCGCCTTCAACCCGTCATGGCCGTCCCAGATCAGGCTGCCGCGCTCGGCGACGATGCGCCAGCTGCCCTCCCAACTGGTGCGGAAGCCGGCCGCGCACCAGCTGCCCGCATAGGTGAAGACCTTGCCGCCGCCGAGATCGAAGACCGCGCTGGCCGATGAGCCCTGTCGGTACCAGGAATTGGCCGGTTCCCATTCCTGGCAATGGACCGCGGCCGGCTCGCCATTGACCATGTAGCGGGCGGCGTCGAATGTGTGGATCGCCATGTCGAGCAGCAGCACGTGCGCCATCTCTTCGCGAAAGCCGCCGAAATGCGGTGCGACGAAAAAGTCGGCGTGGATGCTGGTCGCGGCACCGATGGCGCCGGAGTCCAGAAACCTCCGGATGCGCCGGACATTGGCGACGTAGCGGCGGTTTTGGACGACGGCATGGATGCGCCCGGCCTGGCGGGCGGCCTCGACGATGGCGCGGGCATTCTCCGGGCTATCGGCGAGCGGCTTTTCCGTCAGCAGATGGCAATGATGGGCAAAGGCGGAAAACGCAACGTCGCGCCGGGCGGCGGGAACCACCACATCGAACACCGCTTGCGGTCGGGTCTGGTCGAGCACGGCGTCGAGACTGGTGCCGATGACGGCACCACCGAGATCGTATTCGCGCGCCCTCGCCTTCGCCCTGTCGGCATCGAGGTCGACAAGGCCGACAATGGCGAGCCCGTCGATCTGCCGCGCGGCATCGAGCCAGGCTTTGCTCATCGCTCCGCAGCCGACAAGAACGGCGTCGATCATCCAGCTCTCCTCCTCTCGGCCCCTCCAGGCCGATCGTTCCGGCATTCACGGCGTGACCGTAAACGTTTTTCCGTAAACGTTTACGAGAACACACCCGAAGGCGTAGAATGTCAATCGGCCGCCGGCGAAAATCGTCGTTGCGCCTTGGCCCGGGCGGCCACCGGTGCTAGCCAAGCAAGGGGAGAACAGTCACTTGGCGTCCAGCATTCACGACCTTGCCCGTCACCTGAACATTTCGATCGGCACGGTGTCGCGGGCACTGAACGGCCGCGCCGACGTCAATGCCGACACGCGCCAGCGCGTTCTCGAGGCGGCCAGGGCTCTCAACTATTCGCCGAACCAGTCCGGCCGCAGTCTCAGGCAAGGCGCTACCCACTCGATCGCCTTCATGCTGCAGCCGCATCCGGGCGACCAGGAATATGGCGAGCCGTTCTTCATTCCGTTCCTGACTGGGTTGCAGGGCCGGCTCGCCGAAAGCGGACTGGACCTGATCGTGGTGATGGGCGCGCCGGGCGACTATCAGCAGGAGCGCCTGCGGCGTGTCGTCGAGACGCGCCGTGCCGATGCGGTGGTGCTGGCCTGGACGCGGCGCGAGGACGAGCGCATCGACTATCTCACCCAGGCCGGCTTCCCCTTCGCCACGCTCGGCCGTAGCCGCTCCGGCGACAAGGCCTACCCCTCGCTCGATCTCGATTTCGAAAAAGCAGGCGCCGACGCGGTCGACCGGCTGGTGGAGCGCGGCCACCGCCGCATCGCTGCCATCCGCCCATCGCTCGATCTGAATTTCGGCTATCTGTTCCTCGACGGCTACCGCAAGGCCTTGCGCCGGCATGGCATCGCGGTCGATCCCCACCTGATTGCCGACGGCTTCATCAACGAGGCCGGTGGCTACGAAGTGACCCCGCGGGTGATGCGCCGCAAGGACCCGCCGACCGCCATCATCTTCAACAATGACGCAATGGCGCTAGGGGGATGCAAGGCGCTGGCCGAGATGGGGATCAAGCCGGGTCACGACATGGCGGTGACCGTCATCGTCGATACGCCGCTCTGCCGCTATTTCTCGCCGGCGCTGACTGCTTTCCGCCCGGCGCTGCAGCCGATGGGACGGCGGCTCGCCGAAATGCTGCTGGCGTCGCTTCCTGCCTTCGCCGGCCCGGAGGGTCCACGTATCATGCGCGAGGTCTGGCCGCTGGAGCTAATTGCGCGCGATAGCGATTGATGTACCAGATCCCGGTGCAGATCGAGGCCGCGGCCGCCTGAACGAGGAGCTTTGCCGGATACCAATTGTCCGTGGCCCGAAAACGATGCCGCTTCAAGCGATCGCGGTTCGGCTTCCACCGGATCACGGCAGGCGTCGCCGGTGACCTGCCGGGCGTCAGTCGCGCGACATGGACAGCCCCGTGAGAAGCGGAGCGTACGCGGCGAGCCTGCCGGATACGAACTCCGTGAAGAGCCGCACGCGCTTCGTCTTGCGTGTGTCCCCCTGTGTGAGAAGCCAGAGCGTTCCGTACATGTGCAGGTCGGTGCCTGGCACCCTCACCAGCAGGGGGTCGGCATCTCCGACGAAGCACGGCAGCGTCGTGATCCCGAGCCCTTGCCGAACGGCAACGATCTGCGCCTCGCCGTCCGTGGTCCTGAATGGAACCCCGGTTGTGCGAACCTCGCCCTCGCTGGCCCAGTCCGGTATTCCATGAATGCTTATGACGATCCACCGGATGGGATCCGGCGCGCCCGCACGCCACGCGGCCAGTCGATCGCGGGACATGTAGACGCCGCCGAACAGCTCCGGTCCCTTCAGTCCGTGAAGATTGAGCGGCAGGGTTTTGCGGTCGTAGACGACGCGGATCGCCACGTCGGCCTCTCGGTTGGTCAGATTTGCCAGCTCGCCGACCGACAAGATTTCCATCTCGATGTCGGGATGCAGACGCGCGAAGTCGGCGAAGTCCGCCATGAGCAGGTGTGTCGCGAGGAGCGGTGCCAACGTCACCCGAAGAAGCCCGCGCACACTCTGGTCGCGACCGAAGACGCGGGTCTCCAGCTGATGCGAGGACGCTTCCATCTGGTTCGCGAGTTCGAGGACCTCTTCGCCCGCGGCCGTCAGGCGGTAGCCCGAAGGCAGCTTTTCGAACATCTGCGCCCCGAGGCGTTCCTCGAGCTGTGCGATGCGTCGCAGCACGGTCGAGTGATACACCCCGAGGCCCTCGGCGGCAGCCCGCACCGAGCCTCCGCGCGCGACGGCGAGAAAATAGCGAATGTCATCCCAGTCGATCATGGTGCAATCCAGCACCGCGCGGTGCGCCTTCCAAAGCCCGTATCTAACGCCATCGTAAAGCAGTACGGCCGTCATCATAGCCTATGTCGATGAGCGCAGCCCAATTTTCGAACGGCAGACACCGATCGCCGCGGCTGGCATTAGTCGTTCAACCGGATCGATTTTGCACCGCCGATGTGCGCGCTTTCGCACTCAACAACTGATGCCGGCGGACCCATTTCGAGGGTCTCGGGGGCCACCCCCGAACGACCAAAGTTGGAGTTTGAAAGGAAAAATCATGGGAAAGCTCGAAGGCAAGGTTGCAGTCATCACGGGTGGATCGAGCGGCATGGCGCTGGCGACCGCCAAACGGTTCGTTGAAGAAGGCGCGTATGTTTTCATCACTGGCCGGAGGCAGGAGGCGCTCGACGAGGCCATCAGGCTGGTTGGCCGGAACGTGACCGGCGTGCGCGGCGATGCGGCCAATCTCGACGACCTCGACCGCCTGTTCGATACAGTCAAGCGGGAAAAGGGCAAGATTGACGTCCTGTATGCGAGCGCCGGCACGGGCGAAGCCGTCCCACTGGGCGAGATTACCGAGCAGCATTTCGATGCCACCTTCGGCCTGAATACGCGCGGCACACTGTTCACGGTGCAAAAGGCGTTGCCGCTGTTCAACGATGGCGGATCGATCTTCATGACCGGATCAGTGGCTTCGGTGAAAGGTTTTCCTGGTTACAGCGTGTATGCGGCGAGCAAGGCGGCGTTGCACGCATTCGCACGCGGGTGGCTCAACGAGCTGAAGAGCAGGAATATCCGGGTGAACGTGCTGCACCCGGGGCCGATCGCCACACCGATGCAGGACCAGGTTCTCACCGAGGAGGCGAAGCGGATGTTCGAATCCCTGATCCCGCGGGGAAAGATGGGGCGTCCCGAGGAAATTGCGGCGGCCGCGCTGTTTCTTGCTTCAGACGATTCGAGCTTCGTGAACGGGCTGGAGTTGTCTGTCGACGGAGGCTTCTCGGCGATCTGAAATCGCGCCGGATCGCGGGAAACGGCTGATCGGCGAGAACGGACAACCCAGCGCCGTTGAAGGTCGGGGAATCAATATCAACATGGATCGGAGAAATATTATGAGCTACGCAATTGTAGGGTTCGGTAAGGTAGGCCAGGCCCTCGCCCACGCTTTCGCCCGTAAAAACATCAAGGTTGCCGTCGCGAGCCGCCGGCCGCCCGAGGCGTTGGCGCCGCAGGCTGGGGCAATTGGACCCACGGTCGTCGCCAAGTCGCTGCGGGACGCACTCGAGGCCGACACAATCATCCTGGCGGTCCCGTTCGGGGAGCACCGCGAGGTTGCGAGGGCCCTGCCGAGCTGGAAAGGCAAGACGGTCATCGACGCGATGAACGCGTTAGTCCCCCCTGAGGAGTTGGACGGTCTCCTGTCCTCCGCCTTCGTCGCGAAGGCGTTCTCCGGCGCCAAGTTCGTGAAAGGTTTCAATCACCTGATTGCGGCCACTTTGGCTGCCGATCCAACCGTGGAGGGCGGCCACCGGGTCGTGTTTCTGTCTGGTGACGACGAGGACGCGATCGCTCCCGTGGCGGCCTTGGCCAAACAACTCGGGTTCGCACCCGTCAAGCTGGGAAAGCTCGACGAGGGTGGCGCGCTGGTGCACGCACGCGGCCGCATTTGGGGCCAGCTCATCTTCCAGGATTTGTTCAAGAAGGAGCAGTGATCGATGTACGAACGTGTGATCTGGCCCGAGAAGTACGATCCCAAAACGTCGGCCATCTATGCGCTCAATGACATCGACGTGAAGGCGCCCCCTCAAGTGGTTTGGAGGCTGCTGGCCGACGCCGAGAACTGGTCGAGCTACTTTCCTGCCGAAGACCAGGTCAAGATCCTGACCGGTGAGCCGGAACTGGCGCTCGGAACCAAATACAGCCGGGTGACGGTCGGATTCCCGATGAGTCTGGTCGTGACGGAATGCGCGCCCTTCCGCAGGCTTGCGTGGTCGACGACCGTCGATGGCGACGAGACCGGCTCGAGCGCGTACCACGGCTGGGTCATCACACCGACGGCCAACGGCTGCCATGTGCTGACCGAGGAAACGCAACAAGGGCCCTGGTTCATCGAGGAGCTCGGACACAAGCATCCCGGTGCGCTCTACCGCTATCACCAGAAATGGGTCGAAAGCCTCGCCCGCGCGGCGGAGGCGGATGTCGCGAAAAAGGCAGGTTAGTGCATTTGTCCTGAGGCTCGGGCCGCACGGGCCAGGTTTCAAGGCTCTCGGTCGAGGGGAACGATGCGCTTCGGCGCATCGATCGCCTTAGCTGCTCACAATAGGAGATGAATGACATGAATATCGAACTCAAGGGCCGCACAGCGATCGTCACCGGGTCGACGGCAGGCATCGGCCGCGCCACCGCAGAAGGTTTAGCTCGTGCAGGGGCGTCGGTCGTCATTAATGGTCGTGGGAATGCCCGGGTCGACGAGGCGGTGCGGCAGATGCGCCAGTCTTTCCCGGACAGCGAGATCTCCGGCGTCACCGCCGATCTTTCGACCGCGGAGGGCGCCGAGACATTCTTCGCGCAGGCGCCCGACGCCGATATCCTCGTCAACAACGTGGGTACGGCTCACATCCGGAACTACAACGGCATCGAGGACATCGCGAAGATCCCCGACGACGACTGGCTTGGCCTGTTCCAGCTGAACGTGATGAGCGGCGTGCGCATGACGCGCCACTACCTGCCGCGGATGGTGGCGAAGGGCTGGGGCCGCGTCGTGTTCGTGAGCAGCGAGTCCGCGGTCAACATTCCAAAGGAGATGCTCGACTACGGCATGACCAAGACCGCACAGCTGGCGGTCTCGCGCGGTCTTGCCGAGGCGGTCGCGGGCACGGGTGTCACCGTCAACGCCGTCCTGCCGGGGCCTACCCGGTCTGAGATCCTGGGTGACTTCATGGCGAAACAGGCTGAGGCAAACGGAATCATGCAAGAGGAAGCCGAGCAGGGCTTCTTGAGGGCTATGCGTCCGACCACCCTCATCCAGCGTTTCGCGACGACCGACGAGGTCGCCAACATGATCGTCTATGTGTGCTCAGAGCAGGCTTCCGCAACCACTGGCGCGGCTCTGCGCGTGGATGGCGGCGTGGTCCGCTTCGTCGCCTAAGCGTCTAGACTAGTCTAGGGGCCTTCGCCGGCTTTGAGGTCTCGTTGCCCGCGAGGTAGACTGCTCGCATGACCTTCAGGCTCATCTTCCTCGGCACCTCGGCCAGCGTGCCCTCGGCCGAGCGCAACCACCCGGCGCTGCTCGTTGAAGCCGGCAGTCAACGGGTGCTGGTCGATTGCGGGGAAGGCACCCAGCGTCAGCTTCTGCGCAGCGGCGCCGGATTCAGGCGACTTGATCGCCTGCTCCTCACGCACGCGCATTTCGACCACGTGCTCGGAATTCCGGGCTTGTTCTCGACGCTGCGGCTCCGGCAGAGCGAGGACCTTGTGACCATTCATGGCAGCGCCGACACTCTCGAGGTCGTCGCCCGCATGCTCGCTGGCCTTTGGGGTGAGGGACGCGCGCCGATCCCGCTGCAACTGGTGCCGCTTGTGCCCGGAGGCGTGTTCGACGTGGATGAGTTCACGGTCGACTGCTTTCAAGTTCGCCATCGCGACACCGACAGCTACGGCTTCGTCTTCGAGACGCCGGCGCGTCGTCACCTCGTTTCGGACCGCTTGGCAGCTCTCGGTGTGCCAGACGGCCCGATCCGGAAGGACTTGGCCGAAGGCCGCTCAATTTCTCTCCCCGACGGCAGGACGATTGCTCCCGAAGCAGTTCTCGGACCACCCGAGGCTGGCAAGAAGCTGGTCATTGTAGGTGACACCGAAACCACCGATGGATTGGCCGACAAGGTGAGCGGCGCCGATCTGCTTGTCATCGAAGCCACATTCCTGGAACGAGATGCAACGATGGCGCGCGACTACGGACACCTGACAGCCGCGGAGGCAGCATCGCTGGCAGCGACCAGTGATGTAAAGCAACTCGTTCTTACGCACATCTCCGGCCGCTATCCCGACGACGAAATTCTCGCGGAAGCCGTCCGGACGTTTACGAACAGCCTTGTCGCAACGGATTTGAGCACCCTCACCGTCTGATGGCAGAGCCATGACATTCAGAATTGGCATCATCTCGGACACGCACGGTCTGCTGAGGCCGCAGGCGCTGCGCTGCTTGGCCGGGGTCGACCACATCATTCATGGAGGAGACATCGGTCGCCCTGAGATCATCGCAGCGCTTCGCGGTATCGCACCGGTTACCGCAATCAGAGGAAACGTGGACACCGGTGGGTGGGCAGTGGAATACGCGGAAACCGAGCTCGTCCGCCTCGCCGGGCGAGCAATCTATGTGCTTCATGATCTCAAGACGCTGCAGATCGACCCGGTTGCCCAGGGCATCGATTTGATCGTGTCCGGTCACTCGCATGTGCCAAGCATGGAGACAGTGGATGGCGTGCTCCATTTGAATCCGGGCAGCGCTGGCCCACGGCGGTTTAAGCTGCCTGTCACCCTTGCGACGGTCGACATCACCCGGGACAGCATGCAGCCCTCGATGTGGAGCTTGGTAAGCGGCTGAACCGCGCACCCATACACACGTCCACGCTTATATCCGACGGTCTCCTGGATTCTTCACCAACGGCCAGACGCGCCGCAACGCGGAGAGAAGCATTTTCCACGACAGGTCGGCGGGGGTTCTCGCCGCGTCGGGAGTTCTCGCCGCGCGCGGTGTTGGACTGAACCGTCATTTCTGGCGAAACGCGGAGTGGAACGACACAACCAGCGGGCCTAAAATGTAGTCGAGTGCCGTGCGTTGCTCGGTAACGATCATGACCGACGCCGGCATGCCCGGATAAAGCGCGATCTGTGGGGCCGCGGCTAATTCCACCGGATCGACCGCCACGTCCGCGAGATAATAGGGAAAGCCGGTCTTGGTGTCGGTGATGCGATCCGCCGAAATGCGGGTGACGCGTCCATGAATGATGGGTATCGAACGCTGCTTGTATGATGTGAAACGAACTTCGGCGGCCATGTCGGGACGCAGGTTCGATATATCCTCGACGCGAACCTGTGCCTGGACGATCAGCGAATTCTCGGTCGGCACGATGTCGAGGATGGTCTGGCCCGGCGCCACGATCGCACCGATCGAGAAAACGCTTAGATCCATCACTTGGCCGTCATAGGGCGCGCGCACTTCGGCCCGGTCCATGGCAGCCTGGGCGGCGAACATCTTGGGTATGAGGTCGGACAGGTTCGATTGCGTATCGATCAACATGGCCGACAACTTGGTCCGGCGCTCATTGGTCAATTGTGCGATCTGGCTCTCGAGTTCGGCTTTGCTCTGTTGGCTGCCGCCGATGGCGCCGAGATTATCGTCGATCAAGCCCTGCAAATCCGAGGCCGACCTTTCCAGTTCCAGGATGCGTGGGCGGGTCGTCAAACCGGCCTTGAGCAGCTTCGACAGGCTGGCCTTCTCGTCGATCGTCGATTTGAGCTGGGCCTGGTAGGATTCGACCCGAGACTGCTTGCCCCGTATCTGCTCCTCGAGCTCGGCAATGCGCCGCTGAAGGATCTGTTTGGCGCCGGCCATCGAGGCGCGTTGGCTTTCCAGGTCGGCGATCTGGTTTGCCATTGCGTCCTTGAGGTAGTCCTCGTGCTCTTTGAGGATGTCCTTGGGGAAGGCAACAGCCTCGCTGCCGTCCAGTTCGGCACGGATCCTGGCATCGGTTGCGCGCAACAGCGCATATTGCTGGGCATAGAGATTGAACTCGGACCGAATCCTGGTGTCGTCCAGCTTCAGCATGATGTCGCCCTTCCTGACGACGTCGCCATCCTTGACGCGGATCTCCTTCACCGTGCCGCCGTCGAAGTGCTGGACGCTCTTGCGATTGCCTTCCACCTTGACGATGGCATCGGCGAGCACGGCACCGTTCAGAGGGGCAAAGGCCGCCCAGCCGCCGAAAATGCCGAAAAAGGCCATTATGATCAGCAGGCCGATATAGGCCGGCACCCGGATGGAATCCGGAGCCAGGATGCCGGCCTCGCCGGGCAGGCTATGGTAAGTGAGGGCGCTGTCGCTCATCGATCTCTCCGACCACGGCTCATTGGGTTGCCACCGCCATTGGAGCCGCGCGCTGGTTGAGCAGCGCCACGATCTCGTTTCTCATGCCGAACGCCTCGACGGCGCCATCGCGCAACAGAAGTATCTTGTCGACATTCGCCAGGGTCGAGGGACGATGCGAGACGATGATAACCGTGCTGCCGCGGCGCTTGAGCTCGATCGCGCAGTCGCTCAGCGCGCGGTCGCCATCGGCGTCGAGGTTGGAACTCGGCTCGTCGAGAATGATCAGTTTCGGCGTTCCAAACACCGCCCGGGCAAGAGCAATCCGTTGCCGGTATCCTCCCGACAGCACGGCGCCGCCCTCGCCGATCTGCGTCTCGTAGCCCTGCGGCAGGCGGATGATCATCTCGTGTACGCCGGCGAGCCGCGCGGCCTCGATCACCTCCTGGTCGACATTGGTCTTGAAGCGCCCAATGTTGGCGGCGACCGTATCGGAGAAGAGTTCGATATCCTGCGGCAGGTAGCCGATGTGATCGCCGAGCGCGTCGTGCCCCCATTGCGACAGGTCGGCGCCATCCAGCCTGACCGTGCCTCGGCTGGGTTGCATGACGCCGGCAAGGTGGCGCGCCAGGGTCGACTTGCCGGCGCCGGAGGGGCCAACGATCCCGAGCGCCTCGCCAGCCTCCAGCCGAAACGACACCTCGCGCAGAAGCACCTTCTGCTGGCTGAGAATTGCAAAGCTGACCTGTTCGACGGAGATCGTGCCACTGGGCTTGGGCAGGTTGAACGCCCTTTCGTTGTGCGCGCCGCCGTCGACCAGCTTCTCGACCCTTGCCAAGGCAGCCCGCGCCAGGATCAGGCTGCGCCAGAGGCCGACGATCTGCTCGACAGGCTGCAGCCCCCTGCCCAGCAGGAGACTCGCCGCGAACATGGTGCCGCCGGTAATTTGCCGTTCGATCACCAGATAGGCGCCGAGGCCGAGGATCAGCGATTGCATGGTGAGCCGCAGGAACCGGATAAGGCCCGACATCAGGGCGGCGCGGTCGCTTGCCTCCGCCTGGCGCCGCAGCGCCAGGTTGCGGTCGCGCCCCCAGCGGCGGATGAGACCGTCGATCATCCCCATGGCGCGAACGACTTCCGAGTTCCTGAGGCTCATCTCGGTGAAGTTATAGTTGTTCGTCGCCAGCTCGTTGGCCTGCTTCAGCGGCGAGCGCACGAGATACTCGTTGAGCACGGCCATGCCGATCAAGAGCAGCGAGCAGCCGAGCGCGAAGAAGCCGAGCCAAGGATGCAGCAGGAAGATGATGCCGATGTAGATGGGCGACCATGGCAGATCGAACAGGGCGTGGATGCCGCTGCCGGTGATGACCTGCCTGAACGTATCGAAGTCGCGGATCGGCTGGCTCGGCGAGGAGCCGGGCGATGGGGTTTCCACGGACGCGGCGAGGATCCTTGCCGAGAGCAACCGGTCGAGCCGGGCGCTGGCACGCGTCAGGATCCAGGCGCGGACAAGGTCGAGACCGGCCAGCGAAAGGAACGCCGCCAGCAACACCAGGGTCAGCATCACCAGCGTGGTTTCGCTGCCGCTGGTGACAACCCGGTCGTAGATCTGCAGCATGTAGAGTGGGGAGGCGAGGTAAAGCAGGTTGATCGCCAGGCTGAATGCCGCCGCAACCAGGAAATAGCGGCGGCATGCCCGAAGCGCATCCTTCACAATTCGAGACTTGCTATCCACTTCCAGAACCCCACTCGATACTCGTCAGGTCAAGGGAGCCGCCGCAGCCGGCGGCCCTGTTCGCTCACACCACCAAGTCGCTCGAAATCGCCCCACTGCCGATGCCGGTCAGCGTGAATTCCGCCGGATTGTACGAAACGACGGTATGGCCCTGGCCATCGTCGGCAAGCTTGAAGGCGTTCGCATCATAGCTGCCGACCAGATGCAATGCGGCGCCATGGGTGCCGTCCGAAACGGTCAGCGTTCCGCCGCTGCCATCCTGGTTTGCCTGATAGACGGCCGTCGTTCCCGCACCGAACAGGATATCGCCGAGGTCCAGTCGGTCATCATTGGTGATGCCGCCGATGCGTCCGCTGTAGTCGAAGGAATCGTCGAGTTGCAGCGTGCCGGCAGCGTCGTGTCCGAAGGTGACGTCCGTCGACGAGGCGCCGCCGAACTCCAACTTCGACAAGTTGCCGATGGTGGCATCGCCGTCGCCGGTGACTTGGCCATGGATTACGATGTCACCGCCATTGGCCCAGAGCATGCCCGAATTCGCCAGGCCGCCGGTGATCGTCAGCCCGCCCGAACCCGTTGCTTCCAGCGTTCCGGAGTTGGTGACGACACTGCCTCCGGTATCGATGACCAGCGCATTCGAGCCGGAGGCGATGATGGTCCCCCTATTGTCGAGGCTGAGCATGCCGCCGCCCAGTTGGCCGGCGCCCGAGATCGTGTTGTCGACGTTGACGAGAGTGACATCCGGCCCTGTGCCGGAAATCATGTTGGCGGCGCTGTCGGACAACAGGATCTGCCCGCCTCCCTGCAAGGTCACGCCGTGCTGGATAACCTGCAGCAGCGTATCGCTGCCGGTCGAGCCGAGCGAGATCAGGCCGCTGTTGTTGATGATGCCGCTCAGCGGCAGCAGAGCGCCGTCGCCGATCGTCATGGTGCCTGAATTGTTGACCACCGGTGTCTGGTCGAAGACGAAATTGCTTGCCGTGAGTGCGCCCGAATGCACGCCGTCCAGCGTGATCGACTGTCCGTCGCCGAGCGCGATCACCGCATTGCCGTTGGCATCGTCGGCGATGTGCGTCTGGAGGTCGGCAAAGTCTGCCAATCCACTGTAGCCGATGAGGTCGATCTGGTCGGCCGCGGCGTCGAAATTGTGCACCGTGTCGGCGCCGATCGGCTGCGAGAAGACGAAGAGGTCGTTGCCGTGCGAGCCGGTCAGCACGTCGTCGCCGGACCAGGCAAAGACCGGCGATCCCGGAGCGTAGGCCTCGACATTATCGGCGATCGACGCGCTGCCCAAGGTACCGTCTGCGTTGATCCAGGTCATCTGGACGTCGAGCACCGTGGCACCGGTGAATTCGGGCGGCGTGGTCACGGTCAGCCCGTGCAGGTCGTTGGTCTGCACCGTCCAGCTGCCGTCTGCATTATGGGTTGCGCCGTCGATGCTCCAGCCTGAGGGCACGTCCTTCACCGTAACGGTGATGAGTGCGCCTTCATGTGAGGGGTCGGTGAGGGCGAGGTTGATGGGCTCACCGGCGGTTCCGGCGGGCTTGAGATTGGTGGTCGTATTCGCCGCGTTTGTGTTCCCACCCGAATCCGAGAAGGCCCCGCTATCGATCGTCAGGGTGTAGGACGAGCCGTTGTTGCTTCCCGCGCCTTTGTCCACTTGGAACGTGTACTGAGTATGGGCCGCGTTGAAGCTTCCCGATCCCGCGATGACGCTCACGTTTGGCAAGCCGGAGACGTGCATCACACTCGACAGATTTACAAAGTTCGCAGTGACGGCCGATGTGAATGTTATTGTCACGGTACTCGGCAGGGCGTTGTTTCCCTGCTTGCCGTCCACGACGGAGGAAATCAACGTTGTGCTGACGTCGTCTGTACCGTTCACCGTGACGGTGAGGTTGGCGGTCGAAGAGCCGCCATGGTTGTCGGCGTTGGTGTAGGTGAAGACGTCGGTGACGCTGGCACCCTGAGCCAGAGCTTGGACCGAGGCCAGGCCATTGTTGAGCGTGTAGGTGTAGGTGCCGTCGCTGTTGAGATGCAGCGTGCCGTACGTGCCGACGAGGTTGGCACCGACATTGCCGGCCGAGCCATTGACGGCGGTGACGCTGTGGGTGTCGCCAGTGTCGACATCGGTGTCGTTGGTCAGCACATTGCCGCTGACCGGATTGGGCGCTGTGTCTTCTTTCACCGAATTGATGTCGGCAACCGCGACCGGAGCATCATTTGTGCCGTTGATGGTCACCGTCAGGCTGGAGCTCGAAGAGCCGCCATGGTTGTCGGCGTTGGTGTAGGTGAAGACGTCGGTGACGCTGGCACCTTCGGCCAACGCCTGGACCGAGGCCAGGCCATTGTTGAGCGTGTAGGTGTAGGTGCCGTCGCTGTTGAGATGCAGCGTGCC
>NZ_SRTH01000049.1:0-957 GCF_004792065.1 Mesorhizobium sp. M8A.F.Ca.ET.165.01.1.1 | reverse complement strand
TGTGGAGCCTCAACAGGTTGTCCTCGGTTAGAGCGAGGCGACTGATAGGTGTTTTGGACTTTAGGCTCCCGTGGGGACGGTGCCAATTGTATCTGTGCAGCCAGACCGGCAACTCTGCGGCGCGGTGATCTGAAGTCGGATAAGCGATGGCATAAGCCCATTCGCGCAGTGCTGTCTGGATGAAGCGCTCGGCCTTGCCATTGGTCTTGGGTGTATAGGGTCTTGTCCTGACGTGCTTGAGGCCGAGATCGCGGCAGGCCTTGGCGAAGGCCTTTGATCTGTAGCAGGAGCCGTTGTCGGTCATGACGCGGGCTATCGTGACGCCGAGGCTGGCGTAGTAGGCCACCGCCGCCTTGAGGAAGGCGATGGCGCTTTCTTTTTTCTCGTCGGGCAGGATCTGCGAGAAGGCGATGCGGGAGGCGTCGTCGATGCAGACATGGACGAACTCCCAACTGCTGCCGCGCGAGCTGGCATTGCCGGTGCGCTTGCCGGTAATGCGATGACCGATGCGCTCGAAACGACCGAGCTTCTTGATATCGATATGGATCATCTCGCCAGGATGCTCGCGCTCGTAGCGTCGGATCGGCTCGGCCGGTTCGATATCCCGCAACCGCGACAGTCCGGCACGCTTGAGAACCCGGCTAACGGTGGCGGGCGAGACGCCGACCTCATGGGCGATGTGCTTGCCGGTCCAACGTTGCCGCCGCAGCGCCATGATGCGCTCGGCGATCAACGCAGCGGTGGCCTGCGGCATATGGGCGGGCCGCGAGGAACGGTCGATCATGCCGGCCCGCCCTTCGGACTTGTAGCGCTCGACCCAGCGCGCCACGATCTTGGCCGACACGCCGTAGACACGCGCCGCATGGGCTTTGGAGAAAGCGCCTTCTATCACCGACAGCGCCATCTCCTCTCGACGCAGCGGTGTGAGACGGGCATTCTTATGGATGTTCATTCGGA
>NZ_SRTH01000048.1:0-981 GCF_004792065.1 Mesorhizobium sp. M8A.F.Ca.ET.165.01.1.1 | reverse complement strand
ATCACGGCGGCTCTTCGTCCGCCAACCTGACCATCACCATCACCGGCACCAACGATGCGCCGGTGGCGGTGGCCGATGCGGCGGCGGTGAAGGAAGACACCAACACGCTGGCCGATCCCAATCCGGTCAGCGGCAATGTGCTTTCCAACGACACCGATGTCGACAATGGCGACACGCACAGCGTCAGCGCCGTCAACGGCTCGGCTGGCAATGTCGGCAACGACCTGGTCGGCACCTATGGCACGCTGCATCTCAACAGCGACGGCAGCTACAGCTATACGCTCGACAATGGCCTGGCCTCGGTGCAGCAGCTTGCCGAAGGCGCCACCGTCACCGACGTCTTCAGCTACACCAATGCGGACAATCACGGCGGCTCTTCGTCCGCCAACCTGACCATCACCATCACCGGCACCAACGATGCGCCGGTGGCGGTGGCCGATGCGGCGGCGGTGAAGGAAGACACCAACACGCTGGCCGATCCCAATCCGGTGAGCGGCAATGTGCTTTCCAACGACACCGATGTCGACAATGGCGACACCCACAGCGTCAGCGCCGTCAACGGCTCGGCTGGCAATGTCGGCAACGACCTGGTCGGCACCTATGGCACGCTGCATCTCAACAGCGACGGCAGCTACAGCTATACGCTCGACAATGGCCTGGCCTCGGTGCAGCAGCTTGCCGAAGGCGCCACCGTCACCGACGTCTTCAGCTACACCAACGCCGACAACCACGGCGGCTCTTCGTCCGCCAACCTGACCATCACCATCACCGGCACCAACGATGCGCCGGTGGCGGTGGCCGATGCGGCGGCGGTGAAGGAAGACACCAACACGCTGGCCGATCCCAATCCGGTGAGCGGCAATGTGCTTTCCAACGACACCGATGTCGACAATGGCGACACGCACAGCGTCAGCGCCGTCAACGGCTCGGCTGGCAATGTCGGCAACGACCTGGTCGGCACCTATGGCACGCTGCATCTCA
>NZ_SRTH01000047.1:0-1028 GCF_004792065.1 Mesorhizobium sp. M8A.F.Ca.ET.165.01.1.1 | reverse complement strand
TAAAGCTCGCCCACCGCCCCGAACGGCACGGGCCCACCATGGCCGTCAAGCAGGTACACCCGCGTGTTCGCAATCGGACGGCCGATCGGGACAATCGCCCCATCAAAGTCAGCCGGGCAACTCCAGGCTGTAACGTCGATAGCAGCTTCCGTGGGACCGTACAGATTGTGAAGGGCGGTCAAAGGCAATACGCGTCGAACTTTGTGCGCGACGGAGGCAGGAAGCGCCTCGCCACTGCACACGAGACGCTGCAGCGATGTGCAGCGATCAGCGCCCGTCGTGTCCATAAAGCTAACCAGCATGGATGGTACAAAGTGCGCAGTGGTGATCCTTTGGCTGAGGATCACTTTTACAAGCGCATCGGGGTCTTTGTGTGCCGCCGGTGGCGCTAGCACCAGGGTCGCCCCTTCAAGCAACGTCCAGAAGAATTCCCAGGCCGAGACATCGAAGCCAAATGGCGTCTTCTGCAAAACGACATCAGTCGCATTGAGAGCGTAGGCTTTCTGCATCCAGATCAGGCGATTGATAATAGCCCGATGCTCATTCTTTGCCCCCTTTGGGGCTCCGGTAGAGCCTGAAGTGTAGATGACATAGGCGAGATGGCATGCGGTCAGGCCAAGAGCGCGCGGGTCCGGGTTCGAGGCGGGCAACTCGACCCAGGCCGGGGTGGCCGTCTCCAGATCGACCGTCGTGACATCGGCCAGCGCCTCGGCGCCGAGTGCTGCGCGTCCGGCCGCATCACAAAGCAGCAGCCGCGGCGAGGCATCGCCGAGGACCTGCCGCAGCCGCGCGCAGGGGTAGGCCGGGTCCAGCGGCAGATAGGCGCCGCCCGCCTTCAGGATCGCCAAGACCCCCTCCACCATAGCCGGGCTGCGCTCCAGGCAGATCGCCACCGGCTGATCCGGCCTGACCCCGAGCCCGATCAGATGATGGGCCAGCCGGTTGGCCCGCGCATTGAGCTCGCCGTAGCTCAGGCGCTCGTCGTCGCAGACCACCGCCACCGCCTCCGGCGCCTGGCGCACCTGCGC
>NZ_SRTH01000046.1:0-1129 GCF_004792065.1 Mesorhizobium sp. M8A.F.Ca.ET.165.01.1.1 | reverse complement strand
ACATGAATTACCAGCGGTTCTTCGAGGACGCGATCGACCAGCTCCATGCCGAGCGTCGCTACCGCGTCTTCGCCGATCTAGAGCGCATCGCGGGCAAGTTTCCGCGCGCCATCTGGCGTTCCAACGGCCGCGCCGAGGAAATCACCGTCTGGTGCTCCAACGACTATCTTGGCATGGGCCAGCACGCCGACGTCATCGCCGCGTTCCAGAGGGCGGCCGGCAAGATGGGCTCTGGCGCCGGCGGCACCCGCAACATTTCCGGCACGTCCAACCCGTTGGTCGAACTCGAGCATGAGCTGGCCGACCTGCACGGCAAGGAAGCCGCCCTGGTCTTCACCTCCGGTTTCGTCTCGAACGAAGCCTCGATCTCGACCATCGCACGGCTTTTGCCCAATTGCCTGATCATCTCGGACGAGTTGAACCATGCCTCGATGATCGAAGGCGTGCGGCGCTCGGGCGCCGAGAAGAAGATATTCCGGCACAATGACGTCGCGCATCTGGAAAGCCTTTTGCAGACGGCCGGGCGCGAACGCGCCAAGCTGATCGTCTTCGAAAGCGTCTATTCGATGGATGGCGACATCGCGCCGATCAAGGAGATCGTCGAGCTCGCCGAGCGCTACAACGCCATGACCTATATCGACGAGGTCCATGCGGTGGGCATGTACGGGCCGCGCGGCGGCGGCATCACCGAGCGCGAGGGCCTCGCCGACCGCATCGACATCATCGAGGGCACGCTGGCCAAGGCGTTCGGCACGCTGGGCGGCTACATCACCGGCACCAGTGCCGTCATCGACGCGGTGCGCTCCTATGCGCCGGGCTTCATCTTCACCACCGCGCTGCCGCCGGCCATCGCCGCCGCGGCCACCACGTCGATCCGTCACCTGAAGCGCTCGCAGGCCGAACGCGACGCCCAGCAGCAGCAGGCGAGCCGAACCAAGCAGATCCTGTCCGCCGCCGGCCTGCCGGTGATGGAATCGCCGACCCACATCGTGCCGGTTCTGGTCGGCGACCCGGAGCTGTGCAAGATGGCCAGCGACCGGCTGCTTGGCGTGCACGGCCTCTATATCCAGCCGATCAACTACCCGACCGTGCCGCGCGGCACCGAGCGGCTGCGCATCACGCCGACGCC
>NZ_SRTH01000045.1:0-1157 GCF_004792065.1 Mesorhizobium sp. M8A.F.Ca.ET.165.01.1.1 | reverse complement strand
CCTTGTATCTACACGAGAGAGATTTCGTGGGATTGAAGCGATTGAGCCAAGGTCCGGGCGGCCGCCCGGACCTTGGCTTGGCGAAGTCGCCCGTACCACCTGAGGTTACAGCCGCGGGAGAGCTTGGGATCTTCGCCTTCGTCACGCACGACCGAACAGTCGCTTGGTTCCAACCGTACGCACAAGGCAGGTTACCGTGAACATGATCATTTGTGGAGTTGATGTTTCGAAGGATTGGCTGGACGCGCATGTCTGGCCCGACGGGGCGGTAGAGCGCTTCACCAACGACGCGACGGGGATCGCAGCTCTTTGGCTGTTCTGTCACAACCATGGCGCAACCCACGCGGTGATGGAGGCGTCGGGCGGCTATGAGCGGTTGGGCTTCATGCTTTTGTGGGCGCACGGCATGCCGTGCGCTCTGGTCAATGCCAAGAGCGTGCGCCGCTTCGCCGAGGCGATGGGCTATCTGGAGAAGACCGACCGTATCGACGCTTCCATCATCGCCCATTACAGCGCAGTCAAGAAGATCGTGCCGACGCCACCACCCAGCACTGCCCAGCAGCGGCTTACTGCGCTGGTTGGGCGGCTTTGCCAGGTCGTCGGCGATGCGACCGTCAACAAGCAGCGTAGAAGCGCCGCGCGCGATGCCGAGACAGGCGCCAGCATCGAGGCGATGCTGGCTTTCCTCAAGCGTGAGGAGCGGCGCCTGGAAGGCGAGATCGCCTCGATGATCGACGATGATCCGCTGTGGGCCAGATTGGGATCGGCCTTCCGTTCGCTCAAGGGCGTGGCTGGCCGCACCGTGGCCCGCCTCATGGCCGAACTGCCCGAGATCGGCCTCATCTCCAACAAAGCAATCGCCAAGCTGGCAGGCCTCGCCCCTATCGCCAACGACAGCGGCAAGCGCGCCGGCAACAGGCATGTGCGCGGCGGACGCGCCGGGCCCCGGGGCATCCTCTTCATCGTCGCAGCCATCGCAGCCAAGTTCGATCCCCATCTCAAAGCGTTCGCTCAACGGTTGCAACAGGCGGGAAAGCCCAAAATGCTCATCCGCATCGCACTCGCCAGAAAACTTCTCGTCATCCTCAACGCAAAAGCACGCGACGCGAGAAGCGAATTCGCAAATGCAACTTGACACCCCAGATAGTCGCTCTCCC
>NZ_SRTH01000044.1:0-1168 GCF_004792065.1 Mesorhizobium sp. M8A.F.Ca.ET.165.01.1.1 | reverse complement strand
GACGGATGAGCAACTGTGTTTTCAGGCTTTGTCTGGATACCAGGGTTGGTTGTGTCGAAGCATGGCGCTGAGGATGGTCATAATCTTTCGGGCCACGGCGACGATGGCGACCTTTGGTTGCTTACCGTTTGCAATAAGACGCTGGTGGAAGGCTTTGAGTACGGGATTGGAGCGGCTGGCGGTGAGCGCTGCCATGTAGACCACCCTGCGCAGAGCATGCCGGCCGCCCCAGATGACGCGGCGACCTTTGAAGGTGCCGGTGTCGAAGTCGTAGGGCGCCAGGCCGGCAAGCGCAGCAATCTCGCGTCGCGAGGCCTGCCCGATCTCCGGCGCCAGCGCCAGTATGGTATGGCTGAGGACTGGACCGGCACCGTGGAAGGACTGGATCAGGCGATCCTTGGCTGCGAGCGCCGGCTGGCTGGCGACGAGTTCGGCCATACGCTTGGCGAGCAGTGCGATATCGAGTTCGATACGACGCAGCCGCTGGGTGAAGATGCGCTTCACCATCGGCTCGCGTAGCTGCTCGAGTTGATTGGCGAGGCTGACCTTATCGTCGCTAAGCTGCCTGCGGGCCACGACCAGATCGGCCAGTTGCTCCGCAATCGGGTCGCAACGCACCGGCCGGGTCGGCAGTTCGGCGGTGTAGCGCGCAATCAGCAAGGCGTCGATGCGATCATTCTTGGCCAATCGGCCAAGGGCGCGGGCATAGTGGCGCAATTTGTGCGGATTGACGTTCCTGGCCGGCAGGTCCGCGCTACGCAGTGCCTTGGCCACACCGCGCTCATAGCCGCCGCTCGGCTCCATGCCGATGGCGCGTACGGTGCGACCCCGCAGCCATCTGACCAGCTTGGCCCATCCGTCCTTGTCGTTGTCGAAACGCGCTTGTTCCTGCGTTTGAAACACCGCCACGTCGAGCCAGCCTTTGGCGACATCGATGCCGATGTCCTGAACCGTTTGCGCTACCATCTCATCGGTCCCTTCCTTGTGTGCGGGGGCTTGCCCCTTGCAACTGTTCGGGTTCACAAAAGAAGGCGGTCGGGCCCCAGCTCATCCACGGTTTAAGCCACCTGAGGGGTGACGGGCTCTCGACCGCCGCCACGGATCAGGCAAGCACCTGGTCCGTGGCACCCTCAACAATGCACGATTCCAAACACACAAGGGGTGTTCC
>NZ_SRTH01000043.1:0-1239 GCF_004792065.1 Mesorhizobium sp. M8A.F.Ca.ET.165.01.1.1 | reverse complement strand
CTCACGCACCCAGGCATGCTCGCAAAGCCGCGCCGCGATCTCGCCCGGCTCGATGCGGAAGCCGCGGATCTTCACCTGCTCGTCGTTGCGGCCCAAAAACTCCAGATTGCCGTCCGGCAGATAACGCGCCAGGTCGCCGGTCTTATACAGCCGGTCGCCCTCCACAAACGGGCTGGCGATGAACCGCTCCGCCGTCAGCTCGGGCCGGTTCAGGTAGCCACGTGCAACGCCTGCGCCGCCAATGTAAAGCTCGCCCACCGCCCCGAACGGCACGGGCCCACCATGCCCGTCAAGCAGGTACACCCGCGTGTTCGCTATCGGACGGCCGATCGGGACACGGCGGAATGTCTCATCAATCGCGGTGATCTCGCATACTGTTGCAAAGGTCGTCGTCTCGGTCGGACCGTAGCAGTGAATGAGGCGTACAGGACCTTCTTCTCTTAGCAATCTCAAAAATGAGGGACCGTCACTGGTCTCGCCTCCAGAAAGGAGGTACTTAAGTTGTGCCAACGCTGGAGCGATCGATGACGTATATTTGTTGAATAACGCTGTTGTTAGAAAAAGGGTTGTCACCCGTTGCTGTTCAAGTGACTTGGCAAAATTTGAAGGATTTAAGACGGTCGTGGCATCCAAAGCAATAATGCAGCCACCGTTGAGCAACGGCGTCCACACTTCAAATGTGCTGGCGTCGAAGGCGGGATTACCCACCCACGCCACACGATCTCGGGCATCGATCTTCGCATAGCCGTTGTTTATGACGAGCCGGTTGACCGCACGATGAAGAACAACAACCCCCTTGGGAAGGCCGGTCGAGCCGGAAGTGTACATCACGTAAGCGGCAGTCTCGGCGTTCAACGTCAAGCCAGGGTCGGCACTAGACCCAGTCCCAGCCATGAGCGGCTCAATAGACAGAACAGGGATCGTCACATCAACCAATTCAGCGACACCCTCCGTAAGCACGAGGCGCGCAGCACAATCTGCCATCAGCCATCCTTGTCGCGCAGATGGAAGAGCGCGATCGATCGGCACATACACTCCGCCCGCCTTGAGGACCGCCAACTGCGCCACGACAAGAGCGACGGAGCGGTCCAGCACTGTCGCAATGCGGTTCCCCGGCCTGACCCCGAGCCCGATCAGATGATGGGCCAGCCGGTTGGCCCGCGCATTGAGCTCGCCGTAGCTCAGGCGCTCGTCGTCGCAGACCACCGCCACCGCCTCCGGCGCCTGGCGCACCTGCGC
>NZ_SRTH01000042.1:0-1274 GCF_004792065.1 Mesorhizobium sp. M8A.F.Ca.ET.165.01.1.1 | reverse complement strand
GTGTCCGAACCGGATAGATAGGTAACAGAATGGACCGATAGCATGGGTGACAGTTTTCTTGTCCGCCGGGAGGACCGGCGATGGTTTGGCGAGAAACTGGGATCATGGACGAGCGGCTACGGTTTGTTGTGGATTGCCTTTCGGGTGAAGAGACGATGATCGAGCTCTGTGCGTCTTATGGGATATCGCGCAAGACCGGCTACAAATGGCTTGGACGCTATCGCGCGTTCGGCCCGGAAGGTTTGCACGATCTGCCTCGCGCGCCGCTCAATCACGGCCGGGCGACGGCGCTGGACCTGGTGGAGCGGATCGTTGCCGCCAAGGAGGTGCATCCGCTGTGGGGGCCAAAGAAGATCGTGGCGCGTCTCAAGCGCACGGCTCCCGAGCTGGTTTGGCCGTCGGCCTCGACGGTGGGCGCGATCCTTGCACGGCACGGGCTCGTAGGCGCCCGCAAGCGGCCACGTCTGCGAGCCTGTGGCAACGGACCGTGGCCGGAGCCGCAAGGGCCGAATGCGGTGTGGACTGGCGATCACAAGGGGTGGTTCCGGACTGCCGACGGGTGGCGCTGCGATCCGTTGACGGTGATGGATGCCTCGAGCCGCTACCTTCTGGCGCTCGAAGCGACGGGCTCGACGGCGGACGCCGAGGCCTGGCCGGTGTTCGAGCGACTGTTTGAGGAGCATGGCCTGCCGGATCGCTTCAGAAGCGACAATGGCTCGCCCTTCGCGTCGGCCGGCGTCACCGGGCTGACGCCGCTTGCGGTGCGCTTCATCAAGCTCGGCATCACGCTGGAACGGATCGCGCCCGGCAAGCCACAGCAGAACGGTCGCCACGAGCGCTTCCATCTGACCATGCTGCCACTGGCCAAGGACCCGGAGGCCGACAGAACGGCTCAGGGCCGGGCCTTCGAAGCCTTCCGGCGCAGCTACAATGAGGAGCGTCCGCATGAGGCGCTTGCCATGGACACTCCAGCCCAGCATTACCGCCCGTCGCAACGAGCCATGCCAAGGACGCCACCCGAGCCCGATTATCCGCAAGAGGCCGCGGTTCGCTGGGTGCGCCACAATGGCGAGATCAGGTGGAATGGCGGCTTCGTCTATGTCTCGCAATCACTGGCCGGCGAAGCCGTCGCGGCCACCGAAGCCGAGGACGGCCAATGGGCACTTACCTTCCATGATTATCCGCTTGGCATCATCGACACCAGACGTATGAAGCTCGTCCGCCGCAGCGCCGCGCCAACCAAACCGCTTGGCGCTGCGGCGGATGCATAGGGG
>NZ_SRTH01000041.1:0-1900 GCF_004792065.1 Mesorhizobium sp. M8A.F.Ca.ET.165.01.1.1 | reverse complement strand
GCGTCCGCGACTATCTGGCGGCGCAAGAGAAGAAGTCGCTGCTGCGCTTCCTGACCTGCGGTTCGGTCGATGATGGTAAGTCGACGTTGATCGGTCGGCTGTTGTCCGACACCAAGCAGATTTTCGAGGACCAACTCGCCGCGCTCGAACGCGATTCGCGAAAGCATGGCACGACGGGCGACGACATCGACTTCGCGCTGCTGGTTGATGGCCTCGAGGCCGAGCGCGAGCAAGGCATCACAATCGACGTCGCCTACCGCTTCTTCGCCACGCCGAAGCGCAAGTTCATCGTCGCCGACACGCCCGGCCACGAACAATATACCCGCAACATGGCGACCGGTGCCTCGACCGCCGATCTGGCGATCGTGCTGATCGATGCCCGGCAGGGTATGCTGCGCCAGACCCGGCGCCATTCGATCATCGCCTCGCTGCTCGGCATTCGCCACATCGTGCTGGCGGTCAACAAGATCGATCTTGTCGATTTCGACCAGGCGGTCTTCGACAGCATCGTCGAGGACTACCGGCGGTTCTCAGGCGATCTCGGTTTCCAGACCATGGTGCCGATCCCGATGTCGGCCCGTTATGGCGACAATGTCAGCCGCCGCTCGGACAGCATGAAGTGGTATTCCGGCCCGACGCTGATCGAGCAACTCGAAACCGTCTCGGTCGACGAAGTCACCGCCGAGCTGCCGTTCCGCTTTCCGGTTCAGTACGTCAATCGCCCCAATCTCGATTTTCGCGGCTTCGCCGGCACCATCGCGTCCGGCACCATTGCGCAAGGCGACGAGGTCGTCGTCGCCAAATCGGGCAAGTCCTCGCATGTCAAACGCATCGTCGCCTATGGCGGCGATCTCAAACAGGCGGTGGCCGGCCAGGCCATAACGCTCGTCCTTGACGACGAGGTCGAGGTTTCCAGGGGCAACATGCTGGTTTCGCCGGCCGCGCGGCCGCAGGTCGCCGACCAGTTCGCCGCCAACATCGTCTGGTTCGACGAGCATGCGCTGCTGCCGGGCCGCTCCTATATCCTGCGCACCGAGACCGATCAGACCAGCGCCACCGTCACCGACTTGAAATACCGCATCAACGTCAACGACTTTGGCCATGAGGCGGCCAAGTCGCTCGAGATGAATGAAGTCGGCATCTGCAACATCTCGACGCGGGCGCCGATTGCCTTCGACCCGTTTGGCGAGAACCGGACCACTGGCGCGTTTATCCTGATCGATCGCATCAGCAACGCCACGGTTGGCGCCGGCATGATCGTGCACTCGCTGCGCCGCGCCGAAAACATCCATTGGCAATCGCTCGATGTCGGCAAGCGCGTGCGCGCCGACATGAAGAACCAGCGGCCGGCCGTGTTCTGGTTCACGGGGCTTTCGGGCTCCGGCAAGTCTACCATCGCCAACCTGTTCGAGAAGAAGCTGTTCGCCACAGGCCGCCATACCTATATTCTCGATGGCGACAATGTCCGTCACGGTCTCAACCGCGACCTCGGATTCACCGATGCCGATCGCGTCGAGAACATTCGCCGCGTCGCCGAAGTGGCCAAGCTGATGGCCGATGCCGGGCTGATCGTCATTGTCTCCTTCATTTCGCCGTTCAGCGCCGAGCGGCGCATGGCCAGGGAATTGATGGCCGATGGCGAGTTCATCGAGGTGTTTGTCGACACGCCTTTCGAGGAATGCGCCAGGCGTGACCCGAAGGGTCTCTACGCCCGCGCGCTGAATGGCGAGATCAAGAATTTCACCGGTGTCGATTCTCCTTACGAAGCACCGGAGAAACCGGAGATCCATCTCAAGACGCTCGGCAAGTCGGCCGAAGAGATGGTAGATACCCTGGAACACTGGCTGGACGAGCGTGACATTGCCGAAGAGCAATATGACAATGGCGGCGGCATCTGACG
>NZ_SRTH01000040.1:0-2198 GCF_004792065.1 Mesorhizobium sp. M8A.F.Ca.ET.165.01.1.1 | reverse complement strand
CCGGCCTGACCCCGAGCCCGATCAGATGATGGGCCAGCCGGTTGGCCCGCGCATTGAGCTCGCCGTAGCTCAGGCGCTCGTCGTCGCAGACCACCGCCACCGCCTCCGGCGCCTGGCGCACCTGCGCCTCGAACAGCTCGTGGATGCAAAGATCCGACGGATAGTCCGCGTCCGTCCGGTTCAGACCCTCCAGCAGATAGGTGCGTTCGGCGGCCGGCAGGATGTCGATGCGGCCGACCGGCTGGCCTGCATCGGCAACCATCGCCCGCAGCAGCACCACCAGATATTCACGCTGCCGCTCGATCGTCGCTTCGTCGAATAGCGCCGTGGCATAGTGCAGCGATCCGGCGATCTGATCGCCATCTTCGCCAAGGTCGAGCTCCAGATCGAACTTGACCTGATCATACCCCTCCCCGGCAGCCTCCACGCTCAGCCCCGGCAGGTCCAATGACGCGATCGCATTGTTCTCCCAGGCCAAGATCACCTGGAACAACGGCGTGTGATCAAGATGCCGGGGCGGCTGCGCGATCTCGACGACCTGCTCGAACGGCAGGTCCTGATGCTCCTGCGCGGCCAGCGCCGTGCGCCGCGTCCGCGCCAAAAGCTCCGACACGCTCGGCTCGCCGGACAGGTCGAGCCTAAGCGCCAGGGTATTGACGAAGAAACCGATCAACTCTTCGATCTCGCGCCGGCCTCGATTGGCGCTCGGAACGCCGATCACGAGGTCGTCCTGCCCCGACAGACGCGAAAGCACCGCCGCCCAGGCCGCCAGCACCGTCATGAACAACGTCGTGCCATGCTGCCGGCTCAGCCGCTTCAGATCCCGCGTCAGATCCGCATCGATGACGATCGGCACACTGGCCCCGGCAAACGACTGCTGGGCCGGCCGCACGCGGTCAGTCGGCAGTGCAAGCCGGGCCGGGGCGCCTGACAGGGCGTTGCGCCAATACTGCGCCTGGCTTTGCAGCCGTTCCCCCGACAGCCACTGCCGTTGCCAGGCGGCATAATCCGGGTACTGGATCGCCAGCGGCGGCAAAGGATCGTCCTGTCCAGCTGCGAACGCCCGGTAAAGCTGACTGAGTTCACGCACCAGCACGCCCATCGACCAGCCGTCCGAGGCAATGTGATGCTGGGTCAGCTGGAAAACATGTTCCTCATCCGACATCCGGATCAGACGCCCGCGGATCAGCGGCCCGCGCGCAAGATCGAAGGGCGTCTGCGCCTCTTCACGGCACAGATCCAAAAGCGCCGCCTCTGCATCCGGCCTGTCCCGCAGATCGTGCTCCAGCACCGGCAGCCCCTCCGGCGGCAGAACCTCAACCCGCGGCTTGCCCTCCGGAGCGACAAAGACACCGCGCAGCGCCTCATGACGGGCAAACAGACGGTCAAGGCTGCGCTGCCAGGCGACGCGGTCGAGCACGCCACGCAGTCTCAAGGCCAGCGGAATGTGATAGTTGGTACTGCCCTCGTCCAGCTGCGCCAAAAACCATAGCCGCTGCTGCGCGAACGACAGCGCAAGCGGCTCGTCGCGCGACACCGTCGCAATCGCCGGCAGGTCTTGCGGACCGGTGCGGCTCAACACCTCGACGATGCTTTCGGCCAGATCGGAAAGAACCGGCCTGGCGAACAGCCTCGTCAGCGGCAGTTCGACCCCAACAGCCCGCGACAGCCGGCTCAAGAGCTGCACCGCCAGGAGCGAATGTCCGCCGAGTTCGAAGAAGTTGTCGTGGCGTCCGACCCGCTCGACCCCGAGAAGCTCCGCCCAAATCCCGGCCAGCAGCGTCTCGACCGCGCCCTGCGGCGCTTCATAGGCGGCGTGCGCATAGGCCTCGTCGGCCGGCGCCGGCAGCGCCTGGCGGTCGAGCTTGCCGTTCGGTGTCAGCGGCAGCCCATCCAGCCGCACGAAGGCCGACGGCACCATGTAGTCGGGCAGCCGCGCACCCAGATGAGCGCGCAAGGCGCCGGCAAGCTGCGCGCCATCGTCCCCGTCCGAGCCGGCCTCGGGTCCGCACACGAAATAGGCGACAAGATGCTTGTCGCCGGCGCGGTCCTGGCGCGCCACCACCACCGCCTCACGCACCCAGGCATGCTCGCAAAGCCGCGCCGCGATCTCGCCCGGCTCGATGCGGAAGCCGCGGATCTTCACCTGCTCGTCGTTGCGGCCCAAAAACTCCAGATTGCCGTCCGGCAGATAACGC